>JBAQDU010000123.1:0-2689 GCA_049294805.1 Clostridiaceae bacterium
GGCAAGTACCATGGAGCCTTTTAAAGGATCTTCAATCAAGTCAGATCATTAAATATTCCAGGCGTAAAATTGGAATTAATTTTAAATTTAAGTGAGGAGACGGATCAATGAATGTCTTATTTATAACTTTACTGGATTTTGAATCAATTGAAGAAAAAGGCATTTACCAGGACTTAATGCGTGAATTTGTCAAAGAATACCATAAAGTCTATATTATATCTCCAACGGAACGGCGAAAAAACAAACCGACCTATGTAATCGAGTCCGAAAACACAAAAATTCTTAAACTGCAAATTTCAAATACGCAAAAAACGAATTTAATTGAAAAAGGGATTTCCACGATTAGTTTGGAATCTAAATTCAAAAATGGTATCAAACAGTATTTCGCTGATGTAACATTTGATTTAGTCCTTTATTCGACACCACCAATAACCCTAAAAAATGCCGTGAAATATGTCAAAGACAGGGACAATGCAAAAACCTATCTACTATTGAAGGACATTTTTCCGCAAAATGCAGTGGACTTGGGGATGCTTAAAACCACCGGGCCAGGCAGTTTAATTTATAATTATTTTAGAAGTATGGAAAAAGATCTATATGATCTTTCTGACGTTATCGGCTGTATGTCAGAAGGAAATGCCAACTACTTAAGAATGCATAATCCGACCTTACATGACAATATCATTGAAGTTTGCCCCAATTCAATTGAACCTCAAGATTTGCAAATCAAGGATCAAACCAAGGCAGAGATCCGTTCTAAATACAACATCCCCACGAATAAAACTTTATTTGTGTATGGCGGGAATATCGGCAGACCTCAAGGTATTGATTTTTTAATGGAATGCATCAAATCCAATGAAACCAATGATCAAGCATTTTTTGTGATCATCGGATCCGGGACTGAATTCAACAGGTTAAGTAATTATTTCAAGACCAGTAAACCCAAAAACTCTCTGTTAATGAGTCAATTACCTAAATCTGAATATGAGCTGTTAGCCAATTCTTGTGACGTTGGCCTTATTTTTTTAGATCCGAGATTTACGATACCAAACTTTCCATCGAGGCTCCTATCCTATATGCAAGCAGCGATGCCAGTCTTAGCAGCGACTGACAAAAATACAGACATAGGCACTACAATCACATCGGGGAATTTTGGTTATTGGTGTGAAAGCGGAGATCTCCAAAGTTTTGATCGATTTGTAGAAAAATTGTGCGACCAAAAGCTGAATAAACAATTGGGCCAAAATGCGAGAGAATATTTAGAGAGACATTATAAAGCTAGAACATCCTATGAAATAATTATGAAACATTTTTGAAAGAAGAGGGAAAAGTATGTTTAAAGAGAAAGTATTGTTGATCACCGGTGGAACCGGTTCTTTTGGAAATGCAGTAATGAAAAGATTCCTGGATACGGAGATCAAGGAAATCCGGATATTTTCTCGAGATGAAAAAAAACAGGATGATATGCGAAAGCTGTACAAAAACGACAAATTGAAGTTTTATATAGGCGATGTCCGTGACTTGGCCAGTGTTAAAAATGCCATGTACGGGGTTGACTACGTGTTTCATGCGGCAGCTCTTAAGCAGGTGCCCTCTTGTGAGTTCTTCCCGTTAGAAGCCGTAAAAACCAATGTTTTGGGCACGGACAATGTGTTGACCGGGGCAATTGAACTGGGTGTCAAAAAAGTGATTTGTCTCTCGACCGATAAAGCGGCCTATCCGATCAATGCCATGGGGATCTCCAAGGCAATGATGGAGAAGGTATTTGTAGCCAAAGCTAAAACGGTGGACCCGGAAAAGACCTTGATTTGTGGGACCAGATACGGCAACGTCATGGCATCCCGGGGCTCAGTGATCCCTTTGTTTATCGACCAGATCAAAACTGGTCAGCCATTAACGGTGACGGATCCAAGCATGACCCGGTTTTTGATGAGCCTAGATGAAGCAGTCGAACTGGTTGTATTTGCTTTTGAAAACGCAGCGGCCGGAGATATCATGGTGCAAAAATCACCAGCTTCCACAATTGCTGATCTCGCGTTGGCTGTCAAAGAACTCTTTAAAGCAGAAAATGAGATCAAGGTGATCGGTACCCGCCATGGAGAAAAGCTTTACGAAACACTCCTGACCAAGGAAGAATATATTGTGGCCAAGGATATGGGCGGATTTTACCGAGTTCCGGCGGATAAGCGAGACCTTAACTACGATAAGTACTTTGTCGAAGGCGATCAGCAACTAACGACGGAAGAAGAATACAACTCCCACAACACGGAGAGACTCTCAGTCGAGCAGATCAAAGAAAAATTGTTGCAGCTTGATTACGTCCGAGATCAATTGGAAAGTTGGAACAGATAAATGAACATATTAGTTACAGGAGCACAAGGTTTTATCGGTAAAAACTTGATCGTTGAGCTTAAAAACCGAAATTATGATCAGATTTTCGAATTTGGGCGAAAGACGGACCCAACTTTACTGGATGACTATTGCAAACAGGCCGACTTTGTGTTCCATTTGGCCGGAATCAATCGACCCAAAGATCAGTCCGAATTTATGGATGGAAACTTTGGCTTTACACAGGAGTTATTAGAAACGCTCAAAAAACATCATAATACTTGCCCTGTCTTGATTTCATCGTCAACTCAGGCTGAGCGAGAAAACCCCTATGGTACCAGTAAGCGAGCCGGGGAAGAAT
>JBAQDU010000124.1:0-60650 GCA_049294805.1 Clostridiaceae bacterium
GTCGCTTGCTTCCCATCTTATTCCATTTTTTCCAAGAGTACGATTCCGCTGGGATCTGCATCAACCGTTACTTTCCCGTTTAAGACCCGATAGCCATACTGAGTATAGGCATCCCTTAGGAGATCCCCTTCCGAGAAAGCTCTGGATACATCAATGGTACTGCCCGGCTTCTGCTCCCAGGCCACCACCACGGTGTTTTTGATCCCCGCCTTGTTATACTCTCGTTGGAATATAAAGGGGGACCTGGACAGTTCCAGGTGGCTGCCGGCTCCTAGGGCCAGGTTTCTGGCACGGAAGCGGCTAATTTTTTGAAAATGGCTTTGGATGTCTTTGTTAATGGTATTCCAGTTCATATAGCTTCGGGTGCCCATGGTGATGTCGGATCCCGAGCTGACATAAGGTCGGCCCGTTTCATCGCCATAGAAGATCTCCACACCACCAGGCAGGAGTAATTGAGCAGTCAACCCGTCTATTAGCTGATTCCTTGGGAATAGTTTCGTGTCGTGACTTGAAATATAGGATAAGACATTGGTGTTTTGCTGATTCAGTGTATCGGCATACGTTTGATAGATCCCCGGCAGGGCCGCGGGTCGATAGACCGGTCCTTCAAAACCCTCCCCTTGGAAACTAAAGTTGATCAGTGCATCAAAGCCAAAGTCATAATATTCATTTCGAGGGATGCCCATCCCCCAGACTTCTCCCACCATAAAAAAATCGTCGGTAAATTCAGCACCGGGCTTCTTTGGATTTTCTTGGCGCCAGGCTTTTAACGCTCCATCGGCAGATTTTTTAAGAGCCTGCCACTTGTCTTTTTCCACATGCTTGGCCGTATCGATCCGGAAGCCATCAATGCCGAATTCTTCTACCCAAGCAGACAGCCAAGCGGTAATATAACCGGCCGGAGACAGATCCATATTTTGTCTTAGGGTTTGGGCACTGGGAAGTTTCCAAGGAGCAAAAACTCCCCCTGCTTCCTGGCTCCATTTAGTTTTTAAGACGGGAGGCAGATTCACCGGGCGAATGGCTTCGGTTTTAATATCCGGCAGTCCGGCTAAGGTTTGGGTGTATTCATCGGCCCCACCGCGGTCATACCCCGGCAATCCCGCCCTGATCCAGTCCATTCCCCACCACTTGGCCCAAGCCGCTTCATCTTGATAGTCGATGAATTCATTGTAGGCATCATAACGCTGGTCAGCCTGGGGTTGCCAGTTTCCAGAAATGCCCTTAATGGCACCGAAGTCATACTTTTCCATATCCAGTAGTGTATTGTAGCCCACATGGTTCATCACCACATCTAAAATAATTCGGATCCCTTGGCTATGGGCGGTGTCGACCATTTCTTCAAACTCGGCAATGGTTCCAAAATTGCGATCGGCCATGGTCCAGTCCAGGGCATAGTAGCCATGAAACCCATAGTGAGCAAATTCTCCGCCACTGCCTCCACTGACAAACCCATGGATCTGCTCATACGGCGCTGTGATCCAAATGGCATTGATCCCAAGGTCCGTGAAATAGCCATCCCGGAGTTTAGTGGTCAGCCCTTTGAAATCCCCGCCATTGAAGGTACCCAAGGACGATCCCTTGGCGTCGACAGTCTGCCGGCCATAGCTTTGATCATTGGTCGGGTCCCCATTGTAGAATCGATCGGTCATGGCATAGTAGACTGTGGCATTGCGCCAATCAAATTGACCATGGGTGCTGGTTTTGGCATCGGGTGGGATCACTTCAGTTTTAATTGAGCCGGTCGTGGTTGTGGATGGAAGGGTACTGATTGAAGTTGAGGTGACCGATGTTGCTGAGGTCAAACTTACTGTCGATCCCCCGGTTGTCCCGCCAGGGGCTATCTTAAAGGGGCTCGGACCAGTTGTCTTTTGGCAAGCCGCCAGCGACAAACAGATCATTAGAAGGGCTGCCGTCTTTTTCAATGGGTTTCCTCCTTTTTAAATACGCGGTATTCCATAGGACCAAGTTCGATTCGATCTTGGTGGATTAGACCTTGGGATCTGACCGGGGTTACTTCCCGAAGGTTTTGGGCATTCATGTCAATGGACTGACTCACATCTGAATTGTTAAAGGCACACCAGTAGCATTCCCCTTGATGGGTTCTTTGGAAGACAATACAGTGCTCCTGGCGACTGATTTCCTGAAAGGAACCAATGCTAAAAGCCAAACTCGACTTTCGAAGCGCGATCAGCGCTTTGAAGAAATGAAAAAGCTCCAGATCCTGATCAGCAGTGGCCCAGGGCATACAGCGTCGACAATAGGGGTCATCTCCGCCATCTAATCCAATTTCATCCCCATAATAGATATACGGGGTCCCGATATACAGAAACTGAAAAGCTGCAGCCAGCATTAAGCGATCTCGTTGTCCTTTGGCAGACGTTAGGAAGCGAGGTGTATCATGACTATCCAATAAATTCCATAGCTGCCGAGTGATCGGCTCCATATAGATGACCCGGTTGGCAGCCAAACTATCCATGAATTCTTTCACGGTGGTGGCACGGTGGGCAAAAAAATCTGTCACCGCAAATTTAAACGGATAATTCATAATAGAATCCAGTTCATTGCCTTTTAAAAAAGCACTGGATTCATGCATGATCTCTCCAACTAGGGCCGCTTTGGGATTCTCTTCCAGGCAGGCTCTGCGAAAACCCTGCCAAAAAGCATGGTCTACTTCATCACAAACATCCAGCCGCCATCCATCGATGCCAATTTCTCGGATCCAATAGCGACCGACGTCAAAAAAGTAGTCCCGTACCTTGGGATTCTCCGTTCGAAGTTTTGGCATAGTAGAGATCATGGTGGCAAACGTATAATAATTGGATTGGGCAAAGCGAACGGGGAAGCTGTCAATGTGATACCAACTTGCGTATTGACTTCCCGCCTGATGTTTCAGCACGTCGATGAAGGCGAAGAAATCCGACCCGGTATGATTAAAGACGGCATCAAAGAAAACTTTAATGTTCAATTCATGGGCTCGGCGCACCAGTTCTTTGGCATCTTCCAAAGTGCCAAACTGAGGGTCAATTTTATAATAATCCTGAATGTTGTATTTATGGTTTGAGCTCGCCATAAATACCGGGGTCAAATATAAGAGCGTAATGCCAAGATCTGCCAAATAATCCAACTTTTGAGTGATCCCCCGCAGGTCTCCCCCAAAACTGGTATACCGGCCGGGGATGCCGCCCCACATTTCCCGGTTTTTTGGATCATTGGATGGATCACTATTATGAAACCGTTCCGGGAATATTTGATAGACAATGGCTTCTTGGAGGACTTCTCGTCCCAGGTAGAGGTCAGCCTTTCCAATGTAGGCATATTGGAAGGCTCGCTCTTCCATAAAACCCTCTTCCAAGGAATGCCAGCCCCCTTCGTCATAACAAGCGATCTCTCCGGTAGTATCTTCCAGTTCAAAGAAATAACGGAACCGACTACGCGAAAGGCTAATATCACAGGACCAATAAGTGAACAGACCGACATCGGCAATTTTTTTCAACTGTTCAGCACAACCAGATCCAGACCAGTCGTAGCGATCCTTATAATGGACCGTCACTCTGGTCAAATCGGCAAAGGCGGTACGGATCCGCAGGGTTAGAGTAGTCTCATCCTTGGCATATGCCCAGGGTGTATCAGAAACGTGGAATACAGCAAATTTATTCATCATCAGCCTCTTAACACTAAATGATTTCGCAGTAATAAGCCCACTAGGGCCATTGCGGTCATTTAGTTGCGGTTTATTTTGATGGATCAAATCCGGTCAAACAAGTTTAAAATCGGGTTTAGCTTCAAGTCATTCAAGTTTCATTCAGGTTAGTTAGGTCTTTCTGTTAGAAATCAACCTCCAACACTCAAACTAACCTAACACTCGGTGCATTTTATGGTCCTTGGTTTTATTTTGGTTTAGGATTGATGGAAGGCTGGATCGATCGGTCCAGCCTTAATATTTTTTATTTTTTGATCTCGTCTGATCATTGGTCTTAATGCTTTCTAATTATTGTTTCTAATACCTTCTAATTGTTGTTGTTTCTAATGACTTCTTGTCGTTATTTCTATTGACTTCTTGTCGTTATTTCCAATGACTTCGAATTGTTATTTATGATTTAGCCAAGGGTCGACTTGCGTTTGATGAGTTCATGATCGATGATGGCATTGCCATCACGCAGCCCCTCTTCAATGGCATCCATCAATTGCTCCACGCATTGCTGGCCCAGATCGAAGGAATGGATGTCGATGGTAGTGAGTTGAGCATCTGAATAGCGGGATAAAACGCTGTTATTGAACGACCCAATGGCAATGTCTTCCGGTATTTTATACCCGAAATTAGTCATGGCTCGGGATAATCCAAAGGCGATCACATCGTCGGTGGCCACGACTGCATCGGGTTTACCCCGGCCTTGAAAGATTTCTTGAGCAATGCGCATCCCGGTTTCTTCATCAAAGGCTCCACTGAAAATATGGCCGTCTTCCAGGGGGATCCCGGCTTCAGTTAAAGCCTGGCGGTAGCCGGCCAGACGGTCTTTTGACACGCTCAGGTCCAAGGGGCCCGATGCAAAATAAATGCTTCGCTTTCCCGTATCTAGAATATGCTTGGTCAATTCATAGGCCGCTCTGACATTGTCATTGTCCACGTGGTTGATAAAAAAACCCGAATTGGAGCCGATGACACTAAAGGGAAAGTCCGTCTTGATGAGGTGTTTAATATTGGGGTCGTTTTCCCGGGAACTCATTAAAATTAAGCCGTCCACTTTCCCCGTGCCAATGAAATTCTTGATCACATCGAGTTCTTCTTTGTTCTTGGAATTGGTCGATAGTAATACATCGTAGCCAAACCGGGATGCTGCCACGACGATGCCGCGCAGTGCTTCGGGAAAAAACGGATTTAATAACGTATCTGATTCACGGGTGGGCATGATCACCCCAACGATTCGCGTCCGTGATCGGGCCAGGGACCTGGCAATGGCATTGGGATGATATTGAAGGGCTTCCATTTCCTTAAAGACACGGTCCCGGGTCGCTTGGGAGATCCGCGGATTGTTGGAAATAACTCTTGAAACGGTGGATGGTGATACCCCGGCCTGTTTTGCCACATCCTTGACGGTTGGTTTTGCTTTTCTGTTCATGCTGTCTCCTCAAATGTCTTCTGGCGTTTACTCCACCGGTTTGATGTGTACTTCCTTCGCCTTATTTCCAATGGTCTCTGCTTTACGGATCGCACTCTCATCGACGTTGGCCAAGATCTTTTCGGCATTGGGATCGGTCTTTAGGAGCTCTCGCTTCATTTCCAGGAGACCTTGGGTGATATTGATCCGTTCTCCGGTTTCAGTGTTAAAGAAATGCAGGGCATCCAAATCATAACCAAAGGAATACACCTTATCCGGCTGATAAGTTAAATGACCCGGTACTGAGATGATGATGTCCTGGCCCCCGTCTAATTTAGCATACAGGAGCTTCTCTTTGCCCAGGGTTTCAATGACATCCACTTCAGCATTAAAAGTATCCCCAATTTCTCCGCCGTACATGATCCGCTCCGGGCGGATCCCCATGGAGACTTTCTTTCCTTCATAATTTTTGAGAAATTCAAGATCCGAGGCTTTGGGGGTGACTTTAACTTTGCCGTTCAACCCGGTAAAGACACCCCCCTCCATGGTCCCCTCAATGATATTCATGGTGGGTGAGCCGATGAACTTGGCTACGAATACATTGGCCGGTAGATTATACAGCTGCAGGGGGGTGCCAAATTGCTGGATCTTGCCGTCATTCATCAAGACGATCTTATTGGCCATGGTCATGGCTTCGGTTTGATCATGGGTCACATAAATAGTTGTGGTACCCAGGTTTTTATGGATCCTGACCAGTTCCACCCGCATATGTTCTCTTAATTTAGCATCCAGATTCGACAAGGGCTCATCCATCAGAAAGACCTGAGGTTTTCTGACAATGGCTCGACCCAAAGCCACCCGCTGGCGTTGACCGCCGGAAATATCCGATGGTTTGGAATGAAGATACTTGGTGATATCCAGAATTCTGGCCGCTTCCTTGACGCGTTCGTCAATGACGGATTTACGTTCATGGCGCATGTTTAAGGAGAAGGCCATATTGTCATAGACGGTCATATGGGGATAAAGGGCATAGCTCTGGAATACCATGGCAATGTCCCGATCCTTGGACGGCACCTCATTGACCCGGCGGCCGTCAAATAACAGATCCCCCTCGGTAATGGAGTTTAAGCCTGCGATCATGCGCAGCAGTGTGGTTTTTCCGCATCCGGAGGGGCCCAATATGACGCAAAAGTCCTGGCTGTCTATTTCCAGATTGATATGGCGGATGGTGAATTCTTCCCTTCCTTCATATTTCTTTCCGATGTTTTGAAGATCGACTCTCATATATTATTTTCCTCCGTTTATTTCACGGCGCCCGAAGCAAGTCCGGAAACCAACTGTTTTTGTAGTGCTGTAAAGAGTATGACGATGGGTAGTGCCGTCAATAGGCCCCCCGCCGCAAAAGCCGGTTCATTGAGATTTCTTACATCCGAAATCAAGAAATAGAGCCCCGGAGCCAGTGTATAGTCTGCCGGAGAGTTCAATAAAATCAACGGCAAGAGGTAATCCATAAAGGGCCCGATAAAGGACCACAAGGCGATGATGGCTAACATCGGCCGGGCGATGGGCATAATGACCAGTCGATAGATCTGCATATAGGACAATCCGTCAATTTTAGCCGCATCATCGAGTTCCGTTGAGATGGAATCAAGGTAGCCTTTCAGGATGAACGTGTTCCCGGCGATGCCGCCACCGGAGTAGATCAAGATCAGCATCAGCTGGCGGGAGAATATAGGAATTCTGTCATTGAGCAGCGTATAGATCGTAAAGTAGGCGGTGATCCCGGCAAAGGAGGGAATCGTCTGCAGGAGCAGGATGGTCATCAAGGATGCTTTTCGACCCGAGAAGCGGAATCGTGAGTAGGCATATCCGGTAAAGGATACAAATAGCAAGGTCAATAGCGCGGTGGCCACTGCAATGAATATAGTATTTTTGACCCACAGGTAAAATTGAGTTTCCTCAAACAGATACCGGAAATGGACCGTTGAAAATTTAAAGGGCGCCTGCATATTGATCCGAGTCGTTTGATTGCCGTTAAAGGCCGACTTGACCATCAAGAACAAGGGGACCACAATGGCCAAGACCCACAGGATCAAGATCAGATAATTGAGTCCGAGCAAAACCTTGCCACTGAAGGTCAATGGCATTTTATCGGATAGGTTTAAATTGGTCTGTTTTGCTTTTTTCGCCATTTATAATCGCTCCTCTCGAAATGCTTTGGAGTTGCGGAAGCCAATGAACGTAAACAGCATCAATGCCATTGATACGATGATGGTGACTGCTGCCCCCATGGCCTGATAGTTTCTCACCATGACCAGGTTATAGATGTAGGTGATCAAAAGGTCCGATGAGCCGCCCAGGTTGCCGTACTTGGCCGGGTCAAAGGGTCCGCCCCCGTTAAAGAGACGAATGACCGAAAAGTTGTTAAAGTTGAATGTATATTGTCCCACTAATAGTGGAGCTGTTTGGAAGAGGACCAGGGGCATGGTGATCCGCGAAACTTTCTGCCAGCTGGAGGCGCCGTCGATCTGAGCTGCTTCGTACAGATCCTCCGGTATGGCTTGGAGCACACCGGTGCTCAACAGGAAGATATAGGCGGACCCGAGCCAGGTCTGCAGCATGATCAGGGCGATCCTCGTATAAAGGGCTGAATTTTTGATCCGGATGTCACCGGAGCCCCCGAAGAACGAGGAAATTTGATTTAAGAGCGTCGTGATCGCCCCATTGGGTGCTACCATCAAGGAGAAGAACATAATGGTAATGAAAGCGGGTACCGCCCAGGGCAGTAAATAGATCGTCCGGAAAAAAGTCTTGCCTTTGATCCGGGGATTATTGGTAAGTAGCGCTAACGCAAAGCCCGTTACAATGGCCGAGGTCGTTGCTACCATGGTCCACACCAGGGTCCAGCCTAGGATCCGCACAAACGCCTGGCCCACCGAGCCTTTCCCCTGGAGAATTCCGACATAGTTGTCAAACCCGACCCAGCTGAATTTGGCTTGATTGTTGGGATCCTGATTGGTAAAAGACAATAGGATCGTGGTGGATAACGGCACGATCACGATAAATAGGAGCATCAATAAAGCGGGCAAGCTGACCAAATAGGGAAAACCGTCAGTTTGAATACCGGTCTTGGTTTCAAACCAACTTCGTTCACGGATCCCTCGAATGAGCCCTTTTTCAGTCTTTCTGGCATCCAAAAAACTACTGATGATCACGGCCAGGCCAATGCCCAATAATACCAGGGCAATGATCCCTTCGATCATAAATATAACGGAACGCTGTTGGCGGGTACCGCCTTCAGCCAGTGTAAATAAACCAAATAGGCCGTTGCCCATGTAGTTGCCATAGCCTAGGGCATAGGGGATGGCGACGATATAGGTAAACAGTGCACCGATGAAAAAGAGGGCAGCTTTTACCGGCTGTTTTAACAACAACTGGGCGAGCCCAGGTACCGGAATGGATAAAAACGACAGCCAGGGCGTGGTTTTTTCGGTTTCCACTGGTGTTTTACGGCGCAGATCCGCAATATCCTTATTCATAACATCTGAATGGACCTTGGTTTGGAGCTTTAATTCATAACTCTTGGCTTTGATCAATTCATCGTTGGCTCGTTTGGGATCCAAAAATGCAATGAGTTTAAGCCGGGAATCCAGTTCGGCTTTGAGCTCCCGCTTGCCATTGGCCAATGCTTTTTTAGAAATGGACCCCTCGGCTCGTTTTTGGTTGACCTGAGCCAGCCCTTTTTCGTAGGTCGCTTTGACCGCTGCAGTTTCGGTTTTGGCCTTTTCCTGGCCAAGGCGGATCATCTCCGGGGTGATCTTGAGTGCCTGGGCCTGGGCCTCCCGAATTTGCCCGATGGTATCCCGCCGATATTTAATAACTCTGGGCAGATGATATTCCTCAAGCTTGGCTTTTTCAAATTGGAGTTTGGCCTCATAGTCCAGGTCCTTATAATCCTGATAAAAGGCAGCTGCTGCCTTGGCCTTGACCAAGTCTTCGTTAAAACTCTTGTCTGTCTCGTCATACTCCTCACCCGGCAGATCTATTTTAGAAGGGATCCCGGTTTTTTTGTATTCGTTTTCACGAATCTTAAAATTTTCAAGGGCTACGATATAAGGATTGCTCTTTCGGTTTTTGATCAATTCATTGCGTTGTTGAACTAATTCCGGTTTGTCTTGGCCGCCTCTGGCAATGGCATTTTCAAGTCGTGCCTTCTGTGCCAGATAAAGATTCAACCGGGGATATTCACGTCCGATGTGGTCATATAAGACTTCATTTAATCGGCCCATCTGCCATCCTCCTTGTTATTCCGGCTCTTTGAGTCGGAATAGAAATACAAATAATACCAGGTAGATCACTATAAAAAGATAATAAAAAATACTGTTTAGTTCCAGACTAAGGACATGAAAAGCCAATGCCGCCAATGTAAAAATTCCCCAACTAAATATAAAAACTCGGTTATAGCCAATTTTTATAAAGGCAAAGTAAGTACTCAATCCCAGTCCCACCGGCAGTAGGATCCGTCCGATATAGGTAGCCAGCATGCTCACAATAAATTCACTATAAGTGATGGCCGGATTTCCCTGTGATTGGAGGCCTTGATTGAAATAATTAAAATAGTCCAGATCTTTCGCTTTCGCCAAAATCTCAAGGGACGCAAGAAGTATCAGAATACCGCATCCAGACACTATCCGGTAAAATGCTTTCTTGGGCAGCCTTTTTAAATCTTCCACAGTGCTCTCCTTATCCTTTGCTGGTTTTGGTTTAATTAAGTAGAAATATAGGAAAAGGCGAAAAGCCTTTTCCTATAGAGTTTGGTCATTTGATCTTAACGTAAATTACGACAATTCGATAAGGATCTCTTACTGTCCTAAGTTACCCATCATTGCTTTGAAGGAATCCTGAAGTGCCTTGTAAGCTGCTTCAGCATTAGCAGGTTTTGTGTTATTCCAGGAAATCATTCCATTTTCCCAAGTTGTCCACACCCCGCCCCATTCTGCAAACAAAGGTCTGTATTCTGACGTTTTGAAGGATTCAATGGTCGCTGCAATGGTCTTTTTCTCAATGGCGCTTAATCCAGAAGCTTCATAGGTTTCAACTGGTACGTTCGGTAGGATCTTTCCGGTTGCTTTGAAGAATTCTTCTGCATTGGCTGGATTAACGAGTTCCTTGATCAATTCAGTAGCTAAGGTCATTTTGGCCTTATCGCCTTCAATTCTGGAATTTACACCAAGTCCCCAGAGTCCCTGCCATTGTTTCAGAGGCAGGCCGTTAACTGTGATGTTGGATAATGGCAGAACATCAAGGTCTGGTACGTTCTTTACCAGGTCAGGAGTTGCCCAAGGCCCGTCGATGATGAAAGCAACTTCGCCGCCATCCTTGAAGCCTTCGGAGATCTTTCCACCGGCAGCCGCTGTATCCCAAAGTTCAGGACTCTTGTCATATACTCTCTTCCAATAGTTGAAAAGTTCAGTAATAACGCCTTGTTTTTCAGCGCCTAAATCTGCCCAATCCTTGGTCAGATCTGACATGAATTTGCCTGCGTCATCTTTAGCCAAAAGCTCAATGCCGGCTGCGTTGGTAAACGCTACACCAAACCAAGCATTAAAGGCCTGAACACCAAGTTCAATTCCCTTTTGATCCTTCACATCGAAGGGTTTTGTCAGGTCGACACCAAGAGTTTTGGCATTAGCCGGATTAACAAAAGTGATCAATGTTTCAATGTTCATTGGGAAGGCCAGATAGTCATTACCATCCTTCATAATTGAACCAACGGATTTAAAATCTGTGTATCCGCCAACTTCTGCGGCCATTTCTTCAGTCGGTAACGGAGCCAAAGCTTCTTTATTGATCATGCTGGGTAGTCTGTCTGCAGGAACTGCAAAGACGTCAGGAATATCAGGGTTGGTTGCATCCGTTTTGTCGATGGTATCAAGATTGGGGAATGCGCCGACTTCAACTAGATTAATAGTTGATCCGGGGAATTTCGTTTTTAAAGTAGCGATGGCAGCCTCATAGTAAGGCTTCCAAGTACCTTCAGCCTGAACTGAAATTGTGGCCTTGGGATCTTCGACCTTGGCTGGAGTAGTTGTTCCAGGGGCTGTTGTACCAGCTGTAGTTGTTCCGGCTGCTGTAGTTCCGGCTGCCGTTGTACTGGCTGTGGTTCCGGCTGCTGTGGTTCCGGCTGTCGTGGTTGTTGTCGCTGCTGGAGTACATCCTGCAAAAGTTGACGCCACAAGCGCAGTAAGTAGTAAACTTGCAATTTTCTTCATGTTCAATCCTCCCAGATTTAATATAATGATTTGCTTTTTCTTCGTAATGCTCCTGCCTAGGACATGATAAATTTTGTCGTTGGAGATAAGCACCACAAACTACTTTCGTTCGTTTCATTTATTTATGCATCCGTTTAATGGATGGATAAAACTACACCAAATGACCGGGGACCCGTTCAGATTTCTTCACGATCCCGACCTTAGAAACTAAAATTAGGGTCTGTGTCCTGGTTCATTTCCTTTGTCTTTTTTTACTTAACTTTCAATGATCTCTTTGGTATATTCGTTGTCACAACCGTAAAAATTGTCACATTCATCGTTATCCGTATCGGTGTAGACGATGTCGGCTTTTTCTTCACCTGGTTTATTAGCGAGAATTTCGCGTAACCTATCACTTAGAATATAAGCCAGCATCTCTTTGGAAAATCCGTCATTGACTGATTCACTGCTAAGTACACCATTCTCATCTTCTGTAACTTTCATTTGAAAAGTCTTGGTTTTCATTTTAAAATCCTCCTTTGAATTATCTGCTCTGACAAGAGCTTGGTACCAATTTAAATTAATGGCCTGTAATACTTTAAAATTCCGTCATTCACCCGCCTTTGAGACAAAATTGATCATCCATCAACTCCCTTACTGTCTTGGTTTTATCAAATTACTCTGTTTTATTAAATTACTCTGTTTTCTTAAATTACTCTGTTTTCTTAAATTACTTTCTTAAATTACTTTCTTAAATTGCTCTGTTTTCTTAAATTACTCTGGCTTCTTAAATTGCTCTAGATTTTTTATACGTACTTTATTTCAAAATACTACATTTTCTCGATATTCCAGATTTCTTCGGCGTACTGTGTGATGGTTCGATCCGAGGAGAACTTGCCGGCTGATGCCATATTGATAAAGCCCATTCTGGCAAATTTCAGGGGGTCGGCATAAACTCCGCAGATTCGGTCATGGGCCACACGATATTCCTCAAAATCCTTCAGTACAAAATATACATCCGCAGTCTCCCAGCTGTGACCATCCAGTAGTGATTCGTACAGATCTTTAAAAACTCCAGTGCCATCATCGGAAAATGTTCCGTCGATGAGACTGTCGACTACTCGTTTTAAACCGGGTACTTTTAGATAATATTCCCGCGGTTGATACGTCTTGCGAGCCTCTTCCATTTCTTCAAGCTTAAGTCCAAAAATAAAATTATTTTCTGAACCCGCTTCCTCGACGAGCTCAACATTGGCTCCGTCCATGGTTCCAATGGTCAACGCCCCATTTAACATGAATTTCATATTGCCCGTACCGGATGCTTCTTTACCGGTTGTGGAGATCTGCTCTGATATATCAGCAGCCGGGAACAGCAGTTCACCATAGGAAACGTTATAGTTTTCAACAAAAACAACTTCTAAATAGTCTTTGACGTCTTCATCGTTATCGATCAGGTTTTTGATTTCATTGATGAATTTGATGATCCCTTTGGCCCGGAAATAACCGGGAGCGGCTTTTCCACCAAAGATAAACGTTCGTTTACAGGTCGAGCTGCCACCATCTTGCTTGACTCGGTAATACAGGTCCAGGATATGCAATGCGTTCATCAGCTGCCGCTTATATTCATGAAGTCGTTTGATCTGAATGTCAAACACTGAATCAAGATCCAGCTTGGTCCCTTCATTGAACCGAATGTATTCAGCCAATTGGTGTTTTTTCTGACGCTTGATCGCCATGAACCGATGCAGTACTTCTTCGTTGTCGGCATAGTCCAGGAGACCTTTCATTTGAGTTAGGTCCGTGATCCAGCTAGGGGACCCTAAGAGTTCAGTAACCAGTGCACTCATTTCCGGATTGGCGTTTAAAAACCAGCGGCGTTGTGTGATCCCGTTGGTTTTATTGTTAAACCGCTCCGGAAAGGTTCTATACCAGTTCTTAAGTTCCGTTTTCTTTAAGATTTCGGTATGGAGCTCTGCTACCCCATTGATGGAATGGGTTCCGTAAATAGCCAAAAATGCCATTTTAATGACATTGTTCTTGGTGTCAATGATGGCCATCTCATCGATTTCTTGAACATTCAACCCTTTTTGAGTCAATTCCAGGGTCAGCTTCTCCTGGATTTTTACAATAATGGCATAGACCTCCGGTAAAATTTCCTGGAACAGTCCAATATCCCACTTTTCAAGGGCTTCCTGGAGGATGGTGTGATTCGTATAGGCCAGGGTCTGCAAGGCGATATCAAAGGCTTTGGAAAACAACAGTCCTTCATTCATTAAGAGGCGGATCAATTCAGCCACCGCCACCGAAGGATGGGTATCATTCAGCTGAACGGCATAATATTTGAAGAAATCTTCTAGGTCCAAGCGGCGAGCTTTAAAGGATCGGATCATATCCTGCAGACTGGCACTGGTAAAGAAATACTGCTGCTTAAGGCGCAGGATCTTTCCCTCCCGGGTGCTGTCGTTGGGATAGAGTACTCGGGTGATGTTGCGGGCGGCCACGTCTTCTGCCACCGCAGCCTGATAACGGCCGGCATTAAAGTCCTCAAAATTAAATTTATTCAACGGTTCCGCCACAAACAGCCGCATGGTATTGATGGTTTTACCGGCATATCCGATGACGGGGGTATCGTAGGGAACGGCATACACTTTCTGGTCGGAAAACTGGATCAATAATTTATCCTCATCTTTGCGCAAGGACCATGGATCGGTAAAAGAGTTCCAGTCATCTCCTTCCTCTACCTGCATACCGTTGATGATCTGTTGATGAAAGATCCCGAATTCATAGCGGATCCCGTAGCCGGTCAATGGATAACCAAGGGTCGCTGCGGAGTCTAAGAAACAGGCAGCCAATCGCCCCAATCCCCCATTGCCCAAGCCCGCATCAGTTTCGGCCGCTTCGATTTTCTCCAGGGATTTCCCGGTTTTCTCCAGCGCGATCGCAACGCTCTCTTGTATTTGAAGATTGAGCAGATTATTGCCCAGGGCTCGCCCCATCAGGTATTCCGCTGACAGATAACAAGCCTGCTTTTTATTATTAAACTGCTCTTTGGTTTCTTGCCACTTTGGCATGATATACCGCATTACACTGCGGCTGACTACTTGATACAATTCCTTATCCGAAAGATCCGTCAATTCTTTGTTATAGGTCTGATAGGATGTCTCCCGCAATTGAGCTTCATTAAAAATGGAATCCGGCATTTCTTACCTCCTGTAAGTTCGGTTCAACCGGGCTAGGCGGTCGATGACCCCCTGGTCCAAGGTACCTTGCTTCATGCGCCATACCCAGTTGTTTCCCAATGTTGACGGAATATTGAACCGAGCTTGATCGTCCAACCCCAGAAGGTCTTGGACCGGTGCGATGGCTAAATAAGAAACAGACGACCAGGCCCCCCGCATAAAGCCGGGCCCCATTCCTTCGGTATCATCCAGCTTTAAATACTCAACGGCAAACTTTACTTCATCTGCCGGCGCTGCTTTGAGATAACCGGTCACCGTCTGAGTGTCGTGGTTACTGGTATAAACCACTGAATTATTGATGTAATTGTGGGGTAGATAATCGGAATCCTCCCGCGCATCAAAGGCAAAGACCATAACGTTCATACCCGGAAAGCCGGTTTGAGCGATGAGTTCTTCCACTTGGACGGTTAAAAAGCCTAAATTCTCCGCCAGAATATCCAATTCACCCAATTGTTCTTTGATCTTCTGGAACAGTTCGATCCCCGGGCCCTGACTCCAGACGCCGTCGATGGCTTTTGTCTGACCGGCGGCAACCTCCCAGAACGCTTGGAAGCCTCTGAAATGATCGATCCGTACGGTGTCATATAATTGGAAGCTGTGCCAGATCCGTTTGATCCACCAGCTGTACTGATCTTCCTTGATTTTGGGCCAGTCATAGATGGGATTTCCCCACAATTGACCGTCAGCGGTGAATAGATCGGGGGGAACGCCTGCCACGGTCACGGGGGCCAGATTTTTGTCCAATCGATACATCTGGGGACTAGCCCAGACATCAGCACTATCTTCTGCCACATAGATCGGAATGTCTCCGATGAGCTTGATCTGCGCCAAATTGCAGTACTTTTTTAACCGCGTCCATTGTTTTTTGAAAAAATATTGAGTAAATACCCAAAAGTAGATCTCATCTGCATTGGCTTTGACAAAGTTTGCCAATACCTCTGGATCTCTTTTTTTATAAGCCATGGGCCACTGGTGCCACGACTTTCCATCATGGCGGGCTTTGATCGCCATAAACAGTGCAAAGTCCCACAACCAATCCTCTGCTTGGACAAACTTGGTCAGATCTTTCATAATGGGAGATTTAGCCCGTTCATAAGCCCGATAGAGGAGCGGCATTTTGTTGCGGTAGAGTTTGCCGTAATCAACTTCCTCTTGGTTTTGGCCAAGATCTGCTCCATTGATGTCGGACTGCGTCAAATAACCCGCTCGAATGAATTCATCCAAATCAATAAAATAAGGGTTGCCGGCGAAAGCAGAGAAGCTCTGGTAAGGTGAATCTCCATACCCAGTGATCCCCAAGGGCAAGATCTGCCAATAATGCGTACCGGTTGCTTTTAAAAAATCAGCGAATTCATAGGCACCCGCGCCAAAATCACCGATTCCATAAGGACCCGGCAATGAGGATATATGCATTAGTAGTCCTGAGGCTCGTTCTCTCATTTTTAAGGTCCATCCCTTCTTTGTGCAATCGCTTGCACAACTATATTTATAATATAGCATTCTCCTCGATCAAAAGTAAATAAGCATTTTAGAACGATTTCATCTTGATGCGGTTCGTTTTCATTTTTGTCATGATTCTATTTAGCTTTTGCCCATATAAATCCATGCTTGTCGCCATATTCAAAAAAATCACTCATTTAAACCTCCGTATCTGCAATTTTTCTAAAAATTGTAAAAAAATTATTAATAAAAGGACATCGCCTGATCTAAGACGATGCCCTTTATCCTTTATTGATTTAACTTAGCTTTTCATTTTACTTACCTGGATGGTTTACCCACATTCATCCATCCATTGGGGATCAACTGGGGTCTCCTGGCCAAATACCTTGCCATTTTATATTTATCCCTAGCTACAGCTTAAAGAGCAGCCATTTATGGGATTCCTCTTCATAGCGAAACTCAGCCAGTGTTTGTCGCCCTTCCAGATCAACCAGACAGGTAAACACCTCCATGTTATTTCCGCCAAAGCGTTCCCGAAATCGATTCTGCACGTTCAAAACTTTTCCCTTAAATTCTTGTTCGCCCAAATTAAACCGAAAACTTACCGGATTGAGTTCTCCGCGAAAATCAAACCAGCCGATCATGTCAATGGGCAGTGCCCGTAGCTTCATCGCCACACCTCCTCTTTTTTAACTAGAGTTTTGTTCCAGATCTGTCCCCTTAATTATAGAACATATGTTCTATAATCACAATGGATCGGGTGGTCTAAAATTTTCTGTGACCGAATATCAATTTACATCCCTTTTAGGCTATATTAATGGTAATGTGAATCAAGTTAAGAGGTGAGAAGTATGACCAGTGAAGAATTCCTGCTGAACTTATCCAATTTATCGGTGCAAAGTCCCGGTGGCCGATTCAGGGACTTAAGCCTGCTGGGCTCCAAAGGTGAAATTCTATTGATCACCTCCACCGATGGTCGAAAAATCGTCTCCTTGTTCCGAGTCTTGGCCGGCCTTGAATCCGCTCTATCGGGATCGATCCAGTATAACGGTGAAAAAATCGGTCTTGTCTTGTCCACCGACGAATTACCGGCTTGGTCTAAAATTAAATATGAGCTCACTTTGTTTGGGGCATTAAATGGCCTTGACAAAGAAATCTTTGGTCATCTGATGGAGTCTTGGGATCTGGAAGGCACCTATAATCTACCGGTGGATGTTTTAAGTCCCTATGAAAAAACTGCGTTTTTCCTCGTTCTAGAAACGGCCGCCAAACCAGAACTTCTATTGTGTCAGGAGCCGCTGGCAGGATTAAACCCTTCCCAAACCCGGAAAATGCTGGCGAATTTAGGAACTTACGCC
Source organism: Clostridiaceae bacterium (assembly GCA_049294805.1). Classification (GTDB taxonomy): domain Bacteria; phylum Bacillota; class Clostridia; order Clostridiales; family Clostridiaceae; genus JG1575. The sequence continues at coordinate 17,388 of JBAQDU010000124.1, forward strand.
CAAGCTGGCCATCTGGTCCTCATCGGCACTGTCAATTCCACGAATTATCCGGCGCAGTTTCGTCGAATCAGTCTGGACAAAGTCCAATCTGTCACATTGGCAGCTGATGAACCCCTGACCTTAGCGACCCCCTTTAACATTCCCATTGCTAAAAAGGATCAAGCTGACCATGGATCAAGGACAAACTCTGCTTCAAACTTTTTAATTTCTGGTTCAAACCCTGATTCAAAACAAGTCCTGCCGCCCCTCAAGCCAGTTCTTTCGGCCACGGGAGCAGCCGCGGAGACTGCCGGTCGAGAGTTTGGAGGTCGAACCGTGGTTACTGTCTTTGTCCAGTTACCGGTTGGTCCGGCAACGGAATATGAACTTCGTCGAATCGGTGAGATCAAATATTTTCAATCAGGCCCCACCGGCTATGAAATTGATGTTTTAGAGTCCCACCAAAGCCAGCTGTTATCCCTTTTGGCCCAGCGAGGTTTATCGCCAATATTCCCCCAGAATAAGGAGGAGGTGTAGATGACTGCTTTACTGATCTATGAATTCAGACGGATCGTCAAACATCCCCTCCCCTATGGTATTCTGTTGACTTTGCTGATCGGCATGATCTTAGCTTGGAATAGCCTTGACTCAGAGGCTGCCAAAAAACTTCGATCCGAACTTGACCCAGTCGTTGGCATGCAAGGTGTTGTAGAGGGGGACAGCCAGCTTCAGAATTTCAAAGAAGCCATGACCCAGCTTTCCACCAGTGAAGCAATGAAAATACGCTACCGCAACGAAATCAACTTAATCGAGGAGGGTTATACCCGATCCCTGGGTGAACTGATCGAAAGTCGATATTTTAATTTGGACTCCATTGGGGTTACTCCGCAAAATGAAGCAAAGCTCAATGAACTGGTCGAATTACTGGCCGTGGCGGGAGAGGAAAATGCTAAAAACCGGAACGTGCCTTATCTTGAAAATGCCAATGATTTTACCGGCTTTACCTATCGGTTGTTTCAGTTTACGCAAAGCGGCTTGTTGATCCTATCGGCACTGCTGCTGGGACTAACTTTCTCCCAAGTCCCCCGCGGTCCGGTTTTGCGAAAAGTCGGAACTTCCGACATCTTCTTAGCGCGAGGCGTGGCTTTGACCCTGACCGGGTGTTTGATCCTGATCCTCCCGAAACTGATCGTTTCTTGGCTGGTCCTTACCGATAAAGGACCCGGTTACCCCGGACTGCTCCTACCCTTTAACCCCAAGGCTGACATGACCCTTTACTTGGTCGATCGGATGGATGGTCTAGTGGGCTTTCATCGTCTCCTGCCCTTTAAAGCAGTCTCGGCCACTTCCTTGATGACCTTGGCTCGAGGATTTGTCTATATGTATCTTTATGAAGCTGCGCAGATTTTTGTGTGGGTCAGCGTCGGATTATTGGCCGCGGTCATGACTCGACGTAAGTTTCTAAGCCTGGCCGTCCCTGCCATGGTCTTCTTATTCTTTAAAGTCAGCTACCCGGTACTGAGTCGATTTGGTGCCGCCGGGTTCCTATTCCCGGTCTATCAGGATGCCATTCGCGATGTCATAGGCAGCCCAGTCATGGCCTTAGGGATCACCCCCCCGGTGCCGGTGGCTCAGGATTATATCCTGGCCCTTTCCATCATGGTCTTAACGGGGCTAAGTGCCGTATATCTGGCCGATCGCTGGGAGAAACGGCGGTTGTTTGAAACGAATAAGTGGGGTGATCCTGATGAAGCAATTTAATTATTTAATTCGCCGACTGCTGGAACCCGGCATGACACTGGTCACAGCAGTGAGTTTTGGTTTCGTCCTTTTGGCGGCTTTATTTTCCCAATCGCTCTACTCGTATCAGTCGGATGAGATCATCCGACTGCAAAAAAGCGGCTTCAATCAACTGGAATTTTCGGACCACTCCAATCAGGATGCCCTTTTGATCAAATACGACCGAGGGGAGTATCTGCAGGATCTAACCAGCCATTATATGCCGTATCTGCGGAGCGAACTAGATGCATTGCCCTTAGTCCCAGCGAACCCAAATACTGAAAACAAAGGCATAATGAGCTATCGAAACTATCTTCTAAATCAGCAGATTCATGCGAATCTGGCCCTGCGAAGCGCCCAGGGGCTCGCTGAAGATTACTACTTTGCCCTTTATGCCCCCAGTATTTCCCGGATCCCCAGTGGTTTGGAAGAAACCCTGGCAAATGCAGGGAGTAGTCGGCCCGCCTGGCCATCGGTCATCGCCCAAGGTCTGGCATCGACTTCCCCCTATGACAAGGCCTATGCCCATAATTTACAAGACCAGCTGCCCTTGCGGCTGGATGCTTTTAGTGCCTCGGGACTTCTCTATGAACTGATACACAGCTTCCGCTTTGGTCTGGTTTTGTTGTCCCTGATCACCGTCCTCTTATCCTTTGATCCAAATGATCGAAACCTTCGAAACGTCACGTCGAAATTAATGGTCCAAAAGATCCTGGCGTGCTTTCTTTATTGTGCCGGCGTCGTCCTGGTCACCCGGGTTTTGATCTTTGCCTTATTAAGCTTGCGCTTTGGTGATGCCGAAGGCGCCATGTATGTCGTGCCGGCCTGGTCCGGACTGATCGACCAAGCTGCCCCGACGATCTACCGGCTCCGAGATTATCTGGTTTATCTCACCGTGATCGATCTGAGTTTCCTTCTGTTTGTTACTGCCCTGGCGTCTCTTTTGGCCGTTCTGTCTGGAGATGGACTAATCGGTATAAGCGCCGCCATCTTGTCACTGCTTCTGCCCGGGGTAGGTTATGCGTCAATACCAGCCCAAACTGCTCAAGGTTTTTTTACACCCTTCCACTACCTTTTCTTAAATACCAGGCTCTCCCGGTTTGACGGTACCATCGACGCCCCCCTCCCGCAGATCTTGGCTGGACCCCAGCAAGTAGTGGTGGCCACCCTAGTTTTTGTTTTAGTGATCCTCGTGGTCCTGCCCGGGGCGATCCACTTGAAGAAGGCCATTTCGGCCGCCCAAACTCAACGAAATGAGTCCAAAAACCACACTTAATCAAACAATTTCAAATATGAAGATTATTGTTAAACTGTAAACTAAGCGCTAACAATATCACTATTTATACTTATCTATCGAAATTTGTGTAGAATTAATGAGAAGAATAACGAATAAAAAGGAGTTTGAATATGGCTGAAAAGAAATATTATGCTGTAAAGGCCAGAGCGGCCGGCAGAAAGCCTTCCACAGTAAGAAATGAAGGTAATATCCCAGGGGTAATTTATGGCGGACGGCTTGAAGGCGGACAGGCCATCGAAATAGAAAAATCTGTTTTAATGACGATGTTCAAGAACAATACCAAGTCCTCGGTCATCGATGTAGACTTCGATGGCAATAAAGGGGCTGTAATTGTTCGAGAAGTACAGCGCCACCCTTCCAACGGACAGATCATTCATGTCGACTTGCAGGCAATTCGAAAAGATGAAATTCTGACCTTGCCGATCCCAATTACTTATTTGGGTGAAGAAGAAGTAGCAAACCGCAGACTCATCGTTAACACCAACATCAATGAGCTCCTGGTCAAAGGACCCGCTGACAAAGTCCCTACTTCCATCGAAGTGGATCTGACCGGTAAAACTCATGAAGATAAACTTCTGGCATCTTCCATTAAACTTCCGGAAGGCATTGAAATGATAACAGATCCCGATGAACTCTTGGTAATCATCTCTGAGTCCAAGTTAGAGTCTGAACTTGAGCAGTTGGATGACGCAGCCGCAGAAGTTGCAGCCAGCAAGGAACCAGAACTGGTTTCAAATGAAAAGACTGAAGAATAATCCTTGGACCGATCGGATCAGACCTTTTTAAACGATGGATCCGTCATTTTTTAAAAGTGATCCGCCAATTGTGCCAGAGCCTTTTGGTTTAATACCGCTAATAAAAAGCCAGTTGCAATTTGAATTTGCAGCTGGCTTTTTGGGTCATATAGTATAAAGGCTCATTGAACTGGAAACCGGCGCTACCCTTGTGGAGTCATTTAATGAAGGGAGAAACCGAAGTGGAGTTGAATTTTAGCCAGGGAGGCCACCTCCCGGACGAGATATTTGATCAGCCCGAAGCCCGGACTTGAAACCGGTACACTAATCGGGTTAAGGCCCAGGGACCTTGCGATGGCGGCACTTCGAAAGCTGTGGAAATTGTTCGTAACGATGATGATATCTGGGGAGGATCCCTTGGCTCTTAAGAGCTCAGCTGAATACTCAAAATTTCGAATGGTATCCTGACCCTTGGGCTCCTCGAGGATCCGGCTTGCGGAAATCCCTTGGCGGATCAGGTAGTTTTTCATGACCCGGGCTTCGGTGGATACTTCGTCCTGAGCCTGCCAGCCGGAAACGATCACTGTCATGGCCGGATTGGTTTGAAGTAACAATAGTGCTCCATCAAGGCGCAGTTTAAGATACAGATCCGGTTCCTGGCCGCGAATCCCGGCACCGGGAACCACTATGGTTTCATGGCCCATTATGGGATCCGGCAGGATCCGATCTTTGATCATAAACAATAAAACCGCCGATTCCAGAATGACAACATAAATCAAACCCAGCACGATCACCGATCGAAGGACCCCTGGGGCAAACTGGCGGACTAAGAGTCCCCAAATCAAGACCACGACGAGGACCATCCAGATGCTTGGACTGACCACAATTCCGATCACCATGAGGATCATGACCAGACTGAGCAGTGCCCATCGATGCTGCTGTTTTACCATGGTCTCAACACCTCCTGTCCCATCGAACTTAACTTCTGTGGTATAAATAGAAAAAGAGTAACCAATTAGATTACTCTTATTATTCCATCCTTAATATAATCGAGAATTAACAATTCTCCCTCAATTTCCTTGGAGTCAGGCCGGATTCTAAATAGGCCGCGAAATTCATCGTTTTCACCTTCGCCAAATCGGATCAGGATGGATTCTCTTTTTTTGTGACTAGTGTAATCAACATTCTGGAGCTCGGATGAAATCAGCTTGATCACCTCAAAGGGATCGGCCTTGATTTTCTTTTCTTCCAGAGCAAACTTCACAGAATTATAAACTTCTCGTTCTGTCATGTTTTAAGCACCCCGCTTTATCTAACCATATTTTATCATATAAACATAGATAAATGAATGAAAGTAAAAAAACACATTCTGATGTTATAATAAAGTTATATTTGTACCGCCCGAAATTATTTAATTTAGATGAGAATATTTTAGAATGATTCTAATTTTTTATCAAGTCTTCATTGTTTGTTCACGGAATGTTTAAAATTTATTAGTACAATTGTTAAGGAGAATACAAATGAGTTATTATATTGTCACCGATTCTACTTGTGATCTGCCGCTGGATCAGCTTAAGGCATTGAACGTGGGACGAGCTCCCCTGGTCATTAATTTTCAGGACGGACGAGTGTTGGAAGATGGTTTTTCAGAACTGAATTCCCATGAGTTCTTCGAAGGCATGCGCGCCGGAATGATCTCAACGACCTCCCAAGTCAATTCTTCAACCTTTTATACATTGTTCTGCGAGGTGCTGACCAAGTATGACAACGTTCTGTACATCGGCTTTTCCTCAGAACTATCCGGAACGTTTCAGAGTGCCTTTTTAGCAAAAAGTACTCTGGAAGAAGAAGATCCCGCTTGGGCCGATCGGATCGTACTGATCGATTCATTAGCCGCTTCTGTTGGCGAAGGCCTCCTTGTCCTTGATGCCTGTGAAAAAAGAGATGCCGGAATGGGCTTTGCAGAATTGTGCCAATATATCGAATCCATCAAACTTCTTGTCAATCATTGGTTTACAGTGGATGACCTGGTCTACCTCAAACGGGGCGGCCGTGTCTCGAGCATCGCGGCGACCATGGGGACACTCCTTAATATTAAGCCAATCCTTCAAGTCAATAATAAAGGAAAACTGGTTCCCATCTCTAAGGTCAAGGGCCGCAAAAAATCCTTGGTGGCTTTAGTTGACCGGTTCCGGGAAATGTATGACCCGGCCATGGGAAAAAACTTCATCCTCGGTCACGGTGATTGTAAAGAAGAAGCTCTGACCGTTAAAGAAGCATTGCTGGCAGAGTTCGATTTGAACGAACCTACCATTGTACCGTTGGGAATGGTCATCGGTAGCCACGCAGGTCCGGGGACGATCTGTCTTTGCTTTTTGGGCAAACCCAGAGAAGCATTCAACTAAATGAATTTAGACCCATTGGGTTTAGATATATAAAAAAATCGTGAAAAAAAGGAGAATAATCAATGGAATTTAAAGACACACAAACAGCAGGTAATCTCGCAAAGGCTTTTGCCGGGGAATCACAGGCCAGAAACAGGTACACATATTACGCTGCAACTGCAAGACAAGAAGGTCTAGAGCATGTTGCCAATATCTTTATCGAAACTGCTGAAAATGAAAGAGCTCATGCTGAAATCTTCTTTAATCATTTATTAGTAAATATGGGCGAAGGGGTTGCCGTTGTTGACGGAACTTATCCTGTCGGCAAAAAAACAACTGCTGACAACCTTAGATATGCAGCAGCCGGTGAAAGAGAAGAATGGGAAGTTCTTTATAAGAACTTTGCAGACATCGCTGAGGAAGAAGGGTTCAAACAAGTCGCTATTTCCTTCCGCCAAATTGCTTCAGTTGAAGTACAGCATGAAAATAGATATCTTGAACTGTTAGCATTGGTTGAAAATGGAAAGTTCTTCTCCAGAGATGAAGAAAAAGAATGGAAATGCATTAACTGCGGTTATATCTATGTTGGAAAAGAACCCCTTAATATCTGCCCAACCTGTAAATATCCCAAAGCATTCTGGGAAATTAAAATTTGTGAGCATTAGGATCTAGAACCATAGAATATGGCTAAAATCGACTATAATTGACAATAATTGACTATTTTAGTTGATCCATTCCAATTTAATTTGATTTAATAAAGAGTACCAGGCTGCAAAAGCCTGGTACTCTTTATATTCCCATCGTTAAAATTCTTTAGTCTAGTCCCTTAATTTGAACGAACACAGCTCCATCGCTGAAGTGTCCAGCTTAACCAGTGCGACTCGATCAAACCCACCAGTCAATGTGCTGAAGTTTTCCATGAGAACCTTGAATGCTTCGAGGAGGGTTTCGTTGTTCCCCTTATATTCCACCAAGGTAAGGTGTGGCAACCAGTTTCCATAGCTGTATCGTTCATACCCAGTCTTAGGGTAATGAAAAGATTCGTGAACATCCACATGGACCGTATAAATAAATTCATTCATCACCGGAGAAATGAACAAGACGCCGTCTGGGAAAGCTCCGACTGTTGTAAAATTCGCTTGGGCTCTTTTCCATTGCCTGACAAGCTTTTTTAGTTTTTCTTCCGCTTTTTCCTCATCGATCTCTGTGAACATTCCAAGAGTAATATGAGGGGCTCTTTTCCAAAAATGAAAACCTCCAGTCAGATTTGCTGTTGGCATCAGTTCAACCAGTTTGATTATTTCTTTTTCACAAGCCCTATCCAGGTACAATTCCACGGCATAAACCAAATCCATTTCCTCCTTTTTTCAAATTTTTGTCTGCACAACTTAATTCTAAGGATAATTATACAAAACTTCCTTTGGGAATGCTATGAATTGTACAGCGAGCCGAATCTTTGCCTTAATCTTTTCCTTACTCTTCGCCTAATAGTTGTATAAACATCCCATAGTTTTAGTTCGATTCAGCCAAAATGTATGTGGCAAAATAGAAACCGCGCCCTTCTGTGGAAGCTAAGAAACCAGCCAGGTGGAAAATAAAACTCCACTGGTATTCTCCCTTGAAATTGATCCAAAGCAATTTTTTCTCGAGGTCGTGCGGTCGTACATAATCACATCGGGCTTTATCCCATCGGATCCACCGGTCCTTGGGCCAGGTGTTCCCATTGAATAGCATGTTGTATAAAGTACTTTTCAACTTAAACTCTTGAATGACCTTCATCGAAATAGGACGGATCAACAAAAAAACCTTTTTATCCAAGAAAAGATAGTATTGTATCAAAGTGAGACATGATAAAACTCTTTTTGCAAGTATTGTGTTGCAGCTTAATTGTACAAAGAGTCCCATGTCTTATCTATTTTTTGTATGAAAAAGGTGCTGGCGATTACCTACCAACACCATAAGTTATAGAGCCAATTAAAACTAAAACTAAAATAGCAAAAACTTAGGAACACTTAAAAGCATAACCTTTCGAAATGCTTAAAAGCCGCTGTCAGTCGAAACCTCTGGCAGTGGCTTTTTGTAAGCTATTTCTATGTTTTGTATTTAGTTTAAACTACAAAGTCATTTTCAGTATAAACCTGAATAAGGTTCAAGATGACATTAACAGCCTTTTCCATATTTTCCACCGAGATGAATTCAAATTCACCATGATAGTTTTCACCACCGGTAAAAATATTGGGGCAGGGTAACCCTTTATAGGAAAGCTGGGCACCGTCGGTACCACCTCGCACCGGTGAAATTTCAACCTCTACCCCGGCCATTTCAAAGGCTTTTTTTGCATTTTCAATGATGTACATGTGGGGCACGATTTTTTCCTTCATATTGTAATAAGAATCTTTAAGAACGAGCTTGACCGTCCCTTCTCCATAGGTTAGATTGAGTCGCAAAGCAGCCTCTTCCATCTGGTTTTTGCGATTTTTGAAAGATTCCAGATCATGATCCCGAATGATGTAGTGACTCTTGGCACTATCCACATTTCCAGACAGCTCGGTCAAGTGGAAGAAGCCTTCATAGCCTTCGGTATATTCCGGGCGTTCCTGGGCGGGCAAAGCAGCATTGAATTCCATGATGATGAGGCTGGCATTTTTCAGCTTATCTTTGGCTGTTCCCGGATGGACGCTGCGGCCTTTGACCGTAACGGTGGCCGAAGCTGCGTTGAAATTCTCGTACTGCAGTTCCCCCAATGGACCGCCGTCTAATGTATAACCAAGATCCGCTCCAAATTTCTCTACATCAAACAAGGCTGGTCCCCGACCGATTTCCTCATCGGGGGTAAAGGCAACTTTAATGACACCATGAGTGATGGTGGGATTTTCTTTTAAGATCTTAAGAGCGGCCATGATTTCAGCAATACCGGCTTTATCATCGGCTCCCAATAAGGTCGTCCCGTCAGTGACCACCAATTGATGACCAATATAATTTGCCAGGGTGGGGAACTCATTAACTTTCATCACCACATTTTTGGCTTCATTTAATACAATGTCGCCGCCCCGGTAGTCGATCACCCTCGGTTTGATGCCGTCGGCATTGAAATCCGCCGTATCCAGATGAGCTAAAAAGGCGATGGTCTTAATTTCCGCCTGGGTGTTGGCCGGCAAAGTCCCAAACAGATAGGCATGATCATCCAGCTGCGTAGTTAATCCCAATTCTTCCAATTCCGTTTGCAGGAGCCGGGCCAGATCCATCTGACTTGCAGTGGACGGGGTGGTCTCACTGTTTTCATCACTTCTGGTATTGATCACCACATATCTTAATAGATTCTCTAATACATTGCTCAAAATTAAAAACCTCCCTGAGTTTCGTCCTGGTCGAATTCCGGCCGATAAATTTTACGACGATCCAGTGACTGGATGAAGTCCGATAAGGTGCCGGGTTCAAGTCCGCTTTGAATGTTTTTCATATCGTACATCCGGGCATCCATCACATCGATGAAATGCAGCATTTCTGCCTCAGGAAACATCGGCTTGACGGGTGAACCATATTCAGGCTCATAGTGATGCGACAGGACCATGTGTTCCAAGAGCATGACGATCTCATCGGAAGCGCCGACTTCGCGGCCTACCCGGCCGATATCCTGAACTCCCAGGGTAATATGACCCAACAGGGTCCCCTGGACCGTATATTCTCGAACGATGCCCATATCCGATGCATCCATTTCCACCAGCTTACTCATATCATGGAGAATGATCCCTGATACCAACAGATCATGATTCAAGAATGGATACACTTCGGTTATGACGTCCGCCAAATGGAGCATGGTCAGGACGTGGTAGAGTAAACCGCTGCGAATGGAATGGTGATTGCGCTTAGCGGCCGGATAATACATGAGTTTTTCCTCATTTTCGCGGAACAGTCGTTCCACAATGAGCTTCATGTCGATATTTTCCAATGTCTCAATATACTTGGTGAGAATTTCGCCATACATGAATTCCGGTTCTAAGGGCGCTGATTTCACCAGCGTCTGTGGATCCACATCATCGTCATCATTACTTAGGCGAATTCGCTCAATTTTAAACTGAAGCTGATTTTGGTAACTGGTCACAGTGCCGCGCACCCGAACCACCATGTTGGGCTCAAAAAAGTCCTCCATGTCCACAGGAATTTCCCACAGCTTGGCGGATATATCGCCGGTTGCATCTCCAATTAGAAAATCCAGGTATTTTTTCCCGCCTGAATTCGTGGTTTTAAGATCAACCCGCTTGATGATCAGATAACTGTCTACCCGGTCACCGGTCTTATATTCATTTACTTTTTTAAATTTTAGTTCCATAACATCCTCCGATTTCTCTCTTTATTATACAACAGTTTACAGCGGTGACTGATAGTTGATGCGTAAACCTTTGTTGAACAATGTCTATTTCAAGCTAAGGCCATCGGTTGGCTTTTTATTCTCGCTTTTTATTCCCTCCTCCGATAGGGTATAATTAGAAATATCGCTTATCCAATCAATTATAAAAAAACAACTAAGTTAGGAAATACCGACATGAACATCGAACTGGATCAAGGCTCCCTTTATATTATAAAAAAACTTCAGGACAACGGGTATGAAGCCTACCTGGTGGGTGGGTCAGTCCGTAATGCGCTCTTAAACGGGCAAACTACGGATTTTGACATCACCACTTCGGCGACCCCGGAAATCATCATGTCTTTATTCCCCCATACCGTCCCCACCGGGCTTGTCCACGGAACGGTGACCATCATTAAAGACCACATCCCCTATGAAGTGACCACCTACCGGACGGATGGGGATTATGTTGATTCCCGCCATCCCGTTTCGGTCCAGTTTGTTCGAGATCTGACCCAGGACTTACAACGCCGCGATTTTACCATCAATGCCATGGCTTATGATCCATTTTCTAAAACCCTGGTGGATCCCTTCGGGGGAAGAAGTGACTTGAAGATCCGGATGATCCGAGCCGTGGGCAACCCATTAGAGCGTCTGACTGAGGATGCCCTGCGGATCATTCGGGGGATCCGCTTTGCAGCTTCCCTAAATTTCAATATCGAATCAGAGACCTTAAAAGCTATGTCCGATCTGTCCCATCTTTTAGTCCATATCTCCAGTGAGCGGATCTATTACGAATTAAGCCGGATCCTTTTGAGCGAAAAGCCGTCCGTGGGGATCGAACTGATGCTCTATACGGGAGCTTTGGAAGTCATCATGCCGGAACTGTTGCCCATGGCCGGATTTAAGCAGTTCTCCCCCTATCATCATAAGGATGTCTTCTTTCATACCATGCAGGTCCTGGACAATACGCGGCCCTATTTGCCCCTGCGCCTGGCTGCCCTGTTCCACGACAGCGGCAAACCCCATCGGTTTTCCATGGGCGAAGACGGCATCGGCCATTTCTATGGCCATGAAGAAGCTTCCTACGAAATTGCCAAAACTATTTTGACTCGCCTCAAAGTTGATAATAAGACCCGGGAAACCACCCTGCTGTTGATCCAAAAACACATGGTCTCCCTGGATATTAAACGCCCGGTGAAAATCAAACGTCTGATCAAAGAATTTGGACCCGACAATATCAACTTGTTCTTTGAATTCAAAGAAGCGGATCATTCCGGCAAAACCGGCGGCACCAAAGTTGATGGACGCCTGATTAAGCTAAAAGACCGAGTTATTGAAATCATCCAGAATAAAGAGCCTCTGGAACTGGAAGATTTAGTGATCACCGGTAATGATCTATTGGCTATGGGATTTACGAAGGGTCCCCTCATCGGGTGTGTCCTTAATGACCTCCTGATTGAAGTATTGGCCAATCCCGATCTCAACCGAATGGATTATTTAGGCCCTCGGGCGCTGGAACTGAAGGAGAATTACAATGAACCAAAGCGGGATTAATGCCATCATAACGTTGTTTATCTTGATGGGGGTAGGGCTTGCGCTCAAAAAAACCGGGACCATGACCAAAGCCGCCGAGGGTTTCATCACAAAATTACTCCAACAGGTCTCGATCCCGGCTCTGATGTTCTACAATGCGACGACTCAGTTTAACGAGCGCTTCCTAAGGGAGTATTATCCCGGGATCATCGTCTCGTTCTTGACCCTCATGGCCTCGATCATTGCCGGCCTTGCCGTCGCCAAGCTCTTTAAGATCAAGGAGAAGGATACCGGTGTGTTTACCACCATGTTCGCTTTCTCCAATACGATCTTTATCGGTGTCCCGGTAATCTCCGGGATCTTTGGTGAACAAGGCATCCCTTATCTGATGCTGTTCTATTTAATGAATACCGTCCTGTTCTGGACAATGGGTATCTTCCTGATCGGTGGTGAAAAAGGGAGCAATTTATTTTCCAGAGCAACCCTTAAAAAACTATTCAACCCAGCTATGAATGCTTTTCTCCTTGGTTTGGTCCTAATGTACACCAAAACTACAGTACCCGATCCGATCCTTCGGAGTTTGGATTATCTGAGCGGTTTGGTCACCCCCTTATCGACCCTCTATATGGGATCGATCATTGCCGAATTTAGCTTTAAAAGACTGCCCGGGTTAAAACCCACCCTCCTAGTCCTCTTTGGCCGGTTTGTCTTTTCACCCTTTCTGGCGTTGACCATTTTGAAATTATTTGGATTCTCCGGTTTAATGGTCCAGGTCATTGTCATCGCCTCGGCTTTGCCGGTCATGTCTCAAGTGTCGATCCTGGCCGGTTACTATGGCAAAGATAAACAATATACCGCATTTATGACGGCATTAACGACCCTTTTGAGTATTTTCATCCTGCCTTTCTACTTCAATTTTATGTAGAGAGGCATTTCCTTTGCCATCGACTGTTAACTCTAAAGGGGCTTGCATCACCCTACTGATCCAATCAAGGACTCCTTGGGCGAATCAACCGAGCCGTAAATTAAAGCTCCCCCAGCGATCAACCTATCGGGTTGTTTGCTGGGGGAGCCTTTTAGATTAGTCTATTTAATTTTAGAGAATATAAAGCTGAGTGCTTTTTAAGTAATCGAAGCCTCATAGATCCCATCGGTTGTTTCTTTTAGGACCTTGTTGAATTCTTCATCGGTCTGTCCGGCCGATAATCCTTCAGACAAAGCTCTGGAGAACGAAGCAATCAAGCCCTTATTCTCGGCCAGCATACGATTGGATTCATCTCTGGAATAACCACCTGAGAGTGCCACTACGCGCATAACTTTAGGGTGAGCGATCAACTCGGCATAGGTATTGGGAATGGTGGGAATGGTCAGTTTGAGCATGACCTGCTCGCCTTCAGGCAATTTAGCCAACTCAGCCAAAATATCTTTTTTCAATACTTCTTCGATTTCAGCTTTCTCTTTGCAATTGATGTCAACTTCCGGTTCGATGATTGGCATTAGTCCGGCCGCTAAGATCTGTTTGCCCACTTCAAATTGCTGAGCAACCAAAGTTTTGATGCCTTCTTCGTTAAGTTCCTTGATCACCGATCTCATCTTGGTTCCAAAGATATGGCGATCCACGGCTCTCTTTAACAGGTCATCCAAGCCTGGGTTGGGCTTCATCAGCTGCACCCCTTGTTCAACCTCGGCTAGACCCTTATCCACTTTTAGGAAAGGTACCACACCCTTGATGTTCCATAGATAATCCGCTGTTTTCTGGCCATCGATATCCCGATCCATCGTTTGCTCAAATAAGATGGCTCCTAAGATCCGGTCCTGGTTAAAGGCCGGGGAGGTAATGATCCGGGTTCTCATTTGGTGAACAAGGTCGAACATCTGCTCTTCCGTTGAAAAACTGTCTTCTTTGATGCCATATAGGGCCAATGCTTTTGGGGTCGATCCGCCGGACTGGTCCAGTGCTGCAATAAAGCCTTTGCCTTCGGTCATTCTTTTTGCTTGAATTTGATTCATAAAAGTAACTCTCCTTCTCTCGTTTGGAATAAGTAATGAATAATTGGGGGATCTCAAATAGCTTAAACTGGTTGCGACGATCTTTTGAAAAAGTGCATCAATGACCCGTCACTGAAGCTTAAGTTCTGTTGGGTTAGTGTCTTTATTTATTGTCTAAAATTATACCATGTAATCCGGGATTACCGTTGGACACTTTATGGTCAACGGATCATTTTTAAGGCACCATCAATAACTAAACCGATATTTATCCTGAATTCCCACATATTTTTCGGGGTTTCGAGCGACTTTAGCGATCTCTTTTTCATTAAGCCCAATACCTTCCCGAGTCAAGAGGTAATATAGGATCTTCAGTTTCTCAAATACTTCTAAGTTCGCTCGGGCATCATTGGTTGCCCGGTGGCGTCCATCCCAGGGTACGCACAGGAGGTCGGTCAAATGTGACAAGCCGCAGGTTCCCGGCATAAACTCACGGGCAAATTTCAAGGTGTCAAAGACCGGGTTATCAAAACTGATCCCACAGGCATTTCCAGCACTCATCAGGTTTTTCATATCATTATTAACAAGATCATGGCCCACAATGATATAATCTCCCACAAAATCTTTCAGTTCGGGAAGGATCTGCCAGATATTGCGCCGGCCTGTGACCATTCGGTCGGTAATCCCTGTCAGCTGAATGATTTCACGAGGAATATGGATCCCCGGATTTACGAGTCTTGTAAAGACTTTCTCGATTCGGCCCCGAATTACCAGGACCGCTCCGATCTCAATGATCCGGTTCATGGGCCGAGCAGTTGTTTCAATGTCCAGACATACATACGAGTCAAAATAAGGGTGATCCTGACTCTTGCCTTTTCGAACCTGTTTGGGTAAAGAGTTCTCCATTTGAAGCACCACCTTTCTTATGGAGAAGCAGCTAATTCTTCCTAGATCTAACTATAGTATAACGGTTTTAGTCTGAAATTTCCAAACTCTCCCGTTTCTCGGAACGGCACCTTGGAAGACACCTTGGAAGTCACCTTGGAAGTCACCTTAGAAGTCACTATAGAAACACCTTGGAAAACTCCTTGGAAGTCACTAGGCTAATCCAGTGCCATTTATTCAAAACCCAAATTCCCGGAAATTTTATAGTCTACATCTCAAATCGTAAGATCGACTCAATGAAATCCGCGGGTTCAATGGAAAATGCTGCAAGAATTTCTTTCTGTTTTCTGGTCAATGGTTGAAGCAAACTACAGCCAGATCCGTAGTTGGTCCGTTTAACCATTTCTAGTTGTTTGACCAATCGGCCCATGGATTTTGCCCCACTATCTTTCCCATGATTGACCAAATCCGACCACAGAATAAGACTCAAAAAGGCGACAAAGGCTTTTCCTTCTGTCGTCTTTTGCGTATTCGTCAGAAAGCGGTCATAGTCAATGTTGTTCTTCAAATTATCGAATGCTTTCTCAACCATATCCCGCCTTCCATAGACCCGGAGTGCTTCTTGCGCACTCATATTCTGTGTGTTGCTAAGCAAACAGAACATTCCCGTAAGCTCAATCATCTCAGTGATTTTCTCATGGCTGCGTTCAAATTCTTCAATGGGTGATTCATTTTTAAGGACATCGTAATATTTGTTGTATCGGGCAATGCTGATGGGTTTCATTTGCTTTTGAAGTTCTTCTTCCAGACGGTCAATGTGCTGAAAGATTCGCGTTTCTTCATCCGCCGCGCTGGAAGTGTTGAGATACATGTATAGTGTGTAGGGTTGCTCATCGATCTGAATCGTCTTGGAAATCCCATAACAGCTTGTTTGTGGGATGTGGTAGCGAGAGTGACGAATCAAGGTGGATGCCTCTATTAATGCCTGATGATAGATCTTTTGGGATTTAGGTGCAGCCATCAGAAAGCTCATGTTGTTTTCTGAGATAAAGCTCAAATTATCTCGTGTGAGAAAGCCTCGGTTCATAATGTAGAACAGATCATTCAGCCCGACCAGTTCTCCTAGCTTTATCATGTAGGGAAAGAAGGCTTTGTCCACAATGCTTCCGCTATAGATCTCATAACAAAGTGGCAGAGCGGTCATCGTGCCATAAATCATCCCGATGTTAAGTTGAGGCAAGGTTTCTTGATCCCGGTTATAGCCGTATTCGGCCATTGGTATCTGTGCATGGGTCGATATGCTGGT
The DNA here is from genome assembly GCA_049294805.1 of Clostridiaceae bacterium. Taxonomy (GTDB): domain Bacteria; phylum Bacillota; class Clostridia; order Clostridiales; family Clostridiaceae; genus JG1575. Next base: position 33,619 of record JBAQDU010000124.1, read on the forward strand.
AACATCATAGGCCAGAGTCTGTTCCTCGTCTTTGTGGCGTGCGCTCCAAAGCTTGAAAAACTGTAAGCGTTGTTCTTCATTGATGGTGGCAAACAGTTCGCTGCTTTGCTGGGAATTCAGATTGACTCGGGTCGACAATAAGGTTTCCTGAACAAACAAGTCTAAATTCATCATGACATTTCCCTCACAGGCCATGTAGATGGCAAGGGAAAGCAGTTCCTGTGCCTGTTCGGGAAATATCTGAGAAAGAATTTCCTTCAGACCTAGGCTTTCCGCACGTCTCCACAACAGGGCGATGTGACCAGCTGCTAGGACCTCCTGAGGCGGAGTCAAAGAGATGACATCTTGCGGGAGAGGATAAAACTCCTGGAAACGGTCATTGGGAATCATCCAGCCGGGACGGGTAGGATCTTCTTTGCCGATGGAGACCTCTTTGGCGGTAGGCGTACCCTTCGCATTACGATAGCGTTTTTCGACATGATAAACTCGACGAGGCTTACCAGCCCCCACTTTTTTGAAGGTGATCCGCTCCGTTGGGATCGGAATTGAAATACTCATCATCGCCATAATATCCCTCCTTGTAGACTATTTTAATATAGTCTACAAGGAGGGATAAATCAAGAGCTTGACGTCAAAAAGTGTCAGAATCAAATCATAGCGATTCGGCTCTGAGACCTAGTTTCAGAAGGTATAACATCCAATGTGATCACCTGAAAAACAGCCAAATCTGATTGTTGACTATATAATTTTTGGGAATTTGGGTCAAAAAACCCCCGGACTATTCCGGGGTGGAGTGTTTAGTTTCCAGCGTCTGTAAGGCGGTCAGAAGTTTATCAATACTGGACCGATCCTTTACCGCAATTCGGCTAAAACCAGTACCGAGCACCGGCATATTGGAAAGATTGCGGATCAATATACCTTGTTCTTTTAGATCCTTGATCAGGGGTATCATATTGGGGGAGGATACCATTACAAAGCTGGCCGCTGAGGGATAGACCGTTTCAAAAAGAAGACTGGCTTTGAGCCCGGCCGTTAAATAGGCCCGATTGGTGTGATTCAATAAGCGGGAGTCTTGGATAAACGCTTTATCCTTTAAGAGAAGCTTCGCAATTTCCTGGGCAAACACGCCAACGTTCCAGGTGGTGAGTTGGGCGATGATGGCCTCTCTCCAAGTAGGGTCCCTGGTGATGCCATAACCCAGCCGCACCCCCGGCAGACCGAAAAACTTTGTGAGAGCCTTGACCACCAATAAATTTGGATAGTCTGACACCAGTGACAACAGCATTTCTCCGTCGTTTAAATATTCCCCAAAGGTCTCATCCACGATCAATCGGATCCCGACTTGGGCACATTCCGTCAAAAAACACCGAAATGCTGCTTTATCATATTGTTTTCCATCGGGATTATTGGGATTACACAGGACGATGGTATCAAACTCAGGAACACGGATCCTTCCCTGACTTGAAAACGAAGCTAATTCCGATCCTCCGGGAATTTCTGAACCTACGGGAATTTCCATTTTGAGCCTAGCTCGCAAACGATCAAAAAAAGCATCTTCCAGTAAGACGTTTTGGTCGATCGCCCGATCCAGAGTCTCGTAGGGTACTCCATGGCGGATGCAGGATAGCTCATATTCACCAAAACATGGTCTTATGATCAGTGCTTTTGAAGCAGTCGCCAAGGCCTTATCCAGGATCTCGATGGCTCCATTGCCAGGTATGATCCACTCCGGGGCGATGGCCGTTTCACTCAGGGAACTTGAGTAACGGGCCAAATGATCGCGCAGAGCTTCATACTCGATATCAGGATAGGCCTTGGCTTGATCTAAGATCGTCGGCAAGGCCTGGTAGATGGCTTGGGGCAATTGTTTGGGATTGATGTTTGCTGAGAAATCCAGCCAAGTCTGGGTCTGATCGCTATAGATGTTTCCGCCATGACCAGAACGTGATTTCGTTAATACAGACCGGTCCATACGTTTCCTCCGGTGATGAGTGTGATCATAAATAAAAGGACTAAAAATACTTTCACTGACAGCTCCATCAACTTAACAGCTTTCATAATATCGGTTGCTTTGGCTTTAGGTGCTCCCTGGTTCAAGTAAGGTTTATTAAGGATGACGCCGCCATAACTGGACGGTCCCCCTAATTCAATGTTCAATGCACCGGCAAAGGCCGCTTCAGGGTGCCCGGAATTCGGACTGGCATGGTTGGCGTGATCTCTTTGGTAGATGCGATACGTCTCTTTCAGGGTGCCCCCAGCCCCAACGGCCATAAAGACTGCCAATAGGCCAGTTAGGCGGGCCGGAATGAAATTGACAGCATCGTCCGCCTTGGCTGAGGCGCGGCCAAACCACTGATATTTCTCCGTTTGATAACCCACCATGGAATCCAGCGTGTTAATGGCTTTATAAACCATCGCCCCCACCGGGCCTAATAACAGTCCCCACAGCATGGGTGCGATGATCCCATCGGAGGTACTCTCAGCCACTGATTCAATACAGGCTTTGGCCACTTCCGACTCTGACAACCGGGCAGTATCCCGGCCCACGATCCGAGCCAGCTGAGTCCGGGCTTCATTTAATGACCCAAATTCGAGGCGGTCCGCCACCAGTTTGGCTTCTTTTCCCATGGTCTTCATGGATAATGTCAACCAGAAGAGGAGTGTCATGATGATAAATTTGATCATTCCGCGGGTAAAGATCATTAGTAGAGCGGTGGGTACCGCAGCCGCAAGGGTCAAGGTGAGGATCAGCAGGACGCCTTTTTTATATTGTGTCCCTTGATCATCGGATGGGTCATAAATTCGGTCTTCGATCCATTTAATCAATTTGCCGAACCCCACAACGGGGTGCGGAAACCAGACGGGATCCCCCAGGACCCCATCTAAAATCAATGCCAATGCCATTGGCAATATGGTGATGTATAACAAATGATCCCCTCTATTTCAACAGGTTCAGTGTGAATGGCAGGATCCTGGTGTTTTGCCAGGATTCAGAGTAAAGAACCGGTGTCCCGTCCATGCGGGACATGGTCCCCCTCACTAGGAGGATCGATACATCCTTCTTTAACAGCAAGGCTTTGGCCGGCTTTTTCTTTGTCAGGGTACCGGGTTCTGCGCTGAGCGCCAGGGCGCCGATCTCATCGGTTTGGTTCAGAAATTGGGCCAAGGAGCGTCCGGCATCCGTCTTTTGCAGATCCGGTGCCGCCCAAACCGGGATCCAGACTCGTTCAAAAATCGCCGGTGCGTCATCGACAAACCGAACTCGTTCGATTTTCCACCATAAGTCGGCCTCGTTTGCGCCGGATGAATGATGTTGGGTGACCCCACCCGCCGCTGCTTGGTCCAAATAGGTCTGGGGCGCGAACTGGGTGGTTTCAAATAAAATGACTTCACTGTAGGTTCGAAGTCCTTGGGCGTTGAGCCTGGCACTGAGCGAAATGTCATCCCGCACCAGGTTCCGGCGCCCCGTTATGAACGTTCCCTTGCCTTTGTGGCGGAACAAATAGCCTTGAGCTACCAGCATGTCCACGGATTTACGAGCGGTCATTCGGGAAACGTTAAATTTCACGGCCAATTCATTTTCAGACGGAATGGGAACAGCTGGTTCGTAATTTCCCTTGTCGATTTTTTTGAGAAGGTCGTTGTAAATTATTTGATAAGCCGGCCCGGTGACTTTCCCCGCTTTCGCAAGTTTCGTCTTTTTCGCCACCTATGCCATCTCCTTTAAGAATACTTTATAGGCCCGATACGCTTCATAGAGGTCGCCTTTTGAGATAACTTCCCAAGGAGCATGCATATTCTGAACGGCCACACCGGCATCGATAACGCTCATGCCCATATTGCCCATGATGTAAGCGATGGTTCCGCCGCCCCCCTGGTCTACTTTGCCCAGCTCCGAGGTTTGCCAGATGATATTGTTTTGGTTCATGATGCGCCGAAGCTTTGCAATGAACTCCGGATTGGCATCGTTGCAGCCACCTTTTCCACCGGACCCGGTATATTTATTAAGGACGATCCCCCGGTTGAAATAGGCCGTATTATTTGGTTCGTTGACCGACGGATAATTCGGATCAAACGCAGCTGAAACATCCGAGGACAGCATCAGAGAATTGCTGATGGCCTGCCGGATCTCCCGCGGGGACCCTTCCCCTTTTAACTCCATTAGATCAGCTACCAAATTTTTAAAGAATTCAGAATGCATTCCGGTTGCGCCTTGCGATCCGACTTCTTCTTTGTCGCAAAGGATGCACCCGGTGGTCCGCTCAGGAGCCTCTACATCCATTAAAGCCAAAAGGGACGTGTAGGCACAGACTCTATCATCATGTCCGTAGCCCATGATCATGGACCGATCAAGACCATAGTCTCTGGCCCGGCCGGCCGGAACGATCTCAAGCTCCGCTGAGACAAAATCTTCTTCTTCAATGCCATACTTCTCATTGAGCATCTGCAGGATATAGGTCTTGACCCGATTTTTAGCTTCTTTGCCTTTCTTTTTGGCAACGGGACGAGAACCGATCAAAACGTTCAAGTCTTCGCCTTTGACTCCCTTGGCCAATGTTTCAGCCATTTGATCTTTGGATAAATGGATCAGAAGATCTGAAATTCCGACCACCGGATCCGTTGGATCTTCCCCGATGGCAATGTCAATGCGCTCACCATTTTCTTTAAAAATGACCCCATGCAGTGCCATGGGCTGAGCGACCCACTGGTATTTTTTAACGCCGCCATAATAATGTGTTTCCATCAAACACAAGTTGTTGTCCTCATATATGGGATTTTGTTTGATATCCAGCCGTGGTGAATCGATGTGGGCTCCCAATAGATTCATCCCCTGAGCCATGGGTTTTTTCCCGATGACAAACAGGAAAATATTTTTATCCATATTGACGGCATATAGCTTATCGCCGGCTTTAATATCCTTGACTTCTCGGATGTTTTTAAAGCCACGGGCTTCACAGGCGGCCACAGAATCCCGCACTACCTCCCGTTCGGTTTTTGCCCCTGATAGAAAATCGATGTAGCCCTTTGAAAAGCCCTCACATTCTTCCATCAGTTTGTTGTCATAACGGTCCCACACTAAATTAAATTCTCGTTCCAACATTGCAGTCTCCCCCAATAATTTTATTTTCTTAGTCTTTTTTAAATAGGTTCCAGTTTAAAATATCCATTTCAATATTTTCGGACAACCACCTGGTTCACCGTGGCTGACGCTGGTTGTAATGGTATGCATTCGTCCCTTAATTATACAAAAGCCGACCACTATTGTATATACATTGTAAATACAAGGGCCGGCTTCTTCTACACTTCTATATTGGTTTTTTTATGAACTGTTTGGTTTCTAAGATTTAGCAATGCTCTATTACTAGGGTTTTTTGTTGGTTTTGACCTTAAAGTAAATGTGTTGAACTTTACTGTCTTTATTGGGTGAAATTTGATCCATTTCGAACTCACCCAAGGATTCCACAAACTGGTTTAGTTTGCTATATCCGTAGTTGCGGACATCGAAATCCGGGAACCGTTTGGCCAGTTGATTTCCGATTTTTGAAGCAGAGATCCAACCGTCTTCGCCGGAGCCTTCATTAATGATCGCCCGAATGGACCGTTTAATGGTATTGAGCTTGGTCTGAGGTTCTGGTGCTGACGGAGTTTCCACTTGGGGCTGGGGTTCAGGTTTTGACTGCAGCTCCGGTTTAGGCTCGGGTCTGGAATAAGGCACTGCACCCACCGGCATCATCCGTTCTGATTCCGGAATGGTCCGGATCGGTGTGTTTTTAGTAGTTTTTGGTGGTGCAGTCCGAGGCAGCGTCGGTTTCTTGCGCGTAGCCCTAGCCGGTGCCTGGAGTTTGACCAGCGCTTTTTCTCTTTCTTTATCCTTGGCCTCATCGGATGAGGAATACAAAATATCCAGGTATTTAAACAAATTGCAGGCTGAAATAAAGGCAGAGGCGGTCTTGGATTCACCCATTCCGATGACGTGCTTGCCGGACTCGCGCAGTCGAGAGGCCAGTCTCGTAAAGTCTGAATCGCTTGAAACGAGGCAGAAGCCGCCCACATTGCCGGAATATAGGATATCCATGGCATCTATGATCATGGCTGAGTCGGAGGCATTTTTACCTTGGGTATAGCTGTACTGCTGAACCGGATTAACCGAATGGTTTAATAGGACATCCTTCCAGGCCGCATTGGACTGGCTGGTCCAGTCCCCATATATCCGACGATAGGTGGCAGTTCCATAATTGGACAATTCATCCAAAATAATTTTAATATACTTGCTGGAGATATTCTCCGCATCGATCAATAACGCATACGTTAGTTCTTCACTCATTCTATTTCCCCTTCCCGGTCAATCCATTGTCTGTTTTAATATTACTAGCTTCATTATACCATTGCTGACTGGCCCATATGTAAAACAATTTCCGCAAGGCATCTGGCCTTGCGGAAATGTTAGAAAGTAGGATTACTTTGTTTTCTTACGAATGAATTGGACGGGGCAACTGCAATTTGTCGTTATTTTTTGACAAAGCCTTCCCAAACCGGGAACTGAGCGCCCTTGTAAACTTCGAGCATAAGCTCACCGATCTCCTGAGTCTGATACGCTGCGACGATTTTCTTTACGGTCGGATCATCTTTTTTCGATGCCTGAGCTGCGATCAAGTTGAAATAAGGCTGTGATCCGTCTGTTACAGGTTCAAGGAAGATGGAATCATCGGCTGGTGAGAATCCGGCATCAACTGCAATGTCCGTATTGATAATTGCTGCTGCTAGATCCGCTAAGGATCTTGGGATCTGGGCTGCATCGAGTTCGGTTATTTTAAGGTTAAGTGAGTTCTCTACAATATCTTCCTGACCGGGCGCTAAGTTGGTCGGATCTTTTAGTTTGATCAACCCGGCTGATTCGAGAACTCGTAGTGCCCGGCCCAAATTAGTTGGATCACTGGGGATCGCAATTTCATCGCCGGATTTGATTTCCGCCACTGTTTTGTACTTTTGTGAATAAAGTCCGATGGGTGAGAGGAATGTATCGCCAACGGATACCAGATCGGCGTTGTTCTTTTTGACCCAATCGTCAAAGAAAATGTGATGCTGGAAGGAGTTTAGATCCAGATCCCCGGAATTCAAGGCAATATTTGGCGTGTTGTAGTCCGTGAATTCGACCAACTTAATGTTGATGTTCTCTTTTGCCAAATTTTCCTTGATCTTATCCCATAGTTCATGCTTTGAACCGTATACCCCAACGACTACTTCAGTGGGTGTTGCCGTAGTTGTAGCGGTTGGTGCGGTCGTTCCGGCTGCGGTCGTTGTTCCGGCGGTTGTTCCAGCTGCAGTTGTTGTAGCTGTAGAGGGAGCACACGCTCCCAGGATCACCGTGGTGGCCAAGGCCACTGCTGCTAATAAATTGCTCTTTTTCATGTTAAAATTCCTCTCTTTTCTTTCATTTTTTTATTTTTTTGTTTTTTTATCAAGTTGATCATTTCTTGAGCTGCTTTAGTTTTGATTTGGTTTTGCTTTAGCTTTGCTTTGGTTTTGATTTGATTTGATTTGGTTTGATTTGGTTTGATTTGGTTTGATTTGATTTGATCTGGTATGAACCCGTAAATTACCAAGTTTGTTTCCTGGGTTTGTTTTTAATGAGTTGATCTTCGTTCCAGTAAATTACCGATGATCTGAATGATGAAGACGATGACCAGGATCAACACCGTGGCCACTACGATAACATCATCCTGGAACCGGTGATAGCCAACCGAGACCGCCAATTTGCCAAGTCCGCCGGCTCCAACGGCTCCAGCCATTGCGGTCAGTCCCAACAGGGAGATCAAGGTCAGGGTCGAGGCACGGATCAAGGCCGTGGTGGATTCGGGCAACCAGACTTTACGGATGATCTCGATGGGGCCAAGCCCCATTGAGCGAGCCGCTTCGATGACTCCGGAATTTACCGTTGCCATGGCCGCTTCCACTTGTCTGGCATAAAAAGGGGCGGCGCCTATTACCAAAGGGACAATGGCGGCTTTGTTACCGATGGTGGTTCCGATCAGTGCCTTGGTAAAGGGGGAGATGATGGCCAGCATGATGATGAACGGGATGGACCGACCTACATTGACGATTTTATCCAAGAAATTGTAGAAGCTTTTATTGGCCATCAACCCGCCTTCTCTGGTCAAGATCAAGATGATCCCTAAGAATAGACCAATGATCCCGGCAATCAGCGCTGTCCAGAACAACATGTATAAAGTTGCAATGGATTCGGTCAAAAACTGTTCTTTAATTTTGATCACATTTGAAAAATCCAACGCTACACCTCCTCCCAAAGTTTGATTCGTTTGACTTTGACCCCTTCTATTTCCATGATCGAAATGGCTTCATTAATGTTTCGCCGATCTCCGTTAAAGGCAACCAGAAGATTGCCAAAGGGCGTTTTGTTTAAGAATTCCACATTACCGGATAGAATATTCGTTGTAATGCCGTGATCGCGTTGTAAGGTTGCAATAAATGGTTCCCGGAACCGGTCTCCCACAAAAGTCAGGATGTAGATCTCATCATTGGTGAGTCTGAATGAATCTTTATTTTCGATCACCTTAGCCACATCCTCATCCATATTGGTTGCCGTGCGGACAAACTTTTCAGTTAAGGGGTTCTGGGGATTGGAGAAAATTTCTACTAAGCTGCCTTCCTCGACGATGAAGCCGGCATCCATGACAAAGACTCGGGTGCAAAGTTCCTTCACGACCTGCATCTCATGGGTGATCACCACCAAGGTCAAGTTGAGCTTGCGGTTTAACTCCATTAAGAGCTTTAAGATCGATTTGGTGGTTTCCGGGTCAAGTGCACTAGTGGCTTCATCACACAACAGGATCTCCGGATTATTGGCAAGGGCTCTGGCAATGGCGACCCGTTGCTTTTGGCCACCGGATAGTTCGGAAGGATACGCCAGTTTCTTGCCGGAGATCCCAACCAATGCCAACAGTTCATCCACCCGTTCATCCACTTTTGATTTTTCAAGATGACCCATGGCCAATGCGATGTTATCGCGGACATTCTTGGAATGCATTAAATTAAAGTGCTGAAATATCATTCCGATTTTTCTTCGGCGGGATCGAAGTTCCCGCTCCGACATCGCCGTCAGATCCTCACCATCGACGATGACCTGACCGCTGGTGGGCCGTGTCAGCAGATTAATGGTCCGCACCAGGGTGCTTTTACCGGCTCCGGAATAACCGACAATTCCGACGACCTCTCCTTTTTCAACTTTTAATGATGCATCAATGACCGCATGGATCGGGCTGTTCCCCTTACCAAATGTCACCGCGACATCTCTTAACTCAATCATTACTACCTCCAAAATCAAAAATCCTCCCGTGCTCGAAGAGCCGGAAGGACGAATTAACGTGTTACCACCTTGCCAATGAAATACAGGTCACCCTCTATTTCCTCATTGAGTACAATCATACCCAAGATGCTGTATCGGGCACTCCCGTTCAAAGCTTAGTTTCCCTCACCTTGAATTTGCTCCGCGGCCATATTCAACGATATTCGGCCCGCTGCTCTCACCACTTGTGCAGCTTCTCTTTAAGACCACCCTATGTTTACTCACCGTTTCATTGCAATTGTTATATACTTTTACTTTATTACTCTTAGAAATTGATTCTTACGAGAATTCATCGAGGCCCTTGATCACAACAGGTTTCACAGAAAATAAAAAAAGTTCTCGATCCTTACCTAAAGGACGAAAACTGCTGTTTCGTGTTACCACCTTGCTTCACTCTGACTTCACAATCAGAATCTTAAAGAGTACTATCATACTCCCATGCTGTAACGTGCACTCTACGTAAGAGCTTAAAATAAGGTTCAGCTCTTCCCTTATGCAGGCCATCTTCTCCGTCGTCTTTGCTGTCCTCTCTCACCAAGTAAGGACTCTCTTATAAGCTTCAACCATTTTCTCCGGATACTCTTCTGCTCAACAGGTTTTTCTCGTTGTCATTAATATACAGGATTCCTCAATTCAGTGTCAACCCTAAGAAAACTATTACATCAAAATAAATTTATCTTTTTTGAAAAAAATGTAAAAACCTTTAATTTTCCCGGCTAAATCACTAAGTCAGGCTGCTAATCCGGTTCAGATTAACAGCCTGACTTTGATTTTAGTGTTGATTCCTCAACTTGCTTTTTGCTGCAAAGCTTGCTTTTCAAGAGCTTTTGCTTGTTTTTCTTGCGCTTTTGCTGGCTTTTTTTGCATCAAACATGTTTTTTCATCCCTGGCCAATAACGGACTTTCGATTCATTTTAGGTTCTATCGAACGTTGTAGAGATGCCTGTCTTTTCGCCCATCCGTTACTTATCTAAAAATCTGCCAAGACTGGTGCAAAGGGAGGTTGTTTTTTTGAAAATGCGTTCCTTTGGAATAAGTTAGGCTTCCAGGATCTCTGACCAGTAGCCATCGGGATCAGCAATGAAATAAAGATCCATTTCTAGATTTTCGTAGATGATGACATCCATTGCTTGATGAATGCGATACGCTTCCTGTTTGTCAGCAACTGCAAAGGCCATATGAATTTCATTGTCACCCAGATTGTAGGGTTCGGTCCGGTCATTTAGGTAGGTCAGCTCCAGTTCATAATCGGATTCGCCGTCCCAGAGGTAGACCAGTGTGAAATTCCCTTCATTGACAAATCTTCGTTTTTCCGTTAAACCAAGTGCTTTCTCATAGAATGCCATTGATTTTTCAAGGTCTAGTACATTGATATTATTGTGCAGAAATTTTCCTTTGATCATTGGTAGTTCTCCTTTGTCTATTGGTTGGTTGCTTCCATTTCAGCGGTGAGGGTCTCCAGTTGGTCGATGAGAGATCCGATGTAATTCACGGTGTCACGCAGAGGTTGATCGGTGGAAATATCGACTCCTGCGGCTTTGGCAAATTCAACCGGTGTAAGCGTACCTCCGGCAGAGAGGACGTTGCGCCAATCGTCAATGGCCGGCTGGCCTTCTTTTAATATACGCTGGGATACCGCCGTAGAAATGGTGAGACCGGCTGAATAAGTATAGGGATACAGTCCCATATAGTAATGGGGCTGTCTCATCCAGGTCAATTCCGCTCCGTCGGTTAACTCCACGGCATCCCCCCAGAATTTCTCCAGGGTCTCTTTGAAAATGCGGTGGAAGTCCTCAGTCTGAACGGCTTTGCCCGCATCGACCAGCTTATAGACTTCTCTTTGATAGTACCCTTCCAAGAAGTGGGTGACCATATTGTGATAATAGGTCCGGGCTACCAAACTGGCAATGACCCAACGTTTTAGTCTTGGTTCATCGCTCTTTTTCATCAGATAGTTGGCCATGAGCATTTCATTCATGGTGGAAGGGGCTTCAATGGCATATAAGGATAAGTTGTCATTGATGGGCGTCTGGTTTTTAGATGTGAGGAACGAATGGCCGGCATGACCCAGTTCATGGGCCAGTACAAACACTTCCCGCATTTTATGGGTCCAGCTGATCAGGATATAGGGATGGACTTCGCTGGGTGAGGCGCAGAAAGCACCTGTGGATTTCCCCTTGTTTTGGACAAAGTCTACCCACCGATTTTCTAAGGCATCGTGGAGCATGCCTGCATAGTCTTCTCCCAGAAGTCCCAGGGCATTGTAAATATATTCCTTGGATTCTTCTATGGAAATGGATGGCTCATAGTCCGGATCAAGATCCAGTTTTAAATCAGCGTAGGTCATTTTGTCCAGACCATGGACCCGCTGGATCAATTTCGCGTATTTTCGCATATGGGGAGCCAGTTCTTCCATCAAAACATCCAGTTGACGGTTATACAGGTCCCGGTCTACCTTCTGACTCATCAGGAGATAGTCAAAGACAGACTCGTGATTTTTTAGTTCTGAGAGGATCTTTTCCTGACGGACCTGGGATGCATAGGCTGTGCCAATGGTGTACTGATATTCTTTGAGTTTATCGGAGAAAGTCCGGAACGCGGTTCGACGGATTTCTGTATCGTGTTCATATTCCAGTTCTCCTTCGAAATTGACAAAGCTAAGCACATGGTCTTGTCCGGCAGCTTGAAATGCCGGGAAGGTCAAGTCGGCTAATTTCGCCGTTTCGTAGATGGTATAGGGCACTTCCATTACTTCCCCCATCCGAGCCAGCACTTTTTCGGTTTCGGCCGATAGAGTATGGGGCTTATAGCGCAACAGATTTTTAAGATAGAAACTGTAGTTTTGATCCAGGCCTTGCGCTTCTTCGAGAATATTCATGGGCGTCTGGAGTAGTTCGGATTCAAAAAAAGATAGTTCACCCATGAGCTTCCCGATTTTCGAAATAAACTCCATCTGGGTTTTCTGGTACAGCGAATTGGTCCGATCCACCGACACCGGTAGTGATGCATACCCATAGCATTGATCCATCAACACATCGAGGCGTTCATAGTCTTTCACCGCGGCAAGGATCGTCGCCGCATCTGTCAGCTTCCCTTTATAGCGTTCAATAAATGAGGTCAGTCCGTCGACCAATTTGTCGACAGCTTCGTGAAAAGCTTCATCGGTTGCGAAGATATCTGTCAAGTTCCAGGTATAGGCCTGATCGACCTCCTCGCGAGTTAGAATTTTCGTTTGTTTTTCAGTTTGTTCTGCCATATTTTGAGCCTCCATAGGGTTTCATTACCCTGATTTTACCACTTTCTTAACCACATCCAGCCAATGGGTATATCTGATTTTCGTAAAACCACAACAGAATCCGAAGGGATCAAGTGGTGGGATCCATAGTTTCTGGTTAAGAGCCAGCCCTAGGTAGTAAGATCCTTCCCTAGGATAGGAAGATCCGTGCCCGGGTAGTAAGATCCAGCCCCGGAAAGTAAATTCCGTCCCCAGGCAGTAAATTCCAACTCTGAAAAGTAAGAACCGGCTCCGGGTAAGTTCGGAGCCGGTCTTTCTTGGTTTATAGCAGGCGAATGGTTTCTTCTTTGGATACAGAGTAAAGATAAGCTTCGGTGACGGGTTTTCCGGTAATGGCCGATAGGGCATCGGCGTAAAGTTCGATTTGCGATTGATACTTCTTTGCCAGGAAATCCGTTTGACCGGACGGGATGGCGTCGGTTTTATAATCCAGTAAAATAATTTGGTCATTTTCGATGAAGAATGCATCGATAATTCCGATCAGAGTCACTGGATCATTAACAGTCCAATCCGGGACTAACTTTTGAGCCTGGACTTCCCGGACAAAGACTTCCTCGCGGTAGAGCAGAGAGGCTTTGGCCGCTTGTCGGAATCGTTCTCCCAGGGTCGAGTTGAAAAAGCCCAAGACTTTGCGGCGGTTGACCACAGCGGCTTCCTCCGGCAGCATAATTTCTTTTGCTACGAGTTCTTTGATGGCCTGGTCGATCTCAGCTTCAGTCTGGATAAAGGGATCGATGTGGAGCATTACGGTATGGAACGCAGTTCCGCGGTCGGCTCCGGTCAATTCCCGGCTGGCTTTTAAAAATTGCGGCCGGGGCAGCTGTGTGGTGGGTTCATAGGTTTCATCCATGACTGCAGCCATGCCGGATACTTCAGGATTTTCTTCAATGGCTCGCTTTTTAATGACTGAGACGGACACTTTGGAGGGCAGCAAGGTGGCCCGCTGGTGGGGATATTGATAATCCAAGATGGCGATCAGCCGCTCATCAGTCAGTTGCTCCCCGTTCCAGAAAGGTTCGATCTTAGCTTCTTCAGCCTCGGCCTGGGCCATGGCTAAATTTCCCCTTGAGATCAGTTCAATGTCAAAGGCCAATCCATCACCGACGGTGGTGGTAGACTCATCGAAATTCTCCATTTGACCCCGAATCAGGGATTGATTTAATACCACCGGCATGATCCAGTCTAAGTAACTGCCTTCGGCTAAGATCATGCGCGGACTTAACCCTGTGGATTCGATCCCGGTCCCTTTGCGAAACCAGGTCTCCATTTTCTTCGTGAGTCCTTTTATGTTGCCGGTGATAAAGAGTTTTTCTTTCGCCCGGGTCATGGCCACATACAGCACCCGCATTTCTTCGGAAATACTCTCTTCGTTGATCCGACTTTTTACCACCAGGCGCGGCAAGGTCTCTTCAACGGTCCCACGGATGGGATCTTTGTGTTTTACGGCAATTCCCAGTTTTTCATGAAGGATCAGATCCCCGCCCTGGTCCATTTTATTGAACCGCTTGCCGGCGTTGGCTAAAAATACAATGGGAAACTCCAGGCCCTTGGATTTATGGATGCTCATGATCCGGACCACGTCCTCATTCTCACCCATGATGCGGGCATCCCCGTAGTCGCCGCTTTTGCTGCGCATGGCATCAATGTAGCGGATGAATTGGTAGAGTCCTTTAAAGGAGGTCTTTTCATAATCACCGGCCCGCTGGAATAAGATCCGCAAATTAGCCTGACGTTGAATTCCGTTGGGCATGGCTCCCGCATACTCAAGATAGGCGGTGTCGATATAGAGCTTCCAGATGAATTCGTCCAGCGGGCGGTGGATGACTTCCTGGCGCCAGATGGCCAATTGCTCCAGGAACCGTTTGATCTTTCGATTGGTGAATTGATCCTCCACCGATCGTGGCTCCTCTTGGGCAGAGAGTTCAAGACATTCTAACAAAAGCGCCCGACGGTCCTTGATCCGGATCCGGATCAGTTCATCTTCGGTAAACGAAAACAGGGCACTGCGTAAGACTGCTAACAATGGTATATCCTGGCGAGGGTTGTCAATGATCCGCAATAAACTCATGATGGTGCGAATTTCAATGGAATCAAAGTAGCCCGCACCGGTATCGGAATACACGGGAACGGCTGCCTTCTCCAGGGCTTCCTTAAAGATCCCAGCCACATTAGTGGTAGCCCGCAGAAGGATCACAATATCCCGGTAGCGCAAATTTCGCACCGTTTTGTCGTCATGGATCCTGGTCTTGCCCTCCCCCACCAGTTCCTTGATCTGGGAGGCTACATAAATGGCTTCCAGTTCAATGCCTTTGAGATCATCCAGCTCGGCAAATTCACCATCCTGTTCATCCAAGGGAGCCGCTGCATCGACCAGGCGGATCTGGACGGGGTGTTTCTCCGCCGGATCAAAGGCCGCTCCGAAGATCAGCGCTTCATCTTGAGTGTAGTCCAGTTCCCCGGCTCGTTCACTCATGATGGCCGAGAAGACCCGATTGACTCCGTCTAACACTTCCGGCCGAGACCGAAAATTCCGATAGAGCAGAATCTTGCGGCCGGCTGCCGGCTGATCACTTTCCGGGTTGGTAAACCGCCGGTACTTTCCTAGGAAGATCTCCGGTTTGGCCTGACGGAAGCGATAAATACTCTGCTTCACATCCCCGACCATAAAAATATTGGTGTGATCGCGGGAAACACTGGTCAAAATGGCTTCCTGGACATCATTGGAGTCCTGATACTCGTCGATGAGGATCTCCTCAAACCGAGCTTGATATTTTAAAGCCGCCTCAGTGGGTCCGGACTCATTGCGCAAAATACCCAGGGCATAATGTTCCAGATCCGCAAAGTCCACCCGGTTATGCTCCAGTTTTTTCATTTGGAGCCGTTCATAGAACTTCCAGGTCAGTTTTCCCAGTTCCGCCATGGGATCGGCCATTTCAGTGATGAGCTTCACCACAGTCGCCTGGTCTTGAGACAGCCATTCGCTGTTCATCTTATTGACCATTTTCTTATAGTGATCCCGCAAGGGGCGGACCAAGGGCTGATTGTCGGACACTTCAGCCTTCACCGCCGGCAGTCGGCCAAATTGAATCCCGTTGGCCAAATTGCGCAGCTGGTCATAATTCATATCCCTTGTTACGGACTCACTGGCCATTAAAATACTCCGGTACTCCCCGGCAAAGAACTCCCCATATTTGGAAGTCGCCAGGGCCGGGTCGGTTGCGACCAAGGTGCATAGATCAAGGCAAAGTTTAAGGGATTCCGCCAATATCTCAGTGACTTCGCGGCGTAGGTAATTAAACCAGTTGGTGTCTTCAAGGGCCACTTCCGACAGATCATACATGGCCGCAGCCTGCTGGATCCACTCTTTTGGATCCGTTCCCGAGCGGGAAAATCGCCAGATTTTTAAGATCAGACCCTGGAGGGCTTCATCATCTTTTTCACCCCCGAAGGTATCGGCCAGGTTTAGAAAACCGGGGTCTTCCCCATCGTATTCCTCCTCCAGCACTTCCTCCATGGTCTCGGTGATGAGCATATTGAGTTCGTTCTCATCCATGACCTGATAATCCGGGTCCAGCTCCACCAGATGAAAGTTCTCTTCCATGACTTTTTTACAAAACGAGTCGATGGTCATAATGTTCGCCTGGTTTAATAGTGCCATTTGCCGAACCAGGTTTTCATCCTGGGGGTTTTCTTCCAACGCCGCAGTGACTCGCAGGGAGATCCGTTCCCGCATTTCAGCGGCCGCGGCCCGGGTGAAGGTCACCACCAGCAATCGATCGATATCGATGGGGGCCTCCCCCGTGATCATGGAGACGATCCGTTCGACTAAAACGGCGGTTTTGCCAGATCCTGCCGCCGCCGCCACCAGGAGGGATTCCTTCCTGAATTCAATGGCCTGTTGTTGTTCCTTAGTCCATTTTGGCATGGTCCACACCTCCTTGATCAATGATCAGCCAGGCCTCTTGAGGCTCCAGCTTTTTGATTTTTTTATAGTCGTTGCCCTTTAAACTGGGGTCAAATTGACAAATGCTCTTATAGTCGCAATACGTACAGGCCGCCACTTCACCCTTTTTCACCGGCGTAATGGAAATGTCACCGCCGATGAGTCCGGTACAAACTCGCTTGATCAACTGGGTATTGTAATCCCGCAGCTGATCAAACTGGTCTTGGGAGACAATGAGATTTTTCTGATTGCCAAGGGCCGTTACTTCCCCCGCTTTGATCTTGGCTGGGATCACCAGGGAGATCTCATCCATTTGATGGTCCATGGACCGGACCACCCGGGCATCTTCTAAAATAAGACCTTTGAGCCTGAGTTCCTTTAAGATATTTTCTTCAAGTTCTCCATCACTCATTTGAGCCCCATTTTCAATGGTTGGCCGGGTTACCCGGAAATATAAGACCGCTCCGGGGATCGCCTCCCCCTTTAATATCTTGGCGGAATTGCGCAAAATAACATCCAGGTATACCAATAGCTGCATCTGCAGGCCATGGATAATATCCTCCAGGGACAGTTCCCGAGAGCCCGATTTATAGTCAATGATCCGAATATAGTTTTTATCATGCTCGCGCAGGACATCCACCCGGTCGATGCGGCCTTCAATGCTGACACGATGGTCATCATCCAAATCCAGTACAATGGCCGGAATGGCCGCATTTCGACCAAACTCAATTTCCGTATAAAGGGGTTCAAAATCCCCCCGTACGATTTGATCTTTGATGACATCGACGGAAGTGGCGATGATCCGTTTGATCTTCTTTGCCAAATAGCTATAGCGCACACTGGAAGTCCAGATCGGGTTGGTCATGGCTTCTAAGGCTTTGTCCATCAATTCATCCACTGATTTACGGGTGTAGTCGGGGGTTATGTTCTTCCAGTCCAGATCCTCCTGTTTGATCCGCTTGGTAAAGCGGTCCAATACATCATGCATTAGATTTCCAACGTCGGGGGTCTTTAGAATGAATTCCCGGCGTTCTTGAGCGCCCAGGCCATATTTGACGAAGTACGCAAAGGGACAGCGGTTATAGCTCTCCAGTTTGGATACGGACAGCAGCAAGTTTTTACCATAGAGTTCATCCATGTGTTCCACTTTGAGTTCAGCCGGATAATTGGTGTAAACAAGACCGTTCTCAACGGTTTCTAGGCGGTCCCGGAAGTCTGGTTTGGTTTGGAAGCGGTCATAGATCTCCGCCCAGACCGGATCCACCGGACTGCCGTCGTGATGGCGGCGCATCTGGCCAATTAATTCCCGGAAGGCTTCCCGCTCTGAAGTAATGGTGGATCGCCCCGGACTGCCTTTTTCCAAATAGGACTGGCTGATCTCCTCTGCGATATCGGGGAAGATCTTCTTCAAGCGGCCGATGATCATGGACGGCCGCAGAGATTTCCCCTCGGCATCGGAGGTGGGATACGTCACGGTGAGAAAATCCTGGCCAATGGTCAGGGCATTGTAGACATAGAACTGTTCATAAAAGGCCCGGGTCCGGGCATCTTTGGATAAATTGAGGGCCGCTTCAACCAATCGCTCGCGGTCACTGTCTGTAAAAATACCGGCGGAAGAGGGCATTCTGGGCAGAACACCGTCATTGGCCCCGACAATATAGATGCCGCTGACGCCGCCGGAACGAACTCGGGCAATGTCTCCCACAATGACCTGGTCCAAGGTCGCCGGGATCAGGGAGATTTTAATGGAGGACAATCCGACTAACAGCGTGTTGCCGAAGTCCTCGACACTTAAGGCCTGATCCCCCATGGCTTCCACCATTTGGTCAAGGATCAGCATCAGTGAATCCATGATCTGGCTGTATTCCCGGTATTGTTCGGCATCCTTTTCCTTGAATTCGTCCGTCCAGCCCAGGAAGATTTCCACCGCACCGGAGTTGATCAAGAATTCATAGAAGATCTGGGCCATGGACCGAACGGTGGGAGCTGCTTCCAAGGAGGCAAAGGCAGCTAACAAGGGTTGAACAATGATGTCTTTGAGCTCATTGAGGTTGTTTAACAGTTTCGTGGCTTTTAATTCATTCTTGACATCCGGCACTTGGTAGGTCCAGACTTCTTCCTTCCACCGCCAACCGGTGATCCCGTTGGCCAGGCAATAATTCTCCAGAGCATCCAGGTCATGGGGTGGGATGTCGATGAGCTGGGTCTTGAGATATTTAAATACCGCCTCAAACTGGAAGTTACGCCGGCGGATCTCAAAGAAGCCGGAAATAAATGTCGCCAAGGGATTGGTATCAATTTCCTTGCGGGAATCCACAAAGACAGGGATGCCGTACTGTTTCATAATGCTTTGCAGCGTTGCCCCGTAGGTGTCAAGATCCCGTAGGAGTATTGCAATGTCCCGATAACGCAGGCCGCCCTCGCGGACTCGCCGGACAATATCCCGGGCCACAAATTCGATTTCTTCATAGGGGTTTAGCGCCCGGTACAAACGAATCGTCTGGACCGCGCCTTGATAGGCCTGGTTGGGATAATTATAGAATTCCCGCTCCAAGTGGCCTAACTCCGGATTATCCCGAAACCGCCCCGGTCCCTTTAAAAAGGCGGGCTTTGCCAGACTGATGCCGGCATCTCGGACCGTGGCCATGAGAGCGGCATCGGTATCCCGGGTCAGTGAAAATACACCGTTGTATTTTTCATCCAGGCCCTGATCGTAGGTCAACGTGATCAAGACCTGGCCTTTCTTGAGTAAGACGCCGATCATTTCCAATTGTTTGGGCGTAAAGTCAGAGAACTCATCGAAGTAAAATTCACTCCCATTTAAAAAGTCGGATTCGCGCAGTTTTTGGATGGCGATGTCCAACTGATCTTCGGTATCGACGAAATTCACATGGAGCTGTGTTTCATAGGCCGAAAATAAGAGTCCCACATCGTGGAGTTTATTTTTAAGCTCCGATTCCTTGAGGCGCTCAGCTGCCTCTTTGAGATCTGTGGGGGATATGGCATAGTTTTTCAGCTCTCGGATGGCGTCAGCGGCCATGTCGGCAAAGCCGGCATAGGCTGCCGAATTCCGGTAAAGCGTTAGTTTTTCTTTGTTATGCAAAGCCAGTGAGCTGATCAGCATGGATCGACCGACGGGACTAAGGAGCGGTTTCTTGATGCCGCCCACTCGCTCCAGGATCCTTTGCGAGAGCATGCGAAAACCCACCACCTGTATGGCAAAGACATAGCGTTCGCCAAACTCTGCCAAGATTTTTTTCTCCATCATATAGGAAAACTGATCCGGTACGATCACGTAGCGTTTCTTTGTGAAATCATCATTGGCGGCAAGACTTTTCCAAAGTCGTCTGAATAATTCTTTGGTTTTGCCGGAGCCGCTGCGGCCATATATCATTGCAAGTGCCAAGGTATCTCCCTCCATTGCTGTTGTTTTAATACTACCGTTTAATTATACCATCCCATCCGGTCAGTCCTTTTTTTAGGGCTGAGCTACGTCCAAAGTTTGTGGGTGCAATATAATCCATAGATTTTATGGATTATATTGCAATAATCTAAACTCTTTATTAAATTTCAATCAAAAATTCTAAATTTTCACGTAACTGATATATGGTGTAATTACACGCAGGGATTTGCTTATTTCGGGATCACCCTACTATTTATTCACACAAAGGAGTTGAATTATTAATGGATCTAGGACTGTATTTCAATGATTTCTTTAGTGGTCTACCCAATTTGCTGGTTGCAATCATCCTCTTGATCGTTGCTTTAGTCATTGCCGGTCTTGTCAGAACACTGATCAAAAAAGGTGCCGCTAAATTAAATCTCGAAAAAAAGCTGGGCACCAGTGAAACCACAGGACAACAAACCATCGATATGCTTGGCAATCTTGGCTATATCATAATTTTGATTTTATTCTTACCCGGAATTCTTGATAAATTAGGTTTGCCGTCGGTCTCCGTTCCCATCATCGGACTGCTCAACAGCATTTTCGGTTATATTCCCAATATCATTGGAGCCGCGATTATCCTGGCCATCGGTTTTTACTTAGCTAAACTGATCAAGGAACTCCTGGCCGGTTTCCTCAAACGGGTCAAGTTGGACAGCTACCAGGAAAAGTTAGGAATTAAGAGAACTTCGACTTCAACCATGAATATTTCAGATATGCTGGCCAACATCGTATATGTATTGATTTTGATCCCGATCATTATCGCTGCCTTGAATGTGCTGAATATTTCAGTTATTTCTTTGCCGGCCGTGGCTATGCTCAATGACATTTTCCAGATGATCCCACGGATCATTGCCGGCATCATTATTATGGTGATCGGTGTGTTCCTGGCCAAACTCGTGGCCGACTTTGTCTATTCTCTTCTGGAAGGCTCCGGCTTATCCGAGAAAGTAGCTGATGTGATCCAGGATACAGCCGCCTATAAAATTAACCTGGCTAAAATCCTCTCTGAAATCGTCCGCTATGTCATCCTGGCCGTATTTTTGGTTCAAGCCTTTAATGTCATCCAGCTTGAAATCTTAAATACCGCCGGCAGTGCCATCTTGGCCTATATTCCGCTGGTCTTGGCAGCTGCTTTGATCCTCATTGGTTCTTACTTGCTGGGTTCAGTGGTCAAGAAATTTATTACAGAGAGCTTCCCCGACAGTCACGTTGCCGGTTTAGTGGTAATGTATGTGATCGTAGCGATCGGCGGACTGGCTGCGCTGACCCAGCTTGGAATTGCCACCGCCTTCCTGCTGCCGGTCTTCCAGTATTCCCTCGGTGCAATGGCCATCGCCGTGGCTTTAGCTTTTGGACTCGGCGGCAGAGACTTTGCCGCCAAGAAACTGGAACAGCTCGATACCAAAATGGCTTTGCAGGAACCTAAACTCAAAGAGGCCCGTGCTAAACTCAAAGAAGCCGAGCTAAAACGCCAAGCCGACTATATGAGAACTGCGGACCAGGCCAAATCAGCCCATCAGCAAAAGGTCGAGACGAAAGCAACCAATGTCAGAACTGAGTTCTCCCGTGCCTTTGGAACGCCTTCTTCACCACCGCCGCCGCCCATTGACCCCACTGCTCCGGTAGTCGATGGTCCTAAAAAAAATGACTATCCAAACAACAATAATGGTGATGATCTACCCTAAGGTCCCATAGAGCCTCAAAAAGACAAAACCTATTCCTAAACCACACTGCCCCGAACGTGCATATCATTCACGTTCGGGGCATTTCTATACATTTTTCGCGGCAAAACCGATGTTTCAATCCTTTTTTGATCCAATTACCCGGCTGTGCAGTCTGTGTTGCCAAAATAGAAAACAACCTCTGCCAGGCAAAGATCAGTTGCTTACCTAGATGGAGGTTGTATTCTGGATGATTTCCCATTGGTGATCACCTGTTGTGAATAGGACCATGGTCACGGCTCATTATTTTTAGACTCCCCGTTATGTATCAACGAGAATCCGTTTATTTGCTTTTCTGTGACCAACGAAGGCGGCTAATTTGGACTATTTAAAGCCAGCCTTAACCATGCTCAGTGTTATCTCCCAGCCATGGTGGTTATTTTGGTCTTAGTTTACTTTCCTTTATGCTTCTGAGAGTCTGACCGGGTTTGGTTTGACCCGAAGGAAGAAGACCAGTCCGAGGATGAACAGGATGCCCAACGATACAATCCCGTATTGGATATTGCCGGTAGACTGGGTGACCACCCCCATCAGAATGGGGCCAAAGATGGACGAGATTTTTCCGAAAATGTTGAATACTCCAAAGTATTCAGCACTTTTGGTCTTGGGGATCAACTTTCCGAAATAGGAACGGGACAGGGCCTGAAGTCCGCCTTGGGCTGAAGCCACAAGAAAAGCCAGGATCAAGAAATCCATTCGCGTATCTAAGAACAGACCGAAACCGGCAATAAAGCAATAGGTCAAGATCCCAATAATGATCATCCGGTGAGAACCCCAGCGTTTGGATAGCCAGCCATAGAGAATGGCAAAGGGGAAGGCCACCATTTGAATGAGTAGAAGAATCATTAAAAGTTCAGTGGAGGATAATCCCAACTTAAGGTCGATGGCAATTGGTGTGGCCATGGATATGATGGTGTGGACTCCGTCAATATAGAAAAAATAAGCGATGAAGAACATCAACAAGTTCTTATCCTTGAAAATTTCCCGGAAGGTATTGACCAGCTTTTTAAATACCAGGGATGCTTTTTCTGGCTTTCCTTCGATCCAGTATTTTTGATTGATGTTTTTGAAGAAAGGAATTGAAAACAAGAGCCACCAAACCGCTGTAATAATGAAGGCAATTTTTGTGGCCACAATGGTGGGCATTCCAATTGACGGTGCTATGAGGATCAGCCCCATGCTGATCCCAAATCCGAGGGTTCCGCCCAAATAGCCAAAGCCAAAGCCCTGGCTTGAAATCATGTCCATTTTCTCGTCCGTTGTAATATCCGTCAGGAACGCATCGTAGAAAATAGAGGCTCCGGTTGAACCTAAGACTGTAATAACATAGATGAAAAGGCAAAGTTGCCATTGATTTTCACCCACTAAAGATAAGAGGGCAGTTGATAGGATGGCTAATATAACAAAGAAATTAAAGAATTTTTTCTTATATCCTTTGTAGTCCGCCAAATTGCCCAGGAGCGGTGCCATTAAAACAATTAAAAATGTAGCAAAGGAATTAGCATAACCCCAAAATGCCGTTGCCGTAGTCGGGTCCAGGCTTTGGGCCGCATAGGATTTAAAAAATACCGGTAACAGGGCCGTCGTAATTGCGATGGAATAGGCTGAATTTCCAAAATCCTGTAGAATCCAGCTTCGTTCTTGTTTTGTCATAATAACCTCTCTTCTAATAATAAAATAGTTGGTAAATAGTACTAAAAAACTGACACTTTAACCCTTAAATCCCGCCCAATTAAACTTATACCGGATACTCTACAGCCAGCGCGGCATAGAGTGTCTTTTGTATTGCGGTGATTTCTCCGATCCGCGGTTTTTTGCCTGTCTTTTGGCAGCGCTTCTTCGCGTCCAGTTCATCGAGCAGTTCCTGCAGGGTTCTTTTTTTAAAGAGTCCGCCTTTGTTCATGGCGGCCTTGATGTAGGACATGAAAATCAGTGCAACAAACTGAACGAAAAGCTTCCCGTCCAGATTTTCTTCCGAAACCACCGATTCCCGTCGCATGAAGAGGCGTTCCTTAAAATCGCCAAATGCTTTCTCGATGAGATCCTTGGGCCGATAGATTTCCAGTGCTTGGTTCCTTGATGTCAAATGGGACGTGAAGTCTAAACAATTATTAACTGACTAAACTATATTATGAATTCGCTGAAATGTCTTTATTTATTATAAGTAAAGACATTTATGGGTCAATCATAAAATATGAGGAATTATCCCATACAATGAGTGATTGAGCTTTATTTTGAATTAACTGAAGAATTTTCTACAAGTTAGGCTAGCGTTCAAACATTGGATCTAAGCACCGATGCAATCTGGTATTCCATGGTTTATTTACTGCTTTATATCAGAACGTATGTTTGGTATAATGAGGGCAATTACCATAAAGGGCAGGTGTTGAACATGCATGAAGTGGACGCCAAAGGCATCTTATCTGCAAAAAACGGAATAAATCTTTATCGGGGCTGTCAACATGGCTGTATTTACTGCGATTCTCGAAGTACCTGCTACCAGATGAACCATGCTTTTGAGGATATCGAAGTGAAACGAAACAGCCTTGAGATTTTGGAAAAAGAATTGAAGTCCCGCCGCAACAAATGCATGATTTCTACGGGAGCCATGACGGATCCTTATCTGCCTCTAGAACAGAAACTTCTCTATACCAGAAGAAGTCTTGAATTAATTGAAGAGTATGGATTCGGAGCGCGCGTTTTGACTAAATCTGATTTGATATTGCGGGACCTTGATGTTATTACCCGGATCCATCAAAAGACTCGGTTCGTCCTGGAAATGACTCTGACGACTTATGATGAGGATCTTTGCCGAATCATTGAACCCAACGTTGCTCAGACCAAACAACGCTTTGAGGTCCTTCAGACCTTTCGCGAAGCCGGTGTTCCGACCATTGTCTGGCTTTGCCCAATCCTTCCCTTTATCAATGATACGAAGGAGAACCTCCAGGGGATCCTGGACTACTGCCAAAAAGCGAAGGTGGCCGGTATCGTCAATTTTGGAATGGGGGTGACCCTGCGATCTGGGGATCGAGAGTATTTTTATAAAGCATTGGACAAATCCTTTCCAGGACTTACGCAGAAATACATCCGTACCTATGGGGAAGCTTATTCCTTGCTTAGCCCGAACAACCAGGCTTTAATGAGTTACTTCCGTGACTTTTGTAGGGCCAATGGGATCCTGTCCGATCCATCGGACGTTATGCGCTTTTCAGCTCATTTTGAAGAAAAAAACAAACCGGTCCAATTGAGTCTATTTGACTCTTGAACCAGTTTGTCTTGATCTGTCTATTTATAGTTTCTTGGTTGGGGACTTTACTTTAATCCATTAAACGTCGCTTCAGAATAGGCTTGTGTGTTCACCAATTCCCCATGAACGATGACCCGAATGTCCGGTTCATTTCGGTTAAAACAAGTCACCAATGTTAACACCGGATTGCCCTTTTGCACTGCGATCTGGTCATAAATGACCCGGGTTTCTGATTCGTCCACCTTTACGTTGGCATAAACCTGATAGGTATAAATATTATTTTTATCCGTGATATACATTTTGTCGCCGTTTTTTAGTGACGGAACTCGGTTAAACAATATTTCCCACATTCTCATATGGTGACCGGCAATGGGGTAATTCCCTTGCCCCATGATCTGATCTTTACGCATGGTCCCGGCTCCGATATAGAGATTATCATTTAAAACGCCCTTTAATACTCCCATTTCCAGGTTAATCGTTGGAATTTTGAGGATCCCAATAATATAGGACTTGGAATATTTCGATAAAGGCTTGGCTGTTTGTGGCTGTGTCGTCCCTGAGGTTTGGGGCTTTGGAGTCGCCTTGGTAGAGCCTCCCGCTGTAGTCGTACCACTTGTAGTTGACCCCTCATCTAAAACAGGTTCCTCCTCCATGTTAGCCTCGGCCTGGCGAAGTCTGATCAAAAATGAATCCAAGGATTCCTCCAGACCCACCGGTTCAACCTGACTAAAATCATAGAGGGCTTCTTCTTGGGGCCCAGGTAATGTTTTTTCGGTATTTTCTTTTATCTGTTCCGGTGTTACGCTATGAGCTTCCTTAATGGTCTGCTTAGCCTGTAAATTGAGATATTGCTCATTGATCTGACTGGAAAAAATTAGTATCGCTCCGGCCAGGATCAAAAGACCTGCCAATATTTTTTTCCACATAGTAATCGTCTCCATCTCTTCTCCATTTGTAGCTTTATTTTACCACTAGAGGAGGAGGTAATAGATTCAAATCCATTAAAGTTAAAAGATATAACAAAATGTTAATATGCGGCCCGGCCGTTTTCCTTGTAGGTTCGTCATGAAATATCCGATGAAATTACTAACTTTTGGAATAATGGTCTAACTATCCATGGATCCTACAACGAAATTTAGTGGATTCATTCAGTGATCGCCATTAGGGTCCCTAACCGCTTTAAATTTTTATTGACTTGAAGTACCAGCGGTTGCTATAATGAAGTTCGTATCAATTTCATATTGATTTTAATTCGGAGATTTACTCAAGTGGCCGAAGAGGCGCCCCTGCTAAGGGCGTAGGTGGGGTAACCTGCGCGAGGGTTCAAATCCCTCAATCTCCGCCAAAAGAATTATTAAGACACTCAAAAACCGAGCGTTACCAATGCTTATTAGGTTTTTGGAGTGTCTTTTCTTTTTGTGCTGACTTAGATTTTGACTTAGACGAGCCCTTTTTGACTTTTAATTGGCTAAATATTCTGCAAATTTAACAGCAGTCTCCTCTTTCTTCTTTTCAGTCACATGAGCGTAAATGTTCATCGTGGTTTTAATATCTGCATGGCCTAACCGATCCTGAACTTCCTTCAACGTGGCACCAGCTTCAAAGAGTAAGCTGCAATGGGTATGCCTTAAACCATGTGGAGTGATCAGACGGATACCGGACCTGGTACAGATCTTTTTCATGACCTGGCCGATCTTCTGCGGATTGATATAACCGTTCTTCAGGTTGGTAATAACTGCCTGCTTCTTATTCATCACATTAAACCCAAGCTTCAGCATATATTCTGCCTGAAGCTTTTTCCAGTTCTTCAGGATTTCCAAAGTCTGGGGATCCATGGAAATGACTCTCTTTCCAGTTTTGGTTTTTGGGGATTGCACAATCAGACGATTATCCAGTCCATTGGCCAAAGTCTTTGAAATGGATATTGTGGATTCATTGAAGTTGATATCATTCCAAGTAAGGGCCAGAGCTTCACTTTTGCGACACCCGGAATAGATCAGCACCCTGAAGA
>JBAQDU010000125.1:0-2001 GCA_049294805.1 Clostridiaceae bacterium
GAAGAAAGAGTTGCTCTTAGAGGTCAGCTCTAAGATCTGGGACTATGCAGAGCTTCCCTATGCTGAATTTAAATCAGCCAAACTGTTGAGTCAGGTTCTGGAACAGGAAGGGTTTGCCATTGAAATGGGAGTCGCGCAAATCCCTACGGCATTTATGGCAACCTATGGACAAGGCAAGCCGGTCATGGGGTTTCTGGGTGAATTTGATGCTTTGGATGCGCTGAGCCAGGTAGCTGGCAGTCCCGTACAACAACCCATCGCGCAGGGGTGCCCCGGTCATGGCTGTGGACACAATGCCTTGGGGGCAGGATCCTTAGGAGCAGCTCTGGCCGTCAAAGAATATCTTAAAGCTAGCCAACTACCAGGTCGGGTCATCTACTTTGGGTGCGCTGCCGAAGAAGGAGCCGGCTCCAAACAATTTATGGCTCGGGCGGGACTGTTTGACCAAGTCGATTTCGTTTATACCTGGCATCCGGCTGATAAAAATGAAGTTCAGTCCACCCGGTCGGTGGCCATCATGGGGGCTAATTTCCGATTCAAAGGCGTTACAGCCCACGCGGGAAGTTCACCGCATTTAGGCCGCAGTGCATTGGATGCGGCAGAATTAATGAGCGTTGGGGTGAATTATCTGCGTGAGCATATGCCGGACCAAGCCCGGATCCATTATGCCTATTCGGATGTTGGCGGAGTTTCACCCAATGTCGTGCAAGATCGAGCCGCCGTAAAATACGAGGTTCGATCCCCTAAAGTCAGCCAGGTCAAGGAGCTGTTCGACCGAGTCGTAAAAGTGGCCAATGGTGCAGCGCTGATGACAGAAACTACCATGGAATTTGAGATCACCATGGCCTTCTCCGATTATATTGCCAATGCGCCACTGGCCGAAATTGCAAATGAAGCGTTCCTGGAAGTGGGACCACCGCAATGGTCCGAAGAAGATGTTCAATTGGCAAAAGCTTTTAAGGCCACATTCAACCAATCGACGAAAGACGCCATGGTGGAATCCATCACAGAAGAGTATGGCGTAGCGCAAGCGATGGAAATCTTGGAGCGCCCCTTGGATTCACAAGTCCATCCCTTTGACCCCAAAAATAAAAAATACGCCTCCGGTTCCACGGATGTCGGCGATGTTGCCTATGCCGTTCCCACCATCAACTTCAATGTAGCAACGGCCTTTATGGGGAATGTGGGCCATACCTGGCAGATGACCGGTCAGTCCGGCAGTAACCTTGCCGACAAGGGACTAGTCATTGCTGCAAAAGTAATGGCACTCTCTGCGTTAAAAACAATGGATCGACCAGAAGTTGTGGAGCAAGCCAAATTATTTACACAACGCCAAAATGGCGGTTCCTACCAATGTCCACTGCCGGATCATGTTAAACCACCCATCGGTACTTATTAAAAAAAGTAGGATGATCACCGAACAATAATAAAGGATTGAATATTTTCGATGAGCTCCCAAAAACAAGGGTCCTTGAACCGATTGATTGTCAATACGGGTCAAGGACCTTTGTTTTTTATAATTCTCGTTATTCGATTTTATTCTTCAACTGGGCACACAAAAGTAAAATTTAAGTTCAAGTCTTCTTTTGTTCTAAATGGTTTCTTCGATGGCTTGGCTTAATGTGTCGGCTACCTCTTGGGCAAAGCCACCAAGGCTATCATCCCCCATTAGTTCGATCAATTTTAATGGATTTTGCATCCCTATCCAGGTTTTTCCGTTTTTTTCATACACGCCCATTTTACAGGGAAGCATAAAACCCGCTTCGATTCGTTGATTTAAAACCAATGATGCCGTTGCCGGATTACAGACTTCCAAGACCATAAAATTCGTGTTGAAATCCTGGCCTTTCTCCTGAAGTTTGTCCTTTAAATTGAGCTCCCATAAGACGCCAAATGATTTCTTCTGCAGATTCATCTTTAAATCTGCCACTGCGGTTGCAAAATCTTTGCTTGATTCTTTCTCAAATATAAATTCCATTTAAATCCTCCTTCGATGATGAG
>JBAQDU010000126.1:0-73592 GCA_049294805.1 Clostridiaceae bacterium
GTGAGGGGTGTAAGTGCAGCAATGCATGCAGCTGACTCATACTAATAGATCGAGGGCTTGATCTTAAACAAAGTTAATTAAAAGGTCTTTACGTAGACAAATCTCTATATGCAGTCTTGAAGGAACAAGTTTCTTTCTAAAAACACCAAATCTGGTGCCAATGACTTTAAGGGCTACACCCGTTCCCATCCCGAACACGATGGTTAAGCCTTAGAGTGCCGATGATACTGCACGGGAAGCTGTGTGGGAAAGTAGGTCGACGCCAGTTTTCGCAGCTCTTAACTAAGAGCTGCAATATTCCGCGATAGCTCAATGGTGGAGCACTCGGCTGTTAACCGATAGGTTGGAGGTTCGAGCCCTCTTCGCGGAGCCAACGAGAGCTTGCACGATGTGCAGGCTCTTTAAAGTTTTTTGCGATAAAATATCGATACTAGCGGGATCAGTCTTTTAAATCTAGTTAATTGCAATCAATTGTGTTAAATTGATAGTGCAGGCAAAATTAGTGGGGGTAAATAATTTGGATCTTCATCATTTATTGAACTTAGTAGTACCGTTAATATCCAGCGTGTTGGAACTCATCGGAGTGATCCTCATCGCCTTTGGAAGCTTAAAAGCATTGATCGACCTCATTCAATCCAGGTTTAATCTGGGCAATGAGGATACGAAACTGAGTCTGGCTCAGTCCTTGGCATTAGCCCTGGAATTTAAGATGGGCGCTGAGATCTTAAAGACCATTACAGTTCGGACGTTGGAAGAACTGCAAATTTTAGGTGCCATCGTTTTGATCAGAGTTGTCCTGTCCTTTGTTATCCATTGGGAAATCAAAACGACCCATGAAGATAAGAAACGCCAGATCCACCAAATCAGAATTCAGCAAGAACGCGAAAAACTCGAACAATTACGAGATCATCACGACGATTGATTTATAGTGAACCAAACCATGGATTTAAAGGAACCAAACCATGGATTTATAGTAAATCTAACATTTAATTTAAAAAGAAATTCATTCTAGGGCAGTCCGATTTGGACGGCCCTTTTTTAATTAATGAAATTTTAAATATCATCTGTTACAATGAAGGTAATTGGTCGGATCCGTCAATAAGATCCGTTGGATTCAATCAAGGGTTTCATTCACCCGCCCTTTCATTTGGTGAATTGTTACGTCCTGCAATTTAGTAATTGGTAGAGGGGGATGGTATGATCAAATTGACGAATATCGAAAAAAGCTACGGAAAGAAACAAATTCTCAGCGATGTGACCATGGAGGTACCCCGGGGTCGTTGTGTTGGTCTGGTAGGGAAAAATGGCAGCGGTAAATCAACTTTGCTATCCATCATGGCCGGCGCTCTCAAAGCCGATGCGGGATCTATCTTCTACCATGATAAACTCATGGCGACCCGGGCGGATCTGGCTCGGTATGCAGCCTTTGTGCCCCAAGAGAACCCGTTGATCGAAGAATTATCCGTTCGAGATAATCTGCGGCTGTGGTATGCCGATTCGGTGAACAGTTTGGAGGATGCACTAAGCGGTGGCCTGCCTTATGAAATGGGATTACCCGGTATTTTGACGGACAAAGTCCGCAATTTATCAGGCGGAATGAAAAAACGGTTAAGCATCGCCTGTGCATTGGCCAATGATGCACCGGTGCTCTTATTGGATGAACCGGCGGCGTCGTTGGATCTGGTGATGAAACAGGACATCATTTCCTATTTAAAACGGTACTTAGCCCGCGGTGGAACAGTGGTTTTATCTTCTCATGATCGCGACGAACTGGCCCTGTGCGACACCTTGTATCATCTTAAAAATGGACACTTGGAAGAAATATCGGCCGGGACACAACTGGAAGAATTAGTAGATCTACTTACGTAATATACAATCAAGCAGGAGGCAAATTATGTCAGAAAACAACGGAATGAATAATCAACAATGGGAAGATCCGACCGCCAAGGTTCGCGCCAAGGGTAAAGGTCCCCTCATGGGGATCGCCGCAGTGGGACTTGCGGCAGTAGTTGGTATCGGAGTCTTTGCTTCGGGTATGTTGGGAAATATGGTCGGTGGGAAACCATCCGATCAGGTTTCCAAAGCTCTGGGTTCTTTATTTGAAGGGGAAGAAAATAAGTTCATGGAAGACTGGGTGGGCGGACCTGAACTTTCAAAGAATATGATGAAAGCGTCCAGTTTCTCCGGCAATCTTGAACTTGTGGATTTTCCGGCATTGACACAATCCCTGGGGCTGACCCTGCCCCAGGGAATCAGACTGAGCTTTGAAGGCGCCAATGACACAGCAGCTAAGAGCGGATCAGGTAAGATCTCACTTGGGTTAATGGGGGCTAATTTCCTCGGTGCTGAATTCTTTGGTAGTGATGCTAAAATGCAGATGGCCATACCGGCCATGTTCAAAGAAGTCATTACGGCTGATTTGACCGGCGATCTAGCAGCTAAGATCAAGTCGGCACCTTTGTTTAAGAGTCTTTCAGCTTCAGGTGATCCCACCGAATTTGAAGAAGCCATTACCATGTTCACCCAAAGCTTAAAGAGCGGCCAGACTCAATCAGATCAAATGACAAAAATGCTCAATGGCGAATTAAATTTCGACGAGTATAAGGGACTGGTGGATACCACGAAGACGTTCCAGGCCAAATGGGTCATTGAAAAAGTGGATAATAAGACCGTGACCTTTAACGGCAAGGCAGAATCCTTCCCCGGCTATGTTGTAACGATAAAAAAAGCCGACTATATCACCTACTTAAAGGATATGAAAACCTACGTCCTGACGGATGAAAAATTTAAAAATGACTTCACGGATCGGGCCGCCCAACAGATGGCAACCACCGAGAATATTACAAAAGAGGAAGCCTACACGAAACTGGACCAGGAGTTGTCCGGGGCCATTACAAAGCTTGAAGCAGAACCAATGGCTAAAGATCTGACGTTCACGGTCCATATGACCAAGGACAATGTCTTAGTGAGTATGACCATGGCTTATGAAGTAACTGATGCCAAGATCAACGTTTCCATTGAACGCAACGGCGGCGATTTCCTCAATCAGAATGCTACCCTTAAAGTTAATGTCGAAGGGAAGGACTCGGGTTCTATGGAAGTATCCAGTACCGGTAAAACCGAGGCCAATGTTCAAACCAGACAGATCAAGCTCACTGGCAAGATGGCCGATTCCAAAGAGGATGGGGCGGTCACATTCGACTCATCCATCAATAAGGACACCGGCGCCATGAGTGTCAAGGCCGTTACGGCTATGATGATGGCTGATAAAACATCCAATCTGGAAATGGTCATGAACGGGAAGCTGGAGAATATCGTCAAGGATAAGAGCGGAGCCATTGTCTTGGATGAAATGAAATTAACCATGGATAACGAAACCGTGGCAAACTTTAAAGCCGAATTTAAATATGATACACAGAACGTCGTAGTTAAACCATTGGAAGGGACTCCACTGGATCTCTTCACCGCCACCGAAACCGATATGAACAGCCTGATGGAACAGATTCAGAGTAATCTGGGCGGACTTCTGCAGCTGATCGGGATGCCGCTTGGCTTATAGTGACCACGAAACGGTCCGACTGTTAACTTGATCCAACGGTTCAAACTTTAAATTAACTGAGAGAAAGAAGATGGGAGGCGACGGAATGTTTGGTGTATTTCTACAACTGCAATTAAAACGAACCTTTCGCCATCTCCCGCTTTTATTAACTGGGGCAGTGCTGCTTTTCTTCTTGACGGGCAGCATTGCTTTTTTGTCGTCGGAAAAACTATATGGCGATGCCATCACCGGGATCATGAAGTTTGGCGTCGTCTATCCAGCCCAGGCGGATTCAGAACGATTGTTCATTAATGCCCTGGCCGAGCAGGAGACGCTTAAGAACCTGACAAAATTCTCGGAAACCACTCAAAGCGAAGGTCGGCAGGCTTTGGAACAAGGGGACCTCCAAGCCCTGCTGATCTTACCGGAAGGTTTTGTCAATAACGTGTTGACCGGCGTGAATACCCCGGCGCGGATCATATTGAACAAAAACCAAGCATTGGAAGCTAGGTTGCTCCAAACGTTAGCACGCTCCGGTGCCAAAACCCTGTCGGCTTCCCAAGGAGCGTTGTATGCAGCTTTTGAAGTCTATACAAATCGAGGCAGCACCGAGGCGGATAAACTCGTAATGAATCAGACCATCAATGATCGGTATTTGGGGTTAGCGCTGGGTCGGGACAAGAGTTTTGTTCAACAGATCGTGCGCGCCACGGAAGAATTGGATTCCCTGACATATTTTCTAGCCGCCTGGATGGTCTTGTTCCTCTTATTGATGGGGATGCTGGAGGCTTTTGTGATGCGCCCGCTATCAAAGGGCATGGTCACAAAACTTGAAATTGAGGGGATCGGCTCGGGTATTCGAATTTTTACAGACTGGTTTCGATTGTTCCTATTGCAGCTCTTGTTCCTGGGCGCGCTAGTCATCCTCTGGAGCTTTGTTGCACCGGTCTTAAATTATACCTGGCAGTTTACTCCGCTTTTAGCGGCACCGATCCTCGCAATTGCCTTTGCCGTGGCCGCATACATTATGTTCATCTATACTGCCAGTGGCGACCTGTTATCGGGCATGCTGCTTTTATTTGCACTGTCCTTTGTCATGGTGTTCGCCTCCGGGGGATTTATCCCATCGGCATTTTTGCCCGGCATCATTCGAAGCTTGCAAAATTTAGTGCCCACGACGGGGTGGATCCAGGCCATGGGTGATCTATTTACCGGGCAAGTCCGCCGGGCGGGACTGATCCAAACCCTAATTGGGGGATCGGTATTTATGATATTGGCCCAGATCGTAGAAACAGTCCGCCAAAGAAGGGGGATGAGCTAATGAAAAAAATGATCATCTGGCTGGAACTGGTCCTAAAACGGCTCTTGAATCGAAAAGGATTTTTGGCGTTATTGATCGCCCTACCCCTCTTGGGGATCTTTACCGGCTATTGGCAGACCCACCATACCCAGGGTGTTGAAGTGGGCCTTTTAAAGAGCGCTGACCCGACGGCCCAATCGACCATTGCCAAACTTTTGTCTAACGATGGACTGTTTCAATTCAAGCTCTACGAAAAGGAAACGGATCTTTTGGACGCGGTCAAAACCAGACAGCTGGAAACAGCTTTTATCTTTGATCCGGAATTGACCCGGCGATTGGAAGCGGGGGAGACTCGGCATCTAGTCCGACTCATCCGCTCACCGGCTACAGTAACTCACGGTATGGCAACTGAAGTAGTGTTCTCAGAATTGATCAATGCGGTGACACCGGCGATCCTATCGGATATCGTAGAGGAGAGCGACTTATTCAAAGGGCAGGCGAGCACAGTGACCCAAGAAATGATCGATCGCTACAATTCCTATGAAGCTGCCGGCGGTACCTTTAACTTCAGCTATGAGTATTTAGACGGGGTCAGTCCAGCCAATACCGGCATCCCGGTATTTCCCATCAAAGGCCTTTTGGCGATCTTTATTATGCTGACGGCCTGGATCAATGTCTTGAATTGGTATAAAGACCAAGCTGACGGCATCTATGGCGCTTTCTCGGTATCGTTCCGTAAAATAGCCAGTTTGATTAGCGTCTATTTGCCGGTGTTTTTGATGACACTGGCAGGGTTTGGATTATTATTGGCAGTCTATCCGGTCAGTGAAGCCCTTGGCGAACTAGTCAATCTATTGATCTATGGAATTGCCGTCAGCTTGTTTCTCTACGGCCTAAAATTCTTTTTCCCTCGGCCCATTGCCTTTGCGGCCTTGTTGCCCGCCGTTTTATTAGGCTCCTTGGTAGCTAGCCCCGTTATTTTAGATATGAGCGGTATGATCGGGAGTTTGGCGATCCTTGAAAAATTCTTTTTCCCCAGCTACTATTTAGGTTTATCGGCCGGATTTCAGAGCTGGGCAATCCTAGGGCTCATTGCCATGGCAGTCCTAGGGGTACTGCTGATCTTAGTGGAAGACCGCAAGACTTATGGAATATAATTGGGATCCTTTGATTGGCATTGGATCATTGGTTAAATGGGAGAAAGTGCAATGACTGGTTTGCAGAGAATAATGATGTTAACCGCCTGGTATGGCCTGTCACTTTTCACAGCAGGACTTCTTTCCGGGATCGTGTCCTTGGTTTTGGCGCTCAATTTAGTTACAGTTCAAGGGCCGACCCAATTCAGTCGAACTTTAATCACCGCAGCCTACTATATCGGTTTGTCCCTTGCCGCCTACAGCCTCTTTCGCGCCTATGCCAAACGGCAACCAACGAGCCAGGGGAAAGCAGTTCTCGGATTGGCCGGTGTGATCGTGATCTGCCATGCCGCGATGGTAATCGTTGGGGGGCGGCTGCCGATGGGCGGTTTTTTGAGTGGTTCATTTCCAGTGGCTCACTTCTTATATAACGGATGGGGCTATCTGGAATCCGTTCGGGATGTCCCGCCGATCTATATTTTCGGTGCACTCTTCATCGAAGATATTTGTTTTGCCGTTTTTTCTTGGTTCGGCGCCACCAAAGGCAGTAAGAAGAAACTAGTAAGAGAGATTACTTTCTCTGATTAATCGGGTATAAAGCAACAACTAAACAACGCAGGACCACTGCCGGATTGATCGAGATTGTTACCCTGGTTTTAAACACCCACAAACTTTTGGATAAGTTCATTCAAACAAATTCATTTAGACAAGATCACTTGGATAAGTTCATTTAGACACGTTCCCTTGCAAAATCCCACGCTAAGAAAAAGAGCCGTTGCAATTTTTAGGTGCAGCGGCTCGATCCATTTTTCCTTCAATTTTTA
Organism: Clostridiaceae bacterium; assembly: GCA_049294805.1. Classification (GTDB taxonomy): domain Bacteria; phylum Bacillota; class Clostridia; order Clostridiales; family Clostridiaceae; genus JG1575. Next base: position 6,799 of record JBAQDU010000126.1, read on the forward strand.
AATCCATACTCGAATCTTTTTTATAAGTTCAACTTCTCTTTAACGATCTGGATCTGATCTAAATTTAGTGGTTCGGTTAAAGTTAGAACAACAATTTTTTTCTCGAACAACAAGAGATACTCGCCGGTGGGGGTCCCATCATAATGACTCTGATAAGCCAGGGTCGTATTAAAGATCTGGTTATCAATTGGTTCATTGGTTACACTGTCGCGCCACGTTGGAACTTCCCGGAGATGATTTTGTACGAGATCGTAAACAAAATCAAATTTAGGCTCTAAAATTTCGTAGTGGATTTCTGGCGGGGAATCAATGGCTGGTAGTGAATCCTGACGGTATTCGGTTTTTGAAAGAAAGTAAGTTTGATCGGATTCACGTTGGTAGGAGTAATAGTCATAATCAACCTGGCCGTATAAATCCTCGTAAGTCAGAGGAATGTCATCGCGGTATAGGGTGTACTCGTGGGTATTCGCATCATTGAGCGTCCATTGCACGGTTCGAACGGGTGTGCGATGAACTGGATTCATTCCATGATCAACAACGAGGTTTAGGATCAATCCAAAATAAGAAAAATTGACCAGGAACAGCAGGGCAACAGAGACCACTTTGTTTTTTAGGGCAGATGCCTTTTTACTTTTTAAATAGTTAATGGATGACGAAAATATAACCATTTGAAGGGGCGCTTGGACAACAATTAGTAAAATGGCGAACCAGCTTATTTGAAAGGCAAGGCTCAGCAAAAGGTAGCTCGTAGTGGTAATAATAAGCGCTGCAAAGATTAAATTTACGACTCGAGCAGCTCTTCCCCCATTTTTGACTAAGTCGCCGCCGGTAGCAATGGATTTTTCCGAACGGTGGATCCAGGACAAGTAACTGATCAAAATATAGAGTTGGTAGATCACAAACGCTAAAAACATCAATCCACTGACCAGCTGATTTGAATTGGATAAGAACTCAATGGGGTCCATTCTAAATGAATTAAACTGAACGATCAAATTGAATAATAAAACCACCAGCAAAACAATGGTTGAGGGAAGAAAACTCTTATTCATACAACGCTTGATATTTTTTAATTTTTCGGCTGGATCGGTTTCAAATGGGATGGGATTATCGGGTTCACTCCAAAATATTTGCATTTGATTAAAGGCTGTTACAAAATGATAACCGGCGGCCTTGGCATAATCGAAATAGGTCTGTTGATTATCGGTTATGCCGGGATTGAACACCGATCCTTCAGGGAAAAACGTAACTGTGTAGGCTAGGTTCTTTGGGGCGCCCTTTTTAAATGTCCATAAATAGGGTCCGCAGTCTTCAAGAAATAGTCCTTTAGCGGCTAACTTTTCCAATTTCAGTTCCATATCCTCATAACGATCGAACCGAAAATTGATTATTTTTTTAATGGAACCATTCATTCGGACTCACCCCCCTTTACTAATACTTCATAATCGGCTACTAATTTTGTTAATCGAAGATATTCGGTCTCCAGCATGTTTTGGCCAAGACTGGTGATGATATAACTTTTTTTGCGGTTTTCTATTTTGGTTTCAATGATGGCATTCTCTTTTACAAAATTATCCAATAAACTGTAGAGTGTGCCGGGGCCGATGAGGACCCTGCCGTTGGTTAGGGTTTCAACCTGTTTCATAATGTCGATGCCGCAATTCTCCTGGGTCAGACAAATTAAGGTATAGAACATTTGCTCGGTCAATGTTTGATACTTCTCGCGTGCCATGGGATCACCTCTTAATATTAATATCGAATATCGATACTATCTAATTTGATTCTAATATCGAATATCGATATTGTCAACCAGAATATACTGGGGACTCGGAAATTTCAATGGGACTCGGAAATTTCGATGGGTATATCAATTGTGGCGGGTCAGTGTGTTACCTCATTATATTTTTTGTATATAATGAAACAAAGACTGCTAACCAACCAAATTGGGATGAAGTTCGCAATAAGGGAAATCGAACTGGACCGGGACTTAAGAACAAGGGTCATTTTGGCCTCTTAAGTCCCGGTCAGAAAGGATCATAAGATGTCCGACCGAAAAGATGAAATAATATTACGTGGACTCAAAGAAAACAATTTAAAGAATATTGATTTAAATATCTCCAAATCAGCCATCACAGTGTTTACCGGATTATCCGGTTCCGGAAAAAGTTCGATGGCATTTGATACCCTGGCCACGGAAAGTCGCCGGCAAATGACATTGAATTATCCCCTTTATGTCCGAAATCAAATGCCCCGCTATGAACGGCCCCATGCGGATCTATTGATGAATTTAAGTCCGGTGGTAGTTGTGGAACAACGCTCAGTGGGGGCTAACTCACGCTCCACGGTGGGCACCTATATGGATATCGATCCATTGGTCCGACTATTGTTCTCCCGGGTCGGTCTGCCTCAAATCGGAAGTGCAACTGACTTTTCCAGTCGAAGTTCATTTGGCCGCTGCCCGCAGTGCGATGGCTTTGGGGAGGTCGTCATTCCCGACGTGGAGAAGTTGATCGACTTTGATAAATCCTTAAGAGAATATGCGGTCAGGTTTAAACCGTTATCGCCGTCAGGCTGGCAAGGCAATTGGATGATGACCTGCGGCTTGTTTGACTCGGATCTTCCCATCAAGGACTACGCCAAAGAAGATCTGGACCTGTTCTTAAATGGACCGCCCGGGGGCGGCACCGTCGATGCACCGTTTCATACCAAAGACGGACCGCAAAATGCACAATGGGATGGATTGATCCCCCGGTTTATCCGGCTTTATATCAACCGGGATCTCACCAAGCTAAGAGATGTTTCCCAAGAGGATGTATTAGCGGTCTCCAGCCATAGCCTTTGTCCGACTTGCCACGGATCAGGCCTTAATCCGGAGGTATTGGCGTGCCGGATCAACGGTTATAATATCTTGGAATACGACCACCTCGAATTGACCGAAATGGCGGATGAATTAGCTAAAATCAAGGATCCAGTGGGTCGGGCCATCGCTCAGCAAGCACTGCCGGGGATCCTTCAACTCATTGAAATGGGCTTAGGTTATTTGAGCCTTAGTCGTAAAATGATTACCCTCTCCGGGGGCGAAGCGCAGCGGGTTAAAATCGCCCGTCACCTGGGCAGTAGTCTTAATAATTTGACCTATATTTTTGATGAACCCAGCTCCGGACTTCACCCGGAAGAAGTGGATCTTTTGATAAAAATGTTAAAGTCCATTCAACACAACCACAATACGGTGATCGTCATCGAACACGACTTGGCCATCATCAAAGCCGCCGATGAGATCATCGAAATGGGACCAGGTGCCGGTACAGCTGGTGGGGAAGTGGTGTTCCAGGGCAAACCCCAGGATTTAAAGAACTGTTCCAAAGCATCCACTGACCTCGACCATCGGATCAAGTTAAATCAGGAACCACGAGTGGGAACAGACTACTTTACAATCGACGGGGCTAGTCAGCATAATTTAAAAAATGTGAGTCTCAAGATCCCTAAAAATAATTTGGTTTCGATTTGCGGCGTCTCGGGGTCGGGTAAAAGCTCCTTACTGCTGGAAGCATTTGCCGAGAAATACCCACAGTCCATTATCGTCGGCCAGGATCGGATCGGAATCTCCAGCCGCTCAAATCTGGCGACTTATATGGGGATCATGGATGAGATCCGCCTGGTCTTTGCCAAGGCAACAGGGCAAAGATCAGGCTTGTTCAGTTCTAATTCCGGCGGAGCCTGTCCCGTGTGTAAGGGCAAAGGGATCACTATGCCTGATGTTGCCTTTGCAGATCCTGTATCCATTGTCTGTGAAGCCTGTGGCGGCACTCGCTATAGTGAGGAAGCTCTGTCTTACCGCTATGAAGGTAAGACCATCGTGGAGATCCTAGCCCTGACCACAGAAGAAGCCCTAACTTATTTTAAAGTGCCGAAAATCATAAAACAGCTGGATACCTTAAAAGCAGTCGGCTTGTCATATATCACACTGGGCCAGACCACAAGCTCCTTAAGCGGAGGAGAGATCCAGCGTTTAAAATTGGCCAGTCATTTAAAAAAGGAAGGTCAGATCTATATTTTGGACGAGCCGTCTTTGGGACTTCACATGAAAGACAATGCCAAGTTATTAGACTTGTTCCAGGAATTTGTCGCCAATGGGAATTCAGTGTTATTGATCGAGCACAACCTGGATTTTATTGCAGCCAGTGACTGGGTCATTGAACTGGGACCCGAAGGCGGCAAAAGAGGGGGTTACCTAATTTTCGAAGGGACCCCCCAGGAGCTGTTACAAGCCGATACATTGACTGCAAAATGGCTCAAGGCAGCCGTAGCTTTAGTGTAGTGTTAGAATAAACCATCTGCTTTTTTAAGAGTAGTCTTTTGGTGGTTTTAACAGATTCCAGAAAGAGAGTAGTCTTTCGGTGGTTTTAACAGAATCCAGAACAAGAGTAGTCTTTCGGTGGTTTTCAAGGATCCACAAAAAAACCAGGGTGAATCACAAAGATACCAACAATTATAAAAGCCTCTGACTAAGACTCGTAAGAATCTGTCAGAGGCTTTTATTTGGTTTAAAGGAGCTGGCGTTATTTTGCCGCGTCTTGGTCGAGGGAAGCTTTGTCTGAAGGTTTTTTATGATCGGTCTCGACAAAATCATAGATGTAGCGCCGAACCCGGTCATAGGCTTCTTCATCTCCGACCATGACAAAGACGTCTTTATCTTGGAAGGTCATATAAGGTCCCGGCGACAGGATCAATTCATCACCGCGTTTGATGGCGATGATAGTCCCTCCGGTATTTTGCCAAAAATTGACTTCACCAATGGCTTTGCCGATGACGTGGGATTTTTCGGGAATTTCCACTTCCAATGGGGCAAAGGGGTTGGATGTTTTAAAGCGTACGGTATAATCCAGGATCCGATCAAGATACTGGTTCAACTTGTTATCCAATTGTTCCCGTTGCTTCATCAATTGATTGATGGAATTTTTGACGCCCGTAATGGAATCGACTTCTTTGAACTGATTAATAAAATTCATGGAAAGATCCATGGATTCTACGAGAATTCCCGAGCCATGGGTCACCGATACAATTTTCATATCTTCCAACAAGGAAACGGATCGGCGAATGGTTTCTGGGGACACGTTATATTGGCCGGCCAGAGTAGACCGTCCGGAAATTTTCTTGCCTTCAGGGAACTCGCCGTTGGCGATCCGAGAGGCAATGTCAATAGCGATCTGCTGATAGACGGGTTTCGTTACTTTTTCTGGTTTATCCATGATTTCCTCTTTCTGATTCGACTTTTTACACTTAATTATAGTATAGCTTATTGCGGCCTGGTTTGGTTCTAAACATGGAAGTATTCGCTTTCGGTCAAGATTCGATTTCCTTCTTTTAGAACCAGGACGGTGTGTTCAAACTGGACGATCTGACTCAGATTCTCCGTCGCCATGGGCCAGACTCCCTCCGGATTATCCTCGACCCACTCATCACCATCGGATAAAAAAGTTTCGATGGCCAACACTTGACCTTCATGGATCAAACTGGCATCCCGGCGCTCATTGTAATTAAAAATGAAGTGGGGCTCCTCATGGAGGCTGGTTCCAATTCCGTGACCGGTCAAATTACGCAGGACCGTGTATTGATTCTCTCTGGCTACTTTAAAAATGGCTTTGCCGATATTGGCCGTTGATTTACCAGGAGCGGCTGCGGCTATGCCGGCTTTTAAAGCGGCTTTGGAAACGCGCAGCATGTCGGCTTGTTTTAAATCGGCAGTCCCGGCAATTACGGTGATGCCGGTATCGGCAAAATAACCGTTCTTGCTGCCGGAAACATCAATGTTGACGTAATCCCCGGCTTGGATCGGTTCTTCATCCGGAATGCCGTGGCAGGCGATCTCATTGACGGAGATGCAGGTGTAGCCCGGAAAGTCATAGCTTATTTTAGGGGCCGATTCGGCCCCTTCCTCGTTGAATATGTCTTTCGCCAGGCGGTCTAGTTCCAAGGTCGTTATCCCCGGGGCAACTCTTTGGGCCAGGACATCCCGAATCTTGGCACAGATCCGGCTGATTTCGACCAGGCCGTCTATATCTTTTTGATTTTTTACGATCATCGTTTAACCCTTCTTTCTACCCTTAATAATAGCACAGCCCAACCAGTCCTATCAAAGGGAACCTGGTAAAAAAATAACAAATTAGCCGTATGGGAAAATACCGTGAAATACAAAATGAAGAATCGTTTACAACTGACAACTTGTGCATTATAATCTTACTTAACTAAAGAATTTATAGACGCTATGTAATATACGGCTATGAGACGATCATTAATTAAAAAAACACCAACAGGAGGATGACGGTTATGAACGAAGCGAGTTACACCATCAAAAATCTTAGAAACGTAGGCATGATTGGCCACAGCGGTTCTGGAAAAACTACTTTGGTTGAGGCACTTTTGAATTTTTCAGGAGCAACCGACCGACAAGGTAGAATTGAGGACGGAAATACAGTTTCTGACTTTGATCCGGAAGAGAAGAAGAGACAGATCTCTTTACAGGCCTCTGTGGCGCCAATTTATTACAAGGACTACAAAATCAATCTGGTGGACCTGCCAGGTTATTTTGACTTCGTCGGTGAAACCATCCAAGGCATGAGAGCGGTTGATATCGCAATGATCGTCCTGTCAGCAACTTCGGGCATCGAAGTTGGTACTGAAAAAGCTTGGAAATATACGGAGAAAATTAAATTACCAAAGGCCTTTTATATTAATAAAATGGACCGTGATAATGCGGATTTTGACAAAGTTTTTGAAGAATTGAAAGAAAAGTTTGGCCTGGCCGTTGTGGCCGTGCAGTACCCGGTCGGTAAGGAATCTGACTTCCAGGGAGTCATCAATGTGGTCTCCCGTCGGGCCAGAATTAACAATAAAGAATTAAACACCATGAATGAGCAGGATGTTCCAGCGGAATATGCCGATAAGATCGATGAGCTCTATGAGATGCTCATGGAATCTGTGGCTCAAACCGATGAAACCCTCCTGGATAAATATCTCTCCGGGGAGAAACTGTCCAATGATGAAGTCTACGATGCACTGATCAAGGGCTGTGTTGCCGGAGAAATTGCACCGGTCATGTGTGGATCGGCATCCGAGCAGATCGGTATGACCACTTTATTGGAGGATATCATTGAAGCCTTCCCATCGCCGGAATATGCCATTGCTCAAAAAGCCATTGATCTAAACACCAAAGAAGAGATTTTTGTTAGTTTGACACCAGATAAGCCATTCTCGGCATTTGTTTTTAAAACCATTGCGGATCCTTTTGTGGGCAAAATTTCGCTGTTCCGGACCATCACCGGTAAGGCAGAAGGTGAAATGAATGTGTATAACCCCAATCGAGACAAGAATGAGAAATTATCAAACTTCTTCTTCCTCAAGGGTAAAAACCAGTCGCCGGCTCAAAAAGTAATTGCTGGTGATATTGGCGCAGTTGCTAAACTATCCGTCACAAAAACCGGTGATACACTGTGTGATCCTAGTTTCAAGATCCAATACGATGCAATTAACTTCCCCAAACCGGTCATGAGCTTAACGGTCTTGCCAAAATCCAAAGGCGATGAAGATAAGATCTCATCCGGCTTGACCAGACTAATGGAAGAAGACCCGACCTTTAGTGTAACTCGTGGTACAGAAACCGCTGAAGTGATCATGTCCGGCCAGGGTGAAACTCACCTGGAAGTATTAGCCTCTAAACTTAAAACAAAATTCGGGACCGATGTTGAATTGGCCGAACCCATGCTTCCTTACCGGGAAACCATCCGCGGCAAATCCGACGTTCAAGGCAAGCATAAAAAACAATCCGGTGGACATGGTCAGTACGGCGATGTTAAGATCCGGTTTGAACAAAGAGAAGACGGTGAGAACGACATGCTCTTTGTGGATGAAGTGGTTGGCGGATCCGTCCCCAGAAACTTTATTCCGGCCGTTGAAAAAGGCCTCCGGGAGAACATTAAAGAAGGCGGTGTATTGGCTGGTTATCCGGTCATCAAGCTAAAAGCGACCCTGTATGATGGATCCTACCATGCGGTGGACTCATCGGAAATGGCCTTTAAAGTGGCTGCCACCATGGCCTTTAAGAAAGGCTTGGAAGACGCTCAACCCATTCTCCTCGAACCCATCATGAAGCTTCAGGTTTCTGTTCCGGATGAATATATGGGCGATATCATTGGGGATATCAATAAGAAACGCGGCCGGGTATTAGGCATGGAGACAGATGGCGATATGCAATCGGTAATTGCCGAGATCCCCATGTCCGAAATTCAAAAATATTCCTCTGACCTTAAATCCATGACTCAGGCTAAGGGCGAATTTAAAACTGAATTTGTCAGATATGAAGAAGTGCCGGCCCTGGAAGTACCTAAGATCATCGAAAAGGCCAAAAAAATGCGGGAAGCCAAAGAAGCTAAATAAATAAACAAAACAAAATTAACCATTCGGTTTAACCAAAACGAAGCAGGGAAAAGGTTTCTAAAAGAGGAACCCTTCCTTGCTTTGTTCGTTGAGGGGGAGCTTGATCACCGGTTCTTAAACGACGCATGATCAATGGAGGGGTTCCGTATTTAACCGCGGACGTTTCGTGATTGGACGTTTTGTGAGTTAGCTTATCGTGATCTAGCTTATCGTGATTTGGCTTTTCATAATTGGGTTTTTCGTGATTTAAGCGGGCATCATTCATAGGTGAGGGGTGCCATGGTATAATAAACAGAATAATATACAAACAGGGAGACGTAATTCATGGAGGCAGCTGTTAAAAAATATGTGATCGGAATCGATTTGGGCGGCACGAAGATCACCACCGCCATTGCCGATCTGACGGGAGAAATCATTGAAAAAACGACACTTGCCACCGGCGCAAAAGAAGGGCAAGATGTGGTCATGGGTCGGATCATTGAGTCCGTTGCAATGGTCCTGGAAGCCTCGGGGCTGCCGAAGGAGGAAGTCTGGACCATTGGTCTTGGTACTCCCGGGCCCATCGATACCATGACGGGATCCATCATTACCACAGCAAATTTGCCCTTTCGCAATTATTCAGTGACCCGCCCTTTGGAAGAACACTTTCATATCCCGGTGTTTTTGGATAATGATGCCAATGTGGCCGCCATCGGCGAGTGGATGTTTGGTGCCGGGGTGGGCTATCAAAACGTGATCTATCTGACCGTTTCGACGGGAGTTGGCGGAGGCGCTGTCTTAAATGGCCGACCCTACCATGGCTCCACGTCCAATGCACTGGAAATTGGCCATATGACCATTGACCCTTTCTCAAAGCATCAGTGCAACAGCGGTCACTATGGCGATGTGGAAGCCCTTTGTTCAGGGACGGCGATCTCTAAAAGGGCCAAAGAGGCCATTACCTCCGGCCGTCAAACCATTCTGACCGAACATGAAGTCATTACAGCCTATGAAGTTTATCAGGCCTATGAAGCAGGCGATGCCCTTAGCAAAGAGATTTTAGATGAAGCGTGGGACTACCTGGGCATCGCCATCGCTAATTTGATCGTGACATTTGACCCAGATATCATAGCCATCGGTGGAGGTGTCTCCCGGATCGGCAAGGTGATGTTTGATGCAGTCAAAGCTTCGGCTCAAAAACGATGCATTGAATTTATGTTTAATTCAGTCAAAATTGTACCAACCGGTTTAAAGCAGGATACCGGGGTCATGGGTGCCATTGCCTTGGCACTTGTGAATAGCCGGGAAAAATAAAAATACTGCCGAAGTCAAACTGCCCAAGTCAAATTGACTTCGGCAGTACTTTGGAAGAATGTAATTAGGAGCAACTTGATCATAGGTTAGCGGAATTTCTAAAATAGAGGATCTCTGGTCTCTGGTCAATGCTTATTCAATGCTTGATCAGAGTTTTTGATTGTCCTTAAGCCGCGCTGCCAGATAACCACTGGCGATGATGATCAAGGTTCCGATCAACGTATTTAATTTGAGTTGTTCATTGAAGATCAAGAAACCCAGGATGGGGGAGACAACGACTCCGGTGTAGTCATACAGGGTGACCTTTGATGCCTCGGTGGTGATGTAGGATTTTGTAATGAAATACTGACCAAAGGCAGCGAACACACCGATCATAACGAGATAGAACAGTTCCGTCACAGTGGGGCTGACAAGGTCAAGCATCAATAACGGAGCTGAAGCAAGGATCGAAAAGAGGCTAAACCAGAAGATGATGACCATGCCCTGGACTCGTCCAGCTAAATTTCGAATCATGGCATAGGCCAGTCCGCCAAAGAGGGCGGAGCTGACTCCGACCAGGGACGGAAATAGATTAAAGTTACCGGTGGGGTTAATGATAACAGCTGCTCCGATAAAGCCGGCCATGATGGTCACCAGGCGTCGTGAGGTCATCCGCTCGCCCAAAAACAGGACTGCGGTCAGAATAACGAAAAATGGGTTTAGTTTCTGGAGGATCTGAGCGTCAGCTAGGGGTAAATGATTGTTGGCATAAAAGACAGTAACGACTCCCAGAAAACCAAGCAAACACCGAAGGAACAATGACATGCGGTCGGCCTTTTCAACTCGGATCGAGGTTTTTGAGATCCCAAGGGACGCTCCTGCAAAAATTAGCATAACCAGGTTCCGGAAAAAAACCTGCTCAAATAATGGGATCCTTCCGCCGGATAATTTCACCATCACCGCCATTAGGGAAAATGCGGTGGAGGCAATGATCATATAAAGAATGCCTTTCTTATCTTGGGTCATTTTTAAACCTACCTTCCCTGCGAACCGTAAGTTCGCTGTTTTTTTACGGGCAAATCTATAGTAAGATGAATTTATGAAAATCTGTAAATTTGCGTCCGATTGATAAAGTGGAGTGACCAACAGCATATCAAACAATGATTGGTATTTCAAACTTCGGATAGGACATCACAAAAAACAGATGAGCTATTTCAAACTAAAACTTCGAACAACAGATCAACACCAAAGCGTAGTTCACTGGACCTCTTAACATACCGGACTTCTAATAGGTGGGAAAAGGCAGGGTACTTAAATGACTGATTTATATATTACTAGACATGGTGAAACCCAGTGGAATAATGAAGGACGCTTTCAAGGCAGAGGCAACTCTGAATTAACAGCGAAAGGGCTGAGCCAGGCCGTGGGGTTGGGGCAAGTTTTGGACCTAGAAGGCATCGACCTGATTTTGACCAGTCCATTAAAGCGTGCCAGGGAAACAGCTCGACTGGCCAAGGGAGAGCGAGACATTCCGCTGATCATCTTAGAGTCTTTATCGGAATTTGACCTCGGTGATTGGGAAGGGTTAAAGCTCAGTGATCTAGCCAAGAGTGAGCCCGCAAATTACTTTAATTACTGGAACGATCCCTTTGAATATAGACCCTCTGGCGGCGAGACTTACTCGGAGTTAATTCTTCGGATGGATCAAGCCATGAAAGAAATCTATGAACTAGCCGATGGAAAAAAAGCACTGGTGATAACGCACGGAATGGCCTTAATGGCGATCCTTCATGTTATCACCGGTTCGGACCTTAAGAAAATTATTAGCAAACCGGTGTTGCGCCAGACCAGTATTACAAAAGTTCGGGCAACAAAAGTCCATGATGACATTACCTATGAAGTCGAACTCATCGGAGATACCTCCCATCTGGATGAAGAAACGCTGTCTAAGCTAATGTTGACTAAACCAAGTGAGGAGTAAACCATGAGAGCAGAAATAATAACCGTTGGAACGGAGATCCTATTAGGAGATATCGTCAATACCAATACCCAATATCTGGCACGAGAACTGGCTCAGATGGGGATTGGTATTTATCGTCAGACCACCGTGGGCGATAATGAAGACCGGCTTTTGGCGGCCTTTGAAGCGGCCTTTTGCTATAGCGATGTGATCATCACAACGGGGGGATTAGGACCCACCCAGGATGATATTACCAAAGAAACCGCTGCGAAATTTTTTGATCAACCCCTGGTAGTCCATGAACCTTCCCTTAAAGTCGTGGAGGCCTATTTTAAGAACAATCCCAAAGCAATGGCCAACGGAAATGCCAAGCAGACAGTATTCCCGGAATCATCCATCGTGCTGGATAACCCCAATGGCACAGCACCGGGGTGTATTCTCCAGGATGGAGCGGGACGCTATATTATCGTATTACCGGGACCCCCTCATGAAATGGAGCCGATGTTTGAACAAAAAGTCCGCCCGTTCCTGGAAACCCTGACCGGTAACACCATTCGATCCAGGATCCTTCGCTTCACCGGCATCGGCGAATGGGAAATGTCCGGAAATGTATCGGATCTGCAGGAACTGACGAACCCCACCGTAGCACCCTATGCGAAAAACGGCGAGTGCATCCTGCGGGTCACCGCCATGGCCGAGGATGAAGCAGCCTGTAATGAGTTAATGGATCCGGTCATCGCAGAAATTAAACGCAGGATGCCGCTCTTTTACTATGGTGAAGGAGAGGAAACCCTGCAGGAGATTGTTCCCCGGCTCTTGATCGAAAAGGGCTTGACCATGTCTTGTGCCGAAAGTATCACCGGCGGATTGCTGGCCTCTACTATTATTAACTCCCCATTGGGCATTTCAGCATCCTTCCGGGAAGGGTTCATTACCTATTCGAATGACGCTAAAATTCGGGATCTCGGAGTCCGGCCAGAAACTTTGGAACAGTTTGGAGCTGTCTCGGGGGAAGTCGCCCGGGAGATGGTCATGGGCTGTCAATTAAAATCAGGAACCGATATTGCCGTGTCCACCACGGGCCTGGCCGGACCTGGCCCAGACACTGAATCGGAACCGGTCGGCTTGACTTATGTGGGAATTTACTATAAAGGCGACGTGAAAGTTTATAGAAATATCTTCACCGGTCGACGCAACCAGCTTCGAGGACGAGTAGTTCGGTTTGTGTTGGAGAAACTTCTGCGTCACATGGAAGCAGACCAGTAACTTCAACTAATGCAGAGTACTCTGATCTAAAAGTACTCTGGTTTAAAGTATTTTTACTGAATGTGAATTTGTAAGAAGTGAGTGAATAAAGAGGCTAAAAGTGAACCTAAAAGTTCTCCTAAAAGTGAACCGTAGAAATCAATCATTTTAAACATTATTGATTACTGCTATAATAGAATAGCTTTGTCAGAGGGACACCCTGTTTGGATGTCCCTTCGACATGTACTTAAGTTCAAATTTGGAGACCTAAAATGAGTGTATTAACCGTTAAAAATTTAAATCATGGCTTTGGTGACCGAGCAATCTTTGAAGATGTGTCTTTTCGTTTATTAAAAGGCGAACACATTGGATTGATCGGTGCCAACGGCGAAGGTAAATCAACCTTCATGAATATCATAACCGGCAAATTAATGCCGGACGAAGGCATCGTGGAATGGAACCCCCGTGTCCGGGTCGGCTATCTGGATCAGCACTCAGTGCTCCAAAGGGGGACTACCATTCGGGAGGTCCTGCGCACGGCCTTCAATTATCTGTTTGATATGGAAGCGGAGATCCTATCCATTGGTGAAGCGATGGCGACAGCCGGGGACGGCCAGCTGGATAAACTCATGGATGACATGGGAACGTTGCAGGATCTGTTGGACCATAATGACTTCTATATTATTGAATCAAAAATTGAGGAAGTTGCCAGTGGTCTTGGATTAAAGGACATCGGTCTGGAAAATCGGGTCGATGAATTATCCGGCGGCCAGCGGACGAAAGTTCTCCTTGCAAAACTTCTGTTGGAGAAGCCGGATATTCTGTTGTTGGATGAACCGACGAACTATCTGGATGAAGAACACATCAACTGGCTGACCACTTATCTACAGAATTATGAGAATGCCTTTATCTTAATTTCCCATGACATTCCTTTCTTGGATAAAGTCATCAACATCATCTACCACGTTGACCAATTGAGCTTAAATCGGTATGTGGGCGATTATGCAACGTTCCGGGATACTCATGAGGCCAAAATGAAGCAGGTGGAAGCTGCCTTTGTTCGCCAACAGGCTGAAATTTCCAGACTTGAAGATTTCGTTGCCAGAAACAAAGCCCGGGCAGCCACTGCGAACCTTGCAAAATCCCGTCAGAAAAAACTGGATAAAATGGACCGCATCGAACTCACCAAGGATAAGCCAAAGCCAACTTTTTCCTTCAAACCGGGGAAAACCACCGGCAAGCTGATCTTCCAAACAGAAGAGCTGGTCATCGGCTATGAAAAGCCATTGACGAATCCCTTGAACCTCTATATGGAACGAGGCATGAAAATCGCATTGATCGGAGCAAACGGTTTGGGTAAAACAACCTTGCTCAAAAGTCTCTTGAGTCTCATCTCACCTTTATCGGGTGACATTGAACTAGGTGAAAATCAACAGATCGGCTACTTTGAACAGGAATCTTCAGAATCCGGTGACATCACCTGTCTGCAGGATTTCTGGAATGAATTCCCCGGTTTAAATCAGTATGAAGTTCGGTCGGCTTTGGCAAAATGCGGATTAACAACCAAGCAGATCGAAAGCCAGGTCCGGGTCCTCTCCGGTGGCGAACGATCCAAGCTTCGCTTGGCGAAATTATTAAATAAAGAAACCAACATCCTCCTATTGGATGAACCAACCAACCATCTTGACGTGGATGCCAAGGCTGAATTAGCCAAGGCCCTGCGCGAATACCGGGGCACCATTCTCCTGGTTTGTCATGAACCGGAATTCTACAACGAAGTCGTTAATGACGTCTGGAACTGTGAAGACTGGACCCTTAAGATGTTCTAGCCGCCCGTCCTGGGGTGTTCATCAAAGACTGACAAGGCAATAGGGCGATATCCCAAAAGGGTAAAAAACACTGGGAGTAAAGGCAGAAATTAACATGCAGAAGAGAATTGATCTGACCGAAGGGGATATACTACAAACATTGACGAGGCTGGCTTTGCCCATTATGGGGTCCAGCTTTATTCAGATGGCTTATAATCTGTTTGACATGAAATTCGTTGGAAGCATCTCCTACCAAGCGGTCACCGCGGTAGGGACAGCTTCCTTTTTCTTGATGATCAGCCAAAGTCTGATCATGCTCTTTCGGGTCGGTGCCGAGGTCCATGTTGCTCAGAGTTTGGGCAAAGGGGAAATGGAGAAAGCTTCCGTTTATGCAACCACCTCCTTAAAACTGGGCCTTTTTCTGAGCATCGTCTATTCCCTGGCTGGTTTCATTTTCCGACGTGAATTCATCAACTTTTTTCAGATCAAAGACGTTGCGGTGGTTTCCATGGGCATCGATTATTTATCCATCATTGTGATCTCATTGCCTCTGATGTTCATGAACTACCTTCTAATTGGAATTTTAAATGCCGGTGGGTATTCTGACGTTCCGTTTCTGGCCAATGCAGCCGGCGTCCTGGTTAAGGTCTCCACCAGCTGGGCACTGATCAACGGAGCTTTCGGACTTCCGGCCATGGGGGTCAAAGGGTCCGCATTGTCGACAATCTTGGCGCAGCTTTTGACTTTTGTGATCCTAGTCAAATTCCAACGCGGGGTCAGTGATGAATATCTGCGTTTTAAATGGAGGACCCCCATCCGGGGCGACATTGTCAAACAGATCCTGATCGTGGGCGGACCTTCCGCCATCAACAGCCTGTTCTTCTCCTTAACGTCGACCTTTATCGGTCGGATCGTTTCCAATGCCAGCGTCATGGCAGCTTCAGTTCAACGAATTGGGGCTCAGATCGAGTCGGTTTCGTGGATGACATCCTCCGGTTTTGCCTCGGCATTATCTGCAGTGACGGGTCAAAATTATGGCGCCGGCAAATATAAGCGAGTTGTCGAAGGCTTTGTCAAAGGAACCTTGATGGTCGCCGGTATTGGCGTTTTTGCCACTGCCCTTTTGATGCTATTGCCTCGCCAATTGTTTAGTCTGTTTATCAGCCAACCTGAAGAAGTAGTCACAATGGGGATCAATTACCTGGTGATCCTCGGGATCTCCCAGCTCTTCCAGTCTTTTGAGATCTCCACCGAAGGAGCCTTTGCGGGCCTAGGGCTCACCCAAATTCCATCAGTGATCAGTATCCTGTTTACGACATTGCGCATTCCGGCCGCCTTATTTTTAATGAATACGTCCCTGGGCATCAATGGGATTTGGTGGGCAATTTCCTTAAGTACTGTCTTTAAAGGGATCATTGGTATATTCTTTTTTTACTGGGTCGTGATCCGCCGATTGAATCAAGGATTACCGCTCCATAAGACCAACCGAGCATATTAAAAGGTTTGATATGAGTCTTGATAGAAGTCTTGATAGAAGTCCAAATAGAAGAGACAGCAATTGACCTTAATAGTTGCTTTAGAACATGAATGGGGTCTTAATAATCAATTAATTTTTCCGAGAATCAGCCTCAACACTTTTGCGCTAAGCTAGGCTTAAGGCAAGCTATTCTAAAGATGGCGAGTGAAGAAGAGGAGACGATAACATGACGGAAAAAATCAAGATATCAAAGAAACTCTCAGCGACCCCGCAGCGGGTATTTGACGCTTATATGAACCCGGATGATCTCGTCAAGTGGTACAGTGCTTCCGAAGGGTGGACAACGCCCTATGCAGAAATTGAGGCAGTGCCTGGTGGGAAGTTTAAGATCCGGTTTGAAGATCCCACCGGAGAACATTCCTTTGATTATGAAGGAACCTTCTCTCGCATTGAAGCACCGCATTTGTTTGAACAACAATTAGGGGATGGCCGAGTAGTATTGACCCGAATAAACGAAGTAGCCGATGGAGCTGAGATCATTCAGGAATTTGATGGGGATGACGTCTTTAGTCCAGAGGTTCAAGCCAAGGGCTGGTTGTCCATCTTGAATAATTTGGAGAATTATCTGGTTATCCAAAAATAGAGCATGGGAAGATCAAGCCTTGTCAGGTAAGCTGCCATTAATTCTGTTGAGTTGGCCCTTTCAAAGGTACAGTCTGGAGAAACACCGAATTGGATTTAAACCCACTCGGTGTTTCTTATTAGTTGTCTTACTGGTGGCAGAAGGCATTAATTGTATTAAAACTGTATTAAGGGGTAAAATAGAAGCAACAAGGTAAATAGACCCAACGGGAGATTAAAGTCCTCCAACAGGTGTTATTCAGTTTAGTTCCTTGGTATTTTTAAATAATTTTTGGACGATGTTCGCATTACTTTTAGCATGAGTAGATCAAAGGAAGAGACATGAAGCTTAGAACTCAAATCATATGGTTTTTTATTTTTATATTAACGTTCTCCTTGGGCAGCATGGCCTTCTTGTCCTATTCCCAAATGCGGACGATGTTTAATGAACAGCTGAAAGAAAAGTTGATGGATATCGCGGTCTACACCTCCCAAGACTTGGAAGTCCAAACGACCTTAGCCAACCGGGAGAATAACTCACTGCTGTTGAATGAACACATTGAGACCATTCGAACCCAAACTGGAGTGGATTTCATTTCGGTCATTGATATGGAGGGGATTCGTCTGACCCATCCCATCTTAGCCAATATCGGTAAAAAATTCGTCGGTGGGGATGAAGCCAGGGTATTGGAAACCGGGGAAAGCTACGCCTCAGAAGGGGAAGGAACTCTGGGATCATCACTTCGAGTCTTTTCCCCCATTTTTTCACAAGGCCGCCAGATCGGAGCGGTCAGTGTCGGATCGACCTTAGCCGATATCCGCCAGGAAACTCAGCGAAAAATGGCCCAATTTATTCCATTCATTGTTATTGCCCTGGGGTTGGGGATATCGTTAGCCTATATCTTAGCCTCCAATATCAAATATTCGATCCTGGGGATGGAACCCAATGAAATCACCTTGATGTTTAAAGAAAAAGAAGCGATTTTAGACAATGTCAAAGAAGGCATCATCACCCTCAATGAAGAGGGCCGGATGATCCAATACAATAAAGAAGCCGCTCGAATTTTAGGCTTATCCGAGGAGTCCATGAAAAACCAGGATCTACCATTGTTCGCAAGGGAACTATTTAGCCGCACGCAGACCCTGGCTCAGAATTCGGAGCATTTTGAAGCGGACATTCGACCGGGGGTCACCATTATCTATAAATCCAGCCCCATCACCAATCACAAAGATAAAGTCATCGGGCAGGTCATTAATTTCCGGGACATGACGGAGGTCAAAGATTTAGCCGAGGAACTGACGGGTTATCGGAAAATGGCTTGGTCGCTTCGGGCGCAAAACCATGAATTCCTCAATAAACTTCATACCATTTCCGGACTGATCCAGCTGGAAGAATATGGCAAAGCGCTGACTTTTATTTCAAGTACCGCTCAAAACAACGAGAACATCACGGGCATCATTACCCGGAATTTAAAAAATGTAAACATCGCTGCGTTGGTGTTGGCCAAATTCTATAAAGCCGAAGAGATGCACATTCACCTTGAAATTGATGAGGCCACTTATCTGGAAAATAGTGAGCGGTTTATCGATGACGATGATTTAAGCTCAGTAATCGGCGACCTCATTGAAAATTCCTTGGAGGCTGTGGCGATTGACGGCAGTGGGGAAATCTTCCTTAAGATCAGGGAAGAAAAGGACCGGTTAACCATTGAACTTCGGGACAACGGTCCGGGGATCCCGGTGGAAATTCAAGATAAGATCTATGAACGAAGCTTCTCCACTAAAATTGGACAGCGTGGCTACGGCCTGTACATCGTTAAAAATATAGTAGAAGGGGCAGGGGGAGAGATCGATCTTGATACTAGTCAAGGAACCGCCTGGTCAATTCAAATTCCCGAACCAAAGGAGGCCGCAAATGCTTAAAGTGATGATCGTAGAAGATGACCCCATGGTCTTAGATATCAATGCTCGCTTTCTGATGAAACTGGAAGGGTTTAAGCTGGTCCACGGCGCCTCATCCATTGCCGATGCCAGAGACTATATCAGCGCTCATTCAGTGGATCTGATCCTCCTGGATCTGTATTTGCCCAAAGAAAGTGGTTTGGAATTTTTAAAATGGCTGCGCAAAGATGAAATCCTCACAGATGTCATATTAATTACCGCCGATCGGTCCAGTGCCATGATCCAGGAAGCATTTCGCTACGGTATCGTGGATTATTTAATCAAACCATTTACCTTTGAACGGTTTAAAGAAGCCCTGGTCAAGTATGGTGAACGGGTCCAGTTCATCAATCAACAAGAGACCATCGATCAGGCCCAACTGGATAAATATTTGACCAAAGGCCCGGACGCCGAGCCTGAAGGCACCGAGGGTGCCTATACCAAAGGGATCAATAAATATACGTATCAAATGGTCTGGCGGGAAGTCATCACCAATGGTCCGGACTTTGCAACAGCGGAGGAAATTTCCGAATCTTCAGGTGTCGCCAGGGTCACCGTTCGAAGGTATTTGGAATTCATGGTGGAAGAGGGTTTGGTGGAAAAAGACGTGGAATATGGGAAAATCGGCCGTCCCCAGCATAAATATCGAAAAGCACCTGTTAAGTAGCATCGTTTGATGCTACTTTTTTTCAGCTTGGAGTTGAAGTTGAAGTTGAAGTTGAAATTGAATTTGATATTGAAGTTGATATTGTACCGGAATTTGTTAAGGCTTACACAAAGGTGTTTAAATGAACAAAAGTATTTTAAACCACCAAAACCATGAATTGAAAATTAAGAATGATAAGATAGTGAAGTAAAGGATTACCTACTACGTGAATCTCAAGGAGGAATAAATGAACTATTTTGAAGAAAGTTTAAAGTTGCATGAATTACATCATGGCAAAATCGAAGTTATTTCCAAAGTGATAGTGGAAACCAGAGAAGACCTCTCCCTGGCTTATACCCCCGGTGTTGCAGAACCCTGCAGACGGATCCATGCCAATGAGGACGATGTTTATAAATATACCTCAAAAGGCAACATTGTTGCCATCGTAACTGACGGCAGTGCAGTGCTTGGCCTGGGTGACATTGGTCCCAAAGCCGGTCTTCCCGTCATGGAAGGAAAAGCCATTCTATTCAAGGAATTTGCCAACGTGGATGCGTTCCCGATCTGCATTGATTCCAATGATGTGGAAGAGATCATTAAAACAGTCAAGTTGATCTCCCCCGGGTTTGGCGGCATCAATTTAGAAGATATCTCAGCACCACGCTGCTTTGAAATTGAAAACAGATTAAAAACTGAATTAGACATTCCGGTATTCCATGATGATCAACACGGAACTGCCATTGTCGTATTGGCCGGATTATTGAATGCCTTGAAAATAGTCAAAAAGAACATCGAAGACTTAAAAATCGTCATCAATGGAGCTGGTGCAGCCGGTACTGCCATTGCAAACCTACTAATGGTCGCCGGAGTTAAAAATGTCATCCTCTGTGACCGGACCGGTGCTTTAGCATTAGGCCGTGAAAAGATGAATGCGTCTAAAAACGAATTGGCCGAAGCCACCAATCCAAATCATGAAACAGGATCATTGGCCGATGTCCTTAAAAACGCCGATGTTTTTATTGGCGTATCTTCCGCTGATGTAGTCAAACCGGAATTTGTCCGGTCCATGGCCAAAGACTCCATAATCCTTGCCATGGCCAATCCATCACCGGAAATCATGCCTGACCTAGCCAAAGAAGCCGGCGCCAGAGTCATCGGAACCGGACGGTCGGACTTCCCCAATCAGATCAATAATGTCTTGGTTTTCCCAGGCTTATTCAGAGGGACCTTGGATGTGCGAGCCAAAGAGATCAATGTCGAGATGAAGCTTGCAGCAGCTCATGCCATTGCAAACTACATTCCGGAAAACGAACTCACGGAAGAGAACATCATTCCCAGCGCATTGGATAAAAATGTAGCTAACGCTGTGGCCAAAGCCGTCAGTGAAGCGGCCAGATCCACCGGCACAGCCAGGATCTAATCAGAGTCGAGTTAATTCAAAAGGTTACAACTATTAAGATCGACGATGAGCAGAGAAACTTACCGCAGATGGTCTAAACAGAACCAGATATCGGATCAAAATCAAAAACAGAAATAGAAATAGAAATAGAAATAGATTAAGATCAATAACTATACTAATTCCAATTGGAGGAAATAATGAAAGACTACAAAATAATGGGGATCTCACTTCCACTCTATGGCATTCTACTTGCTATATTACTTGGTGCAGTTGCCTTAGGGGTATTACCCAAAGGCATGATCGGTGCATTTGCATTTATGATGCTGGTCGGTGCATTACTCGATGTCATCGGTAACAATACACCCATCATCAAAACTTTCTTTGGTGGCGGTCCCATCGTCGTAATTTTCGTATCATCTGCCCTGGTGTATTACAACATTCTACCCAAGGCGGTTTCAGACAACATCACTACCTTTATGAAAGGTGGCGGATTCCTGGACTTCTACATTGCCGCTCTGATCACAGGATCC
The DNA here is from genome assembly GCA_049294805.1 of Clostridiaceae bacterium. Lineage (GTDB taxonomy): Bacteria > Bacillota > Clostridia > Clostridiales > Clostridiaceae > JG1575. The sequence continues at coordinate 28,128 of JBAQDU010000126.1, forward strand.
ATCCTGGGCATGAGCAAAAAGCTGCTTGTTAAAGCCGCCGTCCGTTATTTCCCCACCATCATCGGTGGTGTTGCCTTGGCCATGGCTTTTGTAGCCTTAGGCGGATTAGCTTTTGGAATGACACCAAGTGAGACCATTGCCTACATCGGGATTCCGATCATGGGCGGCGGTATGGGTGCCGGTGCAGTTCCCATCGCTGAAGTATTTGCAACAGGCCTGGGTGTCCCGGCTGAACAAGTTTTATCAAAACTCGTTCCCGCAGTTGCTCTGGGAAATGCCATTGCCATCGTCTTTGGCGGACTTTTGGATCGCTTAGGTAAAAAATATCCGAGCCTCACCGGAAATGGTAAGCTGATGGAAATCGGCGAAGAGGATCTTAAAGAAGTTGAAGAAAAAGAAGCCTTCACATTAAAAGATTTTGGAATGGGAATTGCCATAGCCACTGTATTCTTCAGTTTTGGTGCCATCTTATCCGAACTCTTCATGCGCTTGACCGGCGTCGAGATCCATACATATGCCTGGATGATCGTTTCAGTCGCCGTGGTGAAAGCTCTGGATATCATGCCCGCTAAGTATGAAAAAGCATGTTCCCAGTGGTATCAGTTTGTTGCCGCCAACTGGACTCCAGCCCTATTAATGGGAATCGGTATTGCCTATACCGATCTTGGTCAGGTCATTTCAGCCTTCACACCAGCTTACCTCGTTTTGTGTTTCCTGGTTGTTTTAGGTGCGGTGATCGGTAGCGGCTTTGTTGGAAAATTGGTTGGTTTCTATCCCATCGAAGCAGCCATCACAGCCGGACTTTGTATGGCTAACATGGGCGGAACCGGTGACGTTGCCGTATTAACTGCAGCGCACAGAATGGAATTGATGCCATTTGCTCAGATCTCATCCAGACTAGGTGGTGCCTTCATCATTTTCCTGGCGACCCTGATCGTTCCGCTGTTCTTCTAATCGAGGGACTGATACATCACAAAACAAACCTAGCCTAACCTAACATAAGAAAAAAGACACCTCTGACTAACAAGCTTTAGTCAGAGGTTATTTTATGGGCAGGGGCGATGACCAGGCGGTGCATTTTCACTATCGCTGGTTGGCAAGATGGGTTAGACAACGGGTAGCTCCTAAAAAGGTCGAAACTAGATAAAAGTAAATCAAAAGTGACAGATTCCAAAAAAGTCATTGAAAAGTACCGAAGGATGTTGTAAACTAAATATTGTTACAGCCAATACGGCTTCATAGCTCAGTTGGTAGAGCAATGGATTGAAGATCCATGTGTCCTTGGTTCGATTCCAAGTGAAGCCACCAAAAAAAAGTCAGCATTGCGCTGACTTTTTTTGGTTCCTCGCCGGGTAGACCGAAGCAGGACTTATTTGACCAACAGACCCCGATATTCTCGGAACGTCCGGATGTCTTCATCTTGAATTTTACCATGATCAATAACCAGGGCCTGTTGGACCATGGGGGAGTATGTTTCATTGAGAAGTTCATCGACCAGGGGGGCAAATCCTTCACTTAGGATTTTTGAAACAGTATGAGAGAACAAGGCTGGCGTATTGTCCACACAATAATGGATCACTCCGTCCACGACATAAACTGGGTCATCGATGGTCGTGGGGTGTGATGTTTCAATTTCCAGGTAGGGGTCACAGCTGACATCCACGATCATGGTGCCGGGTTTAAGGGTTTTAAGATCTTCTTTATAAATGATTTTATCGAGTCGGTTGGTATCCCACTTAATGCAATTGACCAACACGTCATATTCATTCATTTTTTTAATAAACAAATTTTCCAGGTGACGGCCGTAGACATCAACGGTAGCTCCAAGGCTGTGCAAGATCCGCATGGCACCCTTGGCTGATTGTCCGTTTCCCAAGATCGCAACTTTCGTATCATAGGGCATCTTCCCCAGAAAGAGATAAGCATGGATAATGGCGGCTTCACCGGCGATCTCTCGGTTTCGGTAGAACAGATATCGGCCATGGTCGACCATTTCTTCCCAGGCAATCACCGTGTGGTTTTTTAAGAGCATGTGTTCGGTAAAGTCAACGTTTTGAACGGCGTGCGCCCAGCCGACTAAAATCTTTTCGCCGGAGAGTCTGTCCAGGTAATTGGCATCCCCCAGCTTAACATCGACAATGATATCACAGGCTAACGCCTCATCTCTTGATACGATGTTAGCGCCGGCCGACAGATATTCTTCATCCGTAAAACCAATGGCCTGACCATAGCCTTCTTCAAAATAAAGCTGGCTGATATGTTGAATGATTGATAGGTCCGCCGGAATGAGAGCCCGTCTTTTTTCATGGTTTTTATGACTGATCAATAAACCCATTGTTTTCATTGAGTATCTCCTTGTCGTCGCTGCCCTTGTATAAAACCTCTGGCTGGAATCAACTAAGAGGACGGGCTGTTATTCGCTTTAAGATCGGCTAGTACCGCTTGGGCGTGTAGTTCAGTTTTGGGGTTATGGTAAATTTTTTGGATGATCCCGGCGCCGGTAATGATGAAAGTGGACCGAACGATGCCCACCGAAGTCTTACCAAACATGGTTTTCTCATGCAATACATCATAGCTCTGGCATGCTTCGCCCGTTTCATCCGACAGCAGTACAAATGGGATCGCGAGTTTCTGGATGAATTTATCATGACTATCCAGTGAATCTCTTGATACGCCCAGAATAACCGCGTTGATGTCCTCATAGGCGCCATGCTCGGTTGAAAAGCCTTTGGCTTCTAGTGTGCAGCCAGGGGTGTCATCTTTGGGATAAAAATATAAAACAACTGTCTGGCCCTTATAATCGGACAGACGGTGAGTTTCTCCGTCAGAGCCGGGCAAGTTAAAGTCCGGTGCCTGACTGCCTTCTTTTATTTTATAATCCATTGTGTTCTCCTTATTTTAAATGTTCAGAATATTCCTTTATTAATTATAGCAGAAACCGGCCGGCCAAATTCAGATATCGGTAGCTGTTAACATCTGTGGTTTAAATGTTAAAAAAGAATCAACTAATTTTTAATCGAATGATAAATCGAATGAAAGATCGAATTATAGATCAAGTTATGGATGGGATAAACTCAATCGATGGGATCGCCACAGTTGCTGATGAGATCAGTCTTGGTTATGGTGAACAATTGAAAAACGCAGAATGGGGAATAGAGAAGGATGGATTAAAAAAAATCCGATTTTATGTTAAGATATTAGAGGACTGAAAAAAACTAAAGGAGACTATTTAACTTGGAAAATAACACAGTATTAGCCACCATTAATGGTGTAGAAATTACAGAGGATATTCTGAATAAAACCATCGAGAAATTCCCGGCGGATAAAAAAGCCTATTTTGATACGGAATTTGGCAGAAAACAGCTGCTTGATCAGATGATCAATGTTGAACTGATCAACCTCTACGGAGCTGACAACAACATTGAATCCGATGAATTCTACCGCACTCAGATGGAGCAGGCGGAAAAAGACATTCGCTTCAATGCAACTATGAACCGGATCATGCAGGACGTTGTCGTTGACGATGCGGCGATCAGTGCAAAATACGAAGAAAATCCAGCTGCCTTTAACGGCCCCGAAACGATCAGCGCCAGACATATCTTGATCGATTCCAAAGAAGCCGGCGATGAAATTAAAGGAAAGCTAGACAATAACGAAATCACATTTGAGGAAGCGGCTAAGCAATATTCTTCATGCCCGTCAAAAGACATGGGTGGTGATTTAGGGAGCTTCGGCCGTGGCATGATGGTACCTGAATTTGAAGAAGTCGCATTTGCCAGTGAGCTCAATGACATCACTGAACCAGTCCAGACTCAGTTTGGATACCATATCATCCAGGTATATGAAAAGAGCAATGCAGCTGTGCAGAGTTTTGATGAGGTCAAAGAGTCCATTCGGGCAAACCTCCTTCAGGAAAAGCAGTTGGAAAAGTATACTGAAGTGATCAACAACTTACGGAATAAATATTTCGACAAATAGAACATTGAATTAGCCCCAACTGGGGCTAATTGAGAAAAAAAGGTTCCTCGTAAGACAGAACCGGGTATTAAGCCCGTCAGTCTTACGAGGAACCTTTGCTTTTTTCATTTTTAATTAAGGTTCATGATTTTAAAACTCGCAAACACGGAAAGACTAAAACCAGCCATTCCTGAATTCCTGAAAGTCTGAATGTCTGAATCCTAAATAGGTGTGCGTCTTGAGATGGGATGACCGATCGCGAAGTACCCTTGGAGCCGATTATTCTTGAATGAGTTTCTCAAAGAAAGGCAGACTATTTTCAATGGTTTTGGTAGAAACACAATAGGACAGGCGCATGTAGTTGGGGATCCCAAAGCCAGTTCCGGGCACCAGGAGAATGTTATATTTCTTGGCCCGTTCACAGAATTCTTCAGCACTTCCTTTGGGGGATTTGATGAAGGCATAGAAGGCACCATCGGGTTTAGCAATTTCATAACCATACTTCGTCAGATGATCCACGATGAGATTTCGGTTGGATTCGTAAACTGTTAAATCAGGTTCCACATCGATGCATCGTTCGATCACTTTTTGAAACAGGGAGGGGGCACAGACAAAGCCAAGGATCCGGGCCGCTCCATAAATGGCAGCTTTTAGCTCGGCATAACCGTCAACCTGGTGAGGCGTTAGAATATAACCGATCCGCTCACCGGGCAGCGATAAAGATTTTGACCAGGAGTAATTGATTATGGTATTGCGGTAATACGTCGAAGTTAGTCGTTGCTGGACGTCCCCATAGACCAATTCCCGGTAAGGTTCATCGGAAATAATATAAATCGGGTGACCATATTCCTGGGATTTTTGATTGAATAATTTGGCTAGGGTCTTAAACGTTTCATCCGAATAGACGACTCCGGAAGGATTATTGGGTGAATTGATAATAATTGCTTTGGTATGTTGGGTGATCTTAGCTTCGAGCTTGGCAAAGTCAATTTGAAAGGTCTGGGGATCTGGCTCCACCGGAATGAATTTACCGCCCTGGGCTTCGACAAAAAACGGGTATTCTGGGAAATATGGCGCAATGGTCAACACTTCTTCATCCGAAGAGCTGATCAGGGCCCGCAACGTAATGTTTAAAGAGGCTGAAGCACCACAGGTCAGGAAGACATCCTCTCCCGTATAGTCCGTCTTAAATCGCCGATTTAAGTTGGCCGCAATGGCATTGCGAGTCGCAGCGGACCCCGGGGATGAAGTATAACTATGATATTCCACAGGATTATAATTGGCCACAAGATCCATAATGACATCCGCCACCACTTGAGGGGCCGGGACATTGGGATTGCCGATGGAAAAATCATAGACATTTTCGCGGCCGACTTCTTTTGCACGTTGATTACCAAATTCAAAGATCTCGCGGATCACCGAACGCTGGGTGCCCAGTTTTACCATTTCCTGATTAAACATTGAAGAATCCCCCTTTAATTTAACAAATTTATTTTAGCATAGTTTAACGGTTAGGTATACGATTTCAGAACCTGATCTGTCAAAGGCCAAAGCTAAAAGGACGCCAATATTTCATTAAATGGTTCATAAAAGTGATGGATTCCTATAAGAAGGGAGGGGAAATCGGATTTTAAACAAAAAACCGGAGTCTTCTTACAATGAGAAACTCCGGAAGGATTTTTATGGACTGGGATCGATTGGGTTATCGATTGTTAAGCTTTTTTAGCTTTTTCAGCTTTTTAGCTGTATTGGCGTTATCGGGATGATTGGTTTTGGGGTTTAGTGGTCTTATTGGAAAATCGCGGCAAGATCCGTAAAGTCTGTAATAAACAGATCCGACAATTGAGCTGCCTCTAAATCCGAAAGGGCCGTATAGGCATCCTTTACGCCGACCACGCGCATACCGGCAGAGCGAGCGCCGGCCATGGCATGGGGAACATCTTCAAACACCACGATATCAGAGGGGGAGATCCCCAAGGATCGAGCCGCCAGAAGATATACATCAGGTTGGGATTTGGATTTAGCCGAGGCCTCATCGGTGGTGACCAAGACATCAAAGTACTTTCGGATGTCATTGGCATCAAGGCAGGCCGACAATAGTTCCCGGGTATTGGACGTGGCCACTGCCATTTTGATTCCTTTGGCATAGAGTTCTTCTAAAAACTCTCGGACACCGGCTTTTAAAAACACGTTGGTGGAGTATTCATGCATCGCGGCATCGATCCAGAGGCTTTTGATCTCCTCAATTGATTTTTCGATCTTGAATTTACTACGGAAATACCTGGCCGTTTCGTGGAACGAAAAATGAGCAACATTGGTCATAATTTCGTCCGGAGTCGTATCCAGGTTCAACGCCTGGATGAAATCTAGGTCAATTTTTGTCCAGATCCACATGGAATCCACTAAGGTCCCATCCAGATCAAAAATAACCCCTTTAATTGATTTAAACATTAAAAACCTCGTCTTCTTATTGTTGGATAAATAGTGTCAGTGCAGGCATCATAAAATGAACGAGCAAAGCGAATGAACTGCCGATGATGGCTCCGGCGATGACATCGGAGGGATAATGGACTGCCAGGTAGACTCGGGAGAACCCGACCCCAAAGGCCAGAACAAAAAAGACCAGGCGGATCATGGGGCTAATGGTCAGGAGGCTGATCGACATGGCAAGGCCAAAAGCCGCTGTCGTATGCCCCGAGGGAAACGAAAATGGATCCACCCCGATCCGAATGGAATGCAGAGTTTTGGAGTGAACAAAGGGACGTTTGCGCCGGATCAACCGTTTTAACAGTTGGACCACGATGGTTGAGACTAAGAGTGTCATGGCACTTTGAACGGCAAAGGGCCGAAACGTATCCTGAGGCAGGAAAACCAACGCCAGAATCACGCCCAAAGCAAATACATCCGACCCCAGATACGTCATGGCGATGTTTAAATAGTCAAAAAATGGAGTGCGCAGTCTCCGGTTGATGAAGTGGACAATCCGGTAATCCACGCGAAAGATCATATCAAGCATAAATTTTACTCCGATTCATTATGGCGGTGGGTCTATGATAAAATAGAAATACAGTATTATTATAACCGAAGGAAGCGACGGCATATGGAAAAATTTCTGGATTTAATAAAAGAAGATGAAACCGTCGATGACTTGGGTCTGGGCGGACTTTTCTTGCTGCAGAAAAAGACCGGGTTTCGCTTTGGCACTGATGCCGTCCTGCTCGCCCATTTTGCAGCCCTTAAAAATCGAGAAAGCGTCATGGACCTTTGCACCGGCTCTGGCATCATACCGATCTTACTGGCCGGGAAATCAACCGCAAAAGTCATCGCTGGCGTCGAGCTTCAGGCTAAATATGCTGAAATGGCCGGACGCAGTGTTTTAGTCAATGAATTGTCGGACCGAGTGACCATCCATCAGGGGGATGTCAAAGACTTGGCCTTTTTAGATGGTTTGGGTCACTTTGATGTGGTGACCTGTAATCCGCCTTATAAAGAAGTCGGCACCGGCATGCTCAATCCCATGGATGAACGCATGATCGCCCGCCATGAAATCACCATCGACCTTAAGGCAGTCATCAAGGGAGCGGCGCTCCTGTTAGGAAACCAAGGCCGCCTTTGTCTCGTTCACCGCCCAGAGCGGCTCTTTGAAATCGTGAATCTGATGCGGGCGAATCATCTGGAACCAAAACGGATCCGTCTGGTAGCACCGTCCACCGGTAAAGTCCCCAATATGCTCTTGGTGGAAGGCATCAAATTCGCCAAACCCTATCTCAAATGGGAACCCCAATTGGAGATCTATCATCCCGATGGCAGCTATACCAATGAAATTAAGGAGATCTATAACGATGGCAGACACTAAATTAATTGTTGTACCGACCCCCATCGGTAATTTATCGGATGTTTCGATCCGGGTGCGGGAAGCCTTAACCGGAGTGGATCTAATTGCCTGTGAAGACACCAGGACCACCGGACGTCTTTTAAAACACTTGGAATCAAAAGTGCCCACCATTAGCTATCATATGCACAATGAACGGACTAGAAGCCCGGAAATCTTAGCGGCCCTGGCCCAGGGTAAAACCGTTGCGTTGGTGTCCGATGCCGGTATGCCCGGAGTATCGGATCCCGGTGCCTTTCTCATCGAAGAAGCCATTGCCCAAGGGTTTGAAGTCACCGTCATTCCCGGTCCGTCAGCCTTTGTCACGGCCCTGGTCGGCTCGGGTCTGCCCACCGACCGGTTTACATTCATCGGCTTTTTAGAAAAAAACCGAACCAAACGGAAAGCGCAATTGGAGGCGATCAAAGACCGTCAGGAAACTTTGATCCTCTATGAAGCGCCCCATCGCCTGCGGGAGTTTTTAAACATCCTCCAGGAAGTAATGGGGGAGCGGCGAGTTTGTTTGGCTCGGGAGTTATCCAAACTCCATGAAGAGTACGAACGAGGCACCCTCCGAGAATTGATGGAACGATATGCCACCAAGGAACCCCGTGGTGAATACGTCATTATTTTGGAAGGTAAACCCCAGGCCCAAATCGAAGCCGAACATGACGAAGCCATGGCCCAACTGACTGTGGAAGAACACGTTAAGCAACGCATGGCCCAAGGGGAATCGAAAATGGAGGCAGTCAAACAAGTTGCAAAAGATCGCGGGTTGCCCAAAAATGAAGTCTATATGAGGGTCACGGATCTTTAATTGGATTAATTATTATACGTTTTAACTTAACTTGAAATGCGTTTTAAATTACCATATAATCAGGTTGAGAGGTAGTTTAAAATGCAGCATACAGAAATTTTAAGCCATGAACCGGTTCCGTTGGAAGATATGCCAAAATATGACCTGTTTCTTTCCCAAGTCACGGAATTATTGAATGAATACTTTCCCGATGAACGCTTTACGGGAAATATAGTCCAAAATTACATTAAGAGTGAAGTCATCACCAAACCCATACACGGCAAGAAACGGGGTTATACCATAATGCACCTGATTCAACTGGTGTTTTTATGTTATATGCGGCCGATCCTCACCACCGATGAAATCAAAAAAGTTTTCTCCTTGGCCTTCAATGAGATCAACCAACCAGAAGATGATATTATAACCTGGGAAGATGCTTATCGGATCTTTTTGATGATCTACCGCGATAGTCGAAATGCCGAAAACATGACAGCAAACTGGGCAGATGCCAAGATCGATGGAATTTTGGTGGAACTTAAAGTGAACAATGAGCATTTACACCAGGTCCGTCAGTTTATCAAAGTACTGATTTTGATCACTCGAGCGTTCAACATAAAACGGGAAGTCCGCTCCATTATGAATGCCCAGGCGCCCACCCCTAAATCCGAAAATTAGTTCCAAGCACCATGCCACGGAACCCGGCCAGATTCGCAAAATGAAAAATTAGACCCATGAATAGAAGCAATCAGGGAATATACCAAACTCTTGGAGTTTGCGATTCCCTGATTTTTTGCCTATTAACAGGTGGGAGGTGGTAGCATGGATGAACTATTCAACTTGGTGGGCAATTTGGGCTTTCCCATTGCAGTGACCCTGTATTTGTTGATTCGGATCGAAGGGAAACTGGAGCTTTTGACTCAAAGCATCAATCAATTGTCCAAAACCTTGGTGGATGATCGCACCTAATGTCTCCACGTTTTTTTTTGAGTAGGCTCACCGCCTGCTCTTTTTTTTGCGATCATCTGAATTTGGCAAATGCCAGATCGGTGCCGGACGACGCTAAAACAAAGAGCATCCCTTAATCGAAACCGTTAATAAAAATTAACCGTCCGATTAGGGGATGCTCAAAAGGGTCTTTTTAGATCAAGTTCTCCTCCACCAGGAAGACTTCTTCGCCATAGGCCACAAATAGGCCAATATCGAGAATGTCAATGTAGGGGAGGGTTTGTCTGTCAAGGTAAACGGTCACCTCACCAGATTGGAAGGGGATCGTATCTTCGCCTAGATCTGCCGTCTGAACCAGACGGAATTCAGGGCCGCTTCAGCTGTTATTGAGCATCAGGACCTTAAATTCCTGACCGGGGACCTTTAGCTGCTTCATTTTTTCTTGAGCAGCTGGGGCAATTCGGATTTGTTTTGGTTGTTCCATAGCGGGCTCCTTTTAATGAGGGGGGCAATTCTAAATGGGCAATTCTAAATGGGCAATTCTAAATGGGCAATTCTAAATGGGTAATTCTAAATGGGCAATTCTTAACAGGCTGCAATTTTGAAAATAGAAATGGACGGGATGCTCAATTGGGGTAGGAATAGCAAGTCAATCATGATGAAATCTAATTTTAGGGTTGATCGAATCGTTCTTTCACCATCAATATATTATCGGAAAACATGGTTACTAAATTGATGTCCAGATCTTCAAAAAAATCCGCTTCATCCCTAGAGGCATAGACGGTGATGCCGGATTGGGGGTCGGTGATCGCCAGATCCTCTTCAGCGATATTCGTCTGAACCAGACGATAGATGGGACCGCCTCAGTTAAAGGCTTCAATTTCAATTTTATAGTGAAGTTCAGATCGTTGGTCCTGCTTCATTTGCACAGCAGCGGGGCCGCTGATCGTGATGATTTTTGGGTGGTTCATGTTAGCCATTGGAATATTCTCAACTCATTTCATGGTTTTCTTCCATTATACCATAGCGAATCACTCGGATATAACGTTCATCAAAAATTGACCGGAAATAGAGTATAATATTGGTACAGATGTTCTGATAGGAGTTTTTAGATCACGGACTGTTAGAATATCAATTTTAGGTTATCAACGAAAATGAGGCTGATTATGTACCACCTTAAAATATCCGTCAGAAATCTGGTGGAATCCATGCTGATGACCGGAGACATCGGCGCAGAATTTAGGCTCCTTTCTCCGGAGCGGGCGGAAGAGGGCTCACGGGTCCACCGACTTCACCAGGCCCGGCGCTTGGAAGAAGAGCCCTCTTATCAAAAAGAATTTTTTCTAAAACACGAATTTGTGGTCGACGATATCAAAGTTACCGTGGACGGCCGCGCCGACGGTGTTTTACCGACCCAATACATTGAAGAAATTAAAAGCACCTATCAATCCATCGAAGCCCTGGCCGATTACTCCAACCCATTGCATTGGGCTCAGCTCAAATTCTATGGGTTTATGTATCTACAAAAAGTGGACGAACCGCAGATCACTCTAAAGCTTACGTATTTCAACATCGACACGGAACAAGTTTATCAAGTGGATGAAGTATTTACCAAAAAAGACTTAACGGACTTTGTTGAGTCCGTCTTGGCGATGTATGTCGGGCTGAAGCGACTTTATTTCCAGTGGCAAACCCAACGGGACCACAGCATTAAAGTGACGGAGTTTCCCTTTTTAGACTATCGACCGGGCCAGCGGGAGATGGCGGTGAATGTCTATGGCACCATCCGCAATAAAAAGAAAATGTTTGTCCAGGCCCCCACGGGGATCGGTAAGACCATCTCAGCGCTGTTTCCGGCCGTCAAAGCTCTGCGCGAGGGCAAGACCGATCGGATCTTCTATCTGACCCCCAAAAGCACTGGCAAACAAATTGGGGAAGAGGCGGTTGACCTAATGCGAACCACCGGTGCCAAACTGCGCAGTTTGACCCTGACCTCCAAAGAAAAAATCTGTTTTATGGAGGAAGTTCGCTGCGAGGCCGAGTATTGTCCCTATGCCAAAGGCTACTATGACAAAGTCCGAGGTGCTCTGACGGATCTTTTAAACCATGAGGACTCCATGTCCCGGGCTGTAGTTGAACAGTATGCCCGGCGCCATGAGATCTGTCCCTTTGAATTTTCCCTGGATCTGTCGTTATACGCTGATATCATCATCGGCGACTATAATTACGTGTTTGATCCCAGAGTTTATCTCAAGCGCTTCTTCGATGAGAAAAACGAACAATACACCTTCTTAGTGGATGAGGCGCATAACTTGCTGGATCGATCCAGAGCCATGTTCTCAGCCGAAATAACAACATCAGCCTACGATAAGATCGCCCATGGCTTTGGCCATATCTTCCCCGAGGTCGCTCAAAAAGCCGGTAAAGTGCGTGAAGGCCTGGAATTGATCGGTGCTGGACTGCCAAAGGACCGCCGCAATGTCTTTGAAAGCTATGACAGGGAGTTCTTAAACCGAGTGGAAGCCTTTGTGGGGGCCTGTGAAAAATATTTGCAAGATGAAGCTGAGATCCAACAAAAAGAAAAACACAAAGAACGCGATCAAGAAATTCAGGAAGCGTTTATGCAGACTTATTTCGACAGTCGGACCTTTGGGCGCATCGCCGACCTCTATGGCAAAGGCTATCTATGCTATGCCCAAGAAAAAGACGGGGATCTTTACTATAAATTATTCTGCATCGATCCCAGTGAAAATCTGACGGAAGCCGCCAAACGAGCCGACAACATCATCTTTTTCTCGGCCACGTTGACCCCCATGGACTACTACATGGAGCTCTACGGCGCAGCTACAGAAGATTACCGAATGGGTTTACCGTCGCCCTTTCCAACGGAGAACCTCAAAGTATACTGTGATTATAAAATCGATACCCGGTATAAAGTCAGAGACCAAAGCTACGACCGGATCAGTGCGAACCTTGACTTGATGCTCCAGTCTAAAAAAGGCAACTACATCGCCTTTTTCCCATCCTATCGCTACATGCAAAGTGTTTATGACGTGTTTATGGCTCAGTATGGCAGCAAATACGAAGTCCGCCGCCAAGAAGCGGGGCTTTCGGAAGAAGAGCGCCTGGCTGTAATGGCCGAGTTTGAAAGTTCCCGAGAGCAAAGTCTCTTATATTTTATGGTGTTGGGCGGCGTGTTTGCCGAGGGCATCGATCTAAAAGGCGATCGACTCATCGGTACCGCCTTGATCGGGTTGGGTTATCCCCAGTTCGATTATGAGCGAGAACTCATTATGAATTACTTTAATGAAGAGAAAAACTTAGGTTTCCAGTATGCCTATACCTATCCCGGACTCAACAAGATCACCCAAGCCGGCGGCCGGGTGATCCGCAGTGAAACGGATGAGGGAATTGTCGTGTTGATGGATTCCCGCTATCGCAAGGGTGAGATCCTTTCATTATTGCCCCCCAACTGGTTCCCGGTGAAAGACATCGCCGATCTAAAACGAGAAATTGACAGCCCAAAGGAGTAACTCGATGCGCAGCGAAACAGCCATGCTGGACCAGATCCTGGCCTTTGGCAGAGAAGATGATAATATCCGAGCGATCACATTAAACGGCTCTCGAGTGAACCCAGGGGCCGAGAAAGACCCCTATCGGGACTACGACCTAGTGTTCCATGTCAAAGACCTGACTCCCTTTCTGAACGATCCGGGCTGGTGTCGGATCTTTGGGGAAATCGTCATCGCCCAGACGCCGTATTTTATGGAAGACTCGAAGGATGAATTTCCGAATTTCATGAGTTGGTATAAAGACGGTAGCCGCACGGATATCCGGGTCCAGACCTTGGCCGGCCTTAGGACTTATTTGGCAGAAGACAGTTTGACATCAGTCCTCTTAGATAAGGATCAATGCATTCCATGCATGCCAGAGGCTTCTGACTGGATGCACCACCTGAAGCAACCCAGCCGGGCAAAGCTAGCTGATACGGTGAATGAGTTTTACTGGGTGAGCCTCTATGTCAGCAAGGCTCTGGCACGCCGTCAATACATTGCAGCGGCCAAGTTCCTGGAAATCGTGAGGGAACAGCTTTTTTGCCTCTTGGCTTGGAACTGTGCCCATGAAGAAGAGTATACGATAAATTTCGGAAGTCACTGGAAATTTCTGGAGGCTCATTTGACAGAAGAAGAGCGGTCAGCCGTTTGGGCAAGCTACGCATTGAGCGATCCTCAAGGCATTTATGATAGTCTGGCGCAGTGTCGGGACTTGTTCGCTAAAACCTTATCCGCCTATTCTAAAAAGACGGGCTACCAGGTGTCAGAAAATGTCGATGCGATCCAAACCCTCGAGAGGACCTGGCTTGTTCCCACTAAGTAATAGATCATTGTTTGCATCGAGGGTCAAATAGTCACAACCAAATAGTCGGAAAACAAGAAGACTTTCTAACTATGGTAAACAGCACCGGCGCCGGATGATCGCCCCTTACCGGAGCTGCTTTTCCGGCAGGGAGGCTTATTTGTGGATTCCTAGGAGACAAACCTGCGATGAATAAGAACAATACGACCAGAATTTCAAAAAGGATAAAAGAATCTTCATGGTTTGGTTTAAAAAGTTTAAAATCTGGCTGGTATGATGAATGTACAAACTTTTAAGCGGGGCGTATCTCAATGTTTAATTGAATGAGATCACTTAACTGGGTAAACCAGTTCCGGGTGGAAATGATCCGTTGGGGATCATAGAAGCATCCCTGCAGTTCAAGTGGAGGAACATTGGTATGGAAGCAACGAAAAATAAAAAAAAGTATCCGCCGATCATTGAATTTATAGTGGACTTGGTCAATAAACTGAACAAGGATGATGCCATTCCGTATGCGTATCAATTGTCCTATAGTCTCCTGTTGGCCATTTTCCCGTTCTTGATCTTTGTCTTAACATTGGTTGGATTTATGAATCTAGATTCTGACCGGGTCATAACTGAGATTCAGCTCGTGATGCCTGGCGAAGCCTTTGCCTTGTTTGAAGGGATCATTAAGGAAGTCACCCAAAAGCAGAATGGCACACTGTTGTCCATCTCTATTTTGACGGCCATCTGGGCAGCCTCGGGGGGCTTTAAAGCCTTTATTCGGGCCATGAATAATGTCCATGGCCTAAAAGAAGATCGGTCTTTTATAAAAGTCAATTTGGATGCCATCCTGATGGTCATTTTTCTAGCCGTTGGGATTGCCGGATCCTTGCTGTTCATGGTATTTGCCCAGCCCATTATTGATCTGATCCGGGATTTTATCCCAAACTTCACCATGGACAGTGCCATGAATCCATTTGGGTATCTGATTCCCTTGGGCTTTATCTTTGTGCTGTTCCTGGTATTCTATATGTTTGTTCCGGCTCGAAACGTAAAGTTCAAATATGCCCTGCCCGGTGCTGTTTTCTCGGCTCTAGCCTTTATGCTGGTTTCCATTGGTTTTCAGATCTATGTCACAAATTTCGCGAATTACAGTCGATTCTATGGGGCCATGGGAGCAGTGATGATCCTGATTTTCTGGCTGCTCTTGATTTCCATTATTATGATCGTGGGCGGGGAAATCAATGCGCTATTGATCATCCGCAAAGGCGTCCATTCTCCGTTTATGAAATCAAGTCGTGACTCCACCAATGTGATCAAGCAAGAAGCAGTGCAAATCGTTCAGGAAAAATATAAAAAAACCCCAAAAGGTCCCCACCGGATCTAACGAGAGGATCGGATTCACCGGACTAACTCATCAAATCCAGGGAACCCATTGTCGTTAAGGGTATTTTAGCCAAATAGCCGGCCTGATCCGTTGTGGAAGAGTATTAAAAAAGCCGGGTTTTATTGGCATTTTCATAAATTTGTGAAATTCCGTGCAGTTCCTGGTGAACTAGGAATATGATGGTAAGAGAACTATTCATTCTAATTTTGACCAATGCGAGCCCCCTGGAGGTGTGTTGAATGTCCGAATCGACCATGAAACATTTATCCGATAATTATGGAATTGCATTTTTCACCTTCTACTTGGTGATTCCGTTTTATTCAAAACAGGTAAACAATATCCCGTTATTGATTTTAATATTGGCTCTTTTTTTAAGTGTTTATTTTGTTATAACGTTTAAAATTTACCAGCACTTTTTCACCAGGCGTCATTTTATGATCGACTCGGCTTGTATGATGGCCGGGCTATTGATCCTATATTTTCTGGAAATTTTTATATTTAAGGGTTCCACCAGCTACCAGCTGATGTCCTATATGATTCTCTCCCTCACTTATTTGCCGGCTGCATTCCGGTTTGAAGCAATGAAGAAGTTAAACCGCCAATAGTAAAAAGCAGTTCGGGATAAGTGGTCAACTAAACAAACGATATAAATCATTTTCAACATCAACAAGAACATCAACTTCAACAGTAACTTCAACATCAATTTAAAATTAGGATGATCATTAAACTTCAAGTTTAATTTAAGGGATCTTCAACCAGATTGGTAGAAGACCCGTATCAGGAAATAATAAAGAGCAAACACCGGTTTGAGTTCAACTGGCGTTTGCTCTTGGTATTTTTTTGGGAGATCTGCCGCCTTGGCCGGGTGTTTTGAAGAGATCGTAAGGACCTAGCGAAATCGATCCTTGTTGAATGACACGCGAAAGATCGTACCGATACAGGTCATCCCGGCTGACTCTAAGGTCCGTCTGGATTCAAAATTTTTGTGGAAACAACCAGCCACCGGGATTCGCCCGGCTTGGACGATGATCTCCATTAACCGGATGACGATGGATCGACCGATGCCTCTTCCCTGGAAATTAGGGTTTACAAACATCCCCAGATCCAAATGATCCTCATCACTCTGGTGAGGTTGAATGATCCCAATGCCCACTGGTCGATTCGAACCGTCTTGGGCGATCCAGATTTCCTGGCGGCGGACGTAGGAGCTGCTGTTGGTCAAAAATCCCATTTCATCCAAATAGGGCACATCCTTTGGCTGGGCCAAATTCAGCGTAACACCGGGCAACCCTTTGGGGAGCAGATCCGGATAAAGAAGTTCAAACTGGTAGGCTTGGAGCTCACAGCGTTGCATAAACGCTAAATACAAGGGGATCATATGCGGGTCAAAGGACGCTACGAAACCGTAGTGGATGTTGACTTGGTCTAAAAATGCTTCCAGGATCTGGCGATCCAGATATTTATAAGGCGGTCGGATATAGGCTAAGCCTAGATGAACTTTATCCGACACGACAAAGACACCCAAAGGCGCTTTTTCGAAAGGGCTTACAATGAGATAAGGCTGGCCCTGGACCGCTAAGGTCGGCAGGAAATTATCACCGGAATAGACTAAGGCCGAACGATGTTCCGCAATGAGATACTCACATTCGGCCAATGTTGCCATTTTAAACTGGATGGCTTGGTTGTAGCGGATCAACTTCTGAGCTTTTTCGGTCATAAAGTCCTCCTTGGATCGTGCCATTGGATTGAACAGAATTAGAAAAAGGGTTGATAGGAGCCAGGCGCTGCCTTGGTTGATATGTTCGGGTGAATGAGAGGATCACCAAAGGCAGTTCAGTGATCCCTCCTAAGTTTTAAGAGCGCTTTTATCGGGTGGTTAGTTAAATTCGCTGATGTCATCAGAAACACCAAAGTTGATGAAGCCGGTGATGTTTTTGCCTTTGAGTTTCTCCAAGTAGGGGCCGATCTTCTTTGGCCGCTCCAAGAGATTGATGGTATAAGTGTCTCGCAGGGATTCCGCTTTTTTGAAAGCTTCCGGAAAGTCATTTGGTTCATAGAACATCACGATCCGCCGCTTTTGATTGGGGATCTGGAATCCCGAGGCCATTAAGATCGAGAATATTCGTTCAAAGCCAATGGAGATCCCAACCGCAGGGACGTCGGTATGAATGAATTTTCCGATGAGATTATCATATCGACCGCCGCCGGCGATGGCGCCCTTGAATTCATCCGAAGCAATTTCAAAGACGGTGCCGGTGTAATAACCTTGGCCACGGACTAAAGAGGGATCAAAGACGACCCGGTAATTGACATCCTTGAAGTTACGCATGGTTTCTTGGGCGATCCGAGAGGATTCATCAATAATGTATTTCAAATTTTTGCCCACGACCTTATCGTCAATGTGGTCGATCAATTCGTCCAGCGGGTACCCGCCTTGGTCTAAATTTGCCCGGAAAGCATCAACGGCAATAGAGGAGAAGCCCTTTTCGATCAATTCATTGGTAACTCCGCTGACGCCGATCTTATCCAGCTTATCAAAGGAGATGCTGACTGAGTCAAGGTCCGCTTCAGCAAAACCAAAGCCCAGGAGCATGGATTTTAAGACCCGGCGGTCATTGACTTTAACGGTAAAAGCCTTGAGTCCGATGGCGATCAGGGCCTCCGAGGCCACATGGAGCAATTCGATCTCAATATTGGGTGAGGCAGAGCCGATGACGTCGATATCACATTGGGTAAATTCACGAAGACGACCGCGCTGAGGCCGTTCTGCCCGGTAGACGCTACCCATTTGAATGACTTTAAAGGGATAGATCAGTTTGGATTGGTTATTGGCCACATAGCGGCACAGGGGAAGTGTTAGGTCATACCGCAAACCCATGTCGGCTAACTGATCAAATTGGCCGGAATTCAAAGCTGCTTGGAGCTTATCCCCCCGCTTCATGATTTTGAACACTAAGTTCAAATTATCGCCACCCTCACTTTTATCCAGATTTTCGGAATCTTCGATAATGGGGGTCACGATCCGTTCAAAGCCATATTTTCGGTAAACGGCTAAGATCTGATCCTGCAGATAATCTCGGACCTCTGCTTCAATGGGTGTGTAGTCATTGGTACCTTTGACAGGAGTTGTTTTCATTAAGGGTCACCAGCCTTTCAGAGAATATGAACTTGGTCATGGTTGGATCAAGTTCTATGTTCTATTCTAATTAATAGTAGTGTAGGGGAATAATGGATCAGTTGAATCCGTTTAGGTCCGTTTAATAATTTTAGGTCCGTTTAATAATTTTAGGTCAGTTAATAATTTTAGGTCAGTTAATAGTTTTAGGTCCGTTAAATAGTCATTGGTCCTTCTTAGGTTATTTTCAATCGGACCAAACCGGTTTAAGGACGGCTAGGCAAAGTTTTAACGTCTTATCTTATATAGTACTACAGGTAGGCATCAAGGTAAAAGGTCCTAACGTGATTTTGGGGTTGACCAAGGGCAGCCTGTACTTGAGCTGCCCTTGGTCAATTGATTGGAGCAGTGGCCCCGGTAAGAATTTATTACAGCTCTTTGGTGGCGAAGGTTGCAACGGCTTCACTTGAAGTCATATGGTTATCGATGGCTTTTGCCAACTGGGAGCCGTATCGGGTATCACCCATGAGGACAGCCGCAACCAGTTGGTTGTTTTGGAACAGGAATTTAATATAGTCTTTGCAGGGATCGCCACAGACAAAGTTTTCAAGGGTAGGGTCATCAAAATTTACCGAGCCTGTTGAGAATACTTTCGTGGATAAGGCGTTGAACAGGGTGTTGAGGACATAGGGTTTCATTGGGGTCTTGGTGCCGGCTGCATTTTGGCCGGCAGCTTTTCCGGTGGACATGGCAAAGCCCCAAGTTCCGTAGACCAGTCCGTTGTACTCACTGACATCGCCGCAGGCATAAATACCAGGTTCTGAGGTTTCGGTGAATTCATTGATGAGGATCCCCCGGTTGGTAGCAAGGGCGTCTTTGAATGGGTCCAAATTAGGGCGGATCCCGATGGAGAAAAGCACCAGGTCAGTGTCGAGTTCTTGGCCGGAGACCAGTTTAATGCGTTTGACCTTGTCCCCTTCAAATAGGACGGTTTCCACTGAATCGCCTAGGATAAAATGGAGTCCGAAGGCTTCAGCCTGCTCTTGAAACAATACGGAGGATGCGCTGTCCATCTGCCGGGGCAAAAGCCGGCTGGCAAATTCGACCACGGTGACATCTAAGCCCTGTTCCACCAATTCACCGGCAGCTTCTAACCCTAATAAGCCGCCCCCAACGACGATGGCCCGTTTGGCCTGGGGAACTTTAGCGCCAAACGACCGGGCGTCTTCAAGGTTTCGAAGGGTGTAGACGCCATCTCCGTCATGGACCGTTTTGGAATCGATCTGGGTCAGTGAGGAATGTCCTTGGGCTTTCACCGGTGGGATAAAATTATAGGATCCCGTTGAAATGATCAGTTTGTCAAAGGGCACGCTCTGACCATCGGAGAGCGTTAAGCTACGGGCTGCCGAATCCAGGTGGAGCACACTGGCCTTAATGGAATGGACTCCGTTGGATTCATAGAATTTATCATCCACCATGAAAAATTTCTCATCGGGCAGTTTACCCAGGGCATATTTAATGAGCTGAGTTCTCATATAGGTTTTTGGAACTTCGTTATAGATCATGGTGATATCGTAGTCGACACCACTTTTTAACACTTCCTGCAGGGCGCTGTGACCTGCGATTCCATTACCGGCAATTACCAGTTTTTCCATTTTAATCTCGCTCCTTGTGTTCCATCGCAATGCTGGGTTTTTATCGATCCCTTGAACCGAAAAAGTATACGACTTAAACGCTTCAAAGAATCCCAGTTAGTTGGCTGCTTTAAGTGGGTTTGTCGAGGGATCCTTACATAGAGCCCGGGGACCCCAGTTGTCTTGTAAATACTATGATTATTATATATCAATGGGCCCACCACAGTAAGTACCGGCCGTGAATAATATATAAATTAGAGACTAGGCTGGAAAAATTCAAGAGAGTTTGACAAGACCGCAACCAATCCTACCCAATAGCGGAAAAACCTCTCGTAAAAACACTTGTTTCATTGTAAAAAGCCAGGCCGGGATATTATAATTAGTAAATAAAGGACACAGGTGATTGCCATGATTTATGGAATGGGCTGCGACATAACTGAAATTGCCAGGATCCAGCGCGCCTTTGGCACCAGAGAGCGGATTCTGCGGGTCTTTACAGAAAAAGAGGCAGATTACTTGACAGGCCATCCGGAGAGGATCGCGGGTAATTTTTGTGCCAAAGAAGCATTGGCCAAAGCATTGGGCACTGGATTTCGGGGTTTTTCACTAAAGGATGTGGAAATTCTTCGGGATGAATTGGGCAGACCCTATATGACAGGGGATTCCCTGCGCCGGGTATTAGACCAGCTCGGCGTCCGTGAGCGCTTGAAGGTCCACATCTCCATCTCCCATGAGAAGAAATTTGCCATGGCAACTTGTATAATCGAACGAGTTAAGCTGTAATTGGCACGTGACTTATTTTTTATTTTTCGAATTTCAAACTTTTTTTTATTTGCAGGAAACTCTCTGCAAAATGCAGAGGACCCTTTGGGAAATCGGAGTTTCAAGATCATAGAAGCATTCAATCGGCTAGGGAAGGAACTTATAGAACGATGAAAATAGCAACCAGTAAAATGATGAGAGAACTGGACCAAAAAGCAATTGAAGTATTTAAAATACCCTCCATCGTGTTGATGGAAAATGCAGCGTTGAAAGTACTGAAGCATTTGGATCTGACCCAGAGTTATTTTGTGATCGTCTGCGGCAAAGGAAACAACGGTGGGGATGGGCTGGCGCTGGCAAGGCATCTCAAGATCGCCGGTAAAGAAGTCGATGTGTACTACATTGCCGATGATGAAACCGGGACCCCAGATACCTTGGTGAATTTGACCATCTGCCGCCATATGAAAGTCAATATCATTTTGGTCCATGAAGAATCGGACCTGTGGGATCTGCGGGAAGCCATTAATGATGCGGATGTCGTAGTTGATGCATTATTTGGGATCGGATTATCTCGTCCAGTTCGGGGCATTCATGCCGAAGTCATTGGGATCATCAATGAAATGAGTCGAAATACGGTGTCCATCGATATTCCCTCCGGCATCCAGGCCGATACGGGGGAAATTATGGGAACAGCGATCCATGCCAATAAAACCATTAGTTTCTCTTGCTTTAAAAAAGGGTTTTTAAATTATTCAACGACGGAAAACTGTGGCGATATTATAGTGGAGAACATCGGGATCCCAGATTCCGTTTGTGATCTGATGGCCGGCCGGGAATATTTGGTCAGTTCTGAATTGGTCCGCGGTCTGATCCCGGTGCGCTCTCGCACCGGCTATAAAGGGGATTACGGAAGGATCCTGATCGTGGCGGGTTCCCCCGGCTTTACCGGTGCCAATAAAATTGCCTCAGAAGCCTGTATTGCTGCCGGAGCTGGCTTAGTTACCGTCTCATCGGATGCCCGAGTCATCAATGTGATCGCCGAGAGCGTTCGAGAAGCCATGACCATCCATCCTGACCAGATCGAAGAGGCCGTTTCAAAATCCGATGTCATTGCGTTTGGCCCCGGCATGGGGAATAACGAAGACACAATGCTGCTCTTAATGCGCATCATTCAGCGCCTGCGCGAGGAAGGAAAATCAGATTCGACACTGATCCTGGATGCTGATGGACTCAATGTCTTAGAAGCCCAGACCGGGTTACTGGAAAATATCGGAGTTCGGGTCATTTTGACACCGCACTTTGGAGAGATGGCTCGTCTAACGGGTCACAGCGTGGAGTACATTAAGAAGAATCGGATGGATGTCGCCAAGAAATTTGCAAAGAAGCATAAAATTACCCTGGTCTTAAAAGGACACAACACCATTATTTCTGACGGCGTCAGTTGCTTTGTCAATCCCACCGGCTCCTCAGCCATCGCAACCGGTGGAATGGGCGATTGCCTGACAGGGATCATCGCCGCATTAGCCGGTCAGGGCCTCCAGCCAATGGAAGCGGCCATTGCCGCGACCTATCTACATGGTCACATCGGCGATGAACTGGCCAAATCCAGATACTCCATCACCGCCTCCGAAATCATTTCAAAGATCCCCTTTGAATTAAAGAAAATGGTCGAAGAAAGTAAACCAAGAGCTTAAGGGGAAAGGCCCCAAAGACTGGCAGAACGTTTTCATTAACGACTCAATTGGGTATATAATTGGAAATAGCTTAAGACATAATAAATAGGTGGAGTAGTTACATAACGTATTAAAACTGAGGGAGAAATTAAAATGAATTTTTACAATCGGCCAGTTTGGGCAGAAGTGAATCTTGGCGTGTTGAAAGAAAACATGAGAAATATCCAGCAAGCGGCCAAGGGCAAACGGGTAATCAGCGTAGTTAAGGCAAATGCCTATGGCCATGGGATGATCCCTGTCGCTGCGGCCATTAAGGAATGCGGAGTCCGGGATTTTGCCGTAGCAATTCTAGCAGAAGCCATGGAACTTCGGGCCAGTGATCCAGAGTCCTCCATTATGATCTTGGGGTATACTCCAGGGGAAGAGGCTGAACCGGTGGTGGCCAATGAATTGACCGTCACAGTAATCACACAGGCGGAGGCTTTTAAATTCCAAGAAGAAGCGGTTCGACAAGATAAAAAGGTTAAGTTTGCGATCCCACTGGATACCGGAATGTCTAGAATTGGCTTTCCCTGTACAGCGGATTCGGTCAAACTCATTGCCGAAATAGCAAACCGCCCCAATGTCGTAATGGAAGAATTGTTTAGTCATTTCTCCACTGCTGATGGCGAAGATAAAACATACAGCCATTTGCAGCTAGAGCGTTACCTTGAAATGAAAAAAGCTCTGGAAGCTGCCGGAGTTCACTTTAATCACTATCATATGGCCAATTCGGCCGCCATTACGGATCTTCCGGAAGCTCATTTTGATACGGTTCGTCCCGGCATCATTCAATACGGCTATTCCCAATCGACCCTTAAGAGCCCACCGGCAACGGTGCGGCCGATTTTATCCTGGCGGGCTAAAATCGCCTACGTCAAAACCATTCCAGAGGGAGTTCCCGTTAGTTATGGCAATACCTGGGTCAGCTCTCGAGAATCGGTTATCGGCACAATTCCCTTGGGATATGCCGACGGATTCAATCGTCTGTTGTCCAACAAAGGGCATGTCCTGGTCAATGGTAAGAGTGCACCGATCCGGGGACGAGTCTGCATGGATCAATTTATGATCGACCTCACGGACATTCCCACTGCAAAAGCCGGCGATATCGTCACGCTCTTGGGTGAAGACGGACCACACAGCTATTGGGCAGATGATATGGGGGATGAAGTGGGCACCATTTCTTATGAAATAGTGTGTGACATCAGTGCCCGGGTTCCGCGAAAATATATTGATTAAACCAAAGTGTATAAATGAAAGTGCCTAAGCGAAAGTGCCTAAGCGAAAATGCCTAAACGAAAGTGTGGTTCCGTGTTATTAAATTGAAAACGGCTCATGGTACTGATATAATAAAAATACTAATAAATATGAGAATAAAAGCGGCAGGGAGACCTAGCTAATTATACTGGTTTACAGCCTGTCGCAAATAGAACTTGTTTCAACAGGCCTCCCATTAAAGGGAGGCCTTTATTGCGGGATTCAGTTCAAGAAATATTTTGAGAATCAGATTAGAAATCTATGGGTGAACCGTTGTGAGAATCAATTCGAAATTCAAAGTGATAATCATTTAAAAGAGTGAGGATCATTTCGAAAGAGCGGGTCGGACTTATTGTAAATTTAGTGGTTGGGTTCTGATGATTGTAGCCTAATTAGGTGGATGGTGCTGTGATAAACTCAGGATCAAGCTGGGGTAAGAGGGGGAGATTAAAAAATGAAAAAAAATGTGGTGAGAGATTATTGTATGATCGCGGTGGGGGTAGTTTTAGTAGCATTTGCACTGCATTTCTTTTATTTTCCGGCTAACTTGGCAGCGGGGGGCATATCGGGACTTGCCATTATTTTAGAGCAACTCTTTCCCGCAATATCAAGACCGACCTATATTTTAATAATGAATCTGATTTTCTTTGCAATTGGGTTTATGTTTTTGGGAAAGGTCTTTGGCGCAAAAACCATATTCGCCTCGTTTTTTATGACCGGCGTGTTGGAAGTCTTGCACCGCACCATGGGCAATGTCGTTTTGACCAATGACATGTTTTTAAATACGTTCTATGGAACGCTCCTGGCCTCTGTGGGTATGGCCATTGTCTTTAATTATAACGGCTCCACCGGAGGAACGGATATCATTGCCAAGATCCTCCGGAAATATCTACACGTAGACCTTGGCAAAGCGTTACTGGCCGTTGACTTTGTGATCACCGCCGGCGGTTTTTTGGTCTTTGGCTGGGAGGTCGGCTTGTTCTCCCTGCTTTCGGTATTGATCAACGGTAATTTGATCGACCGATTCATAGAAGGTACAAGAACGGCCAAGGAAATTATGATCATCAGTAAGCAAAGTGAGGCGATCCGCAAATTTATCATCGAGGACCTGGATCGCGGGTGTACTATTTTGACCGGTTATGGTGGCTATACCAAGGAAGATACCAATGTCATCTATGTGGTATTGAATCGCCGGGATTATATCGAACTGCGTAATTTCATCAAGGTAGTCGACAACCGGGCCTTCCTGTCCGTAAACGAAGTCCGGGAGGTCCTGGGCGAAGGGTATCAGGATATTGCAATTTTCTAAATATTAGTATTGGACTGACGATAATAGTCAGTCTTTTTTCTTTATTCCATCTTTATATTGATGTGCAAAAATTAACTTCTGTAGTGGTCCAATTGGTCCTTGAACAGGGGACTAGAAAAGTGAAGTTGGGGCCGACAAAATACAACAATTAGACTACTTTAAACAAAGCGAAATACAAAGATCAAAAGAGCCTTGGATGGATCTGAACCATCCAAAGGATCATATGAATAAACCAGCTGGTTGGCCGACCACTTCTAGGTGGGGAGCGATGTAATTTTGCCTTCTGGTATTTTAAAACAAAGGAGACCCATTGATCATGATTGAATTCGAACATGTGACGAAGGAATACAAAAATATTACAGCATTAAAAGACTTCTCAGTGCGCATCGAGGATGGCGAGTTTGTATTTTTAATTGGCGCATCCGGTGCCGGTAAATCCACGTTCATCCGCCTGCTGCTCCGGGAAATAACGGCCAATGAGGGAAAAGTCACCGCCTACGGAATTGATCTGGCAGGACTTAAGCCCAGGGAGATCCCGACCTATCGTCGGAAAATCGGCATGGTATTCCAGGACTTTAAACTGATCCCAACCCTGAATGTTTATGAGAATGTAGCATTTGCCATGAAAGTGACCAAAGCGAAGACTTCGGTCATTAAATTACGGGTGCCGGAAGTATTGAAAATGGTGGGTCTGGATGAGCGGACCAAAGCCTTCCCCAATGAACTCTCCGGCGGGGAACAACAACGGATATCCATCGCCAGAGCTTTAGTCAACAATCCGGATATTCTCATCGCTGATGAACCCACCGGAAATCTGGATCCTGATACCAGTTGGGAGATCATGACCATTTTAAAAAAAATCAACGAACAAGGTACTACGATCATTATGGCGACCCATGATAAAGATATCGTAAATGAGATGGGGAAACGGGTCGTTGCATTGGAGCACGGGAACTTGTTACGGGATGAAGAGAAAGGACGGTATCGTGACCATGAGTAATTTATTCGCCCCCCTTGGCACTGCCTTGAAATCCTTGAAAAGAAATTTTTCCGTAACATTAGCCTCCATTGCCACGGTCACCGCCACGATCTTGATCTTTGGAATATTTCTTTTGGTGGCACTGTCAGTGAACCATCTGGTCAAGAATGTTGAAGAACAGACCGTCGTTCGAGTCTTTATGGAAAATAATGCCGCAGCCGAACAAAAGACCACTCTTGAACAATTGATCAACAGTCAGCCGGGCCTGCAAAAGTTGACCTATGAAGATCGAGTAACGGCCTTCAACAATGCCAAATTAAGCTTAGCTGAAGACTCCAACCTGTTAGAGGGCTTTAACGCAACGGACAACAATCCCTATCCGGATTCGTATATCGTAAATCTGGAGCGGCCAGACTTCGTGGAAGGCTTGGTGGCAGCAGTCCAAAATCAAGGCGGCGTCGAATCTGTCTCCAATGATTCAGAAACAGTTAACTCGCTGATCAATTGGGCAAAGACAATTCGAACGATTGGGGTTATAATATTTGCAATACTCATTCTGGTTTCTCTTTTCCTAATCGGAAACTCCATTAAATTGGCAGTGTTCGGCAGGCGAAAAGAAATTGAGATCATGAAATTCGTGGGTGCGACCAACTGGTATATCCGATGGCCTTTCATTATTGAAGGGATCATCATCGGGATACTGGGAGCCGGCATTGCAGTGGTATTGTTATTCTTCGGTTACCGCTATGCCTATACTCAGGCACAGTTTAGTCTGCCGTTTATTTCACTGCCCAGTCCTCAATTGATCCGTGACTGGCTCAGCTGGCAGTTCTTGATCGCCGGTATGCTCATTGGAGCCCTGGGTTCCTTCTTCTCGATTCGTAAGCATTTGAATGTGTAATTTCCAATAGGAAGGTGTTTTAAGTGGATCAAATTCCAAACCACGAAAATTTTGAATACAACGAACAGCCTAAAAAGCCAAACAGTTCAATTGCGCTTCTACTGGTGGGATTTTTGATGCTGGCCATCGGATTTCTCTCAGGATGGCTTTTGGGCGGGGATAACCCGACTCAGACGCCATTTATACCAAAAGATCCACCACAAGTGACGGTGGCCTCCAATACGACTCAGCCCGGTACGACCACTGCGGTCGAAACGAAACCAGCCGACTGGAACAAGCTCAATAAAATCAAAGATCAGATTTATCAAATTTACGACGGTCCAATTGATGAAAACCTTCTGTTAGAAGGAGCCATCAAAGGAATGGTCAGTTCACTGGGGGACCCGTACAGCCAATTCTATAATTCCACGGAATACTCCCGATTGAACTCCGACAGTTCCGGAAAGTTCGTCGGAGTCGGAATTCAAATCAATGTGCAGGATGATGATATCATCGTTGTCGCGCCCATTGACGGCAGTCCGGCTAAGGAAGCCGGGATCATGTCCGGGGATATAATCATTAAGATCGATGATAAGATCTATACCGGCAAAGACATTGATGCCGCTGTTAGTTATATGCGGGGAGTGGCTGGTCAGCCGGTCAAACTGACGATCCGCCGGGCAGACAAAGAACTGGATTTCACTATTATCCGCCGGGAAATAACGACTAAGAGCGTACGATGGGAACTATTGCCGGGAAACATCGGCTTCATCACATTGTCGCAGTTTACCTCGAAAGTCGACCGGGACTTTGAAGAAGCGCTGGATGACCTTAAAAAGCAAGGTGCCACCGGCTATATTGTAGATTTAAGAGGAAATCCGGGTGGCTATCTCAATGAATCCGTCAACATTGCTTCAAACTTTATTCCAAAGGGAGAAGTCATCGTCTCTACCATCGACAAGCATGGTAATCGCAAGGAAGATAAGTCCAATGGCGGCAACTATATCGGAGCACCTTTGGTGGTCTTGATCGACGTTGGTTCAGCCTCGGCCTCAGAAGTTGTATCCGGTGCCCTGAAGGATTACAATGCAGCCACTTTAGTCGGGGAGAAAACTTTTGGTAAGGGCATCGTCCAAACCATTATGGATCTACCGGACGGCGAAGGCTTAAAGCTAACAGTCGCCGCTTATTATTCACCCAAGGGGACGAACATTCACAAGATCGGGATCCAGCCCGATATCAAAGTGGAATGGCCGACGGATCTGACGGTCCAGAACTATACCAAGGAAAAAGATGTACAACTCCAAAAAGCCATTGAATTATTAAAAGAAAAAATGGCCCAATAAAAAACACAGCAGACGCTTCCAGATCGGAGCGTCTGCTGTGCTGTATTTAAGGATCTAAAAAGTGGCTCTGAAGGTTTCTAAAAGGTTCTAAAAGTTGTAACACCCTCTAAATCCTCTAAAAGTTGTAAAAGCCTACCCTGTTTCATAAACGAATAGTTGGGGAGGAAGATCCAGGTTACAATTCGAGGTCTTTCGAATGTTCAGTTAAGTCCTCACCTAGGTCATCGACGGTTTCCCAGGCATCATCGACCACCGGTCCCACTTTACGTTCCACTTCGCTGATGAGGTCGTCGGCATGATCTTTGGTTTCACGAAGTTTTTTGCCCACTTCATCTTTGACGGTGGACCATTGCTGTTTGGCATCTTCCACTAATTCAGGATTTTTCTGAATTTCTTTGTTGACCAAATAAGCAGCGCCACCTAGCATGGCAAGAAATACCAATCTGTTTTTTCTTAGTTTCATTATGAATCCTCCTTGTTTTTTGAATGTAATTGAATGGTTTGGATGTAGTCGGGTTCTCCCCATAAGTGCTCTTTAAAATATATTTTGGTGTCATAGCCTAAGTGTTGGGCGGCTATTTCCATATGGGCCAGAGCGATCCCCATGTCAAAATGACACGTTTCAATGGAAAGGGTATTCCCGAATTGGGGAGATTTTTCTTGATAGAGTGAAATTGAATCTTTGCCCACTTCAAACCGCCAGGTTTGGCTATTCAGAAAAGACGGAGCGATTCGCACCGCTTCTAAGATAGATCGCTGATCTGGCGTCGGATCGCCGCCAAGGATCAATGACTCCAACGGCAACCGTTTGAGGTCATCAGGGGAGCGGTAAAGCTCATGGGCATCCAGACTGGGGCCAAAGGCCACGATGGAGAAAACATCGGAAATCAATTTAGACCCCAGGATGCGGGTAGCGGTGTTCCGGTCCAGGAACCGGCCAATGTAGGAAGTTGCAATGCCAAGACTTGTTAAGTACAGCACCAGATATTCAGTGGTGTAACCAGCTGATATCAGGCAGGAATCCTCCCTGGTCCCGGTCACCAAAATATAATAGGGTGCTTTGACTTGGCCGAAGCTGCTTAATTTATCGGTTATTTTCGTGCCATTGTTGATGAAATGCAGTTGGGTGTCATTGCTGCAATTCAACTGGGGCAGGGTTTGGATTTGATCTTTGATCTGCTCTATGATGATTGGATCTAATGTATTTAACGAAAATTTCTGGGTGGGTTTGCGTTTGTAGATTTCATCATATAAACTCATTTCTAACATTTCTAAACTCATTTCGTTCACCCCTTACATTATTGTAGAACAGGCAATTGTACCCAGTGTGAATTTTTTATTTACGAATTGTGTCAAAATGCTCTAATTTTTAGTGGGCTTTCGTTTGGCGTATATGACTACTTACGTTGACTTGCGTTGATCAGGACTACTTGGACTCGATGAGACAAACGGCTTCGGCACTGATGCCTTTTAATTCACCGGTAAAACCCAAGCCTTCTTCGGTGGTGGCTTTTACACTGACATCAACTACAGGGATCTGTAAGACTCGGGCGATATTTTCTCTCATTTGGTCGATGTAGTGTCGCAGTTTTGGTTTTTGAGCTCGAATGGTGGAATCAAGATTTACGATCTTGTAACCGTTGGCATCCAAAAGATCAGCCACTCGGCTCAATAATTCCAGTGAGTCAGCACCTTGGTAGGCGGGGTCGGTATCAGGAAAGTGGCTTCCAATATCACCCAGGGCACAGGCCCCCAGCAAGGCATCGGCAATGGCATGCAGGAGCACATCGGCATCGGAGTGCCCTAATAAGCCCAATTCAAAGGGGATGTGGACCCCGCCGATAATAAGGTCTCGATTTAGAGATAAACGGTGGACATCATAACCAGTTCCGATTCGCATAGGATTTCCTCTCTTTTTTAGTTAAGATTAGGCTGATTTCAATCAAGCCGGTGGAACAATCAGTTAATTGAAAGGGCTGAGCAAATATCAGCAAATTGAGACGAACGTCCGTTTACAAAAATGAACCGGCCTCGAAAAGCAATAAGCAATGTCTTAAATATATCTGCAAATATTTCATCAACTACCCGTTTTACACAAATCCACAGGGAGTTATCCACAGGAGATTGTGCAAAGTGTGCATAACTGAACAGTTGTTTTATTATTTTATTTTTTCACAAGCGTCGGGTCATTCCCTTAAAAAACTTAAGTCGCAAGGACTCCGCTTAGTCGATGTGTTTTTTGGATTCACTTAATAATACGGCTAGATCCTTCATCTCCAAAGGGGACAGATGTCTGATGGCGCCTTCTTTGAGGTCCCCTAACTGGATGTTCATGATCCGAATTCGCCGAAGGGAAACCACTCGATAATCGAAGTGTTCGCACATCCGCCGAATCTGTCGATTTAAACCTTGAGTTAAGATTATTCTGAATTGTCTTGTGGATAACTTCTCCACAAGACAATGTTTGGTCACCGTATCTAAAATCGGGACCCCATTGCTCATTCCCTCGATAAATTGAGGGGTGATGGTCTTATTGACCGTAACCAGATATTCTTTTTCATGGTTATTGACACTGCGTAGGATCTGATTGACGATGTCGCCGTCGTCGGTGAATAGCAATAACCCTGTGGAGTCTTTATCCAGCCGGCCGATGGGGAAAATTCGTTCCGGATAATTGATATAGGAAATGACATTCTCCGGTACGGATTCATCGGTTGTGGTTTCGATGCCCCGTGGTTTATGAAAGGCTAAATAAACATTCTTCAGCTTAGGGGTGACTACGTTGCCATCCACGGTGACTTCATCACCAGTGAGGACTTTCGAGCCTTTTTCGGCTAAGATGCCATTGATCTTGACCCGTTTGGATTCGATCAGACGGTCGGCTTCACGCCGCGATGAGAAACCGGATTCGGAGATGTATTTATTGATTCTGGTAGATTTTTCTTCCATAATTGACCTCGTATTTTTCAAACTTTCTTTTATTATACATTTAATTCGTAAGTTCCTAAAGAAACACAGGAATTGTTTAAAAACCGCTTTCCCAATTCGGTATAAAACCGCTTTTCCAATTCGGCATAAAACCGCTTTTCCACTTCGGCATAAAACCGCTTTTCCAATTAGGTCATAAAATGTCTCCCCATTGGAGGGGACCTCTATAAAGCTGCCCCAAGATAGGATCAGGCGACAACTCAACGACCGATTGTAAGAATGGTTATATGAACATTATTATAATGTTATGTAAAACTCAAGAGAAACCTTTTACAAATGAGCCCTAGACAGAGTATTATAAGAGAGAAGGGATATAACTAAGTGGACCCTTCACCGGTTTAAACAAACTGATCAAAGTGACCCCCAAGACGGGAAAACCTTAATTAACAGATTGAAACGATCAATGGCAAAAAACCAATGCCGATCTCGACAAGAGTTGACCCAAGGCTCAAACTAATTCAACAAAAGTAATTAAACGATAAATGATAACAAATATAAAAGAAACGTGCTAATAGAACAAACCAAAACAGATTGAAAAACGAAGGAAAGAAACGGTCTTAAAGAACGAATGAACGAAAGAACGAACGATACGAACTAAAAAATGGAAAAAGCGAAATACGATTAATACGATAACCGTAATGGAGGTTTCTAATGGAACAAAAGAAAGTACAGATCTACACATCAACGACCTGTCCATATTGCGAAATGGCCAAGGATTACTTTCGAACAAAAGGAATTAAATACGAAGAGATGAGCACCACGGAACCTGAGAATCGAAAAAATTTGGTTTCCAAGGGGATTCGGGGAGTCCCGGCAATCTTTATCGGGGACAAATACGTGGTCGGATTTGATCCGGAAGAAATTGAAAAGCTGTTGGCTGATCCTTCCGCTGATCCTGAGTCAGCTGTGATTGAACAGGATATCATCCCGCCAGATGTTGAACCAGTGGTCCCCATGGAAGACGCTGCCCAGGTAGAGCCACCAAAGCCCAATGTACCTGATGAATCGGTTCATAATGAGGTTAATCAACCTATTATAGAAGAAGTGAAAAAGGAGGATAAAAGTATGACAAAGTATGTTTGCACCGTTTGTGGGTATGTTTATGATCCAGCAGTTGGTGATGTTGACAACGGAATTGCAGCCGGAACATCATTTGCAGATCTCCCAGAAGATTGGGTCTGCCCACTGTGTGGAGTTGCTAAGGACATGTTCGAAGAAGAATAAACTTCATTAACAAATCCTTATAAGAGATCCTCAATTTAGACCAAAAATTAAATTAAGGACATAATAAAAGGCAGTGGACATATTGTTCGCTGCCTTTTATTATTGTCCTTGATCTAAGATAAAACCTTCACCGTTGCCGGCATTGACCTTGATCCGCAAATTGTTTTCAGAGAGTTCGCGAGAGAGTGCGACACCACGAAAATCGGCTTCTATGAAGCTTCCGGTGACAACGATCAAAGTAACATCGGAATTGGGGGGCAGTTTATTGCTTTTAACGGCGTGATCCAGAAAGTTCGCCAAGGAAGTATCCAGCTTTTTATCGGAATAGACCACCTCTTCCAACGTGGATCGCCCACCAAAATTGTGGCCTTGAGCTTCCACCAACCGACCAAACCGATTAAACGAAAAGCTCGCTTCAACTTCGCCCATTACCGTAAAGCTTCGGACCGGCTGGTAGAAAATGTAGGCAAAAGCGATGAAGAAAACCAAGAGAACACCGACCAATGCTCCGAAATAGAGGACACGGTTGGGTTTGATCACAGCGCGAGAACCGGTGATGAAATCACCGACAATGGCATTTTTTTTGGCGGGGTCTAAGAAGCGGAATTCCCCATAAGGGGTCAATACCGATGAAGTGACTCCAAAATCCTGTAATTTTATGCCCAAGTTATTTTGCTCTGGTTTTTGATTGCCATCCAGTTTCGTTCCGATGGAGAGCTGGCGTGATAAAAACGAATGATTCTCAGTTCCTAAAAGCAACATATAGGCAATAATATAGTGTTGATTTTCTTCGATAAACCGATGGGGATAGCCGGTCTCCTTGGCCACCGATAGGGTCGACAAAGTTTTCGTTTCCACCAGTGTCTGAGCGATTGCCGGATTATTGATCAAAATCAGGCTCAAGTTCAAGATGAAATTACGGTCCTCATAAGAGACACTCTGCTCACAAAGTTTTCGCAGAGAAATTTTATATTCTAACAGATCATTCAGAAAGCTTCGGATCTCCTTTCGCAGGCGTCTCCGGTTTTCCTCTGAATAAACAAAATCCTGGGTCCGCTTTTGAAACACATAGCGGATATTCGTCAAATTGTTCATTTTTATATCACCTATTATATTATAAGGGTTAAACGGCTTAAAAACATTGAATCCCCCTAAAATTATGAACCAATCGATTATTTAATTATAAAGAAGTAATAAACGATAAGTGACAACTTAATCTGCATATTCAAGTTTACAGGAAATTAAAACTGTATTATAATCAACATGTGAAGAAATGGTTACAGAAAGGTTACACTAATTATGAAACAAAGCAATAGACCTCTTTATCGGCTGATTGCGATGCTTCTGATACTGATAACGGGTTTTTATATGATTACCAAAAAAGCCCCACTGACACCGGCAGAACAGTCTGCTTACAGTGAAATAAAACCGGGCTTGGTACAAAAAGCCGATTATTATTCGCTAAGACCTGATGGTGAAGTATCAGGCGGTGTGATAATTTTCCCCGACAGTATGGAAGATCCAGCCAGCTATGCACCCATGGCTAAAAAATTAGCCGAGCAGGGCTTTGAAATTAGAGTCGTCAAATATCCCCTGGGCTTTATCCAACTCTCTGGGGCCCACCGAAAAATATTAGAAGATGGCAACCAGCTTCCCTGGGTCTCCCTGGGCTTTGGCCAAGGTTCTGATAAAGCCTGTTCGTTGGCTGATAAGTCAACTTTGGTAGCCGGCCTGATCTTGAAGGGCATCTGTGCAAGCAAGGTCAATCTCAATGATAATGACGTTCAGGTCAAAGTCTACCAATTAGCGGACCAGCCTTATCCAGTGGATCAGCTGGCAGAGATTCGAAAACGCCTTCCGGCGGATACCGAATTCATTACCGTGGAAACCATTGGCGAAATGATGGCTGAAATTCCGGGTGAACCATCGGAAATGTCGATAACAATGCAGCAGCAAACCTTAGTCAGTGAGATCAAAGAGATCCTTATGAAGAAAGTTGTTAATTTAAGGAACAAGAAATAAGCCGCTTGTTCCTTTTATTATGGGCGAATTTAGCCTTGGGCTTATTTCAAAAATGGACGGTTGTAAGACGTGGTCCTTTTTATTATCACTTATTTAACAAAGTTAATTGAAAAAACTATTAAACTACCATCCTATATATGTTAATATAAATACAAGTATTTGTTTGAGTGTCAAAACTAGAAATATGTTTTCTTTATGAAAAGTGAAATGGCGGAGGTCATGATTCGTCTAACTCATTAATGTGGTATTGGGCGGGATGGATTATCATCGATTTTTATGATTTTAATCATGAGATTAATGTAAACAGCAGACAAGCATCTTTTTTCTTTAAATGGATGCCTTTGATGCCCGACGGACAGATTGAATAAACCCTATGTAGCAAATTTTGAATTGAGGTTAGTATGGATAAAAAGAGAAGAATTTCAATGGCAGTTATTAAAAGAATGCCTAGATATTATAGGCATTTGGCTGAACTGCTCAGAAACGATGTGGATCGAATCTCCTCAAAAGAATTAAGTGAAAAGATCGGTTTTACGGCGTCGCAGATTCGTCAGGATTTTAATAATTTCGGAGGATTCGGCCAGCAAGGCTACGGCTATAATGTCCGGGAACTATTTACCGAAACCGGAAAGATCTTGGGACTGGATCGGACCTATAAGACAGTGATCATCGGCGCCGGCAATATTGGCCAGGCGATTGCCAACTATACGAGATTCGAGAAATTCGGATTTGACATGATGGCAATTTTTGATGCCAATCCGAAACTGATCGGACTGCAGATCAGAGATGTGGAGATCCTCGACATCGATGATTTAGGAGCCTATTTGAATAAAAACGAAGTAGACATCGGAATCATATGTGTGCCTATTTCAGTTGCTCAGAAATCTGTCGACGTCTTAACCAAGGGTGGAGTCAAAGGTATTTGGAACTTTGCACCCATCGATATTCAGGTGCCCAAAGATGTTGCACTGGAATCAGTCCACCTGTCCGATTCATTGCTGACTTTAGTGTATCTGATGAATGATAAAGCAGAACAAAATGAAAAAAAACGGCAGATCCCGGAATAATTCCGCTTGTTAATATTGAATCTAATAATAATTAATGTTATTGGGTAATCCTGCAAAAGAGCCTGTCCAGGCTCTTTTTGCATGATTATCAAAAAAATATCAATGAATAAATTTCAAAGAAGCCTTTGATTATTTCGAGCATTCGGTATAATGAGGGTTAAAGGGTTACATAAAGAAAGATATTTTGTTAAAATTATAGACAGAGGTGATTAGTGAATGTACAAAGTGTTAAGTAAGAAGTTGTTGGCGGATGGCATCTATTGGATGGATATCGAAGCGAAAAGAGCAGCCAAATCAGCAAAGCCAGGTCAGTTCCTAATTGTAAGATTGGATGAGTTTGGTGAAAGAATACCGCTAACAGTATGTGATATTGATCGGGAACATGATTCGGTAGCGATTGTTTACCAGGTCATGGGGGATTCCACGACCAGAATGTCCCAGCTGGAAGTTGGCGAAGCTCTCCATGATTTGGTATGCCCCCTGGGCAGACCCTCCGAATTAATGGAAATGACCGATGAAGAACTCGCTAAAACGAATATTTTATTTATTGCCGGTGGTGTCGGAACTGCTCCGGTCTATCCTCAGGTCAAGTATTTAAAGGACAGAGGGTTCCCGGCTGATGTCATTATCGGAACCAAAACAAAGTCAACCTTGATCTTGGAAGAAGAAATGAAAGCAGTTGCCAAGGACTTATATGTCTGTACCGATGATGGATCCTACGGTTTTAACGGGATGGTCACTGCCCAGTTCAACGATTTAGTTGAAAACCAGGGCAAGCACTATGACCTGGTCATCGCCATCGGCCCCATGATCATGATGAAGTTTGCAGCTCGGGAAACCTTGAAACGAGGCATCAAGACCATCGTTTCATTGAACCCGATCATGGTAGATGGAACCGGAATGTGCGGAGCCTGCCGGATCACCGTGGGAAATGAAACTAAGTTCGCCTGTGTGGACGGACCGGAATTTGATGCATCCTTGATCAACTGGGATGAAGCCATGAGACGGACCACCATGTATAAATCTCAGGAAGGGCAGAAAATGCTCAGACATAAAGCGGAAGGAGCTGTATAACGATGGAAAAAAGAGGAAGAGTCCCGATCAGAGAACAAGCTCCTGAAGTAAGGGCCAAGAATTTTGAAGAAGTTTGCTTAGGTTATAATCAGGAAGAAGCCATGCGCGAAGCATTGAATTGCCTTAATTGCAAGGTACCGCGGTGTGTTCCGGCTTGTCCTGTTCATATTAATATCCCTAAATTCATCATGGAATTAAAAGGTGGAAATGTGGAAGAAGCCGGCCGGGTTATTGCCGAAGCCTCCTCCTTGCCAGCGGTGTGCGGACGAGTTTGTCCTCAAGAGACCCAGTGTGAAGGTTCCTGCATCCTGGGGATCCGTGGGGTACCGGTTGCCATCGGTAAACTCGAACGGTTTGTCGCCGATGCCAATCGCGCAAACGGCGTAACGTTCGTAGACAAAGAACCAGCCAATGGACTAAAAGTTGGCGTCGTTGGATCAGGCCCCGCCGGACTAAGCTGTGCCGGAGACCTGGCCAAATTAGGCTATGACGTGACAATATTTGAAGCACTCCATGAACCGGGCGGAGTATTGGTGTACGGTATTCCCGAATTCAGACTGCCCAAACAAGAAGTCGTTAAATACGAAGTCGACGGTGTGAAAAAACTCGGGGTTAAACTTGAGACAAACGTCATCATCGGCCGGACGGTCACCTTGGAAGAACTCATTGAAGAAGAAGATTTCAAAGCCTTCTTCATCGGCTCCGGTGCCGGATTGCCTAAATTCATGAAGATCCCCGGTGAGAACGCCATGGGCGTATCCTCCGCTAATGAATTCCTGACCAGAAGCAATTTAATGAAAGCCTATCAGCCTGATTCAGATACACCCATCATGATCGGTAAATCCTGTGTAACCGTCGGTGGCGGAAACGTCGCCATGGACTCAGCCAGAACGGCTCTGCGGTTGGGCTCAGAATCACACATCGTCTATCGCAGATCCAAGGAAGAAATTCCAGCGCGGGCTGAAGAAGTTCACCATGCCATCGAAGAAGGCGTTCAGTTCAATCTGTTATCCAACCCCACTGAGATATTGGTTGATGACAAGGGCTGGGTCAAGGGGATCCGCTGCATCCGCATGGAACTGGGTGAACCAGATGCCTCCGGCCGCAGAAAGCCCGTTGAAATGGTCGGCAGTGAATTTGAAATTGAATGTGATCAGGTCATCATGGCCTTGGGAACTTCACCAAATCCACTCATTGCCTCTACCACAGCAGGACTTGAATTGAATAAGAGCAACTGTCTTATCATTAATGAAGAGACTGCCATGACCACCAGAGAAGGGATCTTTGCAGGCGGTGACTCCGTAACTGGAGCAGCTACCGTGATCCTGGCTATGGAAGCTGGTAAGAAGGGTGCAGCCGGAATCGATGCCTACCTAAAAGACAAATACCTGAACAACTAAACAGTAAAAAAATCCAAACGTTGGATACCCACTTCAATCAGTGAGTATCGACCATAAAAACAACAACTCACTAAGGAGTCAGATCGGCTGATCTAACTTTAGTGAGTTGTTGTTTTTTAAGAAATTAAAGCAAATCTATTCCTGTCCCAGGCAAGCTTTTTTCTACATAAAGTTTTGGACTTTTGGAACGAAAGTGATATTGTCAAAAAATTGGATTTGCAATTGGATATCAAGTTTTATTATAGAGAAGGGACACTACCAAGAAGACATAAGACTAATAAAGCCGCACTCCCGGTTTCTTCAATAAAAAAGCAACGGCCCTCTTTGTGAGAAGGCAGTTGCTTTTTTTATATCGTTTCGTTTAAAGATACTATTTTAATTTACCTGCAATATCCAACATCCGTCGAACCTGGATCTCAACAGCAGGCTTAACATTATCCAGGATGGCACCATCCATGCCTACCTGAGTGGATGCACCGTAAGGGTTTCCTCCAGTCGTGTAAAGAACTGGGTCAGTGTAGCCAGGTGATACGACGATGGCACCCCAATGGTACATGTTAGTGTACAAGGAGAGGATCGTAGCTTCCTGTCCGCCATGGACGTTCTGGGCTGAGGACATGCCTGAGACGACTTTATTGACCAATTTACCTTCGGCCCAAATCGCGCCCTGTCCGTCGATGAAGTACTTCATCTGAGCAGGAAGTGTTCCATAACGGGAAGGGGCGGAGAATAAGATAGCGTCTGCCCAAACTAGATCATCACTGGTGGCTTCTGGGATATCCCGAGTCGCATCAGCATTTGCCTTCCATGCTGGGTTAGATGAATAGCCAGCCTCTGGTACCAATTCCTTGACTTTAAGGAGACGAACTTCAGCACCCTGTTTTTCTGCTTCAGCCTTAGCCCACTGTGCCATTTGATAATTAGTACCCGTTGATGAGTAGTATACAATTGCTAACTTAATATTCTTGTTTTCCATAATGTTAATAATCTCCTATATATTGTTTATTTTGGTTTTTTGTTTTAGTAACCTTTAATAACTATAATAGCACAGACTTCGTCTAAATTTAAGAACAAACTATGACTAAAGTATAAATAATTATTTAAAGTAACTAAAGGAACTATTTAAAACAGTCTACAACCCTTGCGTTGAATTGATCCTAGGTATTTTAAAATTAATGCTCAATGAGACTAGCTATCTTTCTTACCTATAACTATTGAAACTAATGGAAAACTGCAAAGTAACTAAAGGAAAACTGCAATGAAACAGCAATGAAACTACAAGGAAACCAACAATAAAAACTACAAGGAAATCACCAATGAATACTACAAGCAAATCAACTGTGAATTCTACCAGGTAAACTCAAGTCATTGAATCTTGTGAAGTGGCTTAGAGAGAAAAGTATAAAGTTAAATGCGGAGTTCAATTGATAAATCTAAAAAAACTTCCGGCAAAGGAAGTTTTTAAAGGTGTAAGGATCATAGAGGAGGATAGGGGATCAGGATCCATTTTCGGTGGTGAGAATGAGAAATGCTTTAGGGTACCCTATTTGGCTTGTTAGCACTTAGTATAGTGACCAGGCACAATATACTAGAAGGAGAGCCATAATGGTGTTTACGAGGCGGTAGTGATCCGAAAACAAGGTTCGGAAGATGCTGCCAAAGGCAGACCAGATGCACGTGGCAACAAAGGCTAAGATTGCCATCAAAAGAGCCCACAGGGAAATGACCAGGGGATTGGATTCATAGGGCAGTACAAAAGTGGACATGGACGTAATGCAGTAGAGAATGACTTTAACGTTGATGAATTGCAGGATGGCACCACGGGTAAAGGTCGCCCCTTCAAAATTCTCCGAGGAATTGATGGGGCCGGCTACAAAAGTATGGTAGGCCAGCCAGAGTAAATAAGCGATGCCGATCCACTTGATGATATTTTTAATGCCTGGCAGATAGGTGAAGATGGCCTGGCCTAAAAAGGATGCGATGAAAGAGAGCAATAAGACACTGGCAAAGACGCCCAGATTAAACGGGAGGCTTTTTTTAAATCCAAGCCGGGTGCCGAAATTCATGGACATGATGTTGTTCGGACCTGGCGTAATGGCCGTTACCCATAGATATATCAAAAAATTTACGATATCCATGTCTTTTTATAAACTCCATGTTTTTTGAGTGTACCGCCGAAATAACTGAATAAGAACGACCCATAATACGATGAACCAAAGAATGATCAACGTATTTTTTAAGAATAAGGATTCAGGCAAGTAGCGGATGATTGGATCCACCCGAGGGTCAAAGATCCAGTAATCGTTGGAAAAAACCAGTTCATGGAATTTAATAAACGTCGCATTAAAATTGATCAAAACCGGAATGGACAAAATGGCCGGAATGATAAATACCAGGATGGACCCCTTGGTCAAGAATAAAAAGTTTCGTTGCGAAATGAGATAAGCGCCACAGACTAGGGCAATAACGCCTGATAGGATCATTCCAAAAAAAGCGAATTTAAAAAGATTTTTCACTTCCATAAAATGAAATTCACCTTGCGGGCTCATGGGCAACGTATCAAATTTGAGGGTCGCCTCGGACCCGGCAAACATATAGTCGATGAGGTTGTTATAATTTTTGTCGATTTGTTGATCGGTCAAATTATATTCTACTTGCACGATGTCTTCTTTTGAGAGCCGGTAGGTTTGTTTTATGGACAAAGTCAGCATCACCGAAGAAGTCAATATGAAGAAGGCCAAACTTAGGCTGGCCAGGATCGTTACGATTCGTTTCATCATTAGGAGTCTCCTTGATCGCGAGTATTTTTCTAGTTCGCATTACGATACATTTTACCCCGATGGACTAACAAAGTAAATTGCAGTTGCCAAGGTCCAAGGGGTAAATTGCGAGTAATGTCGATCATCACTACTAAACCCGGCAAAAGGAGATAAATTCCAAAGAAATTTTAAGTCTGATCGTCTAAAGAGAAAATGCAGGAACGGTAAGGTTTTAAAGCAATACGACAGGTTGCACAAAGTGAGCCAATAGAGGCTTAATAGCCAAGAAATCCTAGAGAGCATGGGGAGCAAGAAAAGCAAAGCGGCCAAACGGAGCGAGGCGATCAACTAAACCAAACAGAATAATAGCCTGTATGTTGTATAAATCAATTAAAACGTTTAACATTAAATTATTAAATAGGTTTTTAGGAGGGTGTTTCTTGAAAGTTAAATTAAGTGGTTTACTTTGTTTGGTGATGATATTGAGTTTATTTGGATTTGCTCCGATAACGGCCCGGGCAGAGCAAGTAAATCTTGAAGTTCTCGACCGATCAAAAGTGGAAGTTACGGCAGGTTTAAAAAAGTCGGATTTCTCAAAGACGGACATCAAGAACATGAAGAACACAGATCCAAACCAAATGGTCAGGGTTATAATCGAATTGGATCAGGATTCAATCATCGAGACGGCCACCAAGTCCAATCAAAAAGTGAAAGGACTGGGTGAATCGAAGATTAAGTCCCTGGAGAAAAATATTAAGACCAACCAGAAAAATATCAAAGCTTCATTAAACAAAAAAATTAAAACCCAGGATCAAGTTCCCGGTAAAAAAGCCGCCGGTGAATCGTTGACCATCGCAATGAATGGTTTCTCAACTTATGTAAGATTTGGCGATCTGGCAGAAGCCAGAAATACCCCTGGGGTCGCCAGTGTCATTATTGCCAATGAGTATGAGCGCCCAGAGTTGTTCACTTCCACCGGACAGGTGGGAGCTGATAAGGCGTGGCTCAATGAGTATAAAGGCGAAGGCACCGTAGTTGCCATCATCGACTCGGGCATTGATCCCTCCCATAAGGATTTTGTCATTACAGATGTTTCAAGGGTTGCTTTAGACAAAGATGATATTGAGGGGATGAGCGAACTACCCGGACGCTACTATACCATTAAAGTCCCATACGCCTATAACTACTATGACTTGAATGATCAGATCATCGATCGCGGTCAGGATGGTCAGCACGGCATGCATGTAGCCGGAACCGTGGCAGCCAATGGCGCGATCAAGGGCGTGGCTCCGGAGGCTCAACTGTTGGGCATGAAAGTTTTCTCCGACGATGTGCTCTATGCCACGACTTTTACGGATATTTATCTCAAAGCCATCGACGATTCCATTCGACTGGGCGCCGATGCCATTAACATGTCACTAGGCTCACCGGCCGGCTTCTACGTGGTGGATTCCATGGAAGATGCAGCCATTAATAATGCCAGAGCCAACGGAATTACCGTAGCAATTTCGGCCGGCAATGAACGCAATACAATGCAAGGTTCGGCTAATTTTGCCGATTATCTGGCTGTCTATACGACGAATCAATCCAAAAATCCGGATAACGGTGTAGTGGGTAGCCCGTCTGTCAATGCCGGTTCCTTGTCCGTAGCGTCCTTTGAAAATATCGGGCTCTACACGACAGCCCTTACAATTACCATTGGCGATACCTCCGCCAATGCCATTATGCTCCAAGCCGCCGGATCACCTGATCCTTTTTTAAGATTCGGATCCCAGGCAGTTCCCGTCGTCTTTGCAGGATTTGGTAAGACGACTGATCTCCAAGGAATGGACCTCACCGGAAAAATTGCCTTGATCTCCCGGGGTGAAATCAGTTTTGTTGAAAAATTAGCCAATGCAGTAGCTGTAAATGCCGCCGGTGTCATCGTCTTCAACAATCAGGGCGAAGATATGGTCAATATGGCCGGTGCGGAAAATGCAAATGTGCCCTATGTATTTATTGGTCAACAAGCCGGTGAGAAGATGGCACTGGCTAGTGGTGGCGGTCAGGTCGTTACCGTGGCCTTTACCGATGTATTGGAATCACTGCCCAACCCACAAGGGAATTTACTATCTAATTTCTCCTCCTGGGGAGCAACGCCTGGTTTGCGACTTAAACCTGAAATTTCCGCACCGGGGGGGATGATCTATTCGACCCAAAACAACAATACCTATGCAACCATGTCCGGAACCTCCATGGCAGCCCCTCATGTTGCCGGCGGTGCTGCACTGGTGGCCCAACGGATCAACGAGGATGGGCTATTTAGAGGCATCAGCATGAGTGCTAAATCCAATTTAGTCAAGACCCTGTTGATGAATACAGCAGTGCCCAAACAAGATAAGAATGGTCTTTATTATGATTCCAGACAGCAAGGGGCCGGAATGATGAATCTTGGCAATGCCCTGGAAGCTACGGTTACCGTCACAACACCGGCCGGTGAACCCAAGATCGAATTGTTGGAATTTGATCAAAAGAAATTTAAAGTTAAGTTGACCCTTAAAAACTATGGAACGGTGGATCAAGTGTTTAAACCGGAAACTATCCTGCTTACCGATGATTATCTGTCAATTGGCCAAAAGCAGTATGTATCGGCCGAACGCACTCAAACTGTTACGCACACCACGACGGCTCCTAGGGAGATCGTTGTTCCAGCCAAGGGCAGTAAAAATATTGAATTTACCGTGGATTTCGCAAAGGGCACCGGGAACGACCCTACCACCCAATTGACAAAGAACCAGTTCATAGGAGGGTTTGTCCGCTTCGGTAACTC
Source organism: Clostridiaceae bacterium (assembly GCA_049294805.1). Classification (GTDB taxonomy): domain Bacteria; phylum Bacillota; class Clostridia; order Clostridiales; family Clostridiaceae; genus JG1575. The sequence goes on from JBAQDU010000126.1 coordinate 71,762, forward strand.
CGCCATTGACCTGACAGTTCCGATCCTGGGATTCTATGGCGATTGGGATGAGCCCAATTCCTTGGATGAGTGGGCTTGGAACAGCTTAGATAATAAATCAGACAATGATCCGGAATTCCTCTTCACCCAGTTGCTTAATTCCAGTGAATTTGGTGCCTGGGCAGCCTTCCAGGAAAAAGGCGAATTCTACATCAACCCCGATAGTGCAACATCCTATAAAGACTTTTATGGTACGGACCACCTGGGTTTGATCGGCACGATGCTACGCAATGCTGAACTAATGAAATTCCGCATCACAGGAGCCAATGGCAAAGTCCTCCTTGAAATTGGGGAGACTCAATATGCTCGAAAGATTTTCAGAATGCTCGACGGGGTAGATCCTTATACACTGTTTGGTTCCAGTGTTTGGGATGGCACGATCAATGGGATGAATCTCAAAGAAGGAACCAAGCTCTTCTATGAAATTGAGATCTACCGGACCTTAACATCAAAACCGGAAGTTCTTCGCCTGCCGGTGTATATTGATAATTTGGCACCGAAGGTTTCTGCCATATCCTACGACTCGACCCAACAAATCTTAAACGTTAAGGCGACGGATAAAGGGTCAGGCATGGGCAGTATCTATGTTCAGACTGACTTTGGCAATAACGAGTACCCATATCAAAGTTCCGGACAGCAAATGAGTCTAGACCTCTCGGAGTTAGATGTCAAAAACTCTGCTTATCTCTACATTGAAGTCCTGGATAATATTTACAATTATGTTCCTTACTATTTAGAATTCCCAACTAGTGGGCCTACACCTGATCCGGAGCCACCTGTTGATGAAACTACAGATCCAATAACCCCAGATCCACCTACTCCAGATGCACCAACAGCAGATACAGAAACCAAAGATCCACAAGTAAATCAGGTCGAAATCAAACTCCTCGCCCCGGATCTTTTGGAAATCTACCCAACATCTGTTCCATTTAGTGGTTCGGTCTATGGCTGGAACTCCCTCAAGGAAGTCAATATAGCCTACCAGGATCAAGGCATCACAAAAGTAGTCGAACTCGATCTAACAAAAGAAATGAACGGCTGGTCCTTTATGGAAAATATTGATTTGCCGGATGGCTACCATGAACTTCGTATCACAGCAGTCAATGGTGACCCCGATGCAGTGGAGAAGGAATTCAGTATTATCCGAAGGTTCTGGGTCGATAGCCAAAAACCCACGGTAACAGTGACTCAGCGCTCCCCCTCGAAAAAGAAAACTGAAATCACGCTGACGGCAACCGATAACTTAAACTATATCGAGCTCTATCAGGGAGATCCCTCGGATAATGATCAAGATTCCTTTATCGGAGCCAAGTCCTTGGAAGACGAAGGGTTTGGTAAATTAGAAGTCAGTTTAACGAAAACATTGACCTTTGAGACTAAAAAAGGTGAAACAGTCATTATGTTCTACGCGGTTGATGGCTATGGCTACAAATCAGAACCCATCATTGTGACTATCGATCCTAAATAGATTCACTACCCCAGTTGCTGATTATCATTAATGACAATCAGCAACTTTTTCAATGGATTGAGAGTGGATCAACCGCTGCTTACGATTATGAACAATTCCTTGAAAAATTTATCTGCAGCAGGAGTAATTTTCAGCAGTGTAATTAGCAACAGTAGAAATTTGCAGAAAAACTTAATTGAGGAAGCTATTTGCTGATGAACCCTGGATTCCCGGTTTACGTAACGAGGAATCCTTTTTCGTTTTGAAAAACTGTTGATAGCACTTGGTTTATCGCTTTAAAACCTTGTGATTATCCTAGTTATGTGTTAAACTATACGTAACTAG
>JBAQDU010000127.1:0-2993 GCA_049294805.1 Clostridiaceae bacterium
TGTTTTAATAAGCCTAATTTGATTTCGCCCAATGGGAAATTTGAGTACTATACAGCAGATCACGAGCTTAATCATGAAGTCCTCCAAGGGATTGGCTTTTCCAATGTCAAGAACCATCGCATCATGAATATTTTGTTGGATCGACGAATTGCCCCTAATACCACCCATTTTGGGGATTTGGCAGTTGTCACCGTCGAGGGCAATGATAGGATTCGAGAACGGGTTTGGGTCCAAAATAGTGTATTCCAAAATAAAAGCCGAGTACCACTTGATTTTCAGGATGTCCAAAAGGAAATGAAAAATCAAAGCTATATTCCGGAATTGTCGATGCTCTTGACGGCTGACCAAAGGCCTGTTGGTTATGGGCAGATCATCCGTAATCAAACGGCGTATTACTTGGTAAATTTTGGGATCGTCCCAGAATATCAGGGACTGGGGTATAGTCACTTTCTGTTGGAAGCCCTGTTGAATAAAGCCAAAGACGATGGGCTTGAAATCATTCTGCTGGAAGTATTTGAAGATAATGCCAAAGCCGTGAAATTATATCAAAATCATGGGTTTAAAACTATGTACAATAAGTGTCAGTGGACCTATCAGCGGTATGATAAAAATAGTCCTACCGAACTGACCTGATAGACTTACGGAAATCGAATTAGAAAGAACTCATTAAAAATACAATAATGACCACCAGACAAACTCCGCTGGGAGATGCACTGGTGGTCGGTTTTTTGGTTTGACTCGATTTGCAGTTAGTGGTTTTACGCGGTGTTGCCAGGTTAAAATCCTACCAGTGCGGCTTGGGTCTTATGCTGCTAAATCCAATTAAGGACAATTAGTGGTTGTATAAATAGGGGTTGGACAATTAGTGGTGGGCAATGAGTAGTCGACTACCTTGAAAGTAGAACTACTATACTACATCTGATATAATTATCCCTTGGAAGAGGTGAGTCGTAACTATGAATCAAATGAATACTTTGAACCCAAACAAACCAAATGAATTACTTGCTGGAGTTCCTAAGGACGACAGCTTAAAATATTATATCGAGACCTGGGGCTGTCAGATGAATGAAGAGGATTCTGAGAAATTGGCCGGAATGTTAAAACGAATGGGCTATGAAAGCACTTCGTTTAAAAACAAGGCAGACTGCATTATTTTCAATACCTGCTGTGTCCGGGAAAATGCGGAACTCAAAGTGTATGGCAATCTGGGGATGCTGAAAAAATTGAAAGTGAAAAAGCCGGATCTTATCATTGCCGTTTGTGGCTGCATGATGCAACAGACCGGTGTGGCTGATCACATTCTGGCTAAATACCCCCATGTCGATATCGTGTTTGGAACCCATAATGCCTGGAAGTTCCCGGAATACCTGTTTCAAGCCAAACGGGATAAAGTTCAGGTCAAAGAGATCATTTCCGATGATACCAATATTATAGAAGGCGTTCCCATCGAACGTAAATCCGGCCTGCTGGCCTATGTGACGATAATGTATGGTTGTGACAATTATTGCTCCTACTGCATTGTGCCCTATGTCCGAGGCCGTGAGAAATCCAGAACTCCCGATGCCATACTTGCAGAGATCAAGGAGTTGGTCGCTCAGGGCTATGTGGAATTTACCTTGTTGGGTCAGAACGTTAATTCTTATGGCAAAGGCTTGGATAATCCAATCAGCTTTGCAGATCTTTTGCGCCTAGTCAATGAAGTGCCGGGGGTCGAACGGATCCGGTTTATGACCAACCATCCCAAGGACATTGATATGGCCGTGATCAAAGCCATGAAAGAATCGGCCCACATAGCGGAACATATCCATTTACCAGTCCAAAGTGGATCTTCCAGAATACTGAAAGTGATGAACCGACAGTATGACAGAGACCAGTATTTACAACTGATATCCGCCGTGCGCCAAGAAATTCCCGGAATTTCCATCACAACGGATATCATCGTGGGCTTCCCCGGTGAAACCGAGGCAGACTTTAGTGAAACATTGAGTTTATGCGAAACGGTAGGCTTTGATATTGCCTTTACGTTTATCTATTCCAATCGAAACAATACACCGGCTGACCGGATGGCGGATCAAATTCCTGATGACATCAAACATGAGCGATTTAACCGCTTAATTGAAGTCATCAATCGCAAAGCATTCGAGATCAATCAGGCGACCGTTGGAAAAGTTTATGAAGTATTAGTCGAAGGTACCAGTAAGAACAATGATGAGATCCTAGCCGGTCGGACTAGAACCGGTAAACTGGTCAATTTTGCAGCACCTGCTGACACCATCGGCAACCTCCTACCCATTAAGATCACCAGAGCCAATTCCTTCAATTTGTATGGTGAAGTGGCAGAGTAAGTTAGAATCCACCGTAGAGACTTGATCTGATCCGATCCGACAATAAGATTTCACCAAATTGATCACCAAAATTATTTGAATATTGTTTGACACAGACCTTGCATTTAACTTAAAACACTACTTTTGAGGCAAAAGAGATCTCCGGCTCTAAGACCTATTCTTCGAGGCGATTGGCCCTCTTCGACTCAAGCAGCCATCATCAACGTTACGATGCACTTTTCAACTCAAGCTGCTATCACAAACGTTAAGACGCAGTTTTCGACTCAAGCCGCCAAGTGCGGCTTTTGTGGTTGTTTGGTATTAAAATAGCATTCCTGACATTACGGCCAATGAATGAACTTGATCTAAATAGAGTTTTAACTCACCAAGATCTCCCGGCAATGGAGCTTAACTTTGATTAACTTCGTTGAATCCGGGTTTTTCTGGTTTATCACTAATTCCAGGAATTTACTCAAGCTGAATTCTTTTGTTTTCGGGTTGTACTATGGTAAATTAGAAGGAGTAGTAAAAAATATGATCCCGGCCAGAACTTTAGCCTGCGTAAAAGCTGCTAAAGGCGGACGGTCATTTTAAATAGACAGGTCGGATGATTGTAAGATCATCTTTTGATGAAGAGAGGGTAAAAATGGCATTGACACCAATGATGCA
>JBAQDU010000128.1:0-3053 GCA_049294805.1 Clostridiaceae bacterium
CCATAAACCTCCCGATGATGCTATCAGCCATCTGGGAGGTCTTTATTTTGTCGTCTGGGTACAACAGAGTGTAAAATAGTTTGTGTAACCTAATATTCCTCGAGCTATAGCATAAGAGGACCAACTCTTGTAGAATTTTGTTAGCAACAACAAAAACAAACAAGAAGGAGATCCTCTTACATGTCTAATTTTACCACAGAATTGATTGCTGCATTATCTTCTGGCCAAGACGTTACTGAATTTTTTCGGAATGAAATTGAAACCGCTATTAACTCAATCTTAGAGCACGAATTAACCTCGTTTCTCGATTACGAAAAATGGGATCCCATCGGGTACAACTCCGGTAATTCAAGGAACGGCTTCTACGGTCGCTCATTAAAAACAAAGTATGGAATGCTCAATCTACGAATCCCTCGTGACCGAAGTGGTGAATTCACCCAACAAACTGCTCATCAGGCAAACGACAAGGCCGTTTGGGAAGCATATGGCAAAGCGTGGGACATAAGCTCTGAAGAAGATTGCTGGCACATTTGATGAAGTTGTATGCAGAGATGACCAAAATCTAAATTAATTTTCTTTGTGATTAAGGGAGAAATTTATGTCACATGCTACTTATTAATATAACTGAAATTTTTTTTTTCATACTGATTTCTCCTCTATTCCATATATTAAAATTTTATTGGGTATAACGGTTTCGGTAATAATTTTATCTTGAAATTTTATCCTGATCTTTATTGGACGGCTCAAAAGATTTTTTATTTGCTCAGATGCAACTCCTTCCTCTAGAATTTTTCCAACATCTGAGATCAATCCTTTATTAGATTCAGAGTTCCGATCCATTAGAATAGGTTGTTTTTTGTCAGTTCCAAAAAACAAAGTATTTCTGTTTTTATCTTGTAACCAATTCATCCATGCCTCATCTAATGAAGCTGTTACGGTGACATCATAAAAATTTGATCTGTGTTTGGAGTAATGGTCAGCGAATAGGTAATTAACTCGTTGTTCTCCTTTTTACTAATTGATGATAAAAGATCATATTTGAATAAATTCGAGGAATCTGTAAAACTGTTGGAATCAAAGTTTTCTATATCAAATATAGGGTGTGATTGATTATTGACTCCGATTTGATTCTTATTAAAAATATTGCATGAAGTAAATACGATCACCATCAGCATTACAGTTATTAGAACTTTAATTTTTTTATTAGCCATCCACTTTCTCCCTTTTACATATTTATAATATCTTAAAATGTTTCATATTGTGTAATCGCTAAGATGCTAGCATAGATTTAAACTAAAATAAAAGAAGTGCTAAAAGACGTTGAAATCGATTTCTGATAGGGTTATAGTAATTCTACATTGAAAATCCTAAATAGTCAAGAAAGACAAATAGAAAGCTTTAAGGATTTATTGAATCAAAATTGAAGAGCTAGGCACTGGCTGCAGGATGTGGTTTTGTTTATTTCACTTTCTATTTGAAAAGAAGCAGGTCATCGCTCTACAGGCTTTTATTTTTACCTGACATAAAGCCGTGTGATCTTTTCGTTCTTGATCTCAATGTTCTTAATCCCTCGGTGCAGCACCCCGATCTCTTTCTCGGCAATGGTCCCCCAGAACTTATCGTCCTCCAGTTCAGTGATCACCAGGAGATGGTCGTTCATCTCGATCAGATCCCCGACGGCTGCATAGAACCGAAACAGGCCAATGGCAACATGCCGGCGCCATGTTCCGTAATTTGCTCCAAATGACCGGTAGACTTCTTGAGCCACGGTGATTGTCAAGATAGTTGTCGCAAATCTTGTTCAGAATTCTTCTCCGGATTGAGCCATACTTCCTTGGGCATAGACCAGTCGCGGATACTCCTGGACCAACGCAGAGGGTTCTTCTTTCGTGCCAGCTCATAGACCTGACGGCATTGTTTCAGGATCTTGTCCGCGACGCCTGAATGCGCCTGGCTTGGCGTCACAAAGCTGATCCCGCTGTGATGGTGCTCGAACCGGTACCACCGCACGAAACTAAGGCACCAGTCCCTGGACCCTCCAGGGAAACGAAGCCTTTGAGCGGATAGTCGGGACGGTACTTGCAGGTTCGGAACATGGACTCGGAGTAGGGATTGTCATTGCTCACCCTTGGCCTGCTGCGCGAAGGCGTGATCCCTAGCTCATAGAGCGTGTGCAGCATGGTCGCCCCCTTCATGGGACTGCCGTTGTCGGAGTGCAGGATGAGCGGCTGCTGACTAAGGAGCAAGCCCTGGGACAGGACAGCTTTTCGGATGAGATGGCTGGCATGTTCAGCGGATTCCTCCTCCCAGACTTCCCAGCCCATGATGTCACGGCTGAAGATGTCGAGGATGAGGTAGAGGTAGTAGTAGAGCCCCTTGATGGGACCGGGAAGGTAGGTAATGTCCCAGGACCAGACCTGGGGGATCCACCCATCTCTGGTATGTCCTTGGGGAGAGGCCCAGTTCCTTGCAGGCTATGGCCTGCCTTGCACCGGAGGCGACCGCCTCCTCTACCAGCTGGATCAGGAGTGCGCGATCGGGGGCGCTGGTCAGTCTTCCTCGTCCTGTGAGGATCCCCAGATCGCTTCCGCTTTTTTTCGAAGCACCAGCAGCGCGGCGGTCTCGGCCAGTGCGGATTCCTTGCGCTGAAGCTCTTTTTTGAGCCGTCTGAGCTCACGCTGGGCCGCTTTATCCTGCTGCATGAGTTCGGCGATCTGCCCGGGGATGTTGCCGTTGGCGTTCATGCAGTTCTCCTGCCAGTTCCTGATCTGCTCTGCATAGAGTCCGTTCTTCCGGCAGTACTCTGAGAGCTCCGCCTCGTTCATCTTCATGGTTTCCGTGACGATGAGGAACTTGTCCTGGCTGCTCCATCTGTCTGCCGGGGGATCCGCCTCAGGCAGTGGATGGCCGTTCTCCCGAAGTTCCTGACGCCATTTCTTCAGGGTGCTTTCCGGGATTCCAAGTGACTTATATGGCAATCACTGGAACCAGGATAAGCCCGATGGCAGGCAAGTCTGTGTCCATGCTTTTATTGGAAAGCTCTCTGATGGGAC
>JBAQDU010000129.1:0-26523 GCA_049294805.1 Clostridiaceae bacterium
AAATTATACAAATCCGCATTTTTCTCAGCCCGCTTAATATAATGGTTTTAAGACCTTTTGCTGAAGGTGATTTTTATGGGTGTAATCAAAATCATTTTTAAGATCTTGGGACCAATTCGTCGCGGATCATCCCAAGATGATTCGTGACTCGGTCCACAAAGTAAGTCGAATAGGTTATAATTAAATAATAAAAAGAAATCTTAAAAAGACACTGGGAAAAAAACTAAATGATTAAGATGACCCGGAGGCTATCAATTGAAATGTAAACCAAGGTTTAAAATAATCGAAGTTTTGTTGTCGTTATCAATGCTCGTTGCCACAGGCTGTTCCTTGGTGGAGGGGCCGGAACCGTTGACCAAGGGAAAGGATGAAGCACAGGTTCTTGAAATGGAGTTTTCGAAACCATGGGTTTCTCTTGAAGCAGGGCCAAGTATCATCGGGGATCAAATCGTCGAAGAAGCAAGAAAAATACTGGGCACACCCTATATTTATGGTGCAGAATCATGGGCAGAAGGTGGGTTTGACTGCTCTGGCTTAACTCAGTATGTTTATAGTCAGTTAAATATTAAAATTCCCCGGACCGCTTCCAATCAATGGGCGAGAATATCACGTAAAGTAACCGTTCCCCGGCCCGGTGACTTGATTGCCTTTAATAAAGTTGAAGAAGGCGGTGTATACCATATCGGTATCTACATCGGGAACGATCAAATGATCCACGCACCGAAACCAGGTGATGTAGTCAAGATCAGTAATTTGGATTGGTGGTTTCGCAATGGTTGGGTCCAAGGTTTTTTAAGGCCATACTCAGATCAGAAACGTCAACCAATTAATTTACCACTTGATCCCGAATTTGTTTATAAGTAAAGTCATGACTTTGTTTACCAGTTGATCTTGAATTGGTAACCACTAATAAATCCGGATTAAACTGCGTTGCTTCAAGAAAAGCTTCTTCATTGGCCGCTAGAAATGCGACAACGAAGATGTTACAGCGACAACATCGTCAAGCACTAAAGAGTGGCGTCTTGATCTGGTTTCCATCGAGATCGATCGCGGCTTCTCCCCAATTGATCCGAAGGGCTTCACCAGGTCCCTAGGATAATGGCATCATAGCTTGTGGCAGAACGAGCCTAGCGGCGATCCAAGTACTGACAGTGCGTCGATTAGCAGGCTCACCACCGGTAAACTGTTTTTTGCAATCAGACGGTCATAGATTCGGTTAGAAGAATGTCTTGGTATGACGATACACTCGCTATTGTCTTCTTCGAAGCCGGACACGATGAATGCAACGATCTTAAGGGGCTGATATTGCCGGGGAACCTTGATAATTTTTCCGGTATCCTGGTACAGTATCGCCGTCGCAATACTTTTAACGGTTTGTTTTGAAACTCCCGAGCCTTCACAATTGAAAGTACGAAAGACGGCGTTAGCCGTATTTTTTTATGCCAGAATGTGAACCTTTTTCAACGAAACTGGGACTCCCACGGATTGTTAATTTTTCTATGGTAAAATGGATTCAGCAAATGAGACGGAGGAATTTAAATATATATGAACAATCAAACGATGATCTCAGGATTTGTAAAAATCGATGAAAAGCCTTCCCGAGAAACCGGGTCACAGGCTGTTTTTTATGAGCATGTTAAATCAGGGGCACAATTAATGCACCTTAAAAATCAAGATTCCCATTTGGCCTTTGGCATTGGATTTAGAACTCCGCCCAAGGACTCAACCGGGGTCGCCCATATCGTGGAGCACACTGTCTTATCAGGTTCCCGAAAGTTTAAGACCAGAGAACCTTTTATGGAGCTTCTCAAGGGCTCCATGAATACTTTTTTAAATGCCATGACCTATCCAGATATGACAATTTATCCCGTATCCTCCATGAATAAAAAAGACTTCCGCAACTTAGTGGATGTCTATATGGATGCCGTATTGTTTCCGGCTATATATGACCGAAAAGAAATCTTTATGCAGGAAGGGTGGCATCATCACATCCTGGCAAAGGATGAACCCATCACCTACAACGGCGTTGTCTACAATGAAATGCGCGGTGCCTATTCATCCCAGGAAACCAATATCGAAGCTCAGGTAACCCGGGCCCTCAACAAGGGAACGACCTATGACAATGAATCCGGCGGTTATCCTTATGATATTCCGAAATTGACTTATGAAAACTTCCTGGCTTTCCATAAAAACCACTACCATCCCTCAAATTCCATGATCTACTTATATGGCGACATCGATTTGGCCGATATTTTAGAAATGCTCGATGGCGAGTATTTAAGTTGCTTTGAAAAGCGCGAAACTGAACAGGAGCTCGTATTGACTCAAGAGGCGGCGGGGATCCAAAGACTGGAATTCAACTATCCGGCCGATGATACAATGACCGATGAAGAACATTCCTATTTGTCCTATGCCCTTACCTTGGGCAAAGCCAATAATGCCAAGGAATACTTTATCAACCTCATTCTCAATGAAATACTGGTCAATTCCGAATCCTCACCGTTGAAAAAAGCCTTGTTGGATCATCATTTAGGCGAAGATGTCATCAGCTTATCCGGGGATAATTATTATATGGACTTTGGCGTGGCGGTCAAAAATACCCGGGCCGATCATTTGGACAAGTTCGTCCGGGTAGTTGAATCCACCCTGCAAAAGCTCGTTGATGAAGGCATCGATGAAAAATTAGTGTTAGGCTCCCTCAATAAGATCGAATTCCGGTTGCGCGAAGCCGGAGGGACCTTAAAAGGGATCATCTACTTTATCAAGGCCATGTCCGCTTGGCGCTATGGAGCCGATCCCTTGCAAAATATACATTTTGATGAAGTCTTCCACAAGATCCGAGAGGAACTTAAAGACGGGCTCTTTGAAAACATCATCCGGGAACGGATCCTTGAAAACCCAGTAAAGATCATCGCCGTGCATCGTCCGGAGGCCAATTACTTTGCAAAACTTGATCAGCAAGTGGAAAAAGAATTAGCTCTTTATAAACAAAGCCTGTCTGACGCGGACCTAACTGCCTTGATCGAAGAAAATCAAGCACTGCTCCAATTTCAGACCACTGAGGATACCAAGGAAGAAAAGGCCACCATTCCCCATTTGGAAAAGTCGGATATTGATCGAACCATTCCCCAAATCGAACAAACGGAGTCTAAAGAAGGCGCTGCAACGATCCTCTTGCTTCCTTATGCCACCTCGGATATTAGCTATCTCACCGTTTCCTTCGCCATGGATCATTTGGCCAAAGAAGATATTGTCTGGGCAAATTATTTATCGGCAGCGCTAGGCATGGTCAATACCAAAAAGTATTCCTATTCGGAATTAAATAACGAAATCAATATATACACCTCGGGCATCAGTACATCACCGGCTGTGTTTAAAAAGAAAGCGGATCCGCAAGAGTACGAACCGAGATTCCAGGTGTCAACCTCTGCCATGGGAGACTACTATGGAAAAATGACCGAATTGATGGAAGAAATGTTGTTCCACAGTGACTTTTCCGATGGCAAACGCCTGCGAGAGATATTCATGATGTTGCGCTCGGATATGGAAACCGGCTTTGATTACCATGGACATGAACTGGCCATGCGAAGAGTCGGATCCTTCTTTAGTCAGGCCAATCGATATCAAGAAGAACTCTCCGGTGTGGAATTCTATGATCATTTGAATAACTTACTCAAGAACTTTGATGAACGTATCGAGGAAGTCAAAGCGGGCATACAAAGAGCGGCCCAGCTCATTTTTACAACACAAGATCTAGTGGTAGCCATCACAACAGAACAAGAACGCCAAGCTTCTGTGAAACAGACGGTTGTGGATTTCCTCTCAGAGATTCCCAAAGCAGACTCCGTAGTTTCTGAAAAGGTTAAATTTATATTAGCAAAACGCCAAGAAGGGTTGACTTCAGCATCCGGCGTTCAATACGTCGCCAAAGGTTATAACTTAAAACTATTGGGTTATGAATATTCGGGAGAAATGGCTGTATTGGCCCAGATCCTATCCATGGATTACCTCCACAACGCCATCCGAGCCCGAGGTGGCGCCTATGGTGCCGGCATCTCCATCGAACCCTCTGGAAATGTTACAACATATTCTTACCGGGATCCCAATCTAGCGTCCACCATCAATGCCTATGACGGCATGGCCGGATTCCTAGAGGAATTGTTGTTGGATGAAGAAGATGTCAAAAACTACATCATCGGTTCCATGACCCGGTTTAATCCACCAATGGCTGCAGCCAACCTCAATTCATTGGTGTTAGCCCGCCGTTTCTCAGGTTCGACCAGAGCCGATATTGAACAGCGGATGACCGAAGCCATTGAAACCAAACGCACCCGGATGATGGCAGCTGCAAAAATGATCGATGAAGTGATGAGCCAGAACTATCTTTCGGTTTTTGGAAATCAGGAAAAAATATTAGCCGAACAAGAGCGTTTCAGCGAGATCCGACCCATTAAACGATTGGAATCTTAAAAACGATTAAAATATCGGCCCAACAAAGTTGAGCTGTTAGGAATCAAGCTATGCAATCAAGTTTTAATATATAGCTTGGCAAGTCTGATGAAATACCATTCAAACCAAGCGTCAATGATCCATATTAGTTGTCCGAGAGATCCATCAACTTTTGGGTTCATTGACGGTTTTGAAGAGACTGGTCAACTCAATTTTGGACTGGATCGAAAAACGAGCTAGACTGGATCCGTGGATTTTTTGTTCGTTTATTCGATTTCATGATTCCATCGAAAGCTTTATCGTTTTCAGTGTATTCCATAAGTATATTAAAAGGAGTACAATACATAAATGGTTAGATTAAGCCAATTAAATACACTGGTGCAGACCACTTTTTAAAACACTGCATCAATCGAGGAAATATATGATATTGCCAAAACGAATCTCCTTTCCAAAGTTCCCTAAAACATCATTAAATCCGGTCCGGGTGCTTGCCTTGGGCTTTGCTCTTGTGATCCTCTTGGGCGCTGTTATCCTGTCCTTGCCGATTTCAAGTGCTTCCGGGCAGACTACGCCGTTTATCGATTCTCTATTTATTTCCACCAGTGCAGTCTGTGTTACGGGGTTAGTTACGGTGGATACCGGGACGCACTGGAATATTTTCGGCAAGACCATCATCATTGTATTGATTCAGATCGGAGGTCTGGGATTTATGTCGTTTGCTACCCTGACGGCAGTTTTAATGGGCCGAAAACTTGGCCTTAAGGAACGACTGCTAATGCAGGAAGCCTATAACGCCATGAACCTGCAGGGGATCATTCGAATGGTCAAATATGTTGTCGGGTTTACATTTGGGGTAGAACTGATCGGTGCAGTCATCCTTAGCACTCAGTTCATCCCACTGTTCGGCTGGGGCACTGGGATTTACTATAGTATTTGGCATGCGATTTCGGCTTATTGCAATGCCGGCTTTGATTTGTTCGGAGGCTACAATTCTTTGACCAACTTTAGCACGAATAAAGTGGTCCTTAGTACGATCATGTCCTTAATTGTCTTTGCTGGCCTTGGATTCTCAGTCTGGATCGAAATTTGGAGCTACCGATCCATTAAAAAATTATCGCTGCATTCCAAACTGGTTATTTCGGCGACCTTGATCTTAATCTTCGGTGGTGCCTTCCTAATTTTCATTTTTGAATATTCAAACCCTTTGACCATGGGAAATATGAGCTTAATGGATAAAGTGACCAACTCATTCTTTGCATCCATTACCCCCAGAACTGCTGGATTTAACAGCATTTCAATTCCGGGGATGACCATGGCCTCGCGAATTCTTACGACTATTTTCATGTTCATTGGAGGATCACCCGGTTCCACCGCAGGTGGTATCAAGACCACCGCTGTGTCGGTCCTATTTTTAACAGCTCTTTGTGTCTTAAGGGGCCGTCATGATCCGGAGGCCTTTGGTCGGCGGATCGAAAAGGATAACGTCTATAAAGCATTTGCTGTCATGGTGATCGGACTTTCCATCGTATTCGGTGTAACTTTATGGATGAGCTTTTTTGAAGCGGCTAAGGGAACCTCATTGGAAAGCTTAATATTTGAAGCAACCTCCGCCTTTGGTACCGTTGGTTTAAGTGAAGGAATTACCCCGGGCATAGAGTTCCAATCGAAATTGGCATTGATCACGGGAATGTACTTGGGTAGAGTGGGGCCAATCACCGTCCTTCTGGCTTTATCAAGACAAAAACCACCGGCTAAATACCAATATCCGGAGGGTCGATTACTGATTGGATAATGATCAGTGAATGACTGTTGAATGATGATTGAATGATCGATCAATAGGATGATTCGTTTTGAGGAATCGGAATTGAAAACCTAAGGGGAAATTGATGATGCGAGGATTGTTTAAAATAATAGTAATTTTACTTCTCCTGCCTTTCTTCATTTTACGGCTCATCATTCGGGTATTGTTTCTCCAAATGAAGCTCAATAAATAGATTCAATGGGTACTTTTACCATAACTTACTAAACCATAGCAAGATAGATATAAGAATACGTCGAATAAAAAGATCGGTTTGAAAAATCCGCCTCAATCAGAAAAATCAGAATAAAAAAGAATAAAAAAGAATAAAAATAGAAAAAACGTACATTCAAAGTTGTACAAAGGATAGGTTTGAAAATGGCAAAACAGTTTGTTTTAATCGGACTCGGGCAGTTCGGCATCTCAGTGGCAGAAACCTTAAGTTCCTTGGGTCAGGATGTTCTGGCGGTAGATAAGGATGAACTGGTAATCCAGGAAATCGCCGATAAGGTGACCCATGCGGTCCAAATGGATGCCACGGATGAACACGCACTAAGAACCCTCGGGGTTCGTAATTTTGACGTTGCAGTAGTGACGGTGGGTTCCAACATTCAGGCATCCATTATGATCACGCTCTTGCTCCGTGAAGCTGGGGTAAAGTATATTATTTGCAAAGGTCAATCGGAGTTGCATAAAAAAGTGCTGCTTAAAATCGGCGCCGATCGAGTGGTTCTTCCGGAGAAGGATATGGGCATTCGGGTCGCTCATAACTTGGTTTCACCAAAACTGGTGGATTTCTTGGAAATATCCAATGATTATCAGATCATCGAAATAAAGTCGCCTAAGGAATGGATCGGAAAGTCCTTGAAAGAACTTAATATCCGCGGTAAGTACGGAATTACCGTGGTAGCGATCCGAATGGGCAATAAGGAACTGAATATTTCACCCAATGCGGATGTTATTATCCCTGAAAACTCTTTGATCGTTGCAGTCGGCTCTACAGAGGCGTTTGATATGCTGACCAGTAAGTTATTGTCAGATGATGAATAAGATGATTCGTATTACCAGTTCCCAAAATCCCAGGATCAAAGAATTACGAAAACTGAAAGAGAAAAAATATCGGACCGCGGCCACGGCGTTTTTAATCGAAGGGGTTCGCTTTGTCCATGAAGCCCTACGCCAAAAGGCCGCCATCCGGACCCTCATCGTGTCCGATGAAGCCCTCTTAGCTGATATCCCGACTGGATCGATACCGGAGATCCTTCTCGTATTACCGGAAGTCATCCAAGATTTATCCTCCACCGTGAGTCCCCAAGGGATTATTGCCTGCGTGGAACTGCCCCCTCAAGACTCTGGATTGGACTTTTTTAAAACAGGTTCTTTATGGTTTTATCTCGATGAGATTCGCGATCCCGGAAACCTTGGTACCATTATTCGATCGGCTCATGCCTTTAATATTGATGGTCTCATCCTATCGAAAGGGTGTGCCGATCCCTATCAGGATAAAGTCTTACGAAGCACCATGGGCAGCATTTTTAAAGTACCACTGTTACTGGATCAGGAACCGGATCTATTGAATGACCTCATTGAATCGGGAACAGAACTGTTTTTGACCGATCTTTATGATGCCGGGGATCTCGCTACCATCGCCATTGGCCCTCGTACGGTCATTGTCATTGGCAATGAGGCTAGGGGAGTTTCAGACTCCATCAAACTATTTCCGCACAGGAACATCAAGATTCCCATGCAAGGCGATGCTGAGAGCCTCAATGCTGCTGTGGCGGCATCACTGATCATGTATGAATTAAAAGGGCGGTCTTGAACCAGTAGACCGCACCCCAAGAATATTTAAACAGCCCCCTGGAAACAGTTGCTTATACTGATCCCTGGGGGCTGTTTTTGCAATTATTTTACGAGGGTCCCTTTAAAATCGTTCAGCCCCCCAATGTTGATCACTGTCGTATAGCCAAATAACTTTAAGAGCTTGGCGGCCAGTCCGGAACGATGACCGGTCTGACAATAGACAATGATGGGTTCGGCTTTATTGCTGGCTTGGGTTTGAATTTGCTTATGAAGTTGTTGAACGGGCAGGTTGATTGCACCGGGTAGATGACCCCGTTCAAATTCACCAGGCGATCGCACATCAACTAAGACCGCCTCATCGTTCAAGTGAGATTTTAGCGTGGCACCGGGTCCGATTGGTAATTTAACTGCCGGACTCTTAGGTGCTATGACTTGACTCTGGGTTACGCTTAGAGTTTCAAGCTGATCAGTTTCCCCGGGGTCCATTACTGTCATTTCCATTATGGATCCAGGGGAGGGTGGGTTCGAACCAGAGGGCCAACTAATATGAACGATACGATCTTTTAAACCCTCTATTTCAAGTGATTCTGTGACAAGAAATGCCAAAGAATTCAATACGATCCCCTGAATCTGTTTGAGTTTTTTTGATTCTTTTGTTAGTTCCGCCATAGTATCCTCCCTTGGATTTATTTAACTAAGTCCTCTTTAAAATCAAGGATTCCGCCTAAGTCCAACACGACCCGATAACCCATGTCTTTAAGCAGTTTAGCGGCAGTGGCAGATCGACTGCCCGTGCGACAATAGACCATGACGGTTTGACTTTGATCTTTAACTTGGCTTGCAATGCCGGTTTTTAAATTATCCAGGGGGATATTGACAGCCTCAGGGATATAGCCGCTTTTATATTCCTCGGGTGTTCGGACATCGATCAGGATCGAATCCGTGGGCATATGAAATTTCAATTTCGGGGCCATGGCGATCGGTGCTTTGATCACAGGGCTCTTTTCCAACAGCAATCGGCTGCTGACTGCTCTGGCCTGCGGCGGATAGGATTCGGCGATGGAACTTTGAATCGTAAATTCCACCAAGGCACCGGGTGAATAGATGGGTTTATCATCAGGCAGATGGACCACGAGAAGGTCATTGATTAGACCTAACGTATCGGCCCCTTTGGTTACAAAAACAGTGCCATTAGTCAGGATCAATCCTTCAATTACCAGGGTATCCATTGGTTGAGTTGATGGACTGGATGTTGTTATAGGACTAGGCGTCGTTGTCCCGGGTGTGGTTGGCGTGGCAGGATTTGCAGCGCTGCATCCGGCCAGTAGGGCACTTACTAGAACCAGGGTAGAAATTAATTTGGGACAGGGCAGTGGATTCATTCTTTTTAAGTGGTTATTTCCGCTTTGCGCTGTGATGCAAGTCTTATTCATAGGTCGTTCGGCCTCCTTTATCGTAAAAAATGATTCGATGGATGCAGTTTGATGCAGTTTGATGAATTCTGTTCGATATTTGGTTCAAGGTCAACCATTTGCGATAATTCAATGTACTTTTATTCTAGTCTTGTTGCGAGAACATTCAAGTACCTTTCGGAAACAATCAAGGTTCGCCAATCAATTAGCGGTCCTTACCGTCCGACAGTTAGCTGATTGATTCAAATTTAAAACGCAGCCCCTTACAAGGCTGCGTTTTAAATAACCATTGATTGATTGTTTCGGTTATTGCTTCGTTATAGCTTCAGTTTTTGGTTTGGTTAAGGTCCTTAGCAGGTGTCTGATTATTTATCTCTGATTTCTGCACCGGTGGCTTTTATCAGGCGTTTAATCAAGGCTGACATTCTAGCATCGATGTCTTGGGTTGTTAAGGTTCCTTCATCGGATCCCAGCCAGACTCTTAATGTGAGAGATTTCTTGTCATTGGGAATTTGAGTGCCCCGGTATTCTTCAATAAACTGAAGTTTCTTGACTTGACTTCCAATGGCGGCAGAAATAGCTTCCCAGGTCACCGATTGGTCCAAGATCATGGATAGATCTTGCTCGACTAAAGGATAGTGGGGCAAATGGGTGAACTTGTTGTCCCTGGAGTGGAACGGCGTCAGTGCATCTAAGTCGAGTTCAGCTACCGCCACATCCACATGTTTGATCCCGGCCGCTGTTCTGGTTTTCATGGATAATAAGCCGATGGAACCGGCTAAAACGCCGTTGACTATAATGTTGAGCCAGGCTTTTTTATCAGCCCAAGTTGGCTGCGTCTCATGTTCAAATGCAATCTCATCGGCCATGGTGACTCTGGGCAGGAGTTCCAGGATGCCTTTGACTTCGCGGAAGAGGCGCTCCGGACCATTACCGACCAAGGCCAGGGCCAAATGTTTTTCCTGAGCCGGCAATACTTCTAGAGGGTCTGACGGTGACATGGTTTTGAGTTTATTAAATACTTGTGTGACTTCAAAGATTTTAAATTCTGAGAAATACCGAGTATTTTTTTCGATGGCTTCAAGCATCCCCGGGATTAATGAATTTCGGATGCGGGAACTCTCCGGGGAAGGTGGGGCGGATAATTTTAAGAGGTCGGCCGGGTCAATGCCGGCGGCTTTAACGTAAACTTCTTCCACCCAAGGGTAGGTGAATATTTCCTGGAGACCACAGCGTAATCCCAGGTATTCGCGCACGGCCCGCTCAAATTCCGGCCGTTTTTGGTTGATGGGTCCATTTAACTGGACACTGGGTGGCATAAATTCAAAGTTTTCGTAGCCGATCATGCGGGCGACTTCTTCTAAGATATCATCCGGTAAGGTAATATCACCGGTGGCCCGCCATTCGGGAACCGTGACCAGAACCGTTGCACCGTTGTCCGCTGTTTCAAACCCTAAAGGTTTCAAGGTTTCGGCAATATCATCAAAGCTAAGCTCGCGTCCCAGGCGTAGATTTAAGAATTCCCGGCTGACTTCAATTACCGGTTGCTCCGTCTGAATTGGGTATTCATCGCAAAATGCGACGAGTTCCGCTTCGGGCAGTAAGTTATGCAAGGCCGCTTGGAAGAGGCCGAGGGCTTGTGCGCAGCGTTGAGTGTTGATGGCTTTTTCAAACCGGATGGAAGCCTCGGTGCGTAACCCATGATGCTGAGTCGTTTTACGAATGCCGCCAGCTGTGAAATTGGCAACTTCTAAGATTATTTCATCCGTATCATCTAAAATCGAGTCTTGCTTTCCACCCATTACTCCGGCCAGTCCCAAGGGATTGCTTTGATCGCAGATTAGGAGATCTTGCGGATCTAAGTCAAGGACGCGTTGATCTAAGAGTTCCAGTGTCTCACCAGGGCGGGCTGTGCGGATCACGATTTGGTCTTTAACATGGGTCTTATCAAAGCCATGGGTCGGTTGGCCGGTGGCCAGCATGACATAATTAGTCAGGTCGACCAGGTTATTGATCGGACGCATGCCGACTTTCCAAATTTTAAGTTGGAGGTCCCAGGGCGACGGTTCCACTTTGAGATTTTTATAGTGCGAGGCCGTATAACGGTGGCAGCGCTTGGTATCTTCTATGACCACAGGATATGAGGGCAGACTCTCGGGCAGCTGGAACTTTGGCAAAGGTTTTAAAGGGCTGTGATAAATTGCGGCAAGTTCCCTGGCAATGCCGTAGTGACCCCAGAGGTCTGGCCGATTGGTCATGGATTTATTGTCGATTTCCAATATGATATCGTCTAAGCCCAGGACGTCGGCGATGGGCTGTCCTGGAGTTGCGTTAAAGGCAGTGATGTCCATGATCTCAGTTTCAGCGGTCGGTGGGAACAGTTCGATCAGCCGTCCGACTTCAGAGGCTCCGCAGATCATGCCGTAGGATTCTTCGCCACGTAGCTTACTTTTTTTAATGGCGACAGGTTCGCCCACTCCGTGCCATTTAACAAACGAGCCGGGCAGGGCGACGACTACCATCTGACCTGGTTCCAAATTGGAACCGCCGCAGACGATCTGTACGGGAGATGCTTCTCCGATGTCTGTCAGAACGACCCGCAGACGATCAGCCTGAGGATGGGGTTTAACTTCGATGATATGTCCAGCGATGATTTGCTCCAAGCCTTCCGCCGGATTTTCAGTGCCTTCGACTTCAACAGTTCGCATGGTCAGATCATAGGACAATTTGTCCATCGTCAGATCTTCCGGCAGGTCCACATATTCCCGGATCCAGTTTAATGATACTAACATTCTTTTCTCCTCCTACTTGAACTGCTGTAAAAATCTTAAGTCGGCTGAATGGAACAGTCGAACATCGTCCACACCGTAGCGCATCATGACCAGACGGTCCAGGCCGATGTTGATATAGAAACCACTCCACACGTTAGGGTCCAGGCCGGCGGCTAATAATACATTGGGATGCGGTGCGCCGCCGGGCATGACTTCGATCCAACCGACGTTTTTACAAACTTTGCAGCCGCTGCCGCCGCAGACCAGACATTTCATATCGATCTCAAAGCCCGGTTCAACAAAGGGGAAGAAGCCGGCGCGCATCCGGACATCAACGGCCTGACCAAAGACTTTCTCTAAAATGGTCTTGACCAGAAGCTTACCTGAGGCAAAGGAAAAATCTTTATCCACGATCAACGCTTCGTATTGATAGAAGGCGCGCTCATGGCGAGCATCGGTGGTTTCATTGCGGTAGACTCGACCGGGATAAACAAACCGAGCCGGAGCACCGTGATCTTTTAAATAGCGGACACTGCCACCGGTCAAGTGCGGACGCAAACAAAGCCGCTCTTCAGCTTCTTTGTCCTCAGTCCCCTCGATCCAAAAGGTGTCCATGGATTCGCGGGCGGGGTGGGCCGGCGGGAAGTTTAAATTATCAAAGGCGTACTTCTCACTGGTGATTTCGACTTCTTCATAGACATCGAAATTCAGGGACCGGAACGCATCATTCAGGTCATAGCACATCTGAGTGATGGGATGCAGACCGCCCATGACCGGAGCAATGCCCGGCAGGGTCAAGTCCATTTCATAGTCGATGGATGAACCTTGATTGATGATGTCTTCTTCCCGGCTGGCAATGGCACCCGTGAGGGCGGCTTTGATCTCGTTGGCGGCTTTACCAACGGTGGCTTTCTCTTCATTGGAGAGTTTGCCAAGTTCCTTTAGAACTTTGGTCAATCCCCCTTTTTTGCCAAGAGCGGCTTGTCTGGCCAGATTCAATGCCTCTAAATTCTCAGCTTCACTGATCTTTTGGAGTGTTTCAATTTTTAATTGGTTTAATTGGTCGAGCATCCTATAATTCCTCCCTAAAAAAAATAAAAAGTCCCATGGAAACTCCATGGGACGAATTATCGCGGTACCACCCTGGTTACAGTATCGATTACTGTCACTCATACCCTTGTAACGGCGGGCTGTTCGTCACAGATCAATAGGATCTGTGCCACTGACGGGGTGAACTTCAATGACCTCATTGCCTAAAACGGTTCTCAGCCTATGACCGTTTCTCTCTGATTAGCTGTTTGATCGTCTACTTTTCCCGATTGACGTGTTTACCAATTGATTTTAACTAATATTGCAACTTAAGTCAATTGGAATTGTTGAAATCAAGCCTAACGGAGCCTAACTAGATGTAACCCAGGTATAACCAAGCTACAACCAAGCAATAACCAAGCTATATCCCGGCAATAAATATCAGCCAAACCGTCAGTGCTACCTATTTAAATAATTGACCGTAAACTTCTAAGTCGGACTGCCTATCGTTAAAATCTACCCAGGATTATTACCGGTTTCTTTCAAGGGGAAGGGAAGTTGCCTAAAAAGTTAATAACTGATAACGATTAACCTGTATTTTTTATGAAATCTCTAAATAATATTTAATCAGTCGGTTTCGTTGAAACAGTGCGGGACATTATAGTATGATAGGAATACAGCTTTTATACAGAACCTTAATTTGAACCAATCTTTTTAGTTATAATTGATTCAACCACACATTTATTTTGATGTTCGAATCGGGCAGGTCTCGTTTAGCCGAGGCGAAATAGGGAGGACAAGGGAATGAACAAAGTTACAGTAAATATACAGGGGCTTGAGTATACTTTAAAAGGTGAAGAATCAGAAGAGCACCTCAATGAGATCGGTAAAACCGTAGACCTTCTTCTGAGCACTATGATAAAGTCAAACCGCAAACTGAATGTTTCTACTGCAGCCATCCTGACTTCCTGTAATCTAGTTAGTGAAAAAATGAAGTTGGAAACCAAGCTGGAAGACGTCCTGCATCTGGATTCTGCCACTCAAGAGGAAAAGGTAGCTCTTGAAAAGGAGATCACTGAATTACGTAGTACTCTTTCTCAAAAAGACAAAGCCATCTCTAGCCTTGCTAAAGAAGAGTCTACCGAGTTAAAGAAAAAGGATGAAAGCATCCGAAAATTACAGGCTGAGATCAAACTCCTTCAGGATTCCGTGAAAGAATATCGAGATGACAACGAACAGTTCTCTAAAACCAACAAAGAACTTAAATTTGAATTGCAGTCCTATAAGTATAAAGTCCTGGATTTGCAGAATAAGCTGTTTGAAAATCAAATGACCATCGTAAAAGAAAAAAAGGACGGCACTTCCAATAAATAATAGACTATTTATTTATCCAAACGGGTCGTGGTTTTAGCGGTTAAACCTGATTGAAATGTCATAAGTAATATTATGTAATCTCAATGGGATGGTTTCTTGCTATCTAAGACTGCTCTTTAAATATGGTGTAGTAGGAACAGTGATTGTTAGAGATCAGCTGTTCCTTTCTTATATGTAATCTTAGTTATGTTATAATAATTCTGATTGAAAACAAGGAAGTGTAATTATGAAACCAGAATTATTAAGCCCGGCCGGAGACCGCGAATCGCTATTAGCCGCCCTATGTGCCGGCGCCGATGCCGTTTATCTAGGGGGACCCCGTTTTTCCGCCAGAGCCTATGCGACGAATTTTACCGATGAGGATCTGGCGGAATCCATCCGCCAATGTCATCAGTTGGGTGTCAAACTATATATCACCATAAATACGCTGTTAAAAGACAGCGAGTTGGATGAAGCTTACCGCTATGCGGTGAAGGTCTGGAATATGGGGGTAGATGCGATCATCATCCAGGATACCGGATTGATCAAGCTGTTGAATTTATATCATCCGGCCATTGAACTCCATGCCTCAACTCAGATGACCGTCCATAACCTAGAAGGGGCTAATTATCTAAAAGCGAAAGGATTGACCCGGTTGGTCTTGGCTCGGGAACTGACGCTGTCAGAAATTAAAGAGATCTCCCAGGTCCATGAAACCGAAGTCTTTATCCATGGTGCCCTATGCATTAGCTATTCAGGAAAATGTCTGATGTCCAGCATGCTGGGCGGCCGCTCCGGAAACCGGGGACGGTGTGCCCAAAACTGCCGCCTGGACTATCAATTAGTGGATGAAAATGATACTACCCGGGCCGAGGGTTATTTAATGAGCCCCAAAGACTTAAGCACTTTGGATATTGAACGCCACTTGGCAGAAACCGGCACGGCATCGTTTAAAATCGAAGGCCGCATGAAACGGCCGGAGTATGTATTTGAAACGGTTCGTCAGTATAAACGAGCCATGGCGGACGAGGCATGGTCTCATAAAGGGATCACCCAGTTATTTAACCGGGAGGGGCATAATCACGCCTTTTTACTGGGAAATGACGGCAAAGATATGATGGCGTGGAACTCACCTAAGAATTCCGGGGTCGCCTTAGGACGGATCCGGGCGGGCAAACTCAAACTGCAAACGGACCTTAGCTTAGGTGACGGTGTCCTAGCCGGGGACTGCGGCTTTATCGTCACAAAGATCCGGGTCGAGGGTCGGGAAGTTAAAACAGCCCAAGCCGGGGATACCTGTGATATCTTCCCCAGAAAGTACCACGAAGGGGATATGGTCATTAAAACCAATGACTCGGTGTTGATCCGGGAAATCCAAGGTCAACTAAAAAAACTGCCCCAAGGCAATCTCCCCATTTCCGTCTATGCCCGGTTTATACCGGGCGAGCCCTTGTGGGTCGGCGCTAAATTCCGCGATAAGTCCTATGAGGCCAGCGGTGAAGTCGTCCAAGTTGCCACCGGCAATCCGGTCTCGGTGGAGCGAATTCGCGAAAACCTGGCTAAAACCGGCGGGACGCCGTTCCAGGCCCAAGGGGTGGAAGTTGATTACGAACCCGGTTTTATCCCTATGGCCAGCTTAAATGAACTGCGCCGCCGTGTTCTGATCCAGGCCGAAACTGAACTATTGGCTGTTCACGGGCAAGTGGAACCCGTTGATCAAGCAACCATTCGGGATTTGATCGAAGCACCCATGTCAAAGCGGGAGAGTTTGCCGCTTTACTTCATAACCCTCTCTAGTAAAGAGCAGCTCAGGGCTTTTTTTGATACCGCCCAACGTTATCCGGATCATAAATTCGTTCCGGTCTTATTCCTATGGCACCGTCAAAAGGGCAGTTTAACTTTAGCCGATGCCAAAGCCTTGGATCAACAGGGGATCTCCTATTGGATCCGGATGCCGGAAATTCTAAAGTCTGAATTTACAGGCGTCGTCCAAACGGTGGATGGGTTAGCCAATGTAGCCGGTTTGATCACCGATAATTTAGGGGTCATCCAGTATTTTAAACAATCAAAACTACCCTTGGTGGGGGATTATAAACTCAATCTTTTAAACTCCGGGGCGATTTTACTGTTTAATGAATTAAGTTTAGCCACAGTCAGCGAGGAATTAAACCAAGCTGAACTGACCAAGTTCGCCCATAAAGACCATTATGTCCACATCCTCTATGGCCGAACCGAACTGATGCTGTCAGAATATTGCCCCATTGGTGCAACCGTTGGGGGCCGTTCTCATAATGTGCCGTGCTCGGTGCCGTGCCAATCCATGGACTTTGTCTTAAAGGATAAAAAAGGGGAGGAATTCCCGATCCAGACTGATTTATTCTGCCGCAGCTACATCATGAACGGTCATCTTAAAAATAACTTGGATCAGCAGGCTCAGCTTAAAAAACAGGGCTTTGGACATTTCCGAGCGGATCTCTCGTTAGAGGACTACGCCCAATCCGTCGCTGTCATCACTGCATTAATTAAAGGGGAAAGTTTGTTTGTTTCTGATGCCACCAGAGGTCATTTCAATCGGGGCATCGAATAGACGACTCACGTAAACAATGAATCAAAAAAGTTTAGATAAACTTGAATTTAATACGATCAAAGAGGAAATCAAAAAATCCTGTGTTTCCTCGGCCGGAGGCGAGCTCATTGAAGCGCTGCATCCGTACGCCAACATCGTGGAAGCCCGGCGCGCCCTGCAGGAAGTGGATGAGGCCGTTCGGCTCTTGTCTTTAAAAGGGAGTGCGCCTTTTGAAGGGGTCTTTGATGTTCGCGAGCCCATTGCCCGAGTCGGCAAGGGGTCCACATTAAACCCCGGAGCACTCCTTAAGATCAGTAACATCCTGCGCAGTGCCCGGTTGTTTGTCCGCTATATCAAATCAGAGGAATTTCCGGCCACTAATTTATCGAATTTGACCAGCGGGATCACCCCGTTGCCGGCTTTGGAAGAAGAAATTGCCATTGCCATCCTCGGTGAGGATGAAGTGTCCGATCGGGCTTCCCAAAAATTATCGTCCATCCGGCGGGCCATCAAAGAAAAAAGCGCCTCAGTGAAGGATAAGATCCAAAGTCTTGTGCGCAGCAATGCCAAGTATCTCCAGGATAGTCTTTATACAGTCCGGGGGGATCGCTATGTGATCCCTGTTAAAGCGGAGCATAAAGGCAGTGTTCCCGGGTTGATCCATGATCAAAGCGCCTCGGGGCAGACCCTCTACATTGAACCCTTAAGCTTAGTCAATCTCAACAATGAGATCAAAGAACTGATGCTTAAAGAAAAGGCCGAAATTGAGCGGATCTTGCGTGAGTTATCGGAAAAAGTCACCGATAACCATCCAGCCGTGAAACGGAATGCCGATATCATCTATTTCCTGGATTCAGTTTTTGCCCGGGCCAAGTATGCCCAGCGCATCGACGCTCTGGCGCCAGAAATTCGTGATGACGGCACCTTCCACCTTTACAGTGCTCGTCATCCGCTGATCGATCAGCGAATGGTGGTACCTTCGACCATCTATATCGGGGAGAATTTTACAAGCCTTGTCATCACCGGTCCCAATACCGGCGGAAAAACCGTGACGTTAAAAACCGTTGGATTGCTCCATGCCATGGCGCTGTCGGGGATCTTGATCCCGGTGAATGAACATTCCCATGTGGCCTTTTTCCATGAAATATTCGCCGACATCGGCGATGAACAGAGCATTGAACAAAATCTCTCGACGTTCTCCAGCCATATGACCAATATCGTCCGCATCATGGCCCAAGCCGATGAGACGAGTCTTTGCCTCTTTGATGAATTAGGCGCCGGCACAGATCCCACCGAAGGAGCGGCTCTGGCCATGGCGATCTTAGAGGAACTGCGCTCGCGCAGCAGCCGAGTCATCGCCACCACCCATTATTCAGAATTAAAAGCCTATGCCCTGCGCACGGAAGGCGTCGAAAATGCCTCAGTGGAGTTTGACGTTAATTCTTTGCGGCCCACGTTCCGGCTTTTGATCGGGGTGCCGGGCAAATCCAATGCGTTCTTGATTTCCAAACGGCTGGGGTTATCCGATGACATCATTGAAAAATCAAAAGAACTCATCACGGAGGATTCCTTAAAGTTTGAAGACCTCATTGAAAACTTGCAAAAATCCAACATCAGCGCCAGTCAGGACGCTCAAAAAAGTAAAGCGGTGCTTTTGGAATTGGAAGAAAAAGAACAAAAATTAGATGAAAAGCTGGCTAATATCGAGACTCAGCGTCAAAAGCAGATCGATGAAGCCAGGCGGGAGGCACGTAACCTCCTGCGCGAAGTCAAAGAAGAGGCCGATTCGATTTTAAAAACGATTCGTAATTTAGAAACCAGTGGATTCTCGGGCAACATTCGCCAGGAGCTTGAAAAAAACCGTCAGAAACTGCGCGATACTCTGGAACTCATTGAAGAGGATGATGACAAAACGGACCGGTCCAAACCCAGCGTCAGCGATCAATTCTTAAAGAGCATCAAACCTGGCGCTGACTTTATGCATCGAGGATTTGGGCAAAAAGTCTCTGTGTTGAGTTGGCCGGATAAGGATGGCAATCTCATGGTTCAGGCCGGCATCATCAAAATGAATGCCAATGTGAGGGACTTGGAAACGACCAAAGAAATGAAAAAGGAAGCCAAAGCTGCCAGACGAACCGTAAATCTTAACCTGCGCCAAGTATCGGCGTCATTGGATCTACGGGGACTCGACGGGGAAGAAGCCGCTTATCGAACGGACCAGTATTTAGATGAAGCGGCCTTGGCTAATTTAAAAGAAGTCACCATCATCCACGGGGTCGGTACCGGCGTCTTAAAGACCCGGATCAATCAGCTCCTTAAAAAACATCCCCATGTTAAAACGAGCCGGCCCGGTGCATACGGGGAAGGCGGGGCAGGGGTCACCATGGTGGAGATCAAGTGATGAAGATTCTAGTCAGCGCTTGCCTAGTCGGAGACCCGGTTCGCTACGACGGGAAGGCAAAACCGGTCGGAGGCATTGAAGCCCTATATCAAACCCATGAAGTCTTTAAACTTTGTCCCGAAGTTGCCGCCGGGTTGCCGGTTCCAAGGGACCCAGCCGAACTCAACGGAACTTCCATCGAAATATTAAACAAAAAAGTCGGTGGAGTATTTACCAAAACGGGTCAATCGGTAACGGCGGAATTTTTACGGGGTGCGCAAACTACGTTAGCTTTCTGCTTAGACCACGGCATCCATGCAGCGGTGTTAAAAGAACGGAGCCCCTCCTGCGGTCTGACTCAAGTCTATGATGGCAGCCATACCGGGACGATCATTCCAGGAACCGGCCTGACCGCTGCCTTATTACGGGAAGCTGGGATTAAAGTCTATAGCGAGGATAATTTCCAGGAACTCCTGGTGGATTATAAAAAAAATATACGATCCATGTAAAACAAAGAACACTGGAGAAACGATTCGTCAAACTTAAATTAATCCAGGTGGAGGAACCATGACTAATCTAGAAATCAGAAACAAGGCCAGAGAACTATTGATGCCGGCTTGCCGGGTCTGTCCCGAATGCAACGGCGTCGCCTGCCGCGGCGAAGTGCCCGGAATGGGCGGCAAAGGGACCGGAGCGTCCTTTATCAATAACTACAATGCAGTAAACGCCATCTCCATTAATATGAGAGTGGTCCATGACGTCAAGGAAGCCGATACGAGCTGTGAGCTCTTCGGTCAAAAGATGGCATTGCCGGTATTCGGCGCACCCATGACGGGAACCGTCAATAGCATGGGTGGTAAACTGACGGATCTTGAATTTTTTAAAGTATTTGCAACAGGCTGCCAACAGGCGGGTATCCTGGCGTCCTTAGGCGACGCCAAATCAGAAGAAATCATGCTCAATGGCTTGAATTACTTAGAGGAATCCGGCACGAAAGCACTGGTTTTTATTAAACCATGGCTGAACCAAGAGCTTTTAAAGCGAGTCACTAAAATCAATCCAGTCAACTCACCCGTTATTGGGTCTGATCTGGATGGCTGCGGCTTGATCATGATGAATGAACCCGGCATGGGTGTATTTCCGAAAAGTAAGGGTGAATTAAAAGAACTCATGGATCAGATCGACTTGCCGTTTATCATTAAAGGGGTTCTGACCGTCGAGGATGCCGTTGCCTGCTACGAAGCCGGTGCCAAGGGCATCGTTGTGTCTAACCATGGTGGACGCGTCCTAGACTACGCCAGAGCCACTGCTGAGGCACTGCCTCCCATCGTTGCTGCCTTAAAAGGTAAGTTGACCATACTAGTAGACGGCGGCGTCCGCAACGGGGTCGATGTCTTTAAAATGCTGGCCTTGGGTGCTGATGGTGTTATGATCGGCCGGCCATTTGTGACTTACGGATTCGGCGGGGGTAGCGAAGGAATTGCCATGTACGTTGATCGGCTCAAAGATGAACTAAAGAGCACGATGCTCTTAACTGGAGCAGCTACTTTAGCTGATATCAAACCGAGTATGGTCAACCAGAAATAAAGCAACTGAGCACATTAAAGCAACTAGATCAAGTTAGGGACTCTAAAGTAGAGCATCCAAAGTTTAAAAAGTAGACTAAAGCAGCTTAGATCAAAGCAGTCTTGAACAAATAACTCAAAAAAATAGTTCCACCTCCAAATTAAGATCATAAAAGGAGAAATTCATGATCACCCGATTTGAACAGATGAAAGATGTTAAACTCGCTCGGCCGGCTGTTTTAGCGGTTGCCGCAGCTGAAGATGAACCCGTCATCGAGGCCGTTCTCCAAGCAAAAAAACTGGGTCTTGTCACACCGATTTTATTTGGCGATGAAGCCAAGATCCGAGCCTTATTAGGCGATATCCAGGATATTGAAATCGTTGGGACAGCATCCCCCGAAGAATCCGCTCACTTAGCCTGCAAAGCAGCTAACCAGGGCCGAGCCGACATGATCCTAAAAGGGCTTTTGGAAACGAAGACCCTCTTAAAAGAAGTTTTAAATAAAGAATTCGATTTAAAATGCTCCCCAGTCCTGTCCCATGTCATGATCTATGACATTCCGCTCTACCATAAGCTGTTATTGACCACCGACGGCGGTATGGTATCCTACCCGACGCTGGAACAAAAAGTCGAACTTGTTAAAAATGCGGTGGCAGTTGCTCATAAACTAGGCATTGTCAATCCTAAAGTAGCACCGGTCTGTGCCGTTGAGAAAGTCAATGAAAAAATGCCGTGTACATTAGATGCGCGAGAGCTTGAAGAAATGAACAAGCGTGGTGAAATCACCGGCTGTGTGATTCAAGGGCCCTTGGCTATGGATAATGCCATTTCCAAAGAAGCGGCCAAACATAAAGGGATCACCGGCGAAGTGGTTGGTGATGCGGATATTATCATCATGCCAAACATTGAAGCCGGCAATATCATGGGCAAGACGTTGAGTTTCTTTGCCAATGCCACCAATGCCGGTATCATCATGGGTGCAAAGATCCCAGTTCTATTAGTCTCTCGAGCTGATACAGCCGAGGCTAAACTTTATTCGATACTCCTTGGCGCTTTGGTTTCACAACAGTAATTTTATAATGTATAAACGAAAATAACTAAAAATATAAATTCATTAAATTCATTAAATTCAATAAATTCAGCAATATCACATTTGAATTCTCAAATGTGATATTGCCCTACCTACGGATAGTTCAAAACTCATCCTTGCAGAAGTAATTATTGGCTTAGTATTATGAATTCAGAAGAAGTCAGATTTCATGGAGTCAAAATGTCGAGATACCATGTAATAATGGGATACAATGGAATAGTGAATCGCTTAGCATTAAGCCTTTTTTAATGATACAAAACCTAAAGATACTGTAAATACATGAATGTGCGAAAGGGTCAACATGAACAAACAACAACTTGCTACTAAGATTTGGGAATCAGCAAATAAGATGCGCTCAAAGATTGAAGCGAATGAATACAAGGATTATATTTTAGGATTTATATTTTACAAGTATTTATCGGATAAAGAATTAAAATTTCTAAAGGCAAATGGCTTTACCCAATCCGACATTGAGTCGTTGGAAGAGGATATAGAAGAAGGGGCGGAAAGCCGGAAATTTATCCGTGAGAACATTGGATATTTTATTTCCTACAAAGACTTATTCTCAACTTGGCTTAAGTTAGGCAAAGATTTTGATGTATCAAATGTCACGGATGCCATATCAGCCTTTAATCGAATGATCAATCCATCTCATAAAAAAGTCTTTGAAGGGATCTTTAATACACTCCAGACTGGTTTGAGTAAACTGGGCGAAAGCTCTGGTGCACGAACGAAGGCCATTAGTGATTTGCTTTATTTGATCAAAGACATTCCCATGGATGGAAAGCAGGACTACGACATTCTTGGATTCATCTATGAATATCTAATCAGCATGTTTGCTGCTAATGCCGGCAAAAAAGCAGGAGAGTTCTATACACCTCATGAAGTATCACTCCTTATGTCTGAAATAGTCGCTGATCACATGAAAGATAGCAAAGAAATCAAGATTTATGACCCTACCAGTGGGTCTGGCTCGTTACTGATTAATATTGGTCAATCCGTTGCCAAGCATATTGATGATGAAAATAATATTAAGTATTATGCCCAAGAGCTAAAGCAAAATACCTATAACCTAACCCGAATGAATTTAGTTATGCGGGGCATCCTTCCGGATAATATTGTGACCCGTAATGGCGACACCTTAGAAGAGGATTGGCCTTACTTTGATGAATCCAATCGGGTTGAAACATATGATCCGCTTTATGTCGATGTGGTGGTTTCAAACCCCCCATATTCGCAGAATTGGGATCCGACGAATAGAGAAACCGATCCGCGTTACGCTCGATTTGGTCTTGCACCGAAATCAAAAGCAGATTACGCATTCTTACTCCATGACTTATTCCACGTAAAACCGGATGGCATAATGACGATTGTCTTGCCACACGGTGTTTTATTCCGAGGTGGCGAAGAAGGCCAAATCCGGAAGAATTTGATTGAAAGCAATCACATCGATGCAATCATCGGACTGCCTGCCAATATTTTCTTTGGTACAGGAATTCCAACGGTCATCATGGTTTTAAAGCAAAAACGTGTTCATACGGACATTTTAATCGTTGATGCCTCCAAAAATTTTAGTAAAGTTGGTACTAATAATAAACTCAGAGCCTCGGATATTAAAAAGATCGCCGATGCTGTAATCTCAAGGGCCGAAGTGGATAAATTCTCGAATAAAGTCACCCGCGAAGAAATTCGCCTAAATGATTATAATTTGAATATCCCACGGTATGTCGATTCATCTGAAAGCACTGAAAGTTGGGATATCTACGCCTCCATGTTCGGTGGCATTCCGATCAGTGAAATTGCGGATTTAGACGAATATTGGACTGCATTCCCACAATTAAAAGAAACCTTGTTTAAAAAAGGGGACGGTCCTTATGTAGAGCTTGCAGATGGCTCGATGGAGCAGCTTGTGAAGGGACATCCTTCAGTCAAAACATTTTCGGCGAGATTTATGGATGCATTCGAACGCTTTGATGAATTCCTAAAAAGTGAACTGTTAGAGAACCTGACAACTCTTAACATTTCAAAAGAAATCGTGGTTTTATGTTCCGATATTTTCAAACGACTCGATTCGATCCCGCTAATAAATCGGTATGAAGCCTATCAGTTATTGGATGATGAATGGGCGAAAACTTCAATCGACCTTGAAGTGATTCAGACCGAAGGTTTCAGTGCCGTTAAAAAAGTTGATCCCAACTTGATCATCAAGAAGAAGGGCAACAATGAAGAGGAAGTCCAAGATGGTTGGATTGGTCATATTATTCCATTTGAACTTGTTCAACAAACATTGCTTTTAGAAGATTACGCGGCATTGAAGCAAAAGGAAAATCGTTTGGCAGAAATCACAGTAGAAATAGCCGAGATCCTTGATTCACTTTCTGAAGAAGAAAAGGAATCAAGTGTGATCAACGACAATGGAGATTTCTTTGTTGCAAAAGAAATTGGGAATAAATTAAATGAGATCTATGCAGAAGTTGATTCTAGGGAAATCAAGGCACTTATCAATTATGCTGCTATAGCTAAGAAAACTGATAAACTTATCTTCACTAAAAAACATAATGAAATAACATGGTCGAATATGGAAGCAAGTAACGATGGAACCTATAGCAAAAAAGAAGTTTCAACTTATCTAGCAACATTACAATCTGGTTTTGAATTCCCGGAAGAATCCTTTGAAGCTAAATTCATAAAAGTAAGCATGTTAATGACCGAAGAAAGAGAACTAAAATCACAAATAAAAATTGAAACAAATTCATTGCTTATGAAAACAAAAGAAACTATTGAATCTTTAACCGATGATGAAGCATTTGAATTACTTCACCAAAAATGGATTGTTCCACTTACAAAAAGTATTCGGCAACTCCCCAATATAGTAATTCAAAATTTATTAGCTAAAATTAAAATTCTTTCCGAGAAGTACACTCTTACATACTCTGCTCTCGAATCAGAAATCCAGGAAACAGAATCACTACTTTCTACACTCATTGACGATCTCGTTGGCAACGAATATGACATAAAAGGGCTCAGCGAATTCAAAGCGTTGTTAAAAGGTGAATGAAATGACACAAAATAGTAAAACACCAAAGATTCGCTTTGCAGGGTTTACTGACGATTGGGAACAGCGTAAGTTGGGTGACATAGCGGACTTCAATCCAAAAGCCGAGTTGCCGGAAGTTTTTGAGTATGTCGATTTAGAGTCTGTTGTTGGTACGGAGATGATTTTTCACAGAGAGGAAACGAAGATAACAGCACCGTCTAGAGCGCAGCGTTTAGCGCAATTCGGGGACCTCTTTTATCAAACTGTGCGCCCGTATCAAAGAAACAATTATCTCTTTGAAAAGACTGATAATACCTATGTTTTCTCTACTGGGTATGCACAAATGCGCCCTAATATTGATGGTTATCTTCTTTTGAGCTTTGTCCAGACAGACCTACTTGTGAAAGCTGTTTTAGATAGATGCACAGGTACAAGCTACCCTGCGATAAATGCAAATGACTTGGCGGAAATGGAAGTTCGTATACCACCGCTGAGGCATGAACAAGAACAAATCGGTGCATATTTCCGCAATCTCGACAACCTTATCACCCTTCATCAGCGTAAGCTTTCAAAATTAAACAATATCAAGAAAGCAATGCTTGAAAAAATGTTCCCCCAAAATGGAAAAAACGTGCCTGAAATTCGCTTTGCAGGATTTACTGATGCTTGGGAACAGCGTAAGCTCTCACAACTTGGTTCGATTATAACTGGATCGACTCCTTCTACTCAGGTCAAAGCATACTATTCTGAAAATGGAATACCTTGGGTTACCCCCACTGACATTTCAGATAATGTAACTTTTCGCACTGCAAAACACATAACAAATGAAGGTCAAAAAGTTGCTCGTGTAGTGCCAAAGAACACAATTTTGGTTACCTGTATTGCAAGTATAGGAAAGAACACCATGCTTGGTACTACTGGAAGTTTCAATCAACAGATTAATGGATTATTGCCCAACGAAAAGGAAAATCACCCGTATTTTTTGCTTGCTGAAAGTACATTATGGTCAGATAAAATGAAACGCACGGCAGCATCTGGCACAATGCAAATAGTTAATAAAACTGAGTTCTCAGAAATAGATACTTATGTACCTCCATTGGACGAACAAAAGCTAATTGGAGAGTACTTTCAAAACCTCGACAACCTTATCACCCTTCATCAACGTAAGTTAGATAAGTTGATGAATATTAAGAAGTCCATGCTTGAAAAAATGTTTGTATAGGAGGTGAATAAACTGTGGTGTTTAATAAGGAATCTGATTTTGAAGAA
>JBAQDU010000130.1:0-35894 GCA_049294805.1 Clostridiaceae bacterium
ACACAAAGCTGTTCTTAGGCTTAATTTTGAAAAAAATACAAAATATTTAACTATTAAGGCATACGATAAAATAGTTTAATGGGATTTTTGTAAGTAGTCAAGTAAAGTAAGCCAATTCCCGCCAGAAGACGAATTGCAATTTAAAGTGAAAGAGATTTTTAGCTAAGCTTAAATTAATATAGGTTCATCCTGGATGAGGACTTTCCCCTCGGCCGAGACCTTTGGTCAGGGCTGTTAACCCTATTGGGCCTGGCCTTGACCAGTGGGCTCGGGCGAGGGATCCTACATCCTGCCAGGATTATACTGGGCTTTGAACTCGTTTGCCGTCAATCCACCCAGAATTCTTCTTGGGTAGTTATTCAGCCACTCTTGGAGTTCCCTTATTTGTGCGTGGGTGTATACTTTGATCGCAGCTCCCTTGGGGATGTGGTACCGGATCAGTCCATTGTTTTGCTCATTGGTCCCTCTCTCCCAAGAACTGTAGGGATGGCAAAAGAAAATCTTTGTTCGAGGCTTTTTACTGCCAGTCACTGACTTTTGGAGAGCTTTCCAATCCAGAAACTCTGAACCGTTATCCACTGTCACGGATTTGAATTGCTCGTTGAATTTTACCCGTCCCATCCCTCGCTCGATACGATTGAGCACCTTAATGACTTCCGCATTGGTTTGGCGGGCAAGCTTGAAAACCAGACTCTCCCTCGTCATGCGGTCATTCAACGTCAGTAGAGCAGCCAGGCCCTTTCCTTTCCCAGAGACAATGCAGTCCATTTCCCAGTGACCAGGCTCACTGCGCTCAGTGCTTTCCACAGGGCGCTCTGTGATGATGGGGGCTCCCAGGTTCTTGTTTGCGCGTTGTACGCGCTTGTAGGACCTCCTGGTCTGCTTTCCTTCTCTTGGAAGGTCCGTGTTTCCAACTCCGGCGATGTACCCCTTACTAATGTAATTGTAGAGAGTTCGGGTCGAAACCATGGTCTTGACTGGGGAGACCTCTTTCTTTTTCAAATCCATTATGATGGCATCTGGTGACCATTTTTCCTCGAGAATTTTTTGGGCTACATAGTCCCCGAATTCATGGTCGTGACCAATTTTGAGTTTAGGCCCCTTATTCGTGGCAGAATAGTCATAAGCATTCTGGGCAATCTCTGCGGAATACGAAACATAGGGGGTCAGATCGTAGTTCATCAGATCGACTCGACCTTTTGTCAACTCCCGGCTAAGTGTAGCTTCGCTACATTGAAGGACTTTAGCCACATGCTTTTGGGTCACTTTGTTTTTCTTGGAGCGCAGATGATTGGATCGAACTAGTCCTTCAAGTTTCTGGCGGTCCTGGTAGGTCAAGTGGGAGTATTTCTTTCTGGTAATTGAAATGGTAGAATATAGTTGGCTCATAGCTGTGCTCCTTAATGTTTGTTTAGACACCTACATTATACCGCATAGCTACGGGCCACTTTCTTTCACTTAATTTTACAACTCGCCGGTATTGGCCTTTACTTCATTTTGAACATACCAAGAGAACTACCCTAAATTAAATCCATAACTTGTATATAAAACAAAAAATAGGAGTTGTTCAATTGAGGTTTATGGTTGAACAACTCCTTCTTTCAATTATGAAGTCTATACACCCAGGATGCCAGGTGCAGCAATGATCCCTTTTCTCATCTCTCTAAAAATGGTTTTTAGCTAAATGTAAGATAAAGGTAAAAAGCCTTTAATTCATGCTAGTTATTTCATTTTTAACAGAGAATACAATGATCAGTGTATCCTCGCAATGTCTTTTTTTGCGATCTTTTATTTCCAATAATTATTTGCAGCAGCGATGGTTTGAAATTCAATGGCAACCACTTGGCTGGCCGCTGTGAGGCCAAGGGGGTCATTCGCATAGGTTTTACGACCTTCCTTCAACACATCAAGATCCGGCTGGATGTTGTGGATCGTATGACGGGCAATCAACATGGCCAATGCCCGGCCTTCTTCAGGGGTTTTTGTAATCAACGTTCCACCGGGGATCAATACTAATGCTTGTTCTGGTAAATGGTTCATAATATCCTCCATTTTTCGTTTAATCAAATTAACTTGGTTAGCAGTGTTATTAACAAGTTTTCTTGCGGTTTGCAGTGTCATGCATTGACTGTGCGTAATTAAGACATTTTGATCCATGAAATACAAACTGGACTAGACAAAGCAGGACCAATCAAAACCAATTTATTTGCTGGTCTATATTAATGCTAGGATGAAACAATTTAAATTTCAATGTATAATTTTTCACGTTTTTGTAAATATCAGCCCGAATGATTTCAAATTTTAAATAAAGGGTTGGGAGATTTCTCATTGCCTCCCGTTACTTGATCAAGGGATAAGACCAGAGCGAACAGTATCGTCAAGATTTGAAGGTTCATTTGAAAGAGCGTTTTTTTCTGGTTGAATAGACTTGGTTGCCAAAAGAGGGAGATCCCCCTTATTTACCAAGGACTCGAACATCCTTTGGACATCGTGCTAAAACATGCTCAAGGATCCCGTCAAAGTCCTGCGACGATGCATAAATCTGATTTTTAACCATCCCTTCATTAAGATAGATGGTATGGCGAGATCGAGCTATCTTGATTGATTTTACTTTTCGGAAACTCGTATAGAGGTTTCGTTTCGTCGCTGACATTAAACCGGCTCCGGCCGTTGTGAGATTCCCCGAAAATACTCCGGCCAAAGCCGTAAGAAACCCCATGGCCTGTGCTTTTTTATACTGAGATTGAAGCTGGATGTGGTTGACCCCTTGATCATCCATCTGAAAGAGTACGATGTATTTCCCACCCTGGAGCAATCCGGTCAGAACATATCCCAATAGGAGAAGGACTGCCATAATGCCCAGTCCGATGCCCAGAATTGATATCGTGACCCGAAGTGCTTCTTCGATGCCCTCTTCACTTAGGGTCAGAAAAAACATCAAAAGGGTCGGTGCTGATAAACCGATCAGCAATACTTTTGCCGTCGAGATCAAAATCGTTGGATTTTTCCATAAGGAAAATTCGTACAGCCATTCTCGGCTGTTACGCAAGT
Organism: Clostridiaceae bacterium; assembly: GCA_049294805.1. Lineage (GTDB taxonomy): Bacteria > Bacillota > Clostridia > Clostridiales > Clostridiaceae > JG1575. The sequence goes on from JBAQDU010000130.1 coordinate 3,052, forward strand.
TCTCAGTAGAAGATGAGGATTGGTGTTTCTTTTGGCTGGAGTCTGTTCGGACTCTCTCTGGGTCTTGGGACTCCATCGCTTCATCGATCTGAGCGATCCTTTGATTTGTTGGTTCACTCGGTTCAGCTAAGGATTCATCCAAACCCGTTTCTTCAAAGGATCCAGTTGCCATTGGAGCTCCACATTTCTCACAAAATTTAGCGTCAGATAATCCTTTTGCTCCACATTTTTCACAAAACATTTCGTGTCCTCCTCGTCAATGTCCGAATTTTTTATCTCGTTAAATATTTTTTTAAATCTAGTTTCTAATTTGTCGACTCTTACATGAATCCAGATTGGCTTTATTATACCAAGAAAACCAAGTGATGCGGGCACGGGCATCATCTGATCAGGACCCACACTTGCCTGGTTCTTGACATTGGTTTATTCAGGTTTGGCTTCAAATCGTCTCTTGGATTAGCTATAATGATTGCAACAACCCAATCCGGTCGATCATCAAATTCAAAGGGGGATCCCATGGCTTTCGAGAAAACTTTTTATTGCACTCAATGTGGCACCCGACTTCTCCAGCAAGGGGGTCCTTGTTCTAACTGTCAATTTGACCTGGCTTTGGACGAGCCCTATGGTAAGACTTCTGCCAAAGGCGCAGCCGGCATCGGTTGGGCTCAGCCAGCTGATGATTCCAAGTATTCTCGTTATCAGGCAAACCAACGGGTTTATATTATTGTCTTTACCAGCGGATTGATCCTAGCCATCGTCGCCGGAATGATCCTGTCCAAACAGATCGCTTTGGATCGAGAAGGTTTTGTCGTCATTTCAGTCCTTTCCCTATTATTTTTTCTAATCGCTTGGAGCGCAATTCGCGGTACCAAGCGCCAAGGCAAAGAGTGGAGTGGAATCATCATTGAAAAACAAGGCAGCATCAACTCCAACTATGATCATGGTCAGCCCGCCCTCGTGATCTTAAGTGATGAGGGCACAACCTTCCGCCTTCCCATGGCATCTTCCCTTGAGTTTGATTATTACACAGTTGGCGATAAGATCCGCCACCACAACCGACCTGATCTGCGTTTCATTGAAAAGTTTGACAAGAGTCAAGATGAAATCTTATTTTGTCCCACCTGTGCCTATATCAATGATACTCGCGACAATTTCTGCCGAGCCTGTGGGACTCCTTTGCTCAAAAGCAAGTAATGCATAGTTCCACTTCTACAATCCTTTTGGGGAATCAGACTTTAAATTTAACGAGGCTTAATATGGCCAAGACTAAGAGCATTAAAGCCGTCCACTGGCCGGCTTCGAACCCTTGTACATCACCGGTGAGTTGAGCATATCCATAAAATCCAGTCAGAGCTGCCAGGGCCATAACAAATAAGCCCAAGGCAGCTTTTCTATTTCCGCTCATTTTTTCTCCTTCCATTTTTATAACCACCCTAGGTCCATTAAGTTTTATCCGGTAATTTTATATTGAAGGACCTCCGGTCGGTTCTGGGTCATTTTCGATACTCTTCTCAAATCTTGGTTTCAATGATCATTGATCATTGACCATAACCTTACTATGGACTTGTATCCCCTTCAGGGATCCAGGGATTCGTGATATAGCCATCTTTCTCGTCCCAAAGGCCACTGATCGAAATCGAAATACTGTCTTCACCTAATACTTTCCCATCTTTATCCACTAGTTGAAATGTCGGGTGATATGTTCCATTTTTATAATAATTATAGTCTGTCACCATATGCCAGCGCCCATCGGGGAGATGATCCCCATATTGAGCTGTCCCGCTATAAACCATGTCTTCCGTCCCGAAATTAAAAGTGATCAGGGAATCGGTGGGGAACCCATCGCGATAATAGAGGTTAAATTCAACTTTGACGGTTCCGGAATCATTATTATAACCATCAAAACTTAAGGACCGTGGTCCAGCGACTTCGATGATGCCAACTTCCACTTGAGGAACCCCCTGAAGCGACACTTTGGTCACCGGTATTTGGGGTTCAAAACTAAACTCTGCATCACGTACCGCAAAATCTCCATCAAATGGATACATATGGACCTCGGTGGGCATTCCTGCCAAGATGTAATGATAGACATTGCAAGTAAAGACCTCATTGGAATCCTTCGGACGCTGGGTTATTTTGAAATCCTGGGCCAAGTTTCCCTTGGCTGCGATATAGAAAGTTTTGGACGACAATGCCGAATTGGCAAAACCCGGCTCTTTGAGGTTTTCGTCGACCAGTTCAAAATGCATGGTTTTGTTATACTCATCCGCCAAGTCCAATACACTTTCCAGATATTGCCGGCGCAGTTCATCGATCTCAAATTCACTCATCTTGGCATAAATATCCTGGAGACAGTCATGAAGCCGAATCTTTTCTCTGGCCTGGAGTTGACTGATCGTCTCGGCCGCATCACTTGGTGTAGGCCAAGACAGATCCAGTCGGGCAATTGCTGAGGGAGAAAGTAATCCGCTGTCTTGGTCGATCCAGTGGTATAGGGTGGGGGCATCTTTGCGATAGAGTGACCAGAATTGTCCGGCAACCGCCTGGACCAACGTATCGACCCGATCCTTGATTTTCTGAGGCTCACCCTTACTTTGCAGGTAAATCGACTTGACTGCCAAGGCCCAGGCAGCTTTGGAGTTCAACCGGATCTCATCGGAACTAAGCGGAGCCGCCTGGTTTGAACTCGCCACGGCCCATCGAGTATCAGCCGTTCTCAGATTATAGATGATCTGGCTCTGGGTGAAGGCATTATAAACTTCCTCTAGTTTATTTCGATAGGTGGTGATGTCATCGGGATCATAGGTGGCCTGGTCGTAGATCCCCACTGCCCAGATGCCTGCTCCTACCATTACGAACAGGGGCGATCCATAAACAACCGCTACCCCACTGACTAAAATTTCCAGACTATCCAGGACGTTATCTCGAAAAATTTTATAACTGTCCACGCCCCGGCTATACTGATCCACTACCTTCAGGAAAGTTGCTGCAGTTCCGACGACCAACAGCTTATTTTTCAGAGAACTGGCCACCGGGCCCAGGGCCGGCAGGAGTGTTTCTTTTAAGGATGAACCATAGTCTGCTCCGCTGGTTAGGACATTGGTCAATCCCAGTCCCGTATCCACCATTTCATTGGTCGGCACGGACTTGTCTCGGATCAGCTGACCAAAGGCATTGGATTCGATCTTGCGCATTTCAGTGATCAATGCACCGGTATCGACCAAGACTTTTGTGGTGGGCCCCTCGTAGCTACCATTCTCATAGTAAAATAGCTTGGTCCCCTGGTTCAATTTATTGATCAATACCGCTTTCGGCGAGAAATGGGCTGTTTGGAACGTAATGGTGTGCTTGGCCACATCAACCGTGGACGGCAAGATGATCCATCGGCCGGAGGCTTCATCATACCAGCCGGCGGAGACTGCAGTTGCCTCATTATCCGGATCGATCCCTTTGGGATCATAGGGCAATGTGACATCCACCAAGGTTGTAAATTCATCGGCGGCGCCCATTCCATCCAATGTCAGGTTATAAACTTGAAATTCAACCCCGGCCGCTTCATCGGTCTTCACCGGAAGCCGCGCCACCTCCAACTCGGCTGAGTCAGTCAGATTGTATTGACCAAAGTCTACGGTCACTCCGGAGGCCGAGACAATTGGCTCATTGGGGCCGGTCATTACTTTCTCCCCCGAAATCGCCAGCTCCTTGGCAGTAACTGAAACCGTTGGGAACGGATTCTCCCGATAAGGCTTCGTCCCGGTCTGACTCGGTCCGGCTGTAGTTGAGTTAGGTGGTTTTTGGAGGAACAATTCCGGCAAACATTGGACCACTAAAACCGACGCGATGCCTAGAGCCAGGATGGTTTTTAAAAATAACCCGGCTTTAGATTTTGATCGGACGGGCTTCGAGCCTTTTGAGACTTTGACAGGTGGCTGTTTCGCGGATTTGGGCGATGATGATCTGTTAACATCGGCCGGTTTTGAAATAGACTCATCTGAAGTCTTTGGCATCAGCCCGGCGGATCCGGCTTTTATAGCTTTCGCTTTGGTTATTATTGCTTGCTCTAGGGATTTGACTTGCTCTGATCGAGGATCGATGGACTCACCCTCTGGTTTTACCTCTGAACTTTTTGACCGTGTTATACTTTCTGGAAAAGGGTTGCCACAATTACTGCAAAAATCCGTGTCTTTTCCACGCACTTTTTTGCAAGTCAAACAAAGTTCTTCAAGTCGATTATTAACTTCTGATTTCTCCTCCAAATTTTCTCCGCAATATCGGCAAAATTTGACTTTTTTGGATATTGTTTTTCCACAGTTCGGGCATCGCATTTTAATCCCCCCTCGATTAAGAAATATCCTCATTGCTCCAAAATATAGGTTGGAAATAAGACCAAGCTAACTAATCCTTGAATCATTAAATCCCAAGTCAATCAATCCGACGATACACACCATCGGCCCCTAGCTCCAAGGTCTCACAACTGATCACAGTAAATGTATTTTCGGGTTTATCATAGCGGATCTGATAATTTCGTTGGATCCTATGATCCTGTGTCCATAGAACCGCACCAGCCCGTCCAAAACTTCGCTGAGGGACCTGCATCCCATCACGAATAATGGCCGGTGGATCAAGTTGAAGAGCCTGGTATGTCACAATAGTCTGCCAAATTTGTTCATTGTCAGGTTTTGGGGGCAGACTGCAACCGGTCATCATCGCCACAATAATGATATCTGTACTGATCCTGATCCAATGACTTCGAATAAGTCGCCTCAAAATCTTTCCCATACCATCCCCTCCTCGTATTGAACGTCACTGATCTGATTTCTAAGGTTGTGCCGGAAGTCGTGTCACGCTAATGATCTAAACTGCTCGATCAAAGATGACTCTTCTTTATGATTCCGGATCATACCCTTACTCTGTTTATTTATAACCCTCATAACCTGAACAGGTTTTAGTTACATCACATACCACTTCGTGTGATTTTCAACTTAAAAATTAAGCTATTAATCCTTGATTTAATCATACTTTAATCCCATGACTTCTAAAAGTAAATTCTCATAAAAACCCCTGGAATATTGTGCATATTCTTAATTGGACAGCCGATACTCTAAGAAAAACTCTTGAAATCCAGTGAAATCTAGTGAAATCATTTTAACCTGATTGATTGCATTTCTTTGGCCAACTATCCAAGCTAACGGATCATTACCGGCATAGTCATACCACAGGGACGAGGATCCTGCGTTTTCTTTCCAATAAAATAAAAAGAGGCTTTCCCTGACTCAATCGGATCATCGAGTCTAAGGAATAGCCTTACATTTTATTTGACCAATTGTTTGGATCGTTGTCTCATCAACTATCTTAGTGGAAACCTAAAGTTTTTCCTTTTTTTCTAGGGTGTGAGGTCAACATCAACCCTTGAATTCATCATTGGGGTTTGAGTAGGTGTATTTAAAGGATAAAATTGAAATTTATTTCGGGCTTATTCTTGAAACACAATTCGCCCTTCGATTTTTCGGTTGACATTAGGATGGCGTCTAAACCATTCCTCTAAAACTTGGTAGGCTGAGGTAGAAACTACTTTGGGATCCCGCAGCAGCAACAGGTCATCCTGCAAAAGACCCAAATTCGCCACTGAATTTACCACATGATAACTTTGCAGCGTTATCGAATAAATTTGTGTATCAACTACCGGTTTGTCATCCACCGTAATTGAAACTAACTTTGCTGTTGAATCTGAATAAACTGCTTTCACCTTTCCATTGATCTGGAAGCACTCACCTTCTCCGTTTCTATTTTCACTTCGCATAATATGGGCAAATATTTCTTTTAGCTGTTTTCCGGTGATCGAATACCGAGTCAGACTGTCATCGTAGGGGAAGCAGGCTTTCAATGTCCCCAGGGTAACGACCGGTCCGAGCTCTTTGGCCCGAATCGAACCGGATCCCACCAGGATCACATCGGTATCGGCCATATCGGCCATGGCATCTGCAAATATATTTCCCAGGGTCGTTTCTACTTCTCGGTCCGGGTGAGTCAGTTCCTCTGTAAATCGAGTAATGATGGCATTGTATTTTTCATCGACTTTTGTTTTATAACTGTGAATAAATTCCTCAAGACCTTGATCCGGTACTGACAGTTTATTATTGATCGGGATCAGTTCCCATTTCCAATCAACAATTGAGTTGGTCTCATCGTCAACGACTAGATCAAACCGCCCGATTTGGTTGGTTCCGACCCCAGCCTGAGCGATCAGGATATTATTGACCACTGCGGGTTGGTCTAGTACGGTATGCGAATGCCCCCCTAAGATCATATCGACGCCCCATTCCGGTTTTAGGAGTTTGGCCAATTCAATATCAGAATCGAATCCAATATGAGTAAGTGCAATGGTCAAGTCGATATCATTGTTTTTATAGGCATTACATATTTTCCCGATTTCAAGCGCCGCATCTTCAATTGAAACAAAGGTTCCGATCAATTGATCCAGTAGCAGTGTATCCATTACTTTTTCAGTTGTAACTCCAATAAATAAGATGTCAAAACCATCGATGGACAAAATGATATAGGGATTCATTAGTCTTTTCCCATATTGCTTAATATAGAGATTGGCATTAATGATCGGAAAGTTAGCTACCTTTTCAAGAAATAAGAGGTGCGGCAGACCATAATCGAGTTCATGATTGCCCAGCGTGACTACATCCGGTGACAGATAATTCATGATCTCAATGGTTGATATCCCTTTATATTCCGAATCGATCAAAGATCCTTGAACCATATCACCGGCAATTGCAAAGATAACATTCTTCTCTTCTTCTCGGACTTTGTTCAAATAGCCTGACAGAAGAGCCAATCCCCCAATTAGTTCGCCATCGCCTTCTTGGACCTCTGCCAGAAAATCCCCATGCATATCATTCGAATGTAAAATTGTAAATTTTCGCTGTCTTTCTTCCATTTGTTAGGTTCCTCCTTAAAATGAATTTGAGTTCAACTATTCTCCATTTTCTTCGCAGATCTTTTACGCTGTATAATTTTAATTGAGTCTGTGATGAAACTGGAGATCCACTTGAGGTTAAGTAACAATTGCTATGCAAATAAAGAAGCAAACAAATATTCAAATAAAATAGGTAATCTATCAGGTAGCCACTGCATGAAAACAATATTGTATAAACGGGTTTAAATAAATAACTTATCCTCTAAACCCATGAAAAAAATCATCTATCAATGAAGGCAACCAGCAAACTAGCTTTGATAAGGGGTTGAATTAAAAAAATACGCTTAGCTGTTATTGTATATACAATATACGCTAAGCGTACATACTTTTATTTCTTTATTATTTATAGTAGTCTTTAGCAGCCATGCTATCTTTTTTCATAGAAATAAAGCCAGCATTAGCCATGTCTAAATAGTTTATATTTACTTCCGTGTTATCTTTCATATACCCAGTAAATTCAATGGTTCCGTCTCGATCAGTCATTGTGATTTCTTTATAGCCAAGGGCTTTTACTTTTTGGATATAGTCTCGCACTAATCCAGGTTGATCAAAGCCAATGTGTACGACTGTTACTTTTTCAGCAATGGATTCAGTCAGAGCCGTTATTTTTGCATCGGGTTTTGGTAGCGGAGCCATTTTTGCTTCGTGCCATTCAAGGTTATCAGACGATTTGAAATCAATATCTGTATTCGAGATCGAAACGCTACCGCTTTTTGTATCTGTTTTAGTAGTTGTATTGCTGGCCCCTGAACATCCTACAAATAGGACTGAAACCATCAAGATAATAGTAACTAAAGATGTATGGTTTGGTTTGTTCATCGAAAATCCTCCTCGTATACGCTTTGGTAAATAAATATTATATTCACACGTAGTGGCCAATAACATTTAATGGTAACAACTGGTCATCATAAAACCAAACAAATCAGAACGTCCCATAAAATAACCCGAATCGCAAGTTAAAGTGAAATAATTCGTTATTTTGCTATTTTATGGAAAGGGCCAAAATAAACCTAGTTTTAAATTTAGTCACCCGGCTTTAGGCTTTTGGCCTCTTGACCCAACTTGGACTAGTTTTAAAATCTTGATCAATTTAGGCTGATTATTTGTTTTTAAATTCAGTCTTATATATTTATATTATCATTAACCCAAAGCGTCTCCGTGGATTCATTAAAAAATTTCCTCTAATTTAACTTAATTCATTGTCACAACATATAATTCTTGATAATTTAATACAATAATTTAATACAATAATTTTACAATCATTATTATATATCCAATTTAAATTCTTCAAGCCATTAAAAATTCAATACTAATCAAACATATCCTGTTGTTAAAATTAAATATGTTCCGTCAAAAAGAACCCGGAAACCTTGATTCATTCATTCAATGGTCGCGGGTTCTTTTTCTTACCTATTCTTTCATTTTAGTTTGATCTGTTTAATTTGTGCCTTGCCATTGGAAGTATGGATATGACGCAGGAGTCGTGTTTATTTGCCATGTATTAGTAAAATCCCAGTTTTGGAAGGTAGATTGCTTTTTCATTTCAGCTGTGGTTTTGGGAATGCCTTTTCCCGAATCGTTTCGACCGGTTGTGTCTTTATCGTAGTAACAGTATTGAACCCATCCATCGTTATAACCGACGATTCCAGCGACATAGTTATTACCCACAGAATTCGTTACTGTAACTTTACCGGTGGCGTAACTAAGATTAATATATGCATTTTTCCCTTCGGAATTAAATTCGTCACTTCGTCCAACCAAGCCGCCAACATTATTAAGTCCGACAACTTCCCCTTTAGCATAGGTATTTCGGATAAACCCACGGTTTTCTCCAATCAGCCCCCGGTGTCTACACCAGATGCCCAAACTAGCCCTGTCGCATAACTAGTGTCCACGGTGCCCCAGTTACTGCCAATTAAACCGCCTGTGGAATTTATTCCATCCACCGCGCCAGTCGCACTGGAATTGCTGATCAGCCCTTTATTAATTCCCACCAGACCGCCTGTATATACTCCACCTTGCGACAGCCAAATATCAGTAGAGCATCCATTGACAGTGCCTTGATTGGTGTGCATTAAACCTCCTAAAACAGTAGTATTGGTTGTGCCATCGCCGATAATTGACCCCTGGGCCTTGCAGTTTTCGATTGTTCCTAAGTTCGTAGTAACAAGGCTTCCCATATAACTACCACCTTTGATAAAGACATTCGTCAGTTCGATATTACTCAACCTGGAAGTTTTAGTTGTTATACTAAACAGAGCGTGGGCTTTTTCATTGTTATTCTCTATCCTCAGATCCTGAATTTTCTTCCCATTTCCATTAAAACTGCCACTAAAATAAATTATCGGCTCCCATTCCCACACACCGTAAACACCTTCCATCTTAATATCTGCCGTTTGGATAAAGTGCTGATCCAGGTGATATCTGACTCGGTGCAATTGAATAAGATTCGACACTTTATAGGGAGAGGCTTCGGTTCCGATTCCACCGGCAAATTCTGGTTTCGAAAACGGAATGTTATTGGAGTTCTGCCATTTAAGATAAGGGTAGGAAGCCGGTGATCCATTAATCGACCAAATAGTGTCAAAATCCCAATTAGTAAAGGTTGATTTTGTCGTCATTTCTTGAGTTGTTCTTCCCTCACTCTCATCTCGGACAATGGTGACATCTTTATCGAAATAGCTATTGGAAAAAGTACCCTGCGACTTCACTCCAATCAAGCCACCTCTGTTTAACCCAACTCCAGATGATAAACCCGTCGCATAGCTGTTTTTTATAATGCCGTCGACATTTGTACCGACTAGACCGCCTATGTTTGGCATGCCGTCCACCGACCCTGTCGCATAAGAATTCATAATCGTTCCTATGTTACTCCCTGCCAGACCGCCAGTTGGAGACCCTTTGCCTTTAACGATCGTGTTCGAATAGCTTTCTGTGATGGTTGCAGTGTTAAACCCCACCAGACCACCGACTAATACAATACCTGATACGGAACCCGTTGCATAGCATTTTTCGATGGTTCCACTATTTTCAGCAACTAAGCCACCGATTCGACTATCTCCCTCAATGTTAATATTCTCCAGTCCAATATTGGCTAAATGGCCTGTGCTATAAACTACTCCAAAGAGACCTTGATGATCCACTTCCGGACGATTGATGGTGAGTCCGGTTATTTTGTAAAAATTACCGTTATAACTTCCCTTAAATGCCAAGGATGGGATACTAGTTTCTTTTTTCCAAATTGGCTTCCAGCCTTCACCGACATTCCAAGGTGCTACGCCTAAATCGATATTTGCTGTTTGGATAAAATGACTGCTTAAATGGTTTCTTACATTATCCAAGTGTTTCGCAGTGGCCACTTGATAGGGATCTAATATAGTCCCTGTTCCACCGGCAAATTCTGGTTCGACAATAACTGCTCGGGTTATTTTACTTGTATTAGTGGACTTTGTTCCCTGATATTTACCGACCCCTTTGGCTTCAACCATGATCATCCAGCCAATATCCTCTTCAACGGTTGTATACTTACTGGCCGTGGCCCCCGAGATATCTGTCAGGATTAACTGTGGAGAAGTTTGCAATCGCTTCCATTGGTAGGTGACTTTTGCTCCAACCGGCTCCACCGATGCGGTCAGCTCGCATCCTGCGATTGTTTTGCCAGTGATCGTTACCTTTGTCAGCGCTGTCGTTGCACTAACGGCTGATTTTATTTTATTATAGACCGGCTCGCTTATTGGAGCTAACCCACCCAGGACAAATGCTGCCGTGGTTTGTTCTCTTAAATGGCTGATGACTCGATCCGATATTGTATTTGCATTCGTTAAAAGAATTGGTGCCCCAAAGTAGGCCCCTAAGTATCCTCCAACCAATGCGTCAGCGTACACATAGCCATTCGCCATGACTGCTCCAACGGAACTCTTAAAATATTCATCTGCGATTGCTAATGCCGTGTCCTCTCTCTCCGCACCACTTATTCGATTGACATTATAGTTTTTTAACTGATTTTCAACAGTTTTACTAATAGCCCCTTCTCCTCCGATGATTGTTACATGGGTAACCCCAAATTCTTTCAATGCATTTAGTGTAACATCGCACAGATTATGGGTTGGTGTTAAAAGTACAGGTATCCCGTTTAAGGCAGATGCCGGGCCTACAGCCAAAGCGTCGGCCAGCACCTCATAGGCTCTAGCTAAAAACACATGTTTATATTGACCGCCAACTTCTCTGGCGATTGCCACAGCGGTGGCTTCCCTATGTGTCAGACTAGTTGTCAGTAGGTAATCAAAATAGCATAGTGAGCATTACTACTGAGAGGATAATAATAATGGTTTATAGCAAAGAGTTAAAAGATGCAATGGTTGCGAAAATGCTGCCTCCGAATAATCAGTCCATATCTAGAATTTCCAAGCAAGAAGGGATCCCGCAAGCTACGCTCCGAAAATGGAGGGATGGTGCCAGGGCAAACGGTCAAGCTGCACCTGCTACTGATGCGGCTTCGGATGATTGGAATACCCAGGACAAATTCCTTATCGTGGTTGAGACGGCAGGAATGACTGAAACTGACCTTGCTGAGTATTGCCGCAAGAAAGGCATTTATGCTGAGCAGATCGAACGATGGAAAAACGCCTGCATGCAAGCCAATGGGGGAGTAGCAGAAGAAGCCAACCGTCTTAACAAAGCCTTGAGACAGAAGGACAAAGAGTTCAAACTAATTGAGAAAGAGCTCCTCCGCAAGGATAAGGCACTTGCAGAAACGGCGGCGCTGCTGATACTGCGAAAAAAAGCGAATGCGATTTGGGGAAACTTGATGGAAGACGAGGACGAATGATTAGCGTCTCAGATCGCAGCAAAGCAATTATGTTAATCGATGAAGCTGTTATTAACGGGGCCAGAAGGCCTATCGCCTGTAAGGAAATTGGGCTTACTGAACGCACCTATTATCGCTGGGCTGACCTCTCCAAGACAACCGGTGGCTATGTAGACCGAAGACAAACGGCGATCCGCCCTGAGCCAACCAACAAGCTGTCAGAAGAAGAGCGTAGAGAAATTATTGAAGTAGTCAACAGTCCCGAATTCAAAAGCTCGTCGCCTTGCGAAATTGTGCCTACCCTGGCGGATCAGGGGATCTATCTGGCTTCTGAATCCTCGTTTTATAGAACATTACGCGAACAGAAAATGCAGAACCACAGAGGTCGAGCCGCAGAAAGCAACCCCCGCCCACTTTCCACCCATTGCGCAACCGGCCCCAATCAAGTCTGGATGTGGGATATAACTTATTTGAATGGTCCGGTTAAGGGCATCTTCTTCTACCTTTACCTGTTCTTGGATCTCTTCAGCCGGAAAATTGTGGCTTGGGAGGTATGGTCCAGCGAATCTGCTGAACATGCCAGTCAGCTGGTCAGACGAGGTGTTATTTCGGAGCAGATTGGCCTTAGTAAGGAACCCCTTGTTCTTCATTCAGACAACGGAAGTCCCATGAAAGGCGCCACCATGCTGGAAACGCTTTATCACTTGGGCATCACGCCATCCAACAGCAGACCACGGGTAAGCAACGATAATCCCTATGCTGAAAGTCTTTTCAAAACATTAAAATACAACTGCAATTACCAGCCTAAAGGCTTTAAAGACCTGGAAGAGGCACGGCAGTGGTGCAAGCGGTTTGTCAACTGGTACAACCGCAAACACCGTCACAGCGGGATCAATTTTCTGACTCCTGATCAAAGACACAGTGGAATTGGAGCACAAATCCTGGAGCAACGTAGAGTGGTCTATGAGGCAGCCAGAGCCAAGCATCCAGAACGTTGGTCATCGGCAACTAGAGATTGGACACTTCCTGATGTGGTCTGGCTCAATCCCGAGAAATCGACACCTGATAGGAATAAGTTTGAAGCTGAGATTTTCGCTTCATGATTGGAACAGTTATAACGCCCATCGGCTATGGATATAAAATATTGATCCTGCCAGTTGTCAAGTATAGGCCTCATAGAGGGCTCTTGACAGCATGATTAGGGATCGATATAAAATGGGCTGCCCGATGTAGGTCAAATATCGCTGGTATCTTTAGCGTGGATATCCATCGATAATATTTCTAAGAATTACTGACAACTACCTTGACAGTCAGCGGCTTCTCGGTCACTCCCGGAAATCCGCTTAACCGTGTAGGTCTTTTTAAGTTCAGTTTCAACTGCCTTAGAAACAGCTGCTTCTCCGCCAAGAATGTAAATGTTCTTTGCTTTCAAACGTTTCAATTCCGTTGCTAAAGGTGGATCGACTTGATATTTAGAGGTTAAAAGCATTGGTGCATTTTTTGTCTTCGCCAACAAAGTCCCCGCCAAAGCGTCCACTTCTCCACCATAAGCACCAGCCAATACTACTGAATCAGATGCGGAATAAACAAACTTACTAATTTCGATCGACGTTTCCAGCCGATCCGTTCCAGCAAGTCTCAGCACGGAAATTGGTTCTGCTGCAAATGCCTTCAGGCCCACACCCGGTAGCATAATAAACAATGCAATTAGGGATGCAATAATCCGACTAAATCTTTTCACATTAATTCCCCCTTGGAATTTTAGTTTTAACAAACAAAACCAATTAAACTTTAAATTTCTTGATTTACTTAAGAACGATTCTTGAGCAAAACATCCCGAATAAGAATGAACTAAAATAGTACAGGCTTGTCAGAGAGGTTTTAGCAATGTCCGTTAATTGATGCCGTTACTAACGTAAGCAGCGTACTCCAGATCCTTATCTTTGGCTTTAAAGGTAATGATTACATTTTCACCGGTTTCTGCATACCAACCATAATATTTATACAATTGACCATTGTAGTCCATATCACAATTTTTATAATAAGCCCCATCGACACCGAAGATGTCTACCAGATCTTTATAGCCCGCCAGCTCTGAGTTCATGTTGGCTGCTTTCAATTTGTTAAATGCAATTTCAAAATCAGCCTTGGCCATCCGCGGATAATCATCCGGATAAACTTCAGGATCGACTGTTGCAGCCTCCACCGTATACTTTGCTTCGACCGAAGTATCTCCGCTGGTCTTGTTGGCCTCAGTAGTGATCGCTGCGGCTGTATCTTTTGACGCCCCGGCAGTCGTACTGCCACCGTTCCCACAAGCCACAAGTGTCATTGCAACCATTCCTGCAAACAAAAACATCGTAAATTTTTTCATGTTATTTCCTCCTCGTATTAATGTAAAACACAATCTCAAACTTCATTTAATGGTCAGAATGAAGTGCCCCGCCGATTTCCTTAATAATTTGATTAAAGGTTTCCGTTGCATTTAGTATGACAACTATTGCCTTTTTGTACCCTAGTCGGACCGGGTAGTCTTTCTTCGATTTTCCCAGATTTTTAGAAGAACTTTGGATGAATCCCAAAAATCCACGCTCAGTTTATTTAGCCATTGACTTAAAATCGTTTTGTATCCCTACAGCCGTAACAAAAAGGGTGATCCACGGATACAAATTATTTATTCGTTTCATTTAACTAAAAATGTCCAACTCAAAATATCCAACTGGATTATAGTGACATTATTTTTGAAGCCAAATAATCCATGGTCACATCCAAGAAAACAAAGTCATCGATTCTTCGGTTTGATTTAGCTTCAATGACTTGTCCTACACTTTCTTCATTTTGCTCTGAGCACATTAACAGCAATTTACAGCCTGGAACAGTGGCTTGCAATTCCCTACACAAAGTTAAACAATATGCAGTGTCATACCGGCCTGATTCAGCGACTTCGATGACGACGACTTCAATCCGGTTACTGCGAACGGCAGCTATGGCCGAGGGATAATCTGTATGAACCAGCAAACATAAATCGGATCGTTCGCACAGTTTATTCATCAAACCCTGACTGATTGCTCTGCGTTGTCCAATCAACATAACATTTGGCATAGCCTATCACTCCCGATTTTATTTTTGATGACTTATAAACCAATTCACCGAAAAACTCATTTCAAAAGCCTATTAGCCAACCGCTACTATTTCCCATGTGTCCGTTAAAACATCATACCGATAAACTTGTTCTGTATTGATATTCACCGCATAAAATAGTTCTCGCGTAAAACTGTCTCCATGGTCTGTCCCCAAAGCTACCAAATAGCATTCTTCCCCTTCTATAAAAGTTGTGTCTTCGTCGATCAATATGGACATTCCCGATTCTAACAGTTCTTGAATTTCTACAATATCGTTTGTTATGATCGCAAAAATCATCTCTTTGATTTCTGAAGCGGCGTCTACTGCACTTTCTTCAAGGAATTCCTTGCGTTCGGCCGAAATAAACGCTTTGATTCGTCCGGATTTGTCAGTGGACACAAAATAAACACTACCTGGGAATAGGTCATCGCCGGTTACTTCTTTAATTTGATCTGGGATAATTTGATAAAGAACACTTTCATAGACGTTGTTCTGATATACCGTCATTTCCAACGGATAAAGCGGAGCAACGTCATCTTCCTCGCTGGGTGTCCATTGAACATCATCCAACCACAGGCTTTTACCCTGATTACCTTTGCCCCAGTACACTGCATAAAATTCATCGTTTTTACGAAGAGTGGTTTTAGCGATAACATCCGTCTTTTTCTCGAAGATGATTTCACTTGGCATCGAGTTTATTTCATCCTGACTTAATAGATCAAAGATGCTACTTTGCCGCCCGGTCGTATACCAAGCCATTACATACTTTCCATCGTAAATTGTTCGATGCAGATAAAAGAACTCTCCACCCTGATCACTTGCTTTCGTTAATTCAATCTGAAGCAGATCCGGTACCGCCCCAGGTTTGGCATATTTCTTTTCCAGCTTTATTTTGCCCTTATATTCACCCTTGAATTCATCGGTATAAGTATTGTTAAATGACACCTGAAAATTCAAGTCTTCATCAATCTTTAGATTGCAAACTATATCACTCACGTACAATAAACTACCATCAAAAACCCATTCACCGGCCAAATATTCCTTGATGCCCTCCACGCTGTTTAAATCGGGAGAGGATCCTATGGTAGTCCCGGTTTGACTGCTATTTGGCTGAGTCGCCCCCTGAGTTGCTGCCTGGGTCACTGTTTGTGTTGCTGCTTGTGTTGCTGCTTGTGTTGCTGCTTGTGTTGCTGCCTGGGTCACAGCTTGTGTTGCTGCCTGGGTCACAGCTTGTGTTGCTGCTTGTGTTGCTGCTTGTGTCACAGCTTGAGTCACAGCTTGAGTCACAGCTTGAGTCACAGCTTGAGTCATAGTTTGAGTAGGCTGAGTAGTAGGATGTGTTACCGGTTGGGTAGCTTCTCCAAAGGTGTCCGAAGCGTTAGAACTTATCGGGGTCGTTTTTGTTTGATTACACCCACTTAACATCAAACCAACTATCATAACTGATGCGATTATTTTCTTGATCACATTGATTCCCTCCTCCTAGACACTTTGCCCACATTTATAATCATTACTTTAGTAAAGATAATTTTCAAAACCATGTTTCTATCAGATCTACTTGGCAAGAAAACACTTAATTGTGGTAACCCTAATCTTCCAAGATTCCGATCACCTTATGCTAACTATATCAATCCAGCGGTTGTTTGGCCCTAGCCCGGACGGGTAGTATTTCGTTCAAATGTTCATTATCTGATTCATTGGAGGATCCATTTAATAAAACTAACATCTTGGGAATAACTTTCCTCATCAACCACACTCCAGCATGTGACATTCCTCATTTAGAAGCTTTCTGCTTCACTAATCTCAGGTCTGACTAATTTTAATACAATCCAAAGCCGTCATTTGGATTCTTAAACATAGATATTGGTATTCTCTAAGTCACCCAAAGTGGAACTTATATTACCAGGAAAAGGACTGAATGAGCTCCTCACCATAGTCAGAAGCTCACTCAATCCTTTTCCAGTTAATTATATAGGTGCATTTTTTATTCAATTTGCATAGTAATTTACTTGGTTATCTGCATTGGTGTTACACGATAATTACCTGGCCAAAGATGGTTATTTACAGGGTTATTGTCACAATAGATTTTTTAAAAATCGCTACTTAAATCCAAACGATGTGCGCTTGAATGATGGTCCTTAGAACTTTGCACCCCCGCCACCATGGGTTTTTCCATTTCCTGAAGTGTGAGTGGTACTTACTTCCCCAGCGGAGTCTTCCTTTCCGGATTTTGGGATCGGCCGGTTGGATGTCGTGGTTTCCACTAATTTATCTTCATTTACCAATAAGTTGATCAAACTATTGTCTTTAGAAGTCGGTGGTTTGACCGAGTTTTTTATCTTATTTTTTGATTTTGTTCTAGAGTAGAAACCGGCTGACACCAATAAGCTCGAGAGCACACTGGCAACACCTTCTGTAACGCTTAATGAATTGGGTGATTTCAGCGACTCATCCTGACTGATTTGGCCAGATGGAACTCCCAGTTCTAGGTATCTTTTGGTTTCACTTAAAAAGCTTTTGGTCGCGTCAAAGAATTTTCCATCCCCAAGACCACTGTTTATTATTTGAGTCATGATATTTTTGATTCGTTGATCGGTCAAGTAGTTGATGCCCTTACCCGATGTTGATATGTAGACTTCGCTATGATCTAAATCAAGTAAAAACAAAACACCATCTTGATCATCCCCAAATCCACGATCATTGCTGTCGAAGAAATCATCGGCATAGGCTTGAGCTGTTTTGCCTTTTGCATCCCGAGTCGTCACAACCACAATATCCAAGTTGTGAGCCTTCGCTATGATATCTGCCTCATCAGTTAATGCCTTGAATTCTTCAGTGGTAAATAAATTTGCTTCATCAAACACTCGAAGGGGTTCACCAAATACCAGTGTCGAATTCAGTACAAAGAGGGCTAGTAGTAGGCTAACTAACCAGAGCCGGGCAATTTGTTTTTTATTTACCATAGCAACATCCCCCCCAGGAAAAGAGCCGTCGAGGCCACTGCAAAGATTCCTGTCGCCACTCCAAACACTTTTCTCGAATCGATGGGTAATTCGCCAAATGATTTCCCGGTTTGGCCATTTACGGCAAACACATAGGTCTTGCCGCCATACTGATACGTTAAGATCCAAGCCGGCAACAGAGTATAATTGAACTTTTTCGAACGGATATCGACCAGGCGGCTTTTCTCTTCTATGGCATTGTATTCCGGCAGGGTATTGTCCAATAATAGTTTGGCCGAACGTTGGACTTGTTGTTCTATTTTCGGGGTGATGATTTCTTTCGAAATATCAAATTGCTCGGCAAAAAAACCTGACAGATAAGGCATCGAAAACGGTACCGCTTCTGTCTCTACATAGGGTGCGATCCCGTTTAACAAGTCATGATCAATTTTAGTGAAGGCCAATTCTTCAACGTTATTGATCTGGATATTGCCGGTTCGAAGGATTTGATACTTTTTCGTTTCCGTATACTCCAGATCGTCAGCTTCCCATACTTTTACCGCCCGACCTTCCCCCTTATAATCGATACCGACTTCGCAATCTACCCACCAATAAGGTAGGTAGATCCCGGTGATCTTTTCAAGTTGGGAACTACTGTAAAACGACCTCGGCACGTATCTGTTTTTCGTCGCCCAACTTAAAAATATGGCTTGAGCTTTTTCTTTGTCAATTGTAAAAGGAATCATTTTGTTAGGTTCAAAGCTACCTGACAGTCGATCCGACAGGATCACCGGATTATGGCAATAGTAGCAAAACGTCGCTGTCGTCGTCTCATCCGTCACGACGTGGGCACCACAACTATTACATTCGTAAGATGCTAAGTGGCTCTTTTCAATGCCATTGTCCGGGTCACTTACCGGAGTGACGGTTGCTTCGGTTTCAGCCTGGCTGGTCTTGATATCCTTGTTAATTTCTTGGATCTTGGCTTCGGTAAATTCACTTAGACAATAATCGCACCGAAACTTCTGCAAGTCCGGTTTAAAGGCAAGTCCTGCCCCACAGTTTGGACATTTATAAGATTTGACCGACATCGTCTCACCTCCTTTTCAATTACTCCTTCTAAAACTGATTACCACATTGCGGACAGAATTTAGGAGTTGCACCCTCTGGCTTAAACCCGCACTTTGAACATTGTGATATCCCTTGATCAGGTTTTGCGACTCCACAATCCATGCAAAACTTACCGGTATTTTTAGCCCCACATTCAGTGCAGAACCACTGGTTAGTGGTAGTTGATTCAGGTTGGCTTTGCGGTTGATTTTGTTGCGGGTTTTGTTGCTGGTTTGGTTGTTGATTCATTTGATTTTGGTTGGATTGAGAGGCCGCTCCCATGAATCCTCCGGTGGCCTGCATCCCTAAACCCATCCCAACAAAAGCGCCCATCGCTCCGCCTTCATTGGATCCGGCGGCTTCCAGACCTCTGGCAACTGACCCTTGAACATAGCCTTCTCGAACTGACGGGTCGCCCAGCATGGCCCCTTTATTTCGCATGTTGATCAATTCCTTGGATTCATCATCATAGGAGATACTGGAGATTCCGACTGCCAAGACTTCAAACCCTCTCATTTGTTTCCATTCTTCATCTAAAGTAGTCGCCATATACTGGCTTAGTTCTCTGCCTTTGGATGCTACATGAGAGATCCGGATCCCTTCCATGGACATTTGGTTCATGGTTGATTGCAAAGCAACTAAAAATTCCGATAAATATTGCTCGTTGATTTCTTGAATTTCAACTTTAGCTTTGTTTTTAGGGACCACTTCGGCAAAGAATAACAGGGGGTCCGTCACTTTGATCGAATAGGTCCCATGAGTCCTTAAAAACAACTCTGAATTATAAAAATCATCGAAATAATTCAACGGGTTTGGCGATCCAAACTTGATCCCTTTGATTTCCTGCAAATTAAGATAAAAAACTTTTTGAGACGTTGGGGTCACTCCGCCAAACTTTAAGCGTTGAAAGGATTCTTTTAACGAGTCTTTAAAGTTCCCGTTGAACATCGAGGGCAAGGAGGAGCTTTCAACTTTGTAGTAGCCTTCTTCCGCCGTATAATCTACCACTTTTCCACCATCGACTAGCATCATAAATTGATTGGGATAGACATGAACGATGGAGCCATTTGAAATTGTATCGCTGGTCCCAGCCTTGTTAGAGCCTCTTTTATCATCCTTTCTAACAGACACCCCGGACGTAAATATCGTATTGTCCCCCATATCATAGGGTTCAATAACTTCGAGCCATTGATCTGCCAATGAGCCGCCTATCGCTGACCCAATTGCTTTAATTAATCCCATTTTGCTACCTCCATATAACTAAGATGACTTTTTAAAACTGGCGCTGATCAATAGACCGGTACCACCAGATCTGATTTTTATGATTAAAGATATTTTTTATGCCCTATTTCTTATGCCCAGGGATCTTTTGCTACTGGCACTCGTATTTCACTAAGTATCATTTGGTCCCACAAGTACCACTCACCAGTGGATTCCTTAAAGCGAAGTTGGACCGGTCTTGGACTGTCTGCGCCACTGGACTTTAAGTAAAGCTTGGCATAACCAGGTTCATCGAAACTGGTGGGCACAGCTGAGATCATCACCGTGAAAGGCTCCGCTGGGTCATAGTCATTTTCAGGTGAAGAACCTTGAAAATAGGAGAAGGGTAAGTATTCTTTGTCCCGGAAGCGGTCATTGATGAATTGGATTTCTCGGGGGGTGAGCTCTTTGGGTCCGCCTAAATAATTCAGCATTTCAATGGCCATTGATTGATCCGTCGGCCAAAGACAAAGGGCCGGGATCAACAGGGCTGCTGCCTGATGTGGTTCCTTTAGGGCAGCTTCCGGCAGGCTCTTCATCATATCAAGATTGGTTGGCAACTCCGAAAAAACTATCGCCCAGGATTGAGTGTTATTAGTATTCACCATCAAGACCTCCTCTTATAGATTTTTTAAAGTCAGCCGGGATTCTTGGATCGATCTGATCCGGTTGACATCCTTTGGCTGATCAAACTCGATCCAACCTTCTCCTTCAACAGGCAAATTGGAAAGGTTGAATCTTACCTCTTGTAATTCAAGCTCATTAGTGGACTTCGTGTGACCCTACGGTTGGATTCCCAGAAGCACTTCTTTAATTTCGGTTGCCTGGCGTTCCATCTCGCGATAATCCTGAGATCCATACATATAGACACGTTGGTCATTCACCGCAAATCCTATGTTTTCAAACCACGGTGAATCGACTCCGATTTTGACATAAAAATCATACTCATATTCATAGCGAGGTGGATCAAAGCTCACTTCGTTTCCGCTTCCATCTTTACGTTTGAGTTCGTTTCGATAGTCTTGGATCCTGGTCTGACAGTCTTTGATTTGAGATATATGAATTACATCCGGATTATTGTCTTTCCAATTATCAGAAGTTGTTACAATGATTTTGCCCGCATCTTCGTCTAATAACACTTGTGTATATGATCCCAAGGTCCGAGTCACATGAAAATTCGCAACTTCATTTTTATTTTCTTCGCGATAAGCTAAATGGGCTTTAATATCGGCTAGGCCGGACTTACGTCGATCATCAAAGTGAGGCGATAACAATTTTTCACAGTTTTTACACATATTTCCGTCGGCCAACTTTTTGTTTCCCAAAAGACCGATCTTTTCTCCACAAATATCACAGTTTTTCTTAGTAAATAATCCCATCATAATCCTCCTTGATCCATTCCCTAACCTTCTGCAAAATTCTCATCTTTCAATCTTATACGCACCTTAAATCCGCCTAATTGCAACCATGTCTAATTCATTTAGTGAAAACCAAATCAGCGATCCGGTGGGGCGGGGCTCGTTGAAAAACTGCAGGCTATTTCAGAGGCACTTTGTCCAGCTTTGCTGCAGACTTTTCCAACTAAAACTATTCTTACTATAAACATAGCAACTCTTCTCTGGCTTTACCCTAGCCGTAGCGGGTAGTCACGCCCTATTAACGCAAATAGCCTATCGATTTTGATAGGCTTTTTGATCTCACCGGGAATGACTGTGCTTGGAACCTTTCGTATGAAAACCGACCTGCTCCTTGGTGGAAGAAGGTATCCCTAGGGCAACCTCCGGTACTCTTGGCGAAGGCTGGTATGTTTCTTGGCGAAGACTGGTATACCGCTTGTCGAAATGCGCTTCAACCTAAAAAGAGACCTGGAATTAGTCAATTCAAACTAACTCCAGGTCTTTTTACTTAGTTTAAGCGCATTCAATTTTCTACATCCTTGCCCTTCCGGGGATTCTCTCGAATTTACAAACTTTGTTTAGCTGAGGAGTTAGCTGCGATGCCAGCTGATTTTAACCTGTCTTTGACTCATTGTCCCACTTAATACAGCGGATTGATCAAACCATTTGAAATCATGTAAAATGCTAAATCCACTGCTTTTTTAAAGCCGGTCTTCGCTAACATATTGGCTTTATGATATTTTACCGTATGTTCGGAAATAAACAGCTCCTCGGCAATTTCCTTGTTCGTCATATGTTTGCACAGCAGGCGTAGGACTTCCATCTCCCGCTCCGTCAACGGGGACTCGCCCATGGCCGTTGGGACATTTTTGGGTTCCGGAAAAAATGACTCCCCCGCCATTACACCCAAGGCTACTTTTACAAAAAAGTCGAGACTTTTACTTTTAAATACAAACGCCTGAGCTCCGGCTTCTTTCGCCCTGGGTGCATAGGTGATCTCATCAAAGCCTGATATCACGATTATTTTTATAGCGGGATATTTTTTGCGGATCTGTTGGGTTGCTTCAAGACCCGACGCCCCGCCCTCGGTACATACGTCCATGAGGACTAAATCAGGCTGTAGTTTCAAACAGTATAATTCTGCATGCAAGGCACATTTCAAACTTCCCACCACTTCAAACTTGCTTGAAGCGATGAGGGCTTGTGAAAGTGAATCAGACATGGACTCATGGTCATCGACGATCAACACTTTATGCATAATTTACACCCCCCGGCAAGACCACTGACAAAGTAAATAAAGGTTTTAGAGTGATTTCAATGGTTCCACCATAAGCAACTACTTTCTTTTTGATCAGCTGGATCCCACTACCCGGGGTAATGGGAATCGTGATAGAAAGTCCATTGTTTTTTATTGTCAGATTATTGTTATTTTCGATTTGTTCTGTCTTGATATTGATCTCCGTGGCGAATCCATGTCTTACGGCATTGGTGGAACCTTCTCGGATGATGTCAATAAATAACCGGGCTTGCTCTTCATTCGGTGGAAACTCTCCTTCAAATGTAATATTTACGCCAACGGTGGCAAATATCTGTTGAATGTTTTCTAATTCAGCCTCGGGTTTTCGGTGAATTTGCTCGGCTTTTAATTCATCTAATAACCCTTTGGATAATGTGGTCAGTATATCAACATCTTGGGTTTTTTCGGTCTGGATCGTTCTTAATAATACCGAAAGGCGCTGTCCCAAAATATCATGGGCTCGCATCTTGGCCTGTTCAATCTCCTTTTTTTTACTTAGCACATGCAAATTCTGCATAGTTTCTTTTAATTCAGCACTTTTTTGGCGTAGCTTCAGTTCTTGGTACTGTAATTTTTCAGTCAAGGTCCAAAGCTCTGATACGTCAGCAATTGAAAGGTGGATATAAGTCTTGTTGGCCATCAAAATATCGGTTTTAGTCACCATCCAAGCCGTAGCGTCCGGCAACAGGAATACCATATGCTCATCTAACTCAGTTTTCTGGCAAGTCGATAGATGCCCCCCAGAAGTCAGCAACTCATAAAATCGGATCCCGTTCCGATAGATTTTGCCGCTCATTGTGATCATCAGTTTTTGCATCTGTTGATTGCACAGGAGGATCGAACCATCGGTTTCGGAGAAAAGCACCCCGGTATGAAGCGTATCAATGGCTTGGCGCACTGACAAAGCTGAGATATTATTTTTAAATGCGGTAATACTTTCAATACTGATTGATATACTTCTTGCCAAGAAAAAAAGCAATGCAGCCATAAAGGCCCAGGGGTAGATTGACCCTAAGCTGTTTTCCACTACAGGCAAAGAAATTGCTGCAGCTATTACCACACTAAGCTGCACAACTTTCTTAGCTTGAACACTAACCGCCAATGATAAGGTTACGCACACCACAAAGAACAGCACTCGCACCCCGTCATACCCGGTCGGGACGACCAATCCGGTCTGATATCCGCCGACGATCTGGCCATGCTGCAAAGAGAACATGAGGATCTCACCTAAGATAGCAAGTTCCAGTATGAACTTGAGCAGTGTCTTGGCATTTATTTTCTGGCTGTAGTAGTTCAGGATCAGGGCTAAGGATTGAAACAAAACACTCAATCCTAAGCCAAATGTGATCAACAGGTGGACTTCCTGAGGAAACTTAAAAAAATTAATCATATGCATTTACCCCGTTGGTAAAAGAAATGCTGATGCCGATGGTATCGTCTAAATCTTTAATCACAATTTTTCCCTGAGCACTTGCAAGGGCTGCCAGTAGCTCAGGTTCTGGTTGGAACGTTTCGATGTCCCCTGATGGAAGGATCCGCATCGTCAGTTCTTCATCCTCATAGACCAGATGTTCAATGAGATATGGACAACCGGTTTGGACGGCCCAGTCGATCACTCCATAGAAGAAATCATACATGATCGTTCCCGGCCTGATTTTGATCCGCCCATTTATTTTATTTAGACCGGCGACCTGGACATTCGAATATTTTGCAATTTCTATAAGTTCATCGATGTACTGAGCGATCCCTTCCGCCGGCACAGACGTTTCTTCTTTCTCCTGGAAAAATAGATTGCACCTTCGTTTTAAGTAGCACAGTAATAACGCAATTCTGGTGGTTTCCATTGAGTGGTCGTCAACCTTTGGTAAGTTTTCGATGGACGCTGTCAATCGTTGGATGCCTTGCGCAATTTCACTTTCTAATTGATCCATCAATTGCTTTCGCTCGTTTGCTTCATTGATCGACCGGTTGATTTTTTCTTCTTTCATCAAGATGGTGTTGGCCTTAGTCAGTATGTTCGTCGATTCCTGGATTTCTCGTTGTAATTGAACTAACATACTGACGTCTTCCTGGGAAATCGCCACCCCACCCGGAATGGGGGTGGCAAACAGAATCGAATCATCCGGTTGAACAATCGATATCGGGGCCGAAGCCAACACTTGATCTCTCGTCCTTTCATTCAAGGCGGAAGCTGAGGCCGAGGTCAAAGCCACCTCGCCGGCTTTATTGATGATCTGCAGTTTAAGAGGCGACCGTCGGAACAGTTTATTATGGTTCGTGTTAACGGGGATCAAGCCCGACCGGATGCACACTTCAAACATTAGTAGGGTAAACAATCCGATGACAATGGTCAGGTCGGTCTGATATACAAAGGGATCTCTTAGGATATATTTATAGTTATAAACAGCAAAAATAATAAAGATGGTGACCGGAAAAACAAAGGCTTTTTTTCGAGGATTTTTAAGACTTTTCACCAACAAAATGATCGTCATGGCCAGTAAGTTCGACATGGAGACCAAGAGAATCAAATAATACCCGATGCCATAGCTATAATTTACGCCCCAATCCGAGCGACTTAGGTCCAACTGAAAGACTAAGCCATGGAGATCATTGGTAAAAACGAGAATGATCAAACCGCTGGCCAGGATAACCAGACCTCTCCACCACCTGGGCGGCAGGATTTCTTGTTCCGGTTGATCAATGGCCCAGGCCATCCACAATAAGACTAACGGTAAAAATAATAAGAAAATGTAGAATGCATACCACAAATAGCGATTAAGAAGAGAGGTGCCCATTGCCTGGTATTTAATTAGGCGAACCAATGTCCAGCCATTTAAAAGAACGCCGGTGACCAACGCTGCAAAGGTCACCCCTCTTTGCATGGATCGACGTAAGAATGAGGCCACCCAAACCGTAATGATGATCATATAAATCAAGGCAAAATGAAGATGCTCCTGATCATCGATGGACATTAACCATTTCGTATTCAATACCGTTCGTTCCAATAAACTTTTGACGTTATTGGTTGCTGCGGAAAAATGCTGATAGTCCGCTACTTTCACAGCCGGCCCATATGCCCCTGGATCAGGATAAAGAATGCCCTCGCTCTGGCCAGTGGTCAACCGGAATGAATGATTCAGCAAAATTGAATCCACATCACCGTTAAAAACAAGTGTCGAAGGCGCTAACAGGCCTTTCTCGAAAGTTAATGTTCCCTCTATTGGAACGATGATTTCAAGATTTCGCCCATTCTTGATTAAGTTGGCTGCCTGATAGTCATAACAGATGATCAACGCAGATCGCGTTGAATTCATTTTAAGATGGCCGGTCTCTTGAAGTGATTTTAGGAGAGCAATGGCCGGTTGGACCGAGTAGCGTTCGCCCTCTAACCCGTAGGACATGGCGGCAATTAGCATTTGAGCGTTTTTAGACTCACTTAGAAAAGAGACTTCTTCATCCGTTGCCACCAGATCACTCCATTGTGTGATGGGGGCATCTGTTTGATCGCGATCTACAGCAATGATCACAGTTGCCAAATATTGCGGATACCATTCTTTGGCAATGCCGATTTCAATGGCTCCTGCCGCCTGAGCATCAAAGGCTTCTGCAACACTTCCATTTTTCAAATTTTGATAAAGGTTGCTATCTGATTGCTCAACAAAAAAGGTTGGCAAGATATCTGCGGCAACCTGGTGGTAGAACGAATGATCATCCACCATGAGAATTACCGAATTGGAGTGATTGCTTTTTGCACAACCTGAAGAGACTATTAAAATCATGAACGTGATGAAACAAGCAAACAGAATTCTGGAATGATCGATCCGACTACTAAGGTGGTCTTTCAAAACAACACCCCTTCCAGCAAAGGCCAACACGACCTATGTATTTCTTATATCTATTATAGCTGAATAATGTTAATTCTCAGTCGATTAATCAAATTGATTCGAGTTTTGCCAGTAAATACTGCAAGGAAGCATCGTAAAACACAAAATCTTCAATCAGCTTATTCTTTTTTGCATGTTCTGCCAGCTCACGGCACTTGGTATCTTCCTGGGAAACTAATAGCATCAAGTGACAATTTGGCAGACTTTTATGCAACGCCTCCAAAAACTTAAACGGCGTCTTTTTCTCAGAGGCTTCACATCCTGTAACATCAATCAAGGCAACATTAATTTCAAACACCTGCGCGTCCAAGATGGCCTGCTGATAATTCAGGAATAAATAAAAATCAAAATTCAGCTCCGGGATGGTCTTCATGGCAACGGCTAAACTCTGTGCCAGTATTTTATTGGTCGTGATCAAAGCAACTTTTTTCATGTCAGCTTCCTTTCACATCATCATTCGAAACCGATCCTATTTATACCATCAATGGTTGGGCTTTAAGCCTCGTATACTAACCTCCCTTCAATGTTTGACTTTTGGTTGGGATGGTGGCGAAGCCACTCTTCTAACACTTGAAACGTCGATGTTGTCACCACCTTGGGCATGCCCATGGCTAATAATTCCTCGTTAGAAATACCAAGATTCATTTCTGAATTTATAACGTGATAATTTTGCAGCGTGATCGTGTATTTCTTCGCTGCATTGACTGGGACATCATCTACTGTCAGCGAGATCAATTTGGCCAACGGATCCGAGTAGACCCCTTTGACCCGTTCGTTGATCTGGAAACATTCGCCTTCCCCGTTTCTATTTTCAAAGCGCATAATATGAGCAAATATTTTCGAAAGTTGCGCCCCGTTGATCTGGTATTTGGTGAGAGAGTCTTCAAATGGAAAACATTCTTGTAAAGACCCTAACGTAACGACCGGACCCATCGCCTGTTTTCGAATGGAACCCGATCCGATCAGGATGACTTCCGTTTCCGAAACATCGGCCAGTGCATCGGCGATCAAGTTTCCCAATGTTGATTCTTCTTCTCGAAGGGGATGCGTTAGTTTTCGGGAAAAGCGGGTCACGACCGCATTATATTTTTTATCAACATCAGTCTTATAGCCATTGATAAACTGCTCCAGATATCGGTCCGGTTCGGCTGTCGCATCGGTGATCGGAACTAAATCCCACTTCCAGTTGATGATCGAATTGTCGGAATCAGCCACTTCGATATCAAATCGACCAATTTGATCGGTGCCCATTCCGGCCTGTGCGATCAAAATATTATTAACTTTTACCGGTTGGTCTAAGATGGTATGGGAATGCCCGCCAATGATCAGATCCACCCCCCATTCAGGTTTTAGGAGTCTGGCTAATTCAATGTCCGATTCAAACCCAATGTGGGTCAAGGCAATGGTTAAATCGATGTCTTCCCGTTTATACGCATTACAGATCTTACCGACTTCTATCGCCGCATCTTCAATTGAAACAAACGTTCCGATCAATTCATCCTGGGCCAGGGAATCCAAGACTGATTCTGTGATAATGCCGATAAAGAGAATGTTGTATCCGCCAAGCTCGGTGATCAAATAAGGGGTCATCAACCGCTTCCCGTATTGCTTAATGTAAAGATTGGCGTTCACGATGGGAAAATTCGCCATCTTTTCAAGAAATAACAGATGGGGCAGACCGTGATCCAGTTCATGGTTGCCCAATGTCACAACATCAGGGGAAAGGAAATTCATGATTTCTACTGTCGAGACTCCTTTATATTCGGTGTCAATGATCGAACCTTGAACCATATCTCCGGCGATGACGTAAATCACATGTTCTTCTTCTTGCTTTACCTTGTTCAGATAACCTGAAAGGAGGCCTAACCCGCCGATCAGCTGACCACCGCCATCTTTGACTTCTGAAAAAAAGTCACCATGCATATCATTGGAATGTAAAATCGTAAATTTCTTTGTTTCTGCTTTCATTGCTTCGTATCTCCTATCTTCAATTCAACCAAAGTTAGTTAGGACTGCCAGCATCTTGGCCAACGTTCGAAATGCGATCAGCTGTAGAATCTAGCTTCCTATTTGTTTGAAAACTAACACGATTACGAGTGGTTTAATGGATTCCCTGTAGTTACTCAATGGATGTTAATATTTCTGATCATTCATCGAGAGTATCCCCCAAAATAGATACATTTCTTACTAATAAACTTACTCTTTTCTTCATCTTTAGAATAGAATTTTCCCGGTTGTTTAACCCTAGCCCCATCGGTTAGTCTTTTCCTAATTGTGATAATAAGCTGCATAGTATTGAGACGGAATAAGTTGAAAAGTCACGACAAATTTTAGAGTCCAAATTTTTAATGGTTACTATCGATTTGTGTCCGAGTGGACCGTTAAGGAGCAATTATGACTAAATTCTGGTCCGATCATGCCTACGAGTTTTATAAAAGAGCGTGTGATCATGGCAATTATCCGGAAGTCCCATTTGGCCCAATGCTACGAAAACTCATCTCACCTCATGACGTAGTGGCAGACATTGGCTGCGGTTTTGGGATAACCAGCTTGTATCTGGCAAAGCTTTGTCGGCAGGTCCTTGCCATCGATCAGGATCCTTATGCCCTAAAAATGCTGCGCGAACAAATTGAACTGCAAAAAGTCCGGAACATCCAAACGCTCCAAGGCACCTGGCCAAATCTGACCTGTGAAGACTGGGATATTGCCATCGGGATCTATCACCATCATTTTGCCAATGATGCTGAAAAAGTAAATCAGCTCATTGCCAAAACGCGAAAAGGCGGTCTGATCTGTACCCAAGGTACCAAAGAGCGGGAGAGTTTCCACTTGGCCGTTGCTAAAAAACTAGAACTTCCCGAAGAAAAGCACCTGCATTGTTCAAATGGTTGCTATGTAAGAGGTCGCCTTGAACAAGCCGGACTAAAAGTCCAATGCACTATGGTGGCGCACGATTTTGATCAACCCGTAACTGACCAAGCTGAAGCCGTTCGTTTTATTTTGGATCAAATGAAACTGGACGATCAGCATTATGAAACCATCGCCAATTCCATCGATGAGTACACTAAAAATCATAACGGAACACTTTTAGTACCCATTCGCCGTTATAACTGTGTACTTATCTTCGAAAAATGAGTCTAGGCTTCTAAAATAAAAACTCCAGTGCGGATCGTCAGTCCTATACTGAACAACTGCAATGGAGTTTTTTTATATGTACTCAATTCCCGGTATACCTTTATTCATTACCGACGAGTTCGCAAAACCTTTATGGATCAATATATAATTGGTCCCCTAGCTATGATCTTTACATTGGTTTTAAATTATCTTTATGGTTGTGACGTCTTAAAGAAATTGTAGAGTGTTCTATGGGTGATTTAAAATCAAACTGTTGTTACCATCCGAGTCCAGGGATCTGATCGATCCATTAATATTTAGCAAATTCGCCCCGTTGGAAAAATTAAATAGAATCAAAAACCAAAGGACAACTATCAAATTCCATACAACGAGATTTCTTTAACCGCGGTCTGAACATCTTTTCTTCAATATCAATTTATTAGACGGCCATACGGTGTTTAACCCAAAGCTTATGTGTTAAAATCATTTCTAACTATTAAAGAAAATTGATTAATAAATGTACGCCTAATCTTATCGAATTTTACTAGTAAACAAGGAGACTATAGTTTTGAATACACTAATCATTATTAAAGAAGAACTAATGAGGATCTACTCTTCTAAAACCCTTGATGCACTGCTTCCGCCGATTGTATTTGTCCTCAGCCAAAACAGGTTTGGCATAAAAATCGGTTTAATTGCTGCCTTATCGCTTTCCCTTTTAATCGCCGGATACCGAACGATTAAGGGACAAAAATTGATCTATGCAGCAGCTGGGATCCTTGGGGTTACCCTTGCCGGTGGCTATGCCTATTATATGGGAAATGCCCAATCCTACTTCTTGCCTAAGCTCATAACCAGTGGTTTAGGTGTCATCGCGACTTTTTTATCCTTGATCTTTGGAAAACCTTTGGCTGCCTACTTGAGTCATTTATCCCGAGGCTGGCCCATAAACTGGTATTGGAGAAACGATGTTAAACCTGCCTATACCGAAGTCACGTTTGTCTGGGGTTTGTTGTTTGCCCTGCGATTAATGATTTTATTCAATTTATACAAGACCGGCGAGGTCTCAACCCTTTTATGGATCGATTTGATCCTTGGCACTCCGGCTACGATCATCACATTAGTTTTAACTTATCTTTATGGTAGTGCGCGTCTAAAGAAATTGAATGGTCCCGGTATTGATGAATTTATCGAACATAAAAAACCTCCATTTATTGGTCAACATAGGGGTTTTTAAAAATAGTGATTTTAAGGTGCTGGTGAATGATCACCAGCACCTTAGTCCATTTGACGTTCAACTTAAACCTGCAAAGATCCGATCCATCGGTTCCCCGTTCGTTGCGGCTGAAATCTACCCATTTTCCCTCGAAGTCACACTAAAAGTCCAGTAGTGCCCGATTAAAGAAATTCAATGGTCCCGGTATTGATAAATTTACGGAAAAATAAAAACCTCCATTATTAGTCAAAATAGAGGTTTTTTAGATAGTCATATTATTTTGATTTTACAAACTGTTGTAGTTGGTTCTCGATCAAATCATGATCCTCATGTTTTTTGGAATCGTATGATTTTCATGAATTTATATTTAAGCTAAACCAGAATATGCTTCCCTTGCCAATTTCTGATTCAACGCCATACTGACCATCGTGCATTTCAATAATTTTTTTCACAATTGAAAGACCCAGACCGGTTCCAATGATCGGTCTGTTATGATTTTTATCTCCTTTATAATAACGTTCTGAAAAGTCGAAGTTCTAGAGTTTCTGTGGTTTTACAATTTTTAAAGCTTGTGTAATACAATGAGTTGTATATGGACGTTTGTAAAAAGCTAATTCAGTCTGACCCATAATTTATATTGATCCAAAATATGTTAAATGCAGAATATGTTAAAAGCTCTCTTTGAGTCTTAAGATATCTCCTTTAGATATTCCACTCACTAGCTTTTTCTTCAAAAGAAATTAGCGACCGTGGTTTATCTGTGAATACTATTTTATTCACAACAGAAAAGCGACCCCAAGAGATCGCTTTTCTGTAACTCAATCTATTTCAGATAATTTTCCAGTTTCTGTTCAATATTTTTAGAAATCACAAGTTCACCGCCAGCAATGAAGAATCGATCGATGCTTTCTATCCTAGACTGGATAAACGTACTAACAGCATTGGGAATTATGTCCTTGTCCACAATCTGTAGACTTTCATTGTACTTAGCTGCCAATGCCGCTAAAGAAAGTGCATCACGAAAGCTGGTGCCTGATGCTATAAACAGTGAATTAAATCTGGAGTCAGATACTTTAGCGATTTCTACAGCAGTTTCAAACCTGGTTTTTCCCGCCAGTCTTGTAGCTCCAGGAAGTTAGTTTAAAACCTGATTTGAAATCACACCAGTTCAGCCATTCACAAAGGTTGTGTTAATTCCATTTTTGCGTAGGAAATTCTTCGTTTCCACTGGAACCGCTCTTGTTTTAACCACTAAGACCGGATATCCATTCTTTGCTGCTGCTGGAGCAATTGCCAATGCATCCGGGAAGTTTTCTACAAATACAATCATGTCGCCTTCAACTGGTAAACTAGTGGAAGAATCATCGATTACAATCTGTGCAATCATGGTTGCTGTTTCATAACGATTTTTCCCGCCTATTCGGGACACTTTAAACCCTTTGCTTTTTATTTGGTCCTCCACTTGTTGTGAGTTTTATACCATGTCTATTGTAAACCCTTATCTGGGTGAATTTTTTTTTGTTGTTTTCAGGAAATTTTATTTACTAAATTATAACTGTAATTTAAGTTCAAGTTAGCCAACTAGTGGAATTTCGCTATAAGCGGCAAATAGATTGACTAACTCTCTAAATTCTTACAAGTTTGGTTCGAAAAACAAAAAAACCTTGGTTTCTCAAGGTTTTTTCTGGTTATTATACTATTCCCACTC
>JBAQDU010000131.1:0-12011 GCA_049294805.1 Clostridiaceae bacterium
TCACGGCATAGACCGTGGGAAATTCATCTAAGATACTCTGGATATTGGCTACAGACAGCCCGTTAACGGCAGCCATGGCTCCGTCAATTTCGGCACTGGCCTTATACATGGCCGTAGTCCGGTCTGCCAGGATCTTGTTTGAATCAGCAGCGCTGAAAATTTCGGAAAAGCTCAATGCGGTAATTTCGCCTAAAGAAAATCCCGCCAGAAGATCCGGCACGATCCCGCCGTCAACACAAGCCCTGGCGCTCAAAAGACCCGATACATAAACCAGCTGGGCGGCCATGGCATCGGTATCTGATTTGTCTTCACTATATACAGCTTTAATGATACCGGGATAGGCTGCTTCGAACTCATCCTGCTCTGGTTTTGAGAGCTCATCAAATAGTTCTTTGACCATGCCTGGTTTCTGACTTCCCTGACCTGGAAAAAGAAAAGCGATTTTAGTCATGTTTTTTTCCTTTCATTCATAAGCATCCGTCGGTCTCAGTGGCTGAGACTTCCAGCATGTTTCGATCCGTAAATTTAAAATTCAATCGATTCTATCGATTCAATCCAATGAATGTATATACAATAAATAATTAAATAAAAAGTGCGGGTTGCTGCCTCAATTCGATAACTATGACAGTTAGAAAACTAAGACAGACGAGCCAAACTGGTCCATGCGATATGGATCTTCTTTGAAATTAAACAAAACTTTAAAATGAAAGAGCACATCTATATCACCCACCAAATAACGAAAGTCCGGGAACCCTTCGAAAGCTTACGATCTCGAAGGATTCAGAACTATTGCTAATTAAAATTAACCTTCGATGACCTTGACCACGTCTCCCACTGTCTTGAGATCTTCATTCATTTCCAGCTGAACATCCAAGGCGTCTTCGAGCTTCATGATCAATTCGACCATGTCCAGTGAATCCAGTCCCAATCCTTCGAACGTGGATTCCAATGTGATTTCACTGACATTGATTTCCTTGTAATCGGCAATTTCCTGTGCTACTTTTTCAAATACCATTTGTACCTGACCTCCAAAAATTTTATATATTTTAATATTGAATAGACTCTGTTAGATTGTTCTGTTGTAGTTTTGGACTATTTTGTCCATTCGATGACGGCTCCGGCACTGGTCAACCCACCACCAAACGCAACCATGGCAATTTTCATACCGGCTTTTAGTCTGCCTGACCGATTCAATTCATCCAGGAGCAAAGGAATGCTGCCGGCTGAGGTATTGCCACGTTTGGCGACTTCATTGACGATTTTATCTTCCGATAAGCCCAGCTTTTCTCGGGCACTTTCAATGATCCGGGAATTCGCCTGGTGGGGTACGACTAGATCAAGATCGCCGATGGTAAGGCTCGCCTTGGTAAGGCAGATCCCCAATTCAGTCATAAACGATCCGACGGCAAATTTATAAACTTCCCCACCACTCATTTCAACGGTATCCCTGGTTTGTGTTTCCTTATGCCAGGGAGTATCCCGGAATACATTGGGGATATTTAAAGCTTCAATGTTACCACGGTTACTGGTATGGATCACTTTAAGGCCGTTTCCTTTTTTAAGAACGACGCAGCCACCCCCGTCTCCAAAGAGAACACAGGTCCGGCGATCCGTATAATCAATATACCGGCTCATAATTTCCATACCGGCCACTAGTATATATTCAGCTTTGCCAGCCTGGAACAAGGCATCGGCCAGATCCAGGGCATATAAAAAACCAGTGCAGGCGGCATTAAGATCCATCGCAGTACAGTCAACCCCCAGATCCATGGCTAGGATCGACGCCTGGGATGGTGTTTTATATTCGGCACTAATGGTCCCAAATAATATATAGTCCAGTTGTTTGGGGTCTATGCCGGCATTGTCAACGGCGGCTTGG
This sequence comes from Clostridiaceae bacterium, assembly GCA_049294805.1. GTDB lineage: Bacteria > Bacillota > Clostridia > Clostridiales > Clostridiaceae > JG1575. The sequence goes on from JBAQDU010000131.1 coordinate 1,880, forward strand.
GCTGCTTTTAACGCCAAACCGCGCAGGGTCTCATCTTTTAAGATCCTGCGTTCTTTGATGCCGGTGCGCTGAGTGATCCACTCATCAGAGGTTTCTACCATTTCTTCCAACATCTTATTGGTTAATCTAAAGTCAGGCTCGGCGCTGCCGGTTCCGATTATATCAAAGCTCATATACTAATTCCTCTTACTTTCTCATTGCTTTCTTTTTCTAGAAAATCCGATAAATGACCGTTTAATTTCTTAAGACTCTCATACAGGGCATTTTTTTCATCATTGGTCAATCCGGAAGTCATACTTCGAACCATCCGGATATGAAAAATATTGTGTGACCTGACTACCCTTGTCCCATCCGAGGTCAATGACAGGATCACACCGCGTAAATCACTGCGGCTTTTCTCCTTAAGGACATACCCTTTTTTCTGTAGTTTTTGAATGGCCACTGTGACCGTTGCCGTTGTAACACCAAGGCACAAGGCTAAGTCACGGATATTGATCCCGTGATTTTCACCAATTTTTTCAAGAATATGGATTTCATTGATGGTTAAGTTCAGATCCGTAGATTCATTCATCTGAGTTTCAACCTTGCCTATTTTTTCATAGACGCTGATTATGATGTTATTCAACTGACTGAAAAAACCTTCCATGACTCCTCCTCTAATTAGTTTGATAACCTAATTATATTTATATTGGTTTGAATGTCAAGATAATTGTTGGGAAAATCCGGTTGAGAATCCTGTTGACCTGTTGAACACTGGTCAATTAACCCCGTTTTTAAACTTTCCCCTCAACGATCAGCAGGCACAAGCCTTACAAATGTATGGCTGTGCCTGCTTCAAGATATTTATCGATGCTTATTTATTAATTAACTTTGTTGTTTCGAATCCTTCACTTCAAGTTCCGGCAGTTTGCCTTTCGCTAATTTCGGCTTTGACTATTTTAAAAACTAGACTCCTTGTTTCATTTCATGTTTTATTTCGTATTCCATTTCATTTCATTTCTTATTCATTTCAATTAATCCAAGATCCATAATCATTAAACTATGATCCATTTATTTGATCTCATCGACTTCATGCCGCTGGATCATGATCTCCCCGCTGTCTGTCCAAAGTCGCAACGTTTGTCCCCTTGAGAATAAGACCACACCCGTTACTGTAAACTGCGGTTCGTTGGGTCGTGACACTAAAATCGTGATGGGAGTTTTGGTCGCTTTGGATTTTGCGATCAGTTGATCCCAGTCTTCATACTCGGCTTCTGTATGATATTTTGCTTCTTTTAAACTAGCTTCTTGAATTCGTTCGGAGCGCATCCGCTCATTGTGATCCGATAGGAGCATCCCCTGCCACTTGAGCATGCAACGATCCGGATAAATCATTTCCTGTGGTTTAACATAGCGCGGTTTTTTCCACATCAGTCTACCTCACTCATGCCTTTGTGGCCTCCGATGTTCTGACTGCGTTCAAAAAAAGTAGAACCTTTGGTCAGGCTGTGGCCTTTAAAGATAGCCGTTTTTCCAAAGCGATCTCGGATATCATCGATGACATGGTCAACGGCTCGGTCATCATCGCCCATAAAATCCCACAGACTCAATTGATGGCCGATGTTTTCTTCCAGGTCGTTTAAAGCCACATTGAATTGGCGGACCGGCTGGCCTTTCCAGTTCTTGTTAAACACGGAATGAAAGAGACTGCGAATCTCTGCGGTATCATTGGTGGCTACTTTGAATCGTTTGGATATACCAAAGCCCGGGTCATTCAAGGTGGACGAATAACCACAGTAAAACTGGGCGCTTTTACACAACGACTGATTGCGACGCAGGCGCATGGCAACATCATCGATCATTTCATCTAAAATGGTCAGGATTTCTTCCCGGATGTAGTAATCCCGCATCAGGATCTGGCCCTTGGAGAAGCCTTTGCTTTTGATTGGGACCGGTTTTGAAATAACACTGTAATCCACCCCATTGGCATGGTAGTACTGTTGCAGTCCCATGATCCCAAACTTAGACTCTAAGATGTGCGGATCATAATGTGCCAGAGCATAGATGGAGTGAATACCCAGCTTATTAAGGCGCCGCTCCCAGCCTCGGGATATCCCCCAAAAGTCTGTCAATTTAGGGATCTTCCAGATGGTTTCAGGGATACTTTCATAGGACCAATATGCGATCTGGCTTTTTCGGTGCTTGGCCGCATTATCCAAAGCAAGCTTTGCCAAAAGCGGGTTATCCCCAATGCCGATGGTAACGTTCAAGCCAATTTCCCGTTTGATCCGGTCCCGAACTTGAACAGCCGTCGTACCGGGGTCTCCGAATAAATGAGCCGTTGCTGTAATATCCAAAAACGATTCATCAATGGAATATACGAGTATATCCTCATCGGCTGCATAGTTTCGGAAAATATCGTTGATTTGACGATTGATTTCAAGATACAAAGCCATGGAGGGATCTACGACAATGAGCCGGGGATCATTGGGTATTTCAAATTTACGATTCCCGGTTTTAATGCCAAATTCTGATTTTACTTTGGGCGAAGACGCTAGAACAACTGCACCGGGTCGCCGCACATCCGACACCACGATGACATAGGCCTCCAACGGGTCGATGCCACGTCGGATTGCCTCAACAGATGCAAAAAAAGACTTGACATCAATACACATGATATAGCGCAACGGCATTTTATTATAATCAATTATACCCATACTGCATCACCCTTTATAGAACTTATGTTCGATAAATTTATGATAACACAGTATGGGTATATTTTGTGGTCTAATTTTTAGGATCAGTATCTTGGTCTGATTCTGATTGGTTTTGTTATTTGGTTTTGTTATTGGTTTGATTCGCCCGGCTTCTTTAGTCCATAGACAAAATGAGCATCCTGAACATACACGACACCTGTGGTCGTATCCAAGCCGGTATTGTTACGAATGGCATCCATGATCCCCGTCGCGCACTCTTGGCGAGCAATGATCAATACAATTTCGTCGTTACCGTCAGTTCCTTTAGAGAACAAGCTCATATCAGGATCGATAGTTCCCGTATCTTCTAACACCGTACCGCCGGTTGCACCGGCAGCTCTGGCTGCGTTCATGACTTTCTCAGCATTGCCGTTACGGATGATGGACGTAATTACCTGAACGTCAGATTCAGTGCGATCTTCGGTATCAATATTACTTAATGTTTCAGTATAGACTTCATTGATGTTAACAGCGTAGGCGATCCCATGACCAGGCTTGCCTAAACCAAGATCTTCACTAAGTTTCTTCAGGAGGATCTCGGCCATATCAGTGGCCGCAACCAGCGATACAAAGTCACGGACTCTGCCGTGCTTTTCAAATTCTATCATCAGTTCTTTATTGGCAGTTCCCAGTCCCTTACTAACGGTTCCGTTCGTAATACCCTTTTGTTTGGCCATCTTAAGGACTTCTTCACCTTTGCCCTGAGGCACAATAATGGTGATGTGGTCTAATTCAACATTTTTCGGCATAATTCACCTCGTCTAATTTATTCTTTTTGTTGTTACAGTTAAATATGACTTCATTATAACAAACTCCGCGCGGTAACTCCATTGCAGAAACACTCTTTTCCAGGAGTTTGTTAATTATTTGTCCATCAAATAGGTTAGCTAGTCATTATAGACCGATTAGCCTTCCTGAGTACTGGCCATTAAGCTTGGCCTCTACCCCATTGAAATCTGTTCCATATGGATCCCCTGGAGGCTGGAATTATAGATAAGATCGGAGTATGGCTTCTCTTCTTTGAGAAGGTTTTCCCGATAAAAAGCTAACACTACCTGGCTGATCATGCGATGAGCTTCTTCAATGGGGATCAAAGTGGGATAGTATTTGTCGGGTACCAGGGTAAACCAATCGCAGAATGTCATATGGATGGATTTATCCAAGTAGATGAAATTCTTATATTCGCCGTTGACATATTGGAATGTTTTCCGGGTACTGACTTCTTCGGCCAAAGCGTCCTCATGTTCTTTTAGTATGGTCTCCTTGAATTTTTCACAACTCTTATCCTTTAACTTCTCAATCCGAAACGAGAGCTTATCGCCGTAGCTGATGGCCCCGCGCCGGAAATTAAGTACTGGTTTATGGATGGTCTGTCCGTTTAAAAGTTCTTGGTCTACATCAATCAGTCGCAAAGCTGCATCGAGGAGGACTCCGGCTTTGACAAGTGGGTGCGCCAAGGTTTTAAGAACCGTCATCCCACCCAGTGAATGGCCACACAAGGCCACCCTGTTTAGGTCCAGCAAGTCAGTAAAATCTGGTTCACGGTTGAGTTCTGCCAAATGATCCACTACAAAGGTCATATCCAGACCTCTGGTTTCGATTTGAGCGGTGCGCTGTTCAAATGAAGCTTCGCCCAAGAGACCGTCTTTCATTTTGATGACTTCTCCATCTGGCAATAAAGTCACATCCGTATCATAAAGATGTCCGGTGGTCACGACGATATATCCATCATTGACCAATGGTTCGATCAAAAATAAATAGAAATCACGGTCGGCTTCCAGGCCATGTGAAAACACAATAACCGGATGAGCCTTTGCTGAGTCCGGTTTAGCCTTATTCATGAATTCCGCTTTTAAATTGTTCAAATAGTCGATTTGATCCCGCTTGCCTTCGCCATAGATTTTGACTAGCATTTCAGGAAAAGGATCATACAGATCCTTATAATAAGATGATCCCTCTTGTTTTGTTGGGTAGAATATACTGATCGGGATCCGGCGGACCGGTTCCCCAGAGTAAAAATCAACCCTGGACGAATCCGTTAATAATCTAACTTTTCTGCCTATGCCCATGTTGAACCTCCTTTTTCACTTTAACCTATTATCTCATGACAATCCGGCTTTTTAACGAGGTTTAGAATTTGTTTACCCAATCCCGCCTCTTTTTCGATTTTGCCCCAAATCATCAGATAACTGATCATCAAAACCACAGGTTAACTCAAACCCTCGGCCTACTCAAACCACTAGAGTATCTCAAACCCCTTAATTTAATTCTTCTGTTCGTTTCATTTCTAGATCAGCTGTAAACTTCAAGTCTATGCGAAGTTGCTCCGCTCAATAGATTAAATTTAACATTATTATGTCGCGAAACAATTCTTTAGGGGGATAATCTGATATTCTATTAATGAGGTGATCCTATGGCAAAATATAACATTGAACCTGAAAAGCCTTTGCAACTTCCACCGCGAGTCCAAGAATTCTGTTCTTACCTGCAAACCATTAAAGGCAAGAGCCCCGCGACTGTAGCTGCTTATACTTATGATCTGACCGTTTTCTTTCGATTTCTTTTAATATACAAAGGAAAAGTCCCGAAGGATTCTGAATTTGAAGAAATTGATTTATCCGGCATTGACGATGATTTTTATCGGGACATTACCCTGCCGAACCTTTATGCATTTTTATCCTTTGTCGAAAAACAACGGGAAAATACCGCCTATGCCCGGGCTCGAAAAGTGGCTTCCTTAAAATCGTTTTTTAAATTCCTCCACGGTAAAGCTCATCTCATTGAATTTGACCCGACGTCCGACTTGGAATCGCCCAGGATCCGCAAGCGCAATCCGGTTTATTTAAGTTTGGATGAATCGGTTCGTCTACTTCAGTCCATGGATAAAACCAACCGAGATTATTACCGGGATTACGCTATGCTGACGCTGTTTTTAAATTGTGGCATGCGGATCTCCGAGTTGATTTCGATCCGGCGGAATATGATCCGAGAAGATACCCTACGAATCATTGGGAAAGGAAACAAAGAGCGCACGGTCTATCTTAATAAGGCCTGCAAAGCCGCTCTTGATAACCACCTGCGAACCATCAGTCTGGATGGTGTCCTGCCTGAATTTAAAGACTATTTGTTTTTATCAAACCATAAGCGCCCCATCAGTAAACGAACTGTGGAACGACTGGTCAAAAAGCATGTGGCCAACGCCGGGATCCCTGGTGATAACTATACCCCTCATAAGTTACGGCACACCGCTGCCACTTTAATGTATAAACATGGCAAGGTGGATATCTTGTCCCTTCAAGCCATCCTGGGCCACGAGAATCTATCGACGACTCAGATTTACACACACGTTGACAATGAACAGCTGAGAGATTCCATTGAGTCCAATCCCCTTCGGGATATTGCTGACTGGGAAGATCTGACGAAACCAAGATAAAATATCCACCCAACAATCAAAACCGGCCGAAGGCAACATTCCTTCGGCCGGTTTTGACATAAAATTTTAAAAATCAATTGAACTTAATTATGAGTCTACTGGGCTCCATTCATTTTAAGGGCCGTTTCCAACGCTATCTTCATCATATCCGTGAAGGTTTTCTGACGTTCTTCCGAACTTGTGGATTCTCCCGTTACGATGGAATCAGAAATAGTCAGGATCGCTAAAGCGCGCACCCCAGCCATAACTGCTTCGGTATAAAGCCCGGCCGCTTCCATTTCAACACAGAGGGTTCCGGCCTTGGCAAACAGTTCATGGGCATTGGTTTCATCATAGAATAGATCCGATGAGAGAACATTGCCAATTTTAGGATCCAGCCCCAATTCCAACGCGGACTCATGTGCTTTGGTCAGCAAATTGAAACAAGCCGTGGGTGCATAATCAAAACCCCGGAAGCGATTCTTGTTGAATCCATTTGTCGTAGACGCTGAAGCGGCAAGGACGATATCACGAATTTTGACGGTGGGAACAATGGCACCGGCTGAGCCGACTCTAATAAGATTTTTAACACCATAGTCATGGATCAGTTCATGGACATAAATTGAAATGGATGGGATGCCCATCCCCGTTCCCATGACTGAAACCGGTACGCCTTTATAGGTTCCGGTGTAGCCGAGCATGCCCCGAACTTCATTGAAAAGTACAGCATCCTCCAAAAAAGTGTCAGCAATAAATTTAGCCCGCAGTGGATCGCCGGGTAAGAGAATAGTTTCTGCAATAGCCCCTGGTTTAGCACCGATATGAATTGACATCAGTTTCCTCCTGTAATTCTTTAGTCTGTAAATTTTAACGGTATCGTATGCCTAGTTTCAATCTCATGATCCAGTTCGATCATCAAACCTCTCATCATAATTGGCGTTAGCTTAGGGTCCGTTAAGTTTTATCTTGGTTATTTTTATTAATGTGTCTGATTTCATTATAGTAAATCCTTGGTCCAAGGTACAGTCAGTTCAAAGAATGTTTGCATAGGAACCCACCGGGACAGCCTTTGAAATTATAACAGATCCTAAAAATTAGAACGTATTTACTGAACAAGTGTTTGTTTTTTAAAAAGATTATGCTACAATAAAGGTAAATTAAGGAAAAAAAGAGGTGTCCGCATGTCCGGTAAGGGAGAAAAACAGCGAGAAGTCTATAAATTCCTGTTGTCTTATACAGAAACTAAGGGCTATCCCCCGTCAGTCCGTGAAATTTGTGATGCAGTGGACTTAAGATCCACGTCATCTGTTCAAAACCACCTGCAAAATTTGGAAAAGCAGGGCTTGATCAGGCGCGACCCTACTAAACCCAGGGCGTTGGAAATACCGGAATTGAATTCCGGACCTGAAATGATTCGGATCCCGGTGATCGGCCGAGTTACAGCGGGTATCCCCATTCTTGCCCAGGAAAACATCGAAGATCACTTTCTAATGCCCATTCACTTTGTCAAACACGATAAGAACTTATTCATTTTAAATGTTATCGGTGAATCCATGATTAACGCTGGCATCAACCATGGCGATATGGCCATCATTGAACAAACCGAAACCTGCAGCAACGGAGAAATTGTCGTTGCCTTGATCGAAGATGAAGCCACGATCAAAACCTTCTATAAGGAACGGAATCACATTCGCCTCCAGCCTGAAAATGACACCATGGAGCCAATTTTAGTTCCGGATTGTAAAGTCCTTGGCCGCTTAGTCGGAATTTATCGAAAATATCGGTAAAGATTCATACAAAATAGCCCCTATTATTAGATTCTGTTTATGGGACCTAATAACAGAGGCTATTTTTTTATAGTTTAAGAGTTACTTTGTGTTAATGGGGCCAGTATTAAGGCAACCAGTAATACCATTAGTGAATGTAATTGATTGTATTTTTTTTATTGAATGCTATTATAAATCTAATGAATGGAAAGCGAGGATCAAGAATGACCTTAAGAACCAGGCCCCTTTTCAAAATTGTTTTTCTTCTCGGAATGGTAATTACACTTGGATCATGTTCAAATATTTCAACTCCAAATAATTCAACAAGTAGTTCGTCTGAAACTAAAACTATTACAGTAGCATCGGATGTCCATCCAGTGTTTGATATTGCTGAATTTGATTCAAACACTTTTACTGACACAACCGATTTGTTTTCGTTTAACTTAGAAGCGGCTGTCACTAAAAGTGACGGAAAAGGTGATTTATTCTACACTCTAACCCTCTCCCCTACAACTGACGAAGTTTATAGTGATGTAACGGTCACTGCGTCTTTAGATGAACGGTTGCTAGAAATCCTGATTGATCAGCATAGAAATTTTCTTTACTTTGGCACGGATAAGGCGAATCCCATTATAATCGATAAAAATTCGGATTCTTACAAAGGCTTGATAGCCGATAAAACCATACGAAATGCTGTTGCTGGAGATCTGACCAGCCAACAACTTTTACCCTATTTAAAATATCCCATAAAAGTTAAAATAAAGTACTCAGATAAAACCATCAACTTAATGGTAGTCCCCACCACAATATTTGTTTACGGTGAAAAAATGAGTTTCTAAATGGTCCCCGTCGTTCGGCTTTAACTTCAGCGAATAAGATATATAAACTTAAAACAATTGGTTGGCTTCATAGGCCATTCAAATAAATAAGACCGTCCAATCGTGATCCCCAGTTAGGAGATTTCGATTGTACGGTCTTAGCCGTTATTAAAATCCATTATTTCCCTACATCCATATTTTTAAAAAGTTTAACGATCTTAAGTAAAAAAGAAACTATCAAAAATAATAAAATGATATTTAAAAATTGATGAATGATTTCAAACAGTTGCATTAAATTATCAGATGACATAAAATTCACACCTTATACCTTATACCTTATACCTTATACCTTATACCTTATACGTCTAATTAAATGGGTGGTTTTTACTGAAGGTGAACTCCTTTTCATTTTATCATAAAATGAGTAAAGATAGTGTTTTAAAGGGTCAAGCCCACAAAAGTTGAAATCGCCCCAGCTTTTTAAATAAATTCATCCGTTAAACAAAGACCGCCCAATCGTGATCTCAGTTAGGAGAATACGATCAGGCGGTCATAACCAGTTTATTATTTAAGTTCATCCAGTTTCTTATCTGAATCAAGTTTCTTGGTTTGGTCCTTATTAAGAAACTGCTGCATCGATTTCTTATATTCTTCATAGGTGATTTTTGTCCGCAGCCTGGCTCGGTCCGTGCCACGCTCTTTTGTGGCATAGAGGAGGATGGTACAGGTGAGCATCAATAGGAATTGAATGACGAGAAACCAGGGTGAATAGCGCTCTACGATCCCGTTATAGAAGACTGATGGCGTGTAAAACAACAGGAACAAGAACGAATTGATATAGGAGTAAAAGAGCATGGCGGTGCTTTTTTTGACTAAGATCAATACTGAAGCCAGGATCATGGAAATGCCCAAAAGGATCGGCAGTGCTTTTGCAAATCCCCCCATATACTCATCGAATATCAACAGACTCTGATTCGTCGTAATTCGCAGGAAGGCGTCATACAGAACATACCCGCCCATTGTTAAATTGATCAGTGCTACTAAATACATAACTTGCCCTCAATGTTCATTAAACTTCGTCATTGCCTAATTCAATTTTCGTAATATCTCGTTTGACGATTTTCAGGTCCTTGATGCGACGTCCCCGGATGCGCAGAATTTCCATCTCAATGGCCACATCTTGGATGCGGTCTCCTTTTTCAGGGACCCGACCGAGTTTTTCAATAAAGTAACCACCGATGGTATCGGCATTTTCCGTATCTAAGTCTAAATTTAAATCATCATTGATCTGATCCACCGTCACCATACCATCGACCACATAGGTGTCCCGGCCGATCCGATTGATCTCGGTAAAGGTAATATCATGTTCATCAAATATATTGCCAACGATTTCCTCCAACA
>JBAQDU010000132.1:0-1671 GCA_049294805.1 Clostridiaceae bacterium
TCCAATGAAAATCCCATGATTCCAGTGGATCCGATGGATCCCCGTTCTTTAGTCTCTTGGCTTTGTCTTTTTAGGCTTTGGTTTAGGTGGTGGTAGCTCATCATACATGTCCTCTACCATACTGCACAATCGGTCTCGATCATCAATATCATCCACTAATAGTAAATTCTTGGCCCCTTGATAAGGCGGCATTTGTTCGGCCTCCGGCAGATATTTTTGACTCGATGGTGTGATCTTCACCATGAATCCCGGTTCGTAAATTCCACCAAAGACTTTATCCTTATAATAGAAAATATACCCTCCCATCATCGCTCGGGAAGTAACCCCATCGAGTCCTTCAAATTGTTCCATTAAATAACTTGCTAATTCTTTCGCCCGCATCCTTTGCCTCCTTTATGTTAATCAAAACAGTAATCAAAACAATACTAAATTTTAAAAGGTATCACCGATTAATAGCCGATTAGTAACCCAACTTTTGTGAAAAGTTTTTTTCATAACCCTGTTGAGATATACTGAAAATAGTCGAATCTTAATCATGGGCGATCCACTGGAAGTTTTTGATCCTTATTTAAATAAAAGCACACAATGACCTTCCAGTCTTATTTTTAACTTCCTGTGATCTTTACCTTCCCGTGATAGTATGATCTACTCGCAGTCCCCAACGCTCTGCCAGGAATCCCAGAGCTGACTTATAGAGAGCCCGGATCTAAAGCTTCAACCAAGCACTTGATCTCTTTGAGTCGCAGAGCCGCATTATTTGACGGTTGTACTATTTAAATTATAATTTATCTCGATCAGTTTTTCTGTGTTTCTGTGTTTTGGAAAACGAATTAAAGCTCTAAAAACTATTTTAAAACCTATTTAAAACGGAGGCGTCTTATGGGACAGGTTGGAATAACCAAATGTGAGAACTATGATTACGACAAAGTGATCGGGGAAGTAGCTGAGCTATTGTCAAACCTCGATGTACTGAAACAGTTAAAACCGGGTAGAGTTCTATTAAAGACCAACTTGCTCAAAAAGAATAAACCCGAAGATGGTGTGACCACTCATCCCTTTATCGTTGAAGGGGTTGCTCGCTATCTAATGGCTAAGGGCTTCACTGTGATCATCGGCGATAGTCCGGGAGGCCCCTTTAATAAAGGGATCTTAAAAGGAGTTTATGAAACCTCTGGGATTGCCAAGGTTGCAGAGCGGTGTGGTTGTGAGCTCAACTATGATACCGAAATCATCGATGTAAAACCACCCAATGCCTTAATGATCAATCATCTTAAACTAGTCAGGGCCTTCACTGAAGTCGATTATGTGGTTTCCTGTGCAAAACTAAAGACTCACACGATGATGACTTATACGGGGGCCGTTAAAAATTTATTCGGAATGATCCCCGGCGTCACAAAAGCGGACTATCATTTGAAAATGAATGACCCGGATAATTTCGCCAATATGCTGATCGATCTCTGCGATTATATTAAACCAGTATTTTCCATCATCGACGGTGTCGAAGCCATGGAAGGCGAAGGTCCATCCGCTGGAGATATTCGAAAACTAGGCCTGATCCTGGCCGGTGATAATCCGTATGACCTGGATCTAGTCGCCTGTAATCTGGTGGGCATTCAAAATGTACCCATCAATCTCCATGCGCAAAAGCGCAATCTGGCAAGCCAACATCTG
>JBAQDU010000133.1:0-6591 GCA_049294805.1 Clostridiaceae bacterium
CGCAGGATCAATTGATCGCCGATTTTATAGCCTGACAGATCAACGAGGATTTCTGCCCGCTCAGCCGGTGCGATAACTAGGCTGTTCAGGGCGACACTTTCCTTTAAAAAACCACCATCCGAAGCGATTTGATAAAATTTTTGATTGCCGCTGAAGTTTAAGTCATAGGTTCGGGCATTTGATCCGTTTAAAATTCTTAATCGGATGATTTCATTTTTTACGTCCAATCCCGGGTTGATGCCGCCATTGACGATGACGGTATTACCAAAGAAGCCGGTCATCAAATCATTCATAGTTAGATCATAGGGGATCCCTCCGTTTTGAGTAAACCGTTTGTCTTGAATAATTAGAGGGATATCATTGACCCCATAGTCTTTGGGGATCTCTAAATTTAGTGAATTTTCATCCTCAATATAAATTAGTCCGGCTAGCCCTTTATAGACTTGCTCCCCCGTCTTATTTAGTAAGTGGGGATGATACCAAAGGGTGGCGGCGGGTTGATCGATGATAAAGTGGGGTTGCCAGACGGATTTAGGCGAAATGACATTATGGGGCCCTCCATCCATTTCCCCGGCCACTTCCAGCCCGTGCCAGTGAACGGTGGTTGGCTCATCCAACGTATTATTTACATTAATCTGGACGTCATCGCCTTTAGTTACTTTGATGACCGGACCCAAATAATCACCGTTATAGCCTAAGGTGTCAGCTGCCGATCCTGGCACGAATTCTTTGCGGCCATATTGAACGACTAAATCGAACTCGGCTTTGCCGGGTGCCGGGTTCTTATCTTCTAAAAGGGCCGGAATGAGTAACTTCACACCACTGCTTTGTCCGCTGTTATTGATAGGTCCACCGGTTGTGACTTGTCTAGGATCTAATTGGCCATCCTGACCAATGAGGAAAGAACCGGCGATCAACAATGCAATGATTGCAATCACCAGAGGCACCAAATACCAAGGCATATTTTTTTTCATAATGACCTCACCAATCAATTAGTTAGTCCATAAGGCAGTAAATTAGTTAAGTTAAAAAGGGTTGGGTTGAACTTAGTACTAAAACTCCAAATTGCATGATCGGTCTGTTGTTGGGGAACTTTTATTTAACTTACCTAATCTCGAAGTGTTTATTGAAATTGTTAATTAATCCGCCGCCACTTCAGCGATCTTAGTGGCTTGAGTTGATGGATCCGTCCAATTTTTCCTGGGCAGTTAAACAGGGCGGAGTGAGCCGGATGACAAAAATTGGCGACGATAGTTTTCAGTTAAGTGAGTAGATGGTCAATTCGTTACCATTGTGATTGATTCGATACGATAATTTTAACGGAAAGATTTTACGCGGACGTGAACGTTCTAAGTATTTTCGAAAGACGACCAGCGCTGCACCCGTTCCGGAACTAGAAATCAATTTGATCAGCCAACTTCAGAATTTGACCCTGTCAGAGAGTACGACATGAAAAAAAGGAAAGTCAAAAAAAACCGAATGACAAATGATCCCCCAAAAAAAGGACAGGGCTGCCAAGAAAAGTATTTCCCGGGCGAGTCCTATCCTTTGCAGCAAATTAATGGAGCAGCAGAGTAATAGTTGCGAATCTTAGGAGATTAAATCAAGCGGCCTTTGCGCCGATGGGCGGTCATAAACCGCCAAGCCGCTTTGCGGTTTGTTAACCAGGCGATCTGAGCATCATTTTTGGTATTGCGGAGCATCCGTGGCACAAAAAACTGGGCAACGGTGCTGGGCTTATCGGCCAATATATTGAAGAGTCGGATGAAATTTTTATCCAGTAGTCTTTCTGACTGAGTGCCATCGGGCGTTTTTGTGATGAATTCAGTTAAAACCATTCCCGGAGATAACCGTCCGGCGATCACACCGGTTCCGTCCAATTCCTTCGCTAAGCCTTTCATAAAATAAGTCAGAGCGTGCTTGGTCGTTCCATAGAGGATCGTCTTTCGTTGGAGCATGTTATTGGAGCCAAGTCCCTCCATGCTGTAAATTGCGCCATGACCTTGTTGGATCATCCCGGCTGCAGCAACTTGAGTGCCATAGATCATCCCTAACAAATTGGTTTCAATGATGGTTTTGGTGTGAAATTCTTCGGTTTGCCAGGAAAGCGTATGGGGTGTATTTCGCCCCGCATTATTGATCCAGATATCAATGGTCTGCCATTTGGCCAGTGAAATCTCCCAAAGATTTTTCAATTCCGATTTGATCTGGACATCGCAGGGTACATAGATGAAATCACCGACATACTGCGATAACTTGGATTGGAGGGATTCCGGCAACTTGCTGGCTCGACCGGACAACGTAACGTTGCAGCCTGCTTTAAGAAATTCCGTGGCCATGGCATAACCAATCCCCCGGGTGCTTCCGGTTATAACAACATTCTTCATGATCAGTCCTCCGACTCTTAAATTTTCGTTTAATAATTGTGATGCAACGGAATTTTAACGCAACTTCTAAAAAACGCAAAAATCAATGAGTTGCTAAATGATGGTGCGAGATTAATTTACCTTCATAGTAGCACTGTTAAATTGAAAGGAATACATTTAAATCAAACCAACCATGGAAGATTGGAATAAAACTTTCGACTGGGGTATTTATAAAAAGGGTAAAAAAGGGGGTAATGAAAGGGTAATAAATGGTAATAAATGGTAATAAATAGTAATAAAATATGAGTTCCATGGTTAGTTTTAAAGTGGGGGTATACCGCTTGTTTTTCAAGGGTAGTGATGGCAGGTGATGGCAGGGTGCTTGGTGAGTGCTGTACCTGCAGGGAACGTTTAGTGTAAAATAGAAAGGACCATTAATATTAAAGGAAACACTGAACACTTGGCGGATCTGGTAGTTTTAGCTAAATTTAGACGAACTGACAATTAGAAAAGAGGAGTGGACTGATGAGAATCGGGAAATTTGCAGCGCAGCATGGAGTGACACAGGATACGGTTCGATATTATATGGAGCGAGGACTTATCATCGCTCAAAAGCAAGGGGAACAGTACTTCTTTACCCAGGAAGACCACCGGAACATGGAGCTGATCCTGGAGTGGAAGGAACTTGGTTTTTCATTGACCTCCGTGTTGGATCTATTAACGATCCAACGCTTAAGCGGCGAGCCTTCCGACAGTTTTCGAAATCATTATTTGTCCAGTTTGGAACACAAGCAAGCTGAAATCAATCAGGAGATCGAAAAATTAGCAGCCTTAAATCGCACCATAATCGATAAAATCCAGGATCATAAAAATACCGATGCGCTGGAAAAGCCGCTGCTTGGATTTCCCCTGTCTTCCCTTAATATATTGATCTGCCCGGATTGTAAAAAACCGCTCCATCTATCCACAGGGTCACTGGAACATCACATGGTCATGGAGGCGAGTGCCGACTGCAGCTGCGGCTATGGTTCAAGGATCCATCAGGGCGTGTTTATTGATGAGGCTTCCCTGCGGCCGAAACTGTTGAACGACGGACCGCTTCCGACCAAAGAAGAATATATTAAAAGCACTTCCCATACGTACATCAATTATATCTATCAGACCATTGCAGCCCTTGCCAAGCATTTAGAGGCAGTTGATGAGCCTGCCTATATTCTTGAACTTAGCAATTGTTCCGGGATGATCTTGATGCAGTATATCAATACCTTATCGAAAAATACGACCTATATTTTAGTGGATCATGATCTGGATCGTTTAATGTGTTTAAAAAGAAATTTAGAACGTCATCACGACCATAAACGGTTCATGTTTTTAGCAACTGATTTTACGCGGCTGCCCTTGGCGAATGGGACCATTGATGCCATCGCGGATTTTGGGGTGAGCCGTAAACTATATAAAGAAAATAAAACACTGCTTCCAACGATGATGGCAGAGTTATTGAATGACAACGGCAGCTTTATGGCATCCTCGGTTTACTTTGGGGACAATTCCAAAGGGCGCCGGGATACCATGGATCCAAAGGGCTATTATACAAAGCGGTGGCTCCTCGAGCAGCTTGATAAAGCAACCCTGCGGATCATTCAGGAAACTTCGGTAGGTCCGGTTTTCCAGGAAGGCGCCAGTGATGAGGACCTGGCTGAGATGGAGCTGTTTCAATGGGTGGTTCGGTCTGTTAAATCCCAGAGAAAATCCCTGAATTGAGTATGTCAAAGACCAGAAATCCTAGCAACAGAAATCCTAAGAACAGTAAAACCATGGACTCAAGTCCATGGTTTTACTGTTCTTAGGGGGTAAACGACCGATTTCAATGATTGACATTGGTTTGGGTCAATAATATATCATAAAGTTGTAAGTTTGAGAAATAACAAACTTAAAAAGTTTTTGAACCGGACCCTTCAACTGAAAAAGCAAATTCCGTTGATTCGTTGTCTGCTTCAAAATCGTCAAAACTAGATTCAACATAGGGGGAAACAATGAAAAAGAAACTACTAAGTGTATTGACAGCAATTTTCCTAATGACCGGAATGAGTGCTTGCACGCCAGGAGGCGAACAGACTCAGGCTACAACCACCGCAAGTCAGACTCAATCGGTAACGACAGCCGGGCAGACTCAGGCGCAAAGTACGGCGACCCAAGGGGGGGCCAAGGGTACCTATCAAGCCGGAACCTATCAAGAAAAAGTCCAGGGCCACAATGGCGAGATGGAAGTCGAAGTCGTCTTTGAAACCGATAAGCTGGCTTCTGTAAAAATATTAAAGCATGTGGAAACAGCCAACATCAGTGATACGGCAATTTCACGGATCCCAACGGAGATTGTGGAGAAACAGTCCTTGGCCATTGATACCGTAGCCGGTGCAACAGTCAGTTCATCTGCAATTTTAAAAGCAGTTGAACAAGCTGCTGTGAAGGCCGGCGCTGATGTCGCGAAATTAAAAGAAAAAAATACGAGTGCTGAACCGGGCAAAGCGGTAGTTATTGAAACCGACATCGTGATTGTCGGCGGCGGCGGAGCAGGTCTAGCAGCAGCGGCATCAGCTCATCAAAATGGTGCCAAGGTCCTTGTCATCGAAAAACTGGCTCAGACCGGTGGATCCACTGCGTTATCTGGAGGCGGAATCTCAGCCCCAGGAACTCGATTCCAAAAAGAAAAGGGCATAGAAGATTCCAAGGAATCATGGATGAAACTTTGGAAAGAACGTCAAAATACATCCAATAAAAATTCCATGTATCCCGATTATAAAGTAGTCGATAAATTTATGGACGAAGCCATTGTAACCACAGAATGGTTAGTGGACTATGTTAAACATGAATACGGCTCCATTACCGGATTTGGAATGGATCCAGTAGAGCGGCTGCACTTCCCGGTTGCCCAAGCCGGCGTCGGTGGGGGATCGATCTTGATCTCGTCCATTCGAAACTTCCTCGATGGCGAAAAAGTTGACGTCATGACTGAAACCAAAGTGACGGATCTCATCCTCGATAAAGATGGAACCGTAACGGGCGTTATTGCCGAAGGCAAAGCTGGAAAAGTGACCGTCAATGCCAAGAAAGTAATCTTAGCTGCTGGCGGATTTGCTAAGAACGAAGAACTATTAGCCCGGTTTGTCCCAAAAGCCAAGGGAACAGCTGCATTTAGTTATGCTGCTGCCGGCAGCATGGGCGACGGAATCCTAATGGCTGAAAAAGCCGGAGCAGCCGTTTACGAAGAACCTTGGGTCATTGGTCTGGGAATCACAACACGCATACCCGGCACCGGCGGACTTATGATGGACTGGGCCAAACTATATGTCAACACCAAGGGTGAGCGATTCACCAACGAACAAACTCATTATGCCATTGCCACCAACAAGTTGATGGAAGAAGCCGGAACCTGGGTCATCATGGATTCTCAAGAAGCCAATGCGAAATTGACCGCAGCCATGGATGCTGTCATGCCGTCACCTGAAGTAGTTAAGGCAGATACCCTTGAAGAATTGTCGAAAGCTATGAACGTACCACAAGAAACCTTCGCGAAAACAATGGCAACCTATAATAAAGGTGCAAAAGACGGCAAGGATGCCATGGGTAAAACCAAAGACTTCCTCGTAGCCGTTGAAAAGGCTCCCTATTATGCAGTCAAGGCCTATCCACTGACCATGGGAACTTTTGGCGGTGTTAAGACCAACGATTCGTTCCAGGTAACCAAAGCTGATGGCACCGTCATTAAAAACCTGTATGCAACTGGCGAAAATGCCAACAAAGTAATGTATAACCAGGTCTATATGTCAGGAAGCGCTGTCCAGTTTGCCTTAACCAGTGGCAGAATTGCAGGCGAACATGCGGCAAAAGGATTGAAATAATCACGTTTTATACCCAATCAAGTTACTTTTGGATGCCTTCAATGCATCGACCCGTTTTTTAAACAAGCTGCCGGTTTTTCAGCGAATTCCTTCTAATAGAGGAATTACTAAGTTTTTCAACAGTGCAGCCTTAAAAAGGTTAAATAGGACAGACATTAGTGCAAGGCATTGACAGTTAACAAGCATTACAACATACGTAAAAAATACACCTCCTCTTAATTCAAGCAATCAGTTTGATTAAGAGGGGGTGTATTTATTACTGTGCTGCCTCCACTGCAATTCCGGTTGGATGGGGACTACAGGAAGTTGAGCGTTGGAAGATTGGT
>JBAQDU010000134.1:0-4706 GCA_049294805.1 Clostridiaceae bacterium
CTTCAATAATGGCGGCGATCTCAGGATAGGTGGTAGCGACTTTAAAGTACTCATCCGTCTGGAAGCCATGGTCGATAATAAACCGGATCATCTCCTGATAGCTCTCGAAGGGCTCCCCTTCTTTATAACCGATGTCATAGAAAAACACCGATAAATGACGGCGCCGGATCTCCACCGGGTTTAAATTACGGATGGCACCGGCTGCCCCGTTGCGGGTATTTTTGAGCGGGACGGCAGCCGTTTGGTTATAAGCTAAAAAAGCTTGTTTGGTCATCATGGCCTCGCCATGGATCTCAAATAAAAAGTCGGAATCGATCTTCCAGGGGATCGACCGAATGGTCTTGATTTGACTTGTGACGTCTTCCCCCGTGGTTCCATTACCGCGGGTCGCCCCCATGACTAGAACGCCAGTTTCGTTGTACGTCAGATTGACCGATAGGCCATCGAATTTTCTAGTTAAAATATAAGTTGGCTCCGGCAATTGATCTGAATGACTGGCATTATAATCGGCTACGAAGCGCTGATTGCGCTCCAGCCAAGCGATTAGATCCGCATGGGTCTGGGCTTTACCCAAGGACCATAGTGGCGCCCGGTGGGTGTATTTCGTAAACCCCGGCAGGACTTCGTCGCCGATCCGCTGGGTCGGCGACCAGGCTAAGACGGTCCCCGTTTCTAATTCCAAAGCTTCCAGTTCAGCATAGAGTTTGTCATATTCCTGGTCAGAGATGGATGGCGTATCCAACATATAATATTCTTTGGCATATTCATTTAAAAGCATCGCAAGTTCAGTGATGCGCTTTAATTTATGTTCCATTTCACTCCTCCGGATAAGGTTTGTAGCCCATTGTCTCGGGCATAAACTTTCAACTTATATTATATCACGAAGACACCACCACTGGTTCTCTAAACTCCCCCTTAAGAAAGTTGCCTTGAGATAGTGCCTTAATATAGTTGGCTAAGCTCCACTGGACACAATCCTATGTTAAGGTGAGCGACGATTTAAAAGATCCCGATGATTAGACGAGACCAATAAAAAACTCTGTCCGATCAGTATCCAAACGGCTATTCAGCACAAGTGTCGACGGGGCAGAGGCTAGTGCGATACTGTACAGTATCGTGGAGACGGCCAAAGCCAATAAACTTCAACCCTATGAATACCTAAAATACATTCTAGAAGAACTAAGCCAGAACAAAAAAACTGATGAAAAACTCAAAGAGCTACTTCGCTGGTCGGACAAACTTCCAGATCACCTTAAAGTTGTATATGAGCAAAGTTAAACAAACACCTGGATTCCACACTCAAACGAGTGCGAAATCCAGGTGTTACTATTAACCGCTTACTATTGATTATGATTTGACCCTTAACAAAAAGATCACTGCACCGATCTATCGATTCGGTGAAGTGATCTTTTGTCTAATTTAGGTTTACTTTACAATGTTATAAAATACTTCTTCAATCTTCTTGGCATTCATGGGAGTTGTTTGATTGTCAATTCTTAATACATATACTCCCTTTTGGTAAATATACTGCTGAGCAAAAGATATCCCCTTAATGGCTTGTTCTATATATTGTTTTCTGGCCTTTGCATCTTCCTCTGTTTCAAAAACTTCAATTGTATTATCGGGATCTTCCCCTTTGGTAACCTCGTCACCCTTTAAAGCAAAATTTGATTTAGAAGTATATTGATTTGGCCGTCCCAATAGGTTGTTCGAATCAGTTTCTTCGTTATAGGTAACAACTTTCTCGACCTTTATCCCTGCTGCTTTTAAAGCAGTAACGACCTCTTCACCCGTCAAAATTTTTGCTACCGCTGTTGTTTGCTCAACGGGAATGGTTTGCGCGATTGTGGATTGTTGGGCACTAGTAGTTAACTCTGTGTTTGAAAGCTGAGTTGCACCGGTTGCAGCTGAACAGCCAACCATTATTGACATCGGTAAAATTATTGCTAATTTTTTCATATTTCTCCTTTAAAGTCCTTTGCTATATTACTCAATATCTCATTCAATAAGTTGCGATATCTCCTCCTTCCGTTTAGCGTATCCGTTGTCTTAGGGCGATTTAGCGTAAACATTGACTAATGGTATTACGCTTTATTGTAACTAGATTCAAAAAACCAAGCTTAGCCTCTTAATTTATTTGGGTTTCACATTGGTCCTTTAATCTAATTTTTTAGTTTCTTTTTACAGTCTAACCTAATAGGCGGACATTCTTGAGCCGTCATTTAACTGAATAGGCCTGAATAAGCCTGAATCAGCCTGATTAAGCCTGAATAGACCTGATTAAGTTAGATGTTTGAATCTGATTTCAGTTAATTTCCGTCTACTGTAGAATTTTTTTTAAATAAAAACAAAAACTTCCTTTGACTGGATATTCCAGAAAGGAAGCCTTTGTTTTTAACCGATAAAAATTTCAGTCTGTTCATTTTTCAACCTGAGATTAAAATATTTACTGAAACTTAAGGTTCTGCTATTTGTCATTTTCCCTTATCTTCAATGGTGCCAAGGACAATAGAAGTGTCTTGAGGCCATAGTTGTCAAATAGGATCTGCAGTTTGATATCATTGGCTTCTTTGGTCAATCCAACGATCAACCCATTGCCGAATTTTGGATGAACCACTTTTGCCCCAGCGACTGCATTTAGCTCGGTCAGGGTTTCTTCCAGGGTATCGCCTAGGACTCTTTCGCGGCCGGGCATAATGCCACGCAAGCCGTGGACGGTTGCCGGAACGCCCTTCGTGGCGTGAGTCGGAACGGTGATATGGGCATCTCCCTCGTTGAGTGCATTTTTCAGCCGGTTGGGAATATCGGTTAGGAAATCTGACGGTGGATACATCATGGAGCGGCCATAGACGAATCGCATTTCAGCGTAGGTCATATAGAGGAGCTCTTTGGCTCTGGTAATACCGACATAGGCCAGTCGCCTGGACTCTTCCATTTCGGACGGGTTTTCAAAGGATACATTGCCTGGGAACATTCCGTTTTCCATGCCGACCATAAAGACCACCGGGAACTCTAATCCCTTGGCGGAATGGACGGTCATCATGACGACCGCATCAGCTTCATCATCATAGCGGTCGATGTCGGAAATTAAAGCCACATCTTCTAGGAAACCGGCTAAGCTAGTTCCGTCCCGTTGATCATAATCAGCTGCTGCGTTGATCAGTTCCTCAACGTTCTCGATCCGGGATTCATCTTCCGGATTCTTAGTGTTTTCGTATTGTTTAAGCAATCCGGTTCGGATGATCAAGTCTTCCAAGATCTCCTGGATCGTCCTGTCCACAGAATTGGCCATCATCTCATTGATCATATTGCGGAAAGCCACGACACTTTGCAGGGTCTTACCGGCCAGGATCCCATGCTCTTCGATGTCCATCAGGACATCATAGAGGTTCTCTTCCCGGTTCCTGGCAAGATCGGCCAATTTCTGGACTGAGGTATCGCCGATGGCTCGCTTGGGTACGTTGATGATCCGGCGCAGGGAGACTTCATCGAACGGATTGTTCAGGATCCGCAAATAAGACATAACATCCTTAATTTCTTTGCGCTCATAGAATTTTACGCCGCCGATCATCCGGTACGGGATGGAATGGCGCATGAAACTTTCTTCAAAAATTCGAGACTGGGCGTTGGTTCGGTATAACACCGCCAGTTCGCTGTAGTTGCGACCGTCTAGGACGAGTTTAGCGGTTTCTTTGGACACAAAGGTACCCTCATCAGCATCCGAAAATGCCCGGTAGACTCGGATCTTCTCACCCTTTTTATTGCGGGTGCGCATGGTTTTTTCTTTTCGGGAAAGGTTGTTTTTAATAACTTGGTTAGCGGCTTCTAAGATGGTCCCGGTGGACCGGTAGTTTTCTTCCAGCTTAATGACTTTGGCATCGGGATAATCCGATTCAAACTCTAGGATGTTGCGAAGGTCAGCGCCTCGGAACTGATAAATACTCTGGTCATCATCGCCGACCACACAGACATTATGGTGTGCTCTGGCCAATAACGAAATCAGTTCATACTGCGCTTTATTGGTATCCTGGTATTCATCCACCATGATGTAACGGAATTTGTCCTGATAGAATTTTAAGACTTCCGGAACTTCCCGGAATAGGCGGACCGTCAACATTATAATGTCATCAAAGTCTACAGCATTGTTCTTTTTCAGGTTATGCTGATACAGCTGATAGACCTCAGCGATCTTGCCTCTGCGGAAATTCGTATGATTGATCTCAAAATAAGTTTTATCATCGATCAATGTATCTTTAGCTGATGAGATGGCATTTAAAAAGTCTTTTTCGGCAAATTCCTTGGCACTAATGTTCAATTGTGCCATACACTGCCGGACCAAAGCTTTTTGATCGTAGCTATCATAGATCGTAAAGTCCTTTTTATAACCGATCTCCTGGATGTTACGGCGCAGGATCCGGACACAAGCCGCATGGAACGTCGATATCCACATGTTTTCAGCCGTATCGCCGACCAGACCTTTGACCCGTTCTTTCATTTCATTGGCGGCTTTATTGGTAAACGTGATCGCCAAAATTGACCAGGGCGCGACACCTTTCTCACCGATCATATAGGCGATGCGGTGAGTAATGGCTCGGGTCTTACCTGATCCGGCTCCGGCTAAGATCAACAACGGTCCCTCTGTGGTTGTACAAGCCTCATATTGTTCTTCATTTAACAGTTGTTTATAATCTAATTCCATATATCAA
>JBAQDU010000135.1:0-1653 GCA_049294805.1 Clostridiaceae bacterium
GACGGGATTGGACGGCATCAGTCGGATCAGGAAAAAAATCAACGTTGTCACGATCCAGATGGTCAAGACCATCTTTAGAAATTTACCCAGAATATAACGGACGGTTTTAATATTCATCTGGCCCCCACCTTTTCGATCGTATCCCTTAGGTATTGATTGGTCGCGATCATGGCTGCTCCCATACCGGGATTAAATTTTTGACTTTCATTTCGAATGCTCACTTGCATCGGGAATGGATGTTTGGCGATGCTGGTCAAAAACGCCTGTTCATTGGCACCATCTTCTGCTTGGAAAATATTACCGGTCAGAATAATTTCTTCCGGGTCCAGAAGATAGGCGGTTGTCAAAATGTGCTCCAGCATTTTATCCAGAAAATGATTCAATGATTCGGTGCCCCGCTGAGCGATCTCTTCCGGGCGGATAAACGGACTTCCCTTTTCAAAGTATTGACCGGCAGCTCCCCGGGTGCCGTGGATCAATTCACCGTGACTTAATATCGCGCAACCGATCCCAAAGGGACTTTGATTTAATAAATACAAGACCAAGTCCATATCACTGCGCTGCTGATAATATTGATGCAGCACGCCAACACAGTTGGCATCGTTCTCCACCATAATCGGTTTACTGAATTTGGCCCCCAGATGGCTCATGAACCCTTCGATCTGCCAGCTGCTATAGCCGACTTTGTCCCGCTGGCCAAACCGGATGGCATCATCGTTTAAGACGAGGCCTTTCATCGCGATGCCGATCCCCTCCACCAAAGGATAGCATGAGAGGATCTCCCCAATGGCGAAGGACACACAAGACTCTAACGCAGCCGGCGGATCCAGCGGAAACGTCGTCCGATGGATAATGGATCCATCCATCCCAATGATATAAGCCAGTATTTTTTCAACTTCCACATAAAGGCCCAGAAAATAAGCTTTATCCGCTTTTAAGCGGATGATGGTGGCCGGCTTGCCCGGGCCCTCGGAGGCAATGGTTTGACCTGAATTCACCACCAGATCAAGGCGCTTTAGATCATTGACTAAGTAGGACAGTGTTGAAGGCTGCAGTTGGAGGCGTTTGGACAAGTCGGTCTGAGACATCTCTCCTTCTAGCATTAATGTATTAATGATTTTAACTAAGTTTCGCTTTCGGTCATTGAGTCGATCCAACCAGCCGTCCCCCTCCCACTAATTAATTCAAGGTTTGAACTAATTATCCCAAACTTTACAGCCTTTTTCAACATTTTTGTGTAAACGATTCATGAACAAAGATAAAATGTTTTAAAAGAGCTCACCCCCCCGGAATAAACGCGAAAAACCATCCATCATCCCAATCCAGCGCATCCTCCTATTCTCAACTCTCCCATTCTCAATTTGCTCTATTAAACAGTTGCCTTACCCTCAAAGAGGTAAAAATAATCAAGGGAACTCATGGAACAAACAAAGCAGCAAACTTGGCCGAATTTTAACAACACCGATAATATGAGGAGATCAATAACGGCGGTATTTCCCGAGAAAGTAATATGCAAGTATTATGCAGGCTAATAATTAGAAGAAGACTGCTCCAGAGGGCAGGTAGTAATCTGGTAAGACCAGGCAATCTAAAATCCAAGCATGGAGAAAATCTCCTGCAAACGGGTCGGTTTGAGAATCCCAAGCCCAGTCC
>JBAQDU010000136.1:0-1631 GCA_049294805.1 Clostridiaceae bacterium
CCATGCTGGGTATCCCCGAGGATCTATTCACACCGTTGTTTGCCATCGCCCGGGTCACCGGCTGGTGTGCCCACCGCATGGAGGAACTGGTCAACGGCAAACGCATCATCCGCCCGGCTTATCGCTCTGCCATCGAACCCACCGCTTACCTGCCCATGAATAATCGGGTTTAGGCTCAATAGACAAAACAGCTCGACTCGCATCGTAAGGATGCCAGCCGAGCTGTTTTATTCTCTAAACCTATAACCACCTTTCTGATTTCTATTTAGAAAAAATTCTAAATAGGTGTTGACTTCATTTTTAAGTAGAGCTACAATCTATTTAGAAGTTAATCTAAATAGATCGGTGGTGGTTACTTTGGGATTTGCTGAAACATTTAAAGCGTTGTCTGATCCTATACGACGCGAAATACTTGTTCTATTAAAAACAGGAAAGATGACTGCTGGCGATATCGGAGGCCATTTTGATTTGACCGGTGCGACAATTTCTTATCATTTGGCGCAGTTGAAAAAAGCTGGATTGATTTTGGAGAGCAAATACAAAAATTTTATTTACTATGAAATTAATGTATCTATATTTGAAGAAGTAATGGTTTGGGTTACCCAATTTGGAGGGAACAATGAAAACTAAAAACGATCGAACACTGCTGCTCACGACGATTATTTGTTTACTGCCCATTGTCCTTGCATTGACCGTTTATGGCCGGTTACCCGCACAACTGGCAATTCATTTTGATTTTGCCGGAAAGCCTGACAACTATCTCCCTAAAAATGTTGCTGTATTTGGATTGCCGGCTTTTATGGCTGCTATTAATTGGTACTCCCATTTCAGGCTGAACAATGACCCGAAAAATGAAATGGCATCAACCACCTTAAAGCAGTTTACCAAGTGGTTGATCCCCATCGGTTCGGTCATCGTGATCCCGATCACTTTGTTTATTGCCATGGGATCCCCAATTCCAATTTCCATCATTGCAACCTCTATGACCGGAGTCATCATTGTGATCTGTGGTAATTACCTGCCAAAATGCAAGCGTAATTATACCCTGGGTATAAAACTACCCTGGACACTGGATAATGAAGACAACTGGAATAAAACCCATCGCTTCGCTGGATTTGTTTGGGTGCTCGGTGGGATCCTATTTACGATTAGCGCCTTTTTCTCATTTGCGTATGCAATGATTGGAATTGTTGTGCTTTTAATGGTCCTTCCTCCGATCTATTCTTACCTAACGTATAAAAATCAACTCATCAAGGCGAAAATCTCATGATCAATTTCACTAGGCTGAATTTTGACACGATGGTTCCACTCATTCGATGTGTGTCACTTGGCATAGGGCTCCGCAGGACTTAAACTTCGGACTTATTGGTGAGACCTACTTTAAGCCATCATTAAAGAGTTTCCTTAAAATGACCAATCTTCCAACGCTCAACTTCCTGTAGTCCCCATCCAACCGGAATTGCAGTGGAGGCAGCACAGTAATAAATACACCCCCTCTTAATCACACTGATTGCTTGAATTAAGAGGAGGTGTATTTTTTACGTATGTTGTAATGCTTGTTAACTGTCAATGCCTTGCACTAATGTCTGTCCTATTTAACCTTTTTAAGGCTGCACTGTTGAAAAACTTAG
>JBAQDU010000137.1:0-9396 GCA_049294805.1 Clostridiaceae bacterium
CTTTATAGTTTAATATGGCGGAGAGTCAGGGATTTGAACCCTGGGATGCTTGCACATCGCCGGTTTTCAAGACCGGTGCCTTAAGCCGCTCGACCAACTCTCCATAGTAGCGACTACATCATATTAACAAATAATAGGAATCAGTGTCAATGTTTTTTTGTTAAAGCATGGTTTTAATGGAGTCTTTCTTATCACTCCAGCCTTGGCTCTTGGTCCACACTTTGAGTTCGGCCTGCTCTTCTTTATCGGCACTTTCGTAGAGTTGTGCTAGTGTATCAGCAAATCCGGAAAGACCGCCGGCATCATCCATCACATAGATCCCGTTGCGATGAATGCAGACTGGTTTATAGTTCTCGATTACGGTTCTTTTAGCTTCCTCCAGTTCGGATTTACTAATATCATTGTTTTTTAATAAATCTTTGCAATCTTTGTATCTTGTAATTGAAATGGTCCAATTGTCACCGAAATCATAGTTATAATTCAATTCTTTAGTGGCTGGGAAAACTTCTGCGTGGTCCAAAACGTCACCTTGAGCTGCCAGTACTTGACCAATTTCTAGGCGCTCTAAGAGACTGGTAGTTCCCCCGTCAAGGATGATGGAGTCATTTAGTTCCTCTAGCGTTAAGTCAATTAAAGGCGCTCTTTTTATAATTTTCGGTTTTTCATTTTCTATATCTTTGGTTCTCTCTTGATATGCCCAAAAGGACTCTTGCACGTCAATCATTGGGAACTCATCAATCAATTTCTTCATGTCCTGTTTTGCCATTACAGGGATCTCCAGGAACCCGTTATAAATATAGGGACCAGTATATTTCTTTTTGAGCCAGGTTTTGAAACTGCCGGATTCATAATTATCATCCCAGAATAAATCGGCCTCGGCCTCAGAGGGCGGTTGAAATAGATCGCCAACCAATTCGGACCAGCCTCTTACAGTTCCACCGGTCAATCGGTTATAATCGGCTTCAGGTAGTTCAAACTTGCGCAAATGGGAGTTTTGCCATCCAAATAGTTTTTGGATCGCATAGTGCAGGGCATGAAGGGGCATATCAGAAGGAATCAGAATATCTCTGGTAATGGACTCGCCGGTGCGGGACTCTCCATATCGTTTCAGCATTCTCTTTTGGTCATCGGTCAGATAATCATCACTTAATTCCAAATGCAGACGGATTGGCTCGGTAGAATCGTTTATTAAGCTATTTGTCATCTTCATTGTCAGCTCCTTTGGCAAATTCATCAATTTTTTCATATTCATCGTTAAATGATCGTTTTGAAGAAGTTCTTTTTTATATTGTACTACAATTTTCGGACTTCTGTTGACTATACCCCTTAGATGTCCTTAGATGGGTTCACCCAATACAGTGATCAATTAGCTGCCGGCCGTATAGGGACATAGCCGTCCGATGAAATATCCGGTATCGCCCCATTGGAGTAAATGGAAACAATGAATTAGGGTCATGGCAGCTCTTGGATTTCTAGAGCGGCCATGACCCATAAACTTAGATTATTGTTTTACATACGCAGTCGGATCAAACGTGTGATCAATGATGCCGGTGATCTTAATATAATTTACCAGGGCATCGCGGACCGGTATAAAGGTATCTACCACATCAGTGGTACCGGTGAAATTATACTTATCTCCACCCGTAAACATAAAGTCCAGGATGGACAGGGTGTAAATAGCAGCTGGATCGACCGGGGTCCCATCTTCTAGAGTGAAGGAAGTAATTCGAGAACCTTTGGCTTTGGATCCATCAAACGTTACCTTGACTCCGTAGTATTGACCGGCGCCTGCTTTATCGGCAGTTAACAAGTGATCGATCTGCTCTTTTAGTTTTGCACCGGTGATCTTTAAAGTAACCAAAGTATTATCAAAGGGGAAGAGGGTATACATGGTGCCCATGGTGACATCACCAGCTGGCAATGGTTCACGAATACCGCCGCCATTGACCAATCCGATCTGAGTTTGGCCAATCGTTGCTAAACTCTTTGCGGTCCATTGGCCTAGGGGGGTTAAACCTGTACTGGATGCGTGTGCAAGCACACGTTGATTTACACCGATTTTCACACCGAAAATTGGGGCCAAACGGGTTTCATATTCTTTTACTAAAGCGTCTACCTTTGGATCAATGGGCAACGTGTCTTTTATTGCTCGAAGATCCTCCACATACCCTTCAACACTTAGTAATTTTCGATTGCGATTGTTAAAGGTCAATTGACCAACTTGAATGGATCTGCCGCTGTAATAGGCTTGAAGGATTTGGACACCATTGACGACGCCATCAATGGTTTGATGGGAGTGTCCAGACAAGATCAAGTCGATTCCCTTAGCGCCCATAGCAAGGTCATATACTTCTCCGGTTATGTTACCGGTAGCCTGGTCTTGAGAACCGCCTAGATGAGTTAAAGCAACCACGGCATCGACTTTCTTAACATCGCGCAGGTACTTTGCCCAGCGATTTGCTGCTTTGACAGGATCTGTAAAGTCTATATCAATAACATTGGCCGCTGCAGTTTTATAGGCTGTTTCAGGGGTAGCTAGTCCGACATAACCGATCTTGACTACTTTACCACTCTTTAGCTTAACTTCTTGAATCATATATGGATCGGCATAGTCGACGGGTTCACCGGTTGCTTTGTATACAATGTTTGAGGCCAGGAGCGGATATCCACCTTGGGCCGACCAATCGTAGAGCCATTGAGTGCCCCAGTCGTATTCATGGTTTCCAATGGCTGAAGCCTTAAGATCCATTAATTTGAAGGCTTCGTTGACCACTTCACCGTGAGTTAAGTTTGAAATAGCAGTTCCCTGGAAATTATCACCAGCAGATAAGAAGAACGTCTGATTCAGTTTCTTCATTTCATTAAGTACACCGGCAATCTTTGCAATCCCGGGATTACTGCCGGTTTCAGTTACATTTCCATGGAAATCATTAATTGCCACCAAATTGATTGTTTCAGTGCTGCCCAGTTGTCCAATTGCCCAAGCGTTACCGCCATTTGCTTTCGCATTACCATTACCGGTTACTTTTGCAAACGCATTTCCACCACCGACAAATAAGGAGAGTACTAAAGCCAACACCAGAAATAGTGATTTAAACGAATTCGTCTTTTTCATTACTTACCTCCAATTTTTTCGCACTTAGGTACATCTGTATGATAACAAACAGTTGTAAATTAAGTAGAAATCGATAATTAAATTGTTAAAATTTTATTAATTTTTAAAGCTTTGCCTACATTAGCGCCCAACCCATCTTTAAGCAAAAAAACTATTTCATTGTATCGGAGATATTAAGTTTAATCACCAAATAGGGCGCAAAATTAAGAAAGATTTAATACTTAGTTGTTTGGTTAGAGTAAAATTTATTGCGGCAAAAAATCTCCATAAAAAAAGGTAGTACCACAAAAGTACTACTCAGTTTTTTAGTCTGTTATATTATTGGATCAGACTAATGATTTCGATCTTTTTGCTGTGTCCATAGGCGTGTGCTTTTCCACCATGGGCTTTGGCGTTTTCAATTCCTTTTAATTGAGGAGTTTTGATGTCTTGAGCCAATTTTTCGGTAATGCCCGAAGTAGGCTCGATAACAACGTCAGTTTCAACAATTTCATCATGTTCCGTGGTCTTAGCTTTAGCGAAGGCATTGCCACCATGAGCCTTGGCATTTTCAACACCAGTTAGCTTATCGGGCGCTTTGCCATATGCATAGGCATTCCCGCCATGAGCTTTGGCATTTTCAATTCCCTTTAAAAGTGGAGTAGCGGGTTTAACCTTAGCTAACTTAACTTTAGCTTCAACTTTTACTTTTTCGACTTTTTCGACTTTTTCGACTTTTTCGACTTTTTCGACTTTTCCTTTAGCATAGGCATTGCCACCATGAGCTTTGGCATTTTCGTTTCCCTTGAGCTTTGATTCTTTAGGTACAGTTACTTTAATTTCTTTGGTTGCTTTCGTGCTATTATCGTTGGGTTTTGCAAATGTTTGAGTTGCACCAGCGAAAATCGCCACCGTAAAAGCCAAAGTAAGTACCATTGATTTTATTCCGGTTTTGTTCATTTTGTCCTCCAATGAAATATGGTTACATTTTCATGCAAACATATTTTATCATAGCCTAAATTGACAGATCGACTAATTTCATTATATTTATTATGAAACCAATAATAATCGATCTGGTAAAAGGGCGTTTTAGAAGAAGAAATAAAAATAAAGCGAGTTATCCTAAAAGATAAGTATTTATTTTGATGAATCCGCACTTAAGTGTGGAAATTTTGAATGATAAAGGCTTAAATGTTCTGATCTACTTTGCCGGATGCTGAGAAACCGCAATGCTTTTTGAGTGCATTGCGGTTTCGACTATTTCAGGTATTTTTCAAACCAGCCCGTGATTTCAGTCAGGCGGCGCAGGCGATGCTTTGGTTTGCCACTGCGGGAGAGCTCATGGGTCTCACCATGGAAGACCACCATTTTGGAATCTATCCCATGGAGTTTTAAAGCGGTAAACATTTGATAGGCCTCCGGAATCCAGCAACGGTAATCCTGATCAGAATGAATGAACAAGGTCGGTGTTTTACAGTTTTCAGCATATTTTAGCGGGGATTGATCCCACATTTTCATGGGGTCCTTCCAGGGCGAGGCAGCCGTCTGATCATTGCCAAAATAATAACCGATATCGGAGGTGCCAAAGAAAGAAAACCAATTGGAAATGGAACGCTGCGAAACCGCGCATTTAAACCCGTTGTTATGGCCAATGATCCAATTCGTCATGAAACCACCATAGGAACCACCAGTCAATCCCAGCCGTTTTTCATCGATTTCGGGATAAGTATCCAACACTTTATCCGTGAAATCCATTAGGTTATCATAATCGACGGTACCGTACCGCCCACGTATATCCGCAAAGTCATTGCCTTTGCCGTCGGATCCCTTGGGATTGCAGAAGAAGACAAAGTAACCCATATTGGCCCAAACTTGCATCTCATGGATAAAAACGGATCCGTAGACCGTTTTCGGTCCACCATGAACGACTAAGATTCCAGGATATTTCTTCCCTTTTTTAAAATCAGTCGGTTTTAAAACAAAACCGTTAATGATGTCATCCCCTTCGCCTTGGGAGCGAACTGATTCCGGCAGAACCACCTTGTGATTTAAAAGATAGTCTTCGTTAAAACTACTTAATCGAACTTTTTGCTTATTATCTACTTCATACAGTTCCTGAAGTCCGGACGGTTCCATACCCACGCAAATTACATGATCCGTTATCGACACATCAAAGGAGTCAACAGAACCATCATCATCAGCCAATACTTCAATATTGCCGGTTTTATCCATGCGCTTTAAAATGGAATCCGTATCATTCGTTTCACAATAATAGATCCAGCCATTTTTAGTATAAACGGACTTACCGCCGCCATAGCGCATGTCAGAGTTAACAGAAGATCCCACAGAAATATCCTGATCCTCGATCATGACTTGGAGTTTGTTATTCTTAAGATTCAACAGATAGAACTTTCCATTTTCATTGAGTCCATAAGTCTTGCCTTCATTAATGATCAGAAAAACCGTGTCATCATCCAAGAATTGAGCATCCCTAAATTGATGCTTACCGATCTTGATCTCACTTAATTTCTTCATAGTTAGATCCAAAATCCCAAGCTTTGAATTTAGTTCCATGACTCCCTTGTTTTCATCGATCAAAACCAGAGCTTTGGTTTTGGATTCATTTAGAGAAAAGTCATTGATGCTGGTTTTGCCTTTATTGATCACTGTCAGTTTTTCAGATTTTATGTCGTAGTGGCAAAGTCTTGTCCGTTTGCCGGATGTAAAGCCACCACCATTACTCCAAAATGGGATCTCTTCCAGGACTTCATAGTCCTGTTCCGCTTCTCGCCGATCCTGTTCTTTCTTTTTATCCTCGTCTTTCTTTAGGGCAAAGAGATCCTTGCCATGTAGATCGGACTCCATTAAAAATAAACATGTTTCTTCATCCAACATACTAAGTCCGGAAATTTGAGCCGGCACTTTAAAGAGTTTTACTGCCTCGCCACCGTGGATATAAATCCGGTAAACATTGGTAAATTCTTCCTTCTTTGCCTTATCTTTATCTTTTTGTTTGCGATTTGCTTTAAAAACAAGATTGGACTCATTAAGCCAGGCAAAGCCAGTTACTTCCTCGGAGGCTGTGAGTTGCCAGCTTGCCTTTTTTTCTACATCATATAACCAGACGTCGGACTGGTAGTTATTGTCCTCAAGGTTCGCCTGAGTTCGGATAAAGGCCAGCCATTTGCCATCCTTATTAAATTCTGGGGATGATAAAAATTGAATGTCTTCGATATCTTCCAATTGCACTTTCTGCATGTTTTATTGTTTCCCTTCGCCAACGTTTTCGTCGCATTTAGTATCATTTTACTACAAATAGCCACCGCTTTTTCTAACATTATACAGTTTATTAATAATATGCAGTATGTTTTTCTTTTGGGATACTGTGAATTTGATGTCAGAGGATTTAAAAAAATATAAAAGATAATTGGTAATAATGAAAGAATTTCGGTTGAGAATCGACAGATAATTATCACTATAATACAAAAAGTTGCAAAATAATAGCCCCATTCCTTTAATAACTACATTTAAATTTTGCTGTAAGGATAAAATATTCAAATAGTCCGTATTTCAGGAGTTAGTTTGCAATAGAGAAGTTCGCACCCTGGATGAGAAATCACCGAATGCGAACTTACATAACTCTATTAATTAATTATTATTCGATGCTTATTCGAGGTTATCTCTAGAGTTAAATGAAGCATCCAATTTAATGGTTTCTACTGGAATCATTAGTTGCTGAAGTTATCAAAGTACCCTTGAATATAGATAATAGGGGTACCTTTATCACCGGATCCTGAGGTAAGATCACATAGTGAACCAATTAGATCGGTGAGTTGGCGCGGGGTAGTACCTTGCGACTCCATTTTACCCACCAAGTTATCCTCCTTGTGGGAAATGTGGTTTGAAATGGCCTTACGCAGCTCTTCACCGGAGAGATCCCGGAAATTATTATCAGCTAAATATTTGATTTTTACTTCATTGGGAGTCCCTTCCAGACCTTTTGTAAAACCTGGAGAAACTACTGGATCCGCCAATTCCCAAATTTTACCAACGGGATCTTTGAACGCGCCGTCGCCATAGACCATGACCTCAGGCATTTTGCCGGTTTTTTCAAATAACTTGGCTTGAATTTTATTGACCAGTTCGCTGCAGTCCCGTGGGAACAGTTTGACTTCTTCTTCGGTGGATTTGTTGGAACCTAAAAGGCCATAATCTTCATTGTAGCCATGGTCAGGAGTAGCTGTATTTAAGATTTCATCCAGAGAAATAACGGCTCTGGCACCGGCTTTTAAAAGCATCCGTTTGGTCCGCTTGCGGGTA
Organism: Clostridiaceae bacterium; assembly: GCA_049294805.1. Classification (GTDB taxonomy): domain Bacteria; phylum Bacillota; class Clostridia; order Clostridiales; family Clostridiaceae; genus JG1575. Next base: position 7,415 of record JBAQDU010000137.1, read on the forward strand.
TGGATATCACAGTTGATCACAACGTTAGTGTAGTCAAGAATACTTTGTGGATTGTTGGCAAAGATGACTTCGCAGTCAGAACCTTCCGCCTCAATGATCTGGCGATAATAATCCACATAGTCGACACCGGTGAAAGTATGCTTAGCTGCACCGAATTTCGCCCGGAACTCAGCTTCGGATAAGACATCCGTCCAGGGATTAACACCGGAGGCATCTAAGTCATCCGGTTGGATCAGATGGTTTCCCACTTCATCAGCTGGATAGGACAGCATTAAGACGATCTTCTTGACCCCGCGGGCAATTCCTTTTAAGACAATGGCAAATCGGTTGCGCGAGAGGATCGGGAAGATAACTCCACAGGTTTCACCGCCCGTTTTTGAACGAACATCCTCTGCGATATCAGTCACACTGGCATAATTGCCCTGAGCTCTGGCCACAATGGATTCGGTCAAGGCAACAATGTCGCGATCCGCCATCTGGAGATGTTCTGCTTCTAAAAAATTTAAAACAACCTCGCTAACAAGCTCGGTCATGTCATCACCCCGTCTGATTATGGGTGCTCGTAGGCCTCTCACGGTAGTTCCAACTGTTCTTTCCAATGGAATATCCTCCTTAGGATGATTGATGTCTTTGACTAGGTCTTTATTTTTGGGTAAGTCTATGTCTATCTAAGTCTAAGTTAGGTTCTGATCTTGAGTGCTCTAAAATACTCCCCCAATTATACGGGTTAAAGGAACAGGATCAGACTTACTGCCATAAGCAGCATACCGGCCACAAATCCGAGAATGGACAGATGATGTTCGCCATAGGCTTGGGCAGAAGGCAATAGCTCGTCAATGGAGATGAATACCATAATGCCGGCAACAGCGGCATTGACTACACCCTGGATCGTATCATTCAAAAATGGCATTAAGATCAGATAACCTACTAAAGCCCCTAAAGGTTCGGCCAGACCCGATAAAAAAGAATACTTGAATGCTTTGCGTCGAGATCCGGTTGCATAGTAGATGGGCACTGAAACGGAAATACCTTCCGGGATGTTATGGATCGCAATGGCTACGACGATGGGAATGGCTAGTTTGGGGCTATTTAAGGCCGTTATAAAAGTTGCCAACCCTTCGGGAAAATTGTGGATGGCAATGGCTAATGCAGTAAACACACCCGTACGCATCAGACTGGCTTTTTTTCGATGTTCCGGGTCGTGGGTTGCTTGGTGAGCCTGATGCTCCATATAGGTGGAGGGATCTTTGATTTCATGGGGATTTTCTTCTGAAGGGATCAATTGATCGATGATCGCAATGATCCCCATCCCGATAAAAAATCCGGTGACGGTTAGGATCGTCCCTGATTTAACCCCTCGATCGTTGGTCAAAATCAAAAGCGCCTGGGGAAAAATCTCAACAAAGGAGACATAAATCATGACCCCGGCAGAAAAACCCAAACTAACTGAGAGAAATTTAGGGTTTGTTTTTTTAGCAAGGAGGGCGATCAAGCTACCGATCCCGGTTGCTAGACCCGCGATGGTCGTCAATAAAAAGGCGAATAGAACATTGGGTTCCATAGGAGTCTCCTTCTACCCCAATTTTACCATTTAAAACTGGAGTTCTTCAATATAATGTGGGACGTTAATGCAGAAGATTCAAGAAATTTAACGAACCTCAGCTGTCTTATCCATTCTACAGGATAATTTGCTCAACCGTCAGATTTTTTAACGAGATTTGTTTAGTTTTGAAAGCTTTATTCTACTGGGATAGTCTCCTGTGCCCCGTCTTTAGTTTGTTAAAATTAAACTGATGGGGAATATTGTATAATTTAAATGATTGAAAGACCCCATAAAATATAAAATTAAAGGGCAGGGTATCTGCTGGAGGCAATAGCAATGGAAAGAAAATGGTGGAAAGAATCAGTGGTTTATCAAATCTATCCCAGAAGCTTTATGGATAGTAATGGTGACGGAATCGGGGATCTGCCCGGAATTCGAT
>JBAQDU010000138.1:0-38159 GCA_049294805.1 Clostridiaceae bacterium
ATCCAAGTATTTGATTTGGGTTCCCCCTTATGCGTGGCATTCAAAGGACCTACAAAATATGGAATTCTAAACTTGAACAACAGGTTAATCTTTTCAGCTTTAGTAATTTCATCTTCTACTTTTAAGAAACTTGGAAAGTGCTTAACTAATTGAGCAAGAATCTTTTCCATTTCCAACAGATGAATTTGATAGGGAATGACACTATTGGTACTGACAATTTGTAGCGGTAAAAATGTATCGTTTGAAATCTCCTCCATAATTCTTTTGAAATCTGAATCCGATTCATTACAGACGGTTTTCAATTGAGAACTAAGTGACTTAAAGAAGTCATCTCCCCGACATTTTTTTACAGTGATTTTAGTCCCATTTTTATTTGTACTACCGACATAATTTATGTATCCAGATATTGCATTCGGATCAGTAAATAAACTGCGGTAAAGAGCTTTATTTTTACCATCATATTTCCGTACAAGTCTTTTTAAAAGAATCAAATCTGATTTATGCTTTTCATATCGCTCGATCTGAGCTTTAGAAATTGAATCACTTCCATGGAGTACTTCTTGGAGCTTAGAATAATCATAAATTGCTTTTAACAATTTGATGACTTCCACCCGTTCGCCAAGGTTTTCCTCGAAGAATTCAATGTCAGCCTCATATTTTTCGCCGAAAAATTCAACATCTTTTTTCTCCAGGTTATCGAGCTCTTTGTCATCAAAAATGCTCGCCAAAGAAGTCTTTCCACTGACCAACAATTTAGTCATGGATAGAAGCTGCTTCTGCGCCATCTTATCAAGATCCAAATCGCTAATAACTTTCTTAAACCGATAATTCTTATCAGTTTTTTTTGATGATGAGTTTTTCATGATCTCTACTAATTCTGAAAAGAATTCATCTTCGATCCTCCAACCAAAATCTTCTTCTGATAATATTTTTTGGAATGATGCAATATAAGGGGAAATGTCCGAAATACTATCGAATTTTTGACCTTCAAAAAGGAAATGGCCTCTGCGTTTCATCATTTGGTGAATTGCCAAAAAATAGAGACGTATGTCCTTGTTGGTTGTGCCTTCCATGAGTGCTTTTCTAAGATGAAATATAGTGGGATATTTTCTAAAGAACTCTTTATCGGTGAACCCTTTATCATTAAAAAGAGAATATTTTCCAGGAGTTCTCTTCTCATCGGACCAAAACTTACTTTCAGCTTGTCGCTCATAGAAATGTGGATCGATTTTTGAAACTTCTTCCTCAAAAATTTCTCTTAATAACTGTAATCTCTCTCGTTTTCGATCGGTGAGTCGTCTTGCCGTACGGTGCATTCTTCTATCCATTGCAGTCTGAGCCTCGCGAAATAAACGTACCCCCCAAAGATCTTTGCCCTTACCTCTGAGCAAGTTATAATTCTCATCTGTAACCGCCCAGCCGATCGAGTTTGTTCCAATATCTAAGCCCAGATAATAGTCCTTATTGTTCAACGTTGACACCTCCGTCAATTTTTGTTAAGATTGCATTAATCTCAATATACCCATATGAGATTACATCATAAGTTCAAATAAAAATTTATTCACATCGCCCGAAAGGGTTCGCATTGGCGAATTTAAAACAAATCTTTTAGATTTGTTTTTTTTATTTTTTTGAGTATCGACAATTGAACTTATCGCTCTATAAGAATTCATACTTTATTATTATTTTATCATAAATCAACCCACAATAAACCATCATTTATCATAATGTAGATCTTTTCAATTAACAAACAAATCAGTTTGTTGCATATAGTCGTCTTCATTTGAAGAAATAGATGAAAAAAATACTTCGGTAGTTTGAACAGCTACAAAAACACTGATCATACTACCGAAAGTAAAAATAATCGTTATAATATTATTACAAGCTTATTTTAAAATAATTATTTAAGGATTTTCATATTTCAAAGAAGGCTGCTACCTTCTTCATATCCTCAATAATGGGGATGCCTTGTGGACACTGGGGCTCACAGGCTCCGCATTCCTGACAGTGGGATGCCCGCTGATCCGCCTCAAGGGCAAAGTACTTCTTTTGATACCCTTCAAAATCTTCATAGATCGCCGCTGTATTCCAGAGGCTGAAGTTCGCCGGAATTTTTAAGCCAAACGGACAGGGCATGCAGTACCCACAGGCTGTACATTGATTGTTCAAGCGGGATTTATATTCTCTGGTCACATTTAAAATGGCCGTGGCTTCCGCATCATTTAGTGGTTCAAAATCAGTGAAGGTTGTTAGGTTGTCTTCAACTTGTTCCATGGTGGACATCCCCGACAAGATCACTTTGACGTTGGGGTGAGATGCGACAAATCGAAAGGCCCAGGAAGCCACTGAATCGTGGGGACGCAAGGTCCTGAAGAATGCTTCCATGGCAGCCGGCAGTTTGGCTAATGATCCGCCTTTGACCGGTTCCATGACAATCATGGGAATACCAAGACTTTCGGCCAATTGATACCCTTTGAGCCCAGCCTGCAGGTTCGTATCCACATAGTTAAACTGGATCTGACAAAAATCCCAGGGATGGGACGTTATGATCTCTTCGAATACTTCAAATTCATCATGGAACGAAAACCCAATGAAACGGACCTTGCCTTCGGCTTTTAGTTTCATAACTTCGCCTAAGATGTCCAGTTTCAATATATCATCCCATCGCTCTTGGCTTAGGGCATGCAATAAATAAAAGTCAATATAGTCCGTCTGGAGCTTTTTGAGCTGTTCTTCAAAATAGAAGCGGACATCCTCGGTTTTCTCGACTTTCCAAACCGGCAGCTTGGTTGCCAGGTAGTAGGCGGCGCGGTCATATTTTTGCAGGGCGCGACCGACGAACTCTTCGCTTTTCTCATCATGGTAGGGATAGGCCGTATCAATATAGGTGACGCCCCCGGCAATTGCTCGGTCCAAGAGTTTTTGTGCTTCGGGTTCATTGATGGATCGGTCTTCATTGGTCGGAAATCTCATGCATCCAAACCCAAGCTTTGAAGGCTCAACACCCAGTTTCTCAATTTTACTTGTAATCATGTTGTTCCCCTTTTCTTTCCGATTAGTATCTTGTTTAATTCTAACACATGGTTGTAATTTTCCCGGTGAAAAATTAATAGATTGCGACCGATCGATTAAGCTACGGTATTTTTATTTCAAACCTTTTGCGATGTGTTAAGATAAAATTATTACTACTTATAAAGGAGCTGTCTTAAATGAAATATATTAAAACTAATTTTCATACCCCACCCTATAATATGGCCATGGAAGATCTAATTATTAATTATCTGCCGGCCGATGACTATCTCCTGTTTTATATCCATGATCCATCCATCATCATCGGCCGCCACCAAAATACCATTGAGGAAATCAATGAAGACTATGTCAAAGAAAAAGGCATTCATGTGCAGCGTAGATTATCCGGCGGCGGTGCCGTTTACCATGATCACGGCAATTTAAACTTTTCCTTTATCGTCCGCGGTTCGCGGGATGACGTCAATCATTTTGACGTTCTGACACTGCCGGTCATTAAGACTCTGGAAAAACTTGGCGTAAAAGCAGAACTATCAGGCCGTAACGACCTTTTGATCGACGGCAAAAAATTCTCTGGGAATGCGCAGTACTTCCACAATGGCCGACTCCTGCAGCACGGCACCATTTTGTTTAATTCAGAAATGTCTGAGTTATCCAAAGCCTTAAAAGTTAAACCCATCAAAATCGAAAGCAAGGGCGTGAAGTCGGTTCGTTCGCGGGTGACCAACATCATGGACTATGTGGCCGATAAATCCATCACCATTGAACAATTTAAAGATCTCCTCTTAGAAACCATCGGCGAGATCTACCCCTTGGAAGAATATGTGCTGGCAGACAGTGAGAAAGTCATTCTCAACCGTCTGGTCGAAGGAAAGTTCAAGACCTGGGCCTGGAACTATGGCCGGTCGCCCCAGTTCAACATCAGTAAGATGGAGAAATTCCCTTTTGGCATCATCGATGCCCGGATCAATGTTAACGAAGGTCTCATCCATGACATCAAGATCTTTGGGGACTTCTTTGTAAAAGAAGACATCTCGACTTTAGAGGATTCCCTGCGCGGGTTGAAATACACCAAGGAAGACATCCTCAAAGGCCTGGAAAACGTTGCTATTGCAGACTACTTCAATCAGATGACTGCTGAGCAATTTGCAGACTTCCTGATTTAGAAAAGCCCTAATAGCGGCTAAAAAGATCGTTGCAAATCAAATGATTTGCAACGATCTTTTAGATTTTAAGATTACAGGCAGGCTTTGCGTTTTTCCACAAATTTTAGGAAGGCGTCCATCTGGTACTGGATGAACTTAACCGTCATTTCATCCGGTATCCAAACACCGTTCTCATCTAAGAGGGATCCCAAAGAACCCACGGTGACCCTTGGGTAGTTCATAAGTTCAGTGTCTAAAAATCCTAAGAGCTTCGCCAATTCATCTTGAGCACTGGTGGTACCGGACAGGCCGAACCCAACCCCCGAGTATGTAATGAGCTTTCCGCTCAGGACATCCTCTCCTCCACGTTCAACGGGCCGTGAAAGCCAGTCGATGACATTCTTCAAAGCCGCTGAATAAGAATGGTTGTGTTCCGGGGTAAAGATCCAGATGGCATCCATTTCTTGGAATTCCTCACGCAGTCTGTCTACAGACTCTGGTGCAGGATATTCATAGTCCTGGTTCATCAATGGAATGTCGTCAATGCGGATCTCGATCATATCGATGTCATCCGGGAACATTTCCCTGGTTTTTTCAAATAATACCCTGTTATAGGAATGTTCTCTTAAGGATCCGATGATAGCTCCGATTTTCATAATTAATAATTCTCCTCTTCGTTCTTTTTAAAGGCTTTCTACTAATAATATTGAATTGATTGATTCAAAAGTTTCTTTTAAGTTTTAACAATTGTTTGGTTATAGTTTTGGTTTTGGTTAGATCATTGTTATGATCATTTCTGGTTTTGGTTTTGACTGTAGTTTGTCCGTAAATTTGGTCATCAGTTGATCACCAATTAGAATTAATCCAAACTATCAACACTTACATTATATAACTTTTATAGCTTTATTGTTGATATCAAGATAATAACTTACTATGAACTACATTCTATGGACCGGTCTGGGAGCGATATTAATTTAGAGTTTTATGTTAACTGGGTTTCCATTCATAATTCAGTGGCAATTCATACTCAATGATACCGCCCAGTGGAATTTCCCCGTCCCCAACAAATTGTCGAATCAGGATCCCATGGGTGACGACGATGAGTTTTGGATGATCCCGATACCGATCCAATACCCGAAATGCCCGGTTGGCCAGATTACGATAGCTTTCCCATTGATGGATCCCTGTCCCATTGGGAATGCCTTTAAGCAGCTCCGCTTCCTTTGCCGCTTCCCGAACAAATTGATAGTTGTCAAAATCAAAATTTAAGTCGACGATCCATTCGTGGAGATCAACTTCCACCCGAAGGGGAAGATTGCGGATTCTGGAAATTACGGCAGCGGTTTGAAGGTCCCGCGTATAAGGCGACGATAGGATCAGCTCCGCCCCTTCAAGTCGATCATCCAGGGCTGTATTGTACGCTTGCTCAATGCCCCGCTCTGACAATGGCGCCAAGTCACGGCCATGACCTTTGTAGTTGCGGCTGGTTACCGGTGCATAATCCGGTTCTGCATGACGAATAAATAAAATCTGCATGGAGTCTCCTCACGGGCTATCTCGTATCTCGGTGCCCCATCCAAACCGGGGTCGAGATTGTATTTTTTTAAGGTAATTGAATCGATCGTTTAATCAGTCGGTCCGGACTTGTGACTTCTTCACTCTTTACCAGTTCAAACTCGGTTTCACTAAGATCACTAAGATTATTAAAATCACTTTCTATCATCATACCATTGACCAGGGCTTCCATTTAAACTATTTAGTTAATCGTATGTTTCTTTAAGTGTTGATTATAGGGACTGGCTTTTAGGACTTTGGATGGTTAACCCAGTAGAGCTGGAAAACTAACCTGACTCGGTCAGTGGGAGTTAACAATTGTCGAACTATCTGTAAATATTGAAGAGTTCTTCCATCGGAATAATTTCCCAGGGGCTATACTAGATATAAGCGCCAATTCGATTTAACCACAGGGAGGAATCTGTTTTGTTCGATAACATCCATGAAAATAAAGTCTACCGCAATATGTTAGGCGGTGAGTGGGTCAAATCTGATTCTGGCCAAACCATTGAAATCAAATCGCCGGTTGACGGCTCTTTGGTCGGGTTTGTTCAGGCTATGACCCAGCATGAAGTTGATCTATCCATGGCGAATACCAAAGAGGCTTTACTCACCTGGGCAGTTCGCCCCATGTCCGAGCGTGCCGATATACTCTATAAGGCAGCGGATCTATTGGAAGAAGTGACCGATGAATTAGCTCAGATCATTGCCATGGAAATCGGTAAGCCCTATGAGGCCTCTAAAAGCGAAGTAATCCGAACTGCCGAATTTCTCCGCTTCACCGCCGATGCCGGTCAAAATATTGAAGGCGATACCATTTCCGGTGACAAGTTCCCCGGAGGGTCTCGGAATAAACTCTCTATTGTGACCCAGTCTCCGGTGGGAACAGTTTTGGCAATTGCCCCGTTCAACTACCCCATCAACTTGTCTATTTCCAAAGTAGCTCCGGCCTTAATTGGCGGTAACACCTGCATCTTAAAGCCTCCGACTCAAGGATCCATCAGCGCATTGCACTTGGCGGAGATCTTTCGTCTGGCCGGTTTACCCGATGGTGTGTTCAATACCGTCACCGGACGGGGATCCGAGATCGGAGATTATCTGACCACCCATCCCGGGGTGAATTTTATTAATTTCACCGGTTCCACCGAGATCGGCAAGCACATTTCCGCTATTTCTACCATGGTCCCTATGATCCTGGAACTAGGTGGTAAGGACCCGGCAATCATCTGCGCCGATACCGACATCAAATCCACTGCCCGATTGGTGGTCGCCGGGGCTTATTCTTATTCCGGTCAGCGCTGTACCGCTGTCAAACGAGTATTGGTCCTGGATTCCATCGCCGATGAATTTGTCGCAGAACTTAAGACCCTGGTCGAAGCCTTAAAAACCGGAAATCCGTTTGATGAGGGCGTCACAATTACTCCCTTGATCAGTTTAAAGGCCGCTGATTATGTTCAGGAACTCATCGATGATGCTCTGACCAAGGGAGCCACACTACTGACCGGCAATCGGCGGGAAGGCAACCTCTTATATCCCACCTTGTTAGACCACGTTACCAAAGACATGCGAGTTGCCTGGGAAGAACCCTTTGGACCGGTTTTACCCATCATCCGAGTCAACTCTATTTATGAAGCCATCCGCATTGCCAATCAAAGTCAATATGGGCTCCAGGGTTCGGTGTTCACTGAAAATCTGGACATGGCTTTCACCATCGCCAATCTGTTGGAAGTCGGGACAGTTCAAATCAATAACAAACCCGAACGCGGCCCTGATCACTTTCCTTTCCTGGGGGTCAAAGATTCCGGAATGGGTACTCAAGGCATCCGCTACGCCATTTCGGCCATGACCCGCCCCAAAGCCATCGTCATCACCATTAATCCTGAAACGGTGAACCCGGTGGCAGATACTCCCGTTACCGACGGCCGTGACGAATCAACTGTTACCGGCGAGTAACCAGCTTGTAGTCATCCTGTAATCCATTACTTTAAAAATAAAACTATAATACTCCTATAATCTATGGGTCAAGTCCGGATTATAGGAGGTTTTTTATGCATACTAAAATTAAAAATATCGTGATCTCCCTTGGACTGGTTTCGTTATTGGTGTCCGGGTGCAGTGCCCTTACCAGTGACTACAAGCTACCAGCCTCCTCGAATACAGTCTCAGATGGTCGGGATGAGTTCGGTGGCGTTAAAGGGGATCAGGCTCAAAAACCAGGGATAGTCGCACCCACACCTGGGGTCCCTTCCGGTAATATAACCGGAGACCAAAAACTGATCAAAAATGGAAATTTGACCTTAAAAGCCAGCAACATCGAAACGGCTCAAGTTGAAATTGATGTTATTGCCAAGCGGTACAGTGGTTATATCTTTTCAATGAATCAGTCTCAAACCCCTGATAAACGATTCCTTACTATCACCATTAAAGTTCAAAAAGATCACTTTGATGATGCCATTAACGATCTCAAAGCCCTTGGTCAGACTTCCAACGTTCAGATGGATGTTAATGATGTGACCACACAGTTCATTGATACTGAGGCCCGTCTTAAGACACTGCAGGTCAAGGAAACGACGTTAGTGAGTTTATTAGCCAGAGCCACTGAAATCTCTGATATTATCATGATCGAAGAGAATTTGCAGCAAACCAGACAACAGATCGAATCCTCCCAGGGACAGCTCAATGCCCTTAAAAATGCCACGGAATTTTCCACTATCACCATTAATGTGACCGATACGGTGGGTCTCTTAAATATGGAAGAGCCTCAATCACTTTGGTCCAGATTTACTGAAAACTTCAACAATGGTCTGCGTTATTGGGCCAGAGTCGGAGTCGATGCGCTCTCCGGTGCGATTTTCCTCTTCCCCATTTTAATCCCTCTGGCCATTCTCCTCTTGCTGATCGCCCGAGTCAGTCGTAGAAATCGAAAGAATCTCTTTATTAAGCACGACCCCCTTCATAAATCTCGACTCTACTCCAAAACTGAGAATCCGGTCGACGAACACTCTCAAACGGACCTGCCAAAAGATCCCCCACCGGGATCCGACCCTAATAAATAACCCGAAGCCGTAACGGCAAGTGTAACCGTCAGACCAATAGACCAACTGGCTTCGTCAACACACTCTATCAGTTTGACTACTTATGGTAACTTAAGGAAACTTAAAACAAATTAAACACTTCTCCTTATGAAAAGAACCGCCGGATGACTCTACATCATCCGGCGGTTGCTCGTTTTAGTGGGTACTTGGCGGCTAGTCCTTGGGAAGATCTATTACTTCCAGGGCCAGGTCGCCATCTTTTATGGTAAACAGGATCTCCTGATTTTGGCTGATCTGGCCGCCAATGATGCCGCGGGCCAGTAACGTCTCAACCGAACTTTGGAGGAAGCGTCTCAAGGGGCGGGCACCGTACATCGGATTGAAGCCTTTTTCAACAATATAGTCCCGAGCCTGCGGTGTCAAACTGAGTTTAATTCCTTTGTCTTTGACTCGCTTGGCGATTTCATTGAGCATCAGATCCAGAATCTGGCTGATCTCGGGTTTCGTCAATGGTTTGTACATGATGATCTCATCCAAGCGATTGAGGAATTCCGGTCGGAAGGAATTGCGGAGTTCATTGCGGACCCGTTGGGTCGCCTCCGGCTTTAAGTTGCCCTCTTTATCCATTCCGTCAATGAGATACTGGGAGCCGATGTTGGAAGTCAGGATCACCACTGTATTTTTAAAGTCCACGGTTCTGCCCTGGGAATCAGTGATCCGTCCATCATCGAGAACCTGCAGAAGAATGTTGAATACATCCTTATGCGCTTTTTCAATTTCATCAAACAAGATCACTGAATAGGGCTTTCTGCGAACTGCTTCGGTGAGCTGGCCGCCTTCATCATAGCCGATGTAGCCGGGAGGGGCTCCGATCAGCCGAGATACTGTATGTTTTTCCATGTATTCAGACATATCGATGCGGACCATGTTGTTCTCCGAATCAAACAATACTTCGGCTAACGTTTTAGCCAGCTCCGTTTTGCCCACACCAGTGGGACCTAAGAACAGGAACGATCCGATGGGCCGCTTGGGATCTTTGATCCCGGCACGGGAGCGCAGGATTGCCTCCGTGACTTTTTCCACCGCTTCATCCTGCCCAATTACCCGTTCATGTAGAATATCAGCCAGCTGCAGGAGTTTTTCACGCTCGCCTTCTAACATTTTAGAAACCGGGATCCCGGTCCACCGCGATACGATTTTCGCGATTTCCTCTGGTGTAACTTTCTCACGCAGGAGGGTCGCCGTCTCTTTTTGATCGGCTTCTTGTTGAACCAGTTCAAGGTTTCGAATGGCTTCAGGGAGTCTGCCAAATTTCAACTCAGCTGCTTTATTCAGATCATACTGGCGCTCAGCTTGGGCAATTTCAAAATTGATCTGTTCTATTTTTTCTTTGAGATCATTGACTTTGCTGATGGCATATTTTTCTTCTTCCCATTTGGACTGGAGCCGTTGGAACTCTTCTTTTTGATTGGAAATTTCTTTGCGCAGTTCCGCCAGATGCTTCAAAGAGGCCGGATCCGTTTCTTTTTTCACCGAAGCTTCTTCAATTTCCAGGATCATAATTTCCCGGCGAATGGTATCGAGTTCGGTGGGCATGGAGTTTAGTTCCGTCTTGATCAATGCACAGGCCTCGTCCACAAGGTCAATGGCTTTATCCGGCAAAAACCGGTCGGATATGTAGCGGTCAGATAAGACGGCCGCTTCAATTAAAGCTGAATCCATAATGGTGACGCCATGGAATATTTCATACCGTTCTTTTAGGCCGCGTAGGATCGAGATGGTTTCCTCCACCGTCGGCTCTTCGATCATGACCGGCTGGAACCGGCGCTCCAAAGCTGAATCCTTCTCGATGTATTCCCGATATTCATCCAAGGTGGTTGCCCCGATGCAGCGTAATTCTCCCCGGGCCAGCATGGGTTTTAACATATTGCCGGCATCCATGGAACCTTCGGTTTTACCGGCTCCGACAATATTGTGGATCTCATCGATGAAAAGAATGATGCCCCCTTCTGATTGCTTGATCTCATCCAGGATGGCTTTGAGGCGTTCTTCAAACTCGCCCCGGTATTTCGTTCCGGCTAAAAGGCTCCCGATATTTAAGGAGTAGAGCCGGACATCTTTGAGATCATTGGGGACATCCCCATGAATGATCCGCTGGGCCATTCCTTCAACTACGGCGGTTTTACCAACGCCGGGTTCCCCGATTAAAACGGGATTGTTCTTGGTCTTTCGGGACAGGATCCGGATGGCATGGCGGATCTCTTCATCTCGGCCAATGACCGGATCCAATTTATTTAGTTTAGCCAATTCCGTCAGATCCGTTGAGAATCGAGCCAAGGCTTCGTAGGTACTCTCCGGGTTGTCCGATGTCACGGTTTGGGTTCCTCGAACTTCTTTAAGAAGCATCATAAATTTATCTTTTGTTAGGTCATACTTCTTTAAAATGCTCTTAACGTCCACCGCGAAAGTTTGAAATAATGCCATCATGACATGCTCTACGCTAACGTACTGATCTCCCATTTTCCCGGCTATGTTCTCGGCTTCCTGCATCATTTTGTTGGAAGCTTGGGAAATTCCGGCCTGGGCACTGCCTGATACCTTCGGTTTGCGATCGATCATCGCTTCCACATCCTTGCGGAAGCTTTGGGTATTGACGCCAGCTTTGCGCAATATATTGTTCACCAGACTGTCATCTTCTTTGACCAGTCCATACAAAAGATGAATATCCTCGATCTGAGAATTTCCGTTATCAACGCAGGCATTAAGCGCTGAATTGATCACCCCGATGGTGTTTTTTGTGTATTTTTCATAATCCATATTCATTTCACCTCGCAAAAATATCACATGAACTGCTCCATGTGCATTGTAGTTATTCTCTATCTCAATAATACACCAAAAATTAAGAACGTGTGTTCTATTTAATCAATTTTTAATGTTTTACCAAAGATTCAACCCTCATCGCACTTTCGAATGACTTTTAACCCGACAAGGACCATGGATCCCCCATAATTAACGGTTTTTTACCATTTTAGCTCTCTTATTGTTCACTAATATATGATAAAATCATTGCAAAGAACGACCTGAATCGCTCAGGTCCCACCCCTGCAAAAAAGGATTTAACAAAATGAATCGAGCAACAAAATCGTTACTTGGGGTCGTTATCCCCCCTGTTTTGGTATTTATACTCTGCTACCTGATCATCCGAATTGATATATACAGCACCATTCTATTAACTGTCGTGACGCTGTTCATCACTTTGATCGTCAACCGGACGAATCGAACCAACAACCCTCGGCTCACCACAACCAACTCAGTGATCATTGAAAGCGACTTGGCAGACCTGATGAAAAAAGCCCAGTCTGACATGGACAATGTGCTTCAAGTTGCCAAAAAAGTAAAATCCAAAGAGGTTTCTGAAAATGCCATGATCCTCTATCAACTCGGAGTGAAGATCATGGTCTATCTGGAGCGAAACCCTCATAAAATAACAAAAGCCCGGCGATTCTTCAATTACTATTTAGAGACGGCTCGCGACATCCTGGCCAAATACTACGAGTTTGAACTCACCGGGATCAAAGCTCCGGAAATTGAGAATATCGAAGTGAAAACTACCGGTGCCCTAACGACTCTCCACGAAGCTTTCCGCAAGGAATATGTCCGCCTGGCCACCAATGAGATGATGGATATTGAAGCGGATATCGATCTGTTGGAGAAAACTAATAAAAGTGAATGATCGCCCTGATTAACTACTAAGTGATTTCACCGACCAACCAAATCCATAAATTTACGGATCCCACCAGATCATTGGCCTAATTCACCTGAATTTAAGATTTATTCTTTATATTTAAACCAGCACGCAATCCCATTCAATACTATCTCAAAAGGACTAATGGAGGAAAAAAGATGCCTGATAAAATTACTTTGGAAAACTTGGCCAAAAGCAATGTTGCAGCCCAAAATGCACAGGAAGAGAAAACCCAGGAAATCGCCGAAATTACCAAGCAGGTTGAAAAGATCACCCCTGCTGAACGTCAGAAAATTGATGAGATCAAACACAATATTGACCTCATGGACTCCCAGACTACCGAGCAATTCGGTGTTGGTGCTCAAAAGAATATTGCTGCTTTCTCAGAGACCATTCTCAGTCAGATCAAAAGTAAGGATGCCGGACAGATCGGTGACATTATGACTGACCTGATGGTCAAAGTTAAAGATGCTGATATTGATGGGTCCGATGATGGCAATTTCTTCAAAAAACTGCCGTTCTTCAACAAAATTTCCAACAACACCGAGAAATATCTGGCTAAATTCCAGACCGTAGAAACTCAGATCGACAAGATCGAATCGGAGCTGGACCGCGCTCGCATGGGCCTCTTAAAAGATATCGGCGTGTTGGATAATCTTTATCAAAAAAATGTAGAGTATTTTAATGACCTCCAACTCTATATCTTTGCCGGTGAAGAAAAATTGCAGGAGCTAAAAACGGACACTTTGCCGGGTTTGCGCCAAGAAGCAGTGGCCTCCAATGACCCCATGGCGACCCAGCTGGTCAATGATTTTGAAAATACCGTCAATCGCTTTGAAAAAAAGGTGTTTGACCTGAGACTGTCCAAAACCATGGCCATTCAAACCGCACCGCAAATCAAACTGATTCAGAATAATGATAAAGCCCTGGTCGACAAGATCCAAACTGCTATTTTAAACACGATCCCGCTCTGGAAATCCCAGATGGTCATTGCGCTGTCCCTGTCTAAGCAAAAATCAGGAATTGAAATGCAGAAAAGCGTTTCTCAGACCACCAATGATCTACTGCGCAAGAATTCTGAAATGTTAAAAACCAACACAATTGATGTTGCCCGGGAATCGGAGAAAGGCATTGTGGAATTGGAAACTCTTAAGAAGGTCAATGATGACCTAATTTCGACCATCGATGAAACCCTCAAGATTCAAAAAGAAGGTCAAGCCAGACGGTTGGCTGCCGAGCAGGAACTTCTAAAGATCGAAGATACCCTTAAGCAGAGTCTGTTGAAATCCATCGGCCAAGGTCAAACCTATGTAGCACCGGCTGCCGTTGACAAACAGGGAGCCTATACGCCAGAGCCGTCCCAGGATAATTCGAATATTGAATCCCTTTTGACGAAGAAAATAGTCGATGCCGAAATTACTGACGAAAACTAAACAAAGAATCAATAGAAGGAGCCAGGATTTCATCCTGGCTCCTTCTATTGGTCAAAATTTGCTGTATTGAAATTCGCATTGAACCTAGGGTTTTGTGGTGGTTGCTTTTGTTGATGTGGCTTTGGTTGATGTCGTTGTTGGTGTAATTGATGTCGTTGTTGGTGTAGTTGATGTCGCTGGTGAAGTATCTGAGGGCGTGGTTTGAGTATGAGGCGAAGTGGTCGCTTGCTCTGGAACCACCACAACAATGGGACTATTCCATTCGCTGAATGTGATCTGACCGTTATCACTAAACCCTTCCAGGCTGTTCTTATAAACATAATTCACGGCCCGAAGGTGTCCGGTGGTCTCTTCTAGGATCGCTTCCAAATAGAGGCTGCCTTGATAAGCATCTTTCACGGTCTTGCGGTAACCCAGGCACTCCATGAGTTCCTTGATGACCGCTTCTTCCTGAGTCGTGAGAACTACAAAGTAGGAGCCGGTCTCTTCACTAACGGAGTATTTTGTCAGGATGATTTCAACCAGATGATTAAAATCATAGGCTGATTGTTCTGACCTCTGGTCCTTAGAATAACGTTGAATCTCACCATCTTGTCCTACGAAAAATCCATCCGCTGTCAAATACCAGTCTCTTTTTGTCTCTTTGCCGGCATAATTCTCGATGGCACTGCCTTTGGCGGTGGTCACTGTTCCAGTGGGGCCATAATTGGATTGGGCGATGTTCTGGCCAGTCTTTAGGGGATATTTGCTCTCAACCGACCAAAGGTGATTCATTTTCTCAGAAGTTAAGGTCAGTCGTGCTGTTTGGAATTTCTCAAGAGCAATTACTCGGGTCGGTTTGGTAGGGGCTGTCGCGGTCACTGTACCGGATGACACTGTACCTACGGCGGTAGTTGTCAAGTTCGGTTGACTGGTTCCTGGTGAAGGTGCCCCGGTCGATTCAATGGGTTGGGATATTGTCGTTGTGATCGATTGAGTTGAATTAGTCTCAAGCGTCCCGTTGAAAGGATAGGGCAGGCTCTTACAGCCTGTCAGGAACAAGACACAGGCAACTGGAATTACCCGTTTGCTTAAATTGAGTTTGATTTGCTCTTTGATGCTGTTCATTGCTGACATATTAAATCTCTCTTTCTGTAACTTATTTCCATAATTACCTTCCCTGGTATCTTCTTTAATTATCTCATAATTATTATAAAAATGTGAACTACGAATATAAATATTGATGTCATAACTATTATGATGATATCATAGTAATAGTTATGCAACGACAAGAAATACTGAAATCAGCATCCAGGAGGACAACAATGCGAAAAAACTTTCCCCAGATCACTTCCAATCTCTTTGACATTATGGTCATATTGCACAAAAAAGTATTTAATCCATTGGTCATATCCAAAGCCATAAACTTGACCCCCGCTCAGTTCTCAGTTCTTTTTTATTTGATGCGTAAGGATAATTCATCGGTAACCGATGCTGCCAAATATCTAAAAATATCGAAGCCCAATATGACACCTATTTTGGATTCTTTGATCAACATAGGCTATATTTCACGACAACGAGACTTAAAGGACCGCCGTGTGATCCGGCTCAACCTCACTGATTCCGGTCGTGATTTTTATGATGATATGAAAAAAGCCAATCTCCATATCGTCGAAGAAATTTTCTCCGAATATACGGATGAAGAACTCAAGCACCTCCTGGTCAGCTCAACTGAACTAACCAACTCACTGCGGCAGATTGCAGAGTTTTTGGAGGATCCCTTAGTTTCCCATGAGGAAGATTAGATACTAAAGAATTAAATCACAGCTCAAGATTCAATTTCAAGATCAATTTTCAAGATCAATTTCAATTCGATATTAATTTCAAGATCAATTTCTATATAACTCTACCATCAAGAACCGCACTGAATCATTTCAGTGCGGTTCTTGATTTTCGGTGGTCAATCTCGATTTTGGCTTACAAGTTTGCATAACCATAAGCCCTCTATTTGGTCTTATCTACTTCATAACCCTCTACCACAGCATTATAACAATACTCATCCGTCGGGAAATCACCATTAAGGGTTTCCACATGGAATTGGTTTAACCCAGCCACCATGGCTTGGCGGATATGGGCATACTGTTTGACGAATTTCGGTTTAAATTCACTGTACATATCCAGCAAATCGTGAGTCAAGAGCACTTGGCAGTCGACATAAGGCCCGGCTCCGATTCCTAGGATCGGGATTTTGACCGCTTCAGTTACAGCTTTGGCGACTCCCTTTGGGACACATTCTAACACTATAGAAAACGCCCCGGCTGCTTCCAAGGTTTTCGCATCCTCAATTAGTTTACGGGCTTTTTCCGGTGTACCGCCCTGGACCTTGAAGCCGCCCAGCGACCCGGCAGTCTGTGGGGTCAAGCCGATGTGGCCCATGACGGGAATGCCGGCTCGGACAATCGCTGCAATGGTATCCTTCATTTCCGCTCCGACTTCGAGCTTGATACAGTCACAACCGGTTTCTTTATATAGACGTACTGCATTATGGATGGCCTGCTCATGACTTTCATGGTAGGAACCAAACGGCATATCGCCGACAATGAAACTCTCGGGGGCACCTTTGACCACTGGGATAATATGGTGGATCATATCTTCCATGGTCACCGCGGTAGTGCCGGCATAACCCAACATGATCATCCCCAGGGAATCTCCCACCAGGATCACTTCAGTGTCACTGTCATTTACAATGGAAGCCGTTGTATAGTCGTAGGCGGTGGTATAGGTAAACTTTTTTCCTTCCTTTTTAAACTTCTTGAAGTCCAGAACGGTCATCTTCTGCTTACTCATGATGTGATCCCCTTTAAATCTCTCTTAATTTCGTTCAGTTTCGTTTAATTTCGTTTAAATTCGTTTAATTTCGTTTAATTTCGTTTAATTTCGTTTAATTTCACTAATCATAACACTCATCGATCCAAGGGTAAATGAATTATCTTCGACGGGGGCTCAATAGGATCGGTCCACCCCCCACCAACAGCTGCTCCCATACATTATCTCACTTAAGCTCTCACCCTTAAAAAGGCTCCCGCCGGCTGAATTCAACCGACGAAAGCCTTTTTGATGTTTTAGAGATAATTATCTGAATAATAAGCCATTGCATCGCTCATAAATTGAGCCGTTCCGACACCCCATTTGTCCAGGTTTTGGGTAAAACGCTCATCTTCGATGTACATTTGACCCAGTCCTTTGAACACTTCTTTATTATAGAAGTTGCCGATTTCCCCGTTGAGGAAACGGTAGAAGCGTTCACTAACTTCAACTGCCTCCGGTGCTTTGGGATCAGACTGGCGGATCTGACTAAAGCTCTTGAAAATTTCATTCATATCATTTTCTAGTTTAGTGAGCTCCGGTTCAGACTTCTCGTTGATTTTAGCCTGGCTTTTATCAACTTTTTCTTTGCCCCACTTTTGTCTGGCTTCTTCTTCATATGGGTTATTCTTAAAATCCATGCCTTTAAATTTTTCGTCTGTTGCCATTTTAATTCCTTCCTCCATTTCATCGATGGATCGACTAATATTCTGAACTAAGAGATTCATGCCTTCCAGGCGTTTGAAAATAAACGAGCGGTGCATTTTAAGGGCTTCCAACCGATCGTAATCGGTCGCCTCCAGCATATCTTGAATATCTTTTAAGGGAATGTTCAACTCCCGGAACAGCAGTACTTCCTGAAGGCGGTCGATGTCTGATTCGGTATAACGCCGGTAGCCGTTCTCCGGATCTTTCTGTGGCTTGAGCAACCCGATCTTATCGTAATACTGCAACGTCCTAACTGTAACGCCGGATAGTTCGGCCAATTCACTGATCTTTAAATTCACTCGTCTCACCTCATACTTTTATCATAAACTATAACGTTACGTTGTAGTCAAGCATTTATACTCGTCATTTTTTTATTTTCTCCAATTCCGAAAAATAATATTTATCGAATTGTAAGTTTTACCCGTGGAAACCGGCTCCATGATCTTCTTTTGACCCAATTCAAAAAAAACGTATCAGCCGTCGTGAAGGGACGGTCGATACGTTTTTTTGTTTATAGTTTAAATCGAATTTTGTTAGTCCAGTTCGTGAATAAACAGTCCTGATCTGAGTTTAGGCTCAAACCAAGTGGACTTTGGAGGCATTACGCGGCCTGAATCTGCGATCTTCATCAGATCATCGATTGCAGTTGGGAAGAAGGAAATAGCTACTGCAAATCCGTCTTCAGCTACACGTCGTTCCAATTCAGCCAATCCTCTGATTCCGCCGACAAAGTCGATGCGTTCTGAAGTTCTCTGATCCTTGATGTCCAAGATCGGATCGATGACCTGATCTGCCATTACGGAAACATCCAGCGATTTTAAAGTGTCTTCATCATGGAGAACTTCTGGCTTGGCAGTTAGTTTGAACCATCTGCCGGGCAGGTAAAGTCCAAAGGTGTGCTTAGCTTCTGGTTTGAACTGGCCGGCTCCGGTGTATTCCTCGACCACAAATTTTTCTTTGATCTTATTGAGGAATTCATCCTCGGTCAAACCATTGAGGTCTTTGATGATCCGGTTGTAATCCAAGATCTTTAGCTGATTTGAGGGGAAGATGACTGATAGGAAGTAGTTGAACTCCTCATCTCCATTATAATCTGGGTTAGCATCTCGTCTCATCTGGCCGACTTTTACGGCGGAAGCCGCTCTGTGGTGACCGTCTGCAATGTATAGCGCCGGGATCGCTTCGAATGCCTTCTGAATGGTTTCAATGGCGGCTTCGCCATCGACCAGCCAGACCGTATGCTGAACGCCGTCTTCTGATGTGAAATCATATTCTGGCGTTTTAGCAGTCCATTCGGCGACAAGGTCCGATAGGTCTTTGTCTTCAGGGTAGGTTAAGAAAATCGGTCCGGTGTTGGCATTGCTGGTATCCACGTGACGGATCCGGTCTTTTTCCTTAGCTTCTCTGGTGAATTCATGTTTCTTGATGCGGTTCTCACTGTAATCATCAATAGAGGCAGCTCCGACGATTCCGGTTTCTGACACATCGCCCATGATTAGGCGATAGATGTAGAAGTTGGGCTTTTCATCCCGAATAAAGGTTCCTTCTGCCAGGAACTTATCGATGTTGGCTTTGGCTTTCGCATAAACCTGATCATCATATTGGTCGATATCCTTGGGAAGGTCAATTTCAGCTTTGTCTACGTGAAGGAACGAATAAGGGTTCCCCTTTACCATTTCACGAGCCTCTTCGGAATTCATGACATCATAGGGAAGGGCAGCTACTTGTTCTGCTCTTTCTTTTGACGGCCTGACCGCCTTAAATGGTCTTACTATCATTTAATTTCTCCTTGATCCTATTATTTAGCTGCAAAAAAGCTTTCGATGATCTCAACGATTTCTGCGCCGATTCTGGTTTGAGCTTCGCCCGTGGCGGCTGCGATATGAGGTGTCATGGAAATTTTTGCATTGTGCAATATTTTTTCATTCTTAGTTGGCTCTTCTTTGTAAACATCCAGAGCGGCTCCGGCCACTTTACCCGAATCCAGGGCTTCGACCAGGGCATCTTCTTCAATGATTCCGCCACGGGATGTGTTGACGAGATAAACGCCATCTTTCATCTGGGCAATTTCTTCTTTGCCGATCAAATAATCGCGGTCCGCTTGTTTTGGAACATGCACGGAGATGAAGTCTGAATCTTTGATCAAGGTAGCTAAGTCAACATATTTCGCAAAATCAACGGTATTGTCTTCACCGGACCGTTTGAAATAAACGACATTCATACCAAGCGCATTGGCTCTTTTAGCAACTTCGCGAGCGATCCGGCCAAAGCCGTACAGACCCAGGGTCCTGCCGCCTAATTCGATGCCTTCATATTTCTTCTTGTTCCATTCGCCGTTTCTCATGGTTGCATTCGCAATGCCGATATGGCGTGCCATGGAGAACATATGACCCAGGGTCAATTCAGCCACAGAAGCCGATGAAGCGGCCGGTGTATTGGTAACTTTGATGCCAACGGCTTCCGCTGCAGCCTTATCGATATTATCAATACCGACGCCGCCGCGAATGATCAGCTTTAAACGGCCAGTCAAGGCTGCCGCATCAATGATATCTTTTTTAACTTTTGTTGCAGAGCGAACGACCATTACATCGAACTCCTGAACCGCTTTCTTAAGGTCTTCCGGCTCGTAGAAGTGCTGTTCTACTTCATAGCCTAGAGACTGTAATTTTTCAACTGCGGATGCTTCCATACCGTCCGTTGCAAGTACTCTAATCATTATTTAATTTCCTCCAATAATTTTCTTCGGTAATTTGCTTTACTGTGATCCATTAATTTTTGTCAGGGTCCCGGTTGCCGATTGCTTAGGCTGGGTTGTTTTCCATAAATTTCTTCATGAAATCAACCAGGAATTGGATGCCTTCAACTGGCATTGCATTGTAGATGGACGCGCGGATACCACCGGCTGAACGGTGCCCCTTCAAGTTGGACATTCCGGCAGCAGCAGATTCCTTGGCAAATTTGGCTTCCAGGTCTTCGTTAGGCAGACGGAATACCACGTTCATCTTGGATCTTGAAGCTTTCTCATTGGGGTTTTTATAATAGCCATTGGATGCATCAATGAAATCATAGATCATCTGTGATTTCTTAACAGCTTGTTCTGCCATTCCGGCTACGCCGCCATTGGCTTCGACCCAGTCCAACATCAAACCGAGGATATAGATGCCCCAAGTATTTGGTGTGTTGTACATGGAGTCATTTTCAACCATGGTTTTGTACTCGAGCATAACTGGTGTATTTTCCACTGGATCGCCTAAAAGATCTTCGCGAATTACAACAACGGCTAATCCAGCCGGTCCCATATTTTTCTGAGCTCCAGCGTAGATCAAACCAAATTTGGAAACATCAACGACTTCAGACAGAATGCAGGAAGACATATCACAAACTAGTGGAACATTCCCAGTCTCGGGAACGTAGTTAAACTTGGTTCCAAAAATAGTATTGTTATCACAGTAGTGAACATAATCGGCTTCTGGATCGAGTTTAAGTTCTTCTTGAGTTGGTATTCTGGTGAAGCCTTCGGCTTTTCCGGTAAAGGCTACATTGGCTGTGCCGTACTTACTGGCTTCCTGTTGAGCTTTTCCGGAAAATGAACCGGTAACAAGGTAGTCAGCTTTCTTATTTTTTGTCATTAGGTTCATGGGGATCATTGCGAATTGCAGTGTTGCACCCCCCTGAAGGAATAAAACCTTGTAATTGTCCGGTACGTTGAAGATTCTCTTGAACTTGGTTATCGTTTCTTCGTAAATTCCCAGGTAGACTTTGGAACGGTGCGACATTTCCATAACGCCCATTCCTGAATTAGCATAGTTTGTCATTTCCTTTGCAGCTCTTTCCAATACCTCCAGCGGTAATTCAGAAGGTCCGGCTGAGAAGTTATAAATTCTCTGGTTTTCCATAATCATTCTCCTTTTGCTTTTTTTTGAAATGAATAAATAGTACTCTTTAGTCAAAGAGTACTGATACCGTTTTAATTATAACTTAAATTCTGTTAACTTTTTACCATTTTTTAGCATTCCTTCGCTTAAATTGTAAATATTTTACATTGCTATTTATTCATAGACAATATCGGCTTTTTGTTTTTTCAATCCCAGATTTAATGGGTTTTTATAAATTTTCTTAGAATAATTTGCATTTTTACAAATCAAAAATTAATAAAGAGTTCTTATTTATCCCCTCCCGGCAAATAATATCCTTTCTTCATAAAATCTTGGGATGAAAGACTATTTACTCTTCTTTTTATCCAAAAAGGACTTATTCTTTTTTCTATTTTATTACATATTCACAGTTTTTTCATATTTTTTCTTTTGTATTCTTGAGTTTTTGCGTTTTTCCTGAGTTTCCCTTTACCAATATATAACAAACGAACTAGACGGATGGAATTACCTGATCCTTAAAAATGGGAATTCTCGGATTTCGATTATACGAACCATCGAATCCTTCACCATCCAGATTCACTGCATTTTTGAAATTTAGATCTTTATGTTTATTGCCGATCCTATTCACTCAAGCATAATTTATTTAAGAAACTAAATATTTCATGACCGCGGTATCCAAATTGTCATTATTTATTTCATATTTCTTAAAACGCTTGAATATTGATTCATTTTGTTATTTATAGTATCACGCAATTATAAACGGCCATATTATAGTATTGAAGGAGGCCAACGCCATGAAAACTTTATCAAGTAAAAAATTAACGGAAACGGTAAAAACTCTAAGAGAATCCAAGGGCTATACCAAAGAGGAACTCGGTAATTTAACCAATATCAACCGGATTATGATTGGCCGCATTGAAAAACAAGACTTCGTACCCTCGATCATACAGATTGAAGCACTTTCTAATGTGTTGGGATTTGATCTTACAGAAATGTTTGTTGAGAAAGAACAAACAAATTCTTTTATTGCTCTTAGAAGTGAAACATTAAGTGATAGTGAAAAAATGGGCGCAGAAAAACTATTCACGATGATGTTGTCGCTTCGGCAGCAGATTAAGTTAAGGAGCTCATTTGAAAATGAATCCAATCATACTAAATGAAGTTCAAGTAGATGGAATTCGCAAATTCGCAGGAGAAAAGCGCCGACGTCTTGGCTTTGTAGGCGAAACACCCATCGCTAACGACATCTTTACAATTCTTGGACTACTGGACATTATTTTACTTGAATATCCCATCGAACCAGAAGGCAATCGACCAGCTTTTTCTTCGGCCATTATGTACTCCGAAGAAATGCGATAAAAAGTTTACTTTTATTGGTCTGAATACAGCAGATTATTATGATAAACAAATCTTTGCACTTGCTCATGAGCTATATCACTATTACACAAAATCCGGCTCACATTTTAGCAGGCCGGAAGATGAAGATAATACCCTGATTGAGGTAAAGGCAAATCGGTTTGCAGCTGAATTCTTACTGCCTGAGACAATCCTGGAAAGTATTGTTATTCATGTGTTTAAGACATCTACCCTTAAAAAAATCCAACACAAAACATTGTTGCGATTTATCGCTCGACTCCAATGTACCTGGTGGCTACCCTATCGTTCACTGGTTAGAAGACTGCACGAGATCGATGCAATTTTGTCAACCCAGTATAGAGCATTGTACTCTGTTGACGAAAGAGAGCTTCAGGGGGAGTACGGTAAAATAGGTCAGGCCATTAATAAGGAAGTATTTCTTAAACTAAATCAGCCAACTAAAATTATTGGTACTTCACCTGATGAAATCGAGATTATCATTAGAAACTTTGAAGACAATCTCATAGACGAAGATAAATTCAGAGAAACCCTTGGCCTCTTCAATAGAACACCTGATGAATTTGGCTATGCGATCCAAGTCTCTCCAGATGACATCGATGAGCTTGATGCACTCTTCCGCGGCGAGGATGATAATGACGATTGATCTTAGCCATCCTAACACAGGATTAATTCGTATTTTTGAGGATCCAGAACAAATTAGCACCTTAGATGCTAACTTCCTTATTCCTCCAGATAGAAGGCCGCTTACGAAGAATTGCATAGGATTTGACCACTTTAAAGTGATCTGGTTAGACCCCATTTTTAGGTTCTTTCCAAATCTGGCTATTCACGAATCTGTGTATGAAGAACTAGTTGGAATTTCTCCCCAAAAATTTGTAGATGGAAAAAGGGATAAAGAGCCGCCTGAAATCATCATTCATCTAGATGCCTCACTATCTGAGGTTAAACGAGTCTTAAGGGATACAATTGCGTCAAAAATTGCTCCTCTTACCAAATATGATCCAATTCTTAATAATAAAGATGATCGGGGAGAAGTAAAATCCTTATCATATATTGCCGTCAAAGGGTTAATCTACTTCGCAGCAAACAATAATAATGAAATTCAACTAATTGAAAAGTCACATAAGTGGTCAACTGGCCTGGATAATGTACAAGCCATCAAAATGTATGAGTTGATTTACTATCTTTTCCGCCATGATCTAGTCGATAAAACAGCCCTGAAAATGCTCTACAAATACCAGTACTTTTTAACCAGTCGGAGAAAAGAACAAATCCTGGCTGGGGAGATTTTACTTCACTTATGGATGGTTTGTACGAATCATAGTTCAATTCATGAAAACCCGCCAAGTGGTAGATGTTTTATCTGCCATTTGGCGGGTTTTAAATTTATGGCCAGATTTTCTTCCTGTTCAACTTCAAACAGAAATTATAGGCCTTTTGCAGTCCAATTTTAGTTTTGCGAGGATAGATCCTGGAAAGTGCGGAGTGCTTCGGTATAACCCGCAAACCCTTTCCCGGTTATTGTCTGCTTGGCATAGAGCGAAACAAAGGAGTGGGTTCGGAAGTCCTCCCGGGTTTTTAGGTCGGATAGATGGACTTCGATGGTGGGGATCCCCACTGATTTAAGTGCATCCAAGATGGCGATGGAGGTGTGGCTATAGGCTCCCGGATTGATGATGATACCATCGTAGGTTCCATAAAGGGACTGGATAAAATCAATGATGGCACCTTCATGATTGGACTGGAAGAAGGATAGCTGGAAGCCAAGTTCGTCAGCTGTCGTCTTGAGTAAGGCTTCTAGATCAGACAATGTGGATGTTCCATAAATAGCAGGTTCTCGGATGCCCAGCATGTTGAGGTTGGGTCCGTTAATAATGGCAATTTTCATTGAATTCCTCCAAAATTGCGGCGACTGTCTGGGTCACCGATTCATTTTTCACAATAACATCGGCAAATTTTCGATACAGCGGGTCTCGTTCAACGAAGAGCTCGTGGAGATTTGCTCCACCGCCTGATAAAGGCCGGTCCTTCGTTGCCAGATCCTCCAAGGGGCGATCCAGGCAATAGATCCTTCCATTTTGAGCCAGGGGTGAATAATTTTGAGGATCTTTGACGATGCCGCCGCCGGTTGCGATCACCAGGCCATTTTCTTTCCCGAATTTTTGGATTATTTTTGTTTCAACGGCCCGAAAAGCCGGTTCTCCGGCCATTTTGAAGAACTCCGGAATGGACACACCAATTTCCTTGGTTATTTCTACGTCGGTATCAATGAATGGCCGGTCCAGAGCTAGGGCCAGAGCTTGGCCCATGGTGGATTTCCCACTTCCCGGCATTCCGATCAAAACGATGTTTTCCGTTTCGCGCCGGATGGTCTTTAGAATTCGGGTGCTCTCCTCTTGCCGGATCTTCGTCCCGGTAAATAGTTCCGCTGCCCGGATCGCCTGTCCAACCAGCATGGGGAGCCCATCGGCATAAGGGATCCCCAGTTCTTTCGCCTCTAGTAAGAGAGCTGTCCGATGGGGATTATAAACCACATCGATGACTGCCTCAAGGTTTAAAAAATTCCGAAGTGCCACTAAAGTTTCCCCATTATGGGGGTACATCCCCACCGGCGTACAGTTGACCAATAGATGGGCATCCAGACCGGTCGAGGCATCTAGCGGCAAGTCCCTGCGGCCAATTTGGCGGATCGTTTTAGCTCCTTTATCTTGGCAGACCGTTCGCACGGTTTGGGCAGTTGCTCCGCGGCCTAGGATCACCACGTGTTTACCGGTCAAATCGACGTTTAAAACGTCCACTGTCCCTGCAAAGCCATCATAATCGGTATTATCCCCGTACAAGCCACCCTCCTGAAACAGGAGGGTGTTGACGCAACCGATGCGCCGGGCTTGGTCCGATAGGGTCGTACAATAAGGCAGCACGGTCTGTTTATAGGGAATGGTGACATTGAGCCCACCCAAGTCGGGCTGGGCCAAAAGATTTGAAATTTCCGATGGTTCTATGGCAAAAAGGTCGTAGGGATAATCCCCCAGCAGGCCGTGGATCTTGGGTGAATAACTGTGGACCAGGGTGCGCCCCAGTAAACCAAACCGTTTCATCCTTAGACTTCCATATAATTTCCCAGGAACTGGAATCGTTCCGAGGAACTGCGCAAGTCATTTAAGAGCCACTGCACTTCTGCCATTTCCACGGAACCCTCGAAATCGAAGTAGAAGTTGAACTCAAAATCTTGACCGGAGATCGACCGGGATTCGACCTTAGTGATGTTAAGATCCAAAGCAGCAAACCGAGCCAATACATTATAAAGGCCGCCCGGCTCGTGGGGAGCTGAGACCATCAGTGAGATCCGGTTGGATCCGGGGAAGATCTTGACCTCTTTTGAAATACAGATAAACCGGGTGTAATTGTTATCACTATTTTGAATATTCATGGGCAGTGCTTCCAGATTATAAAGGTCCGTACAGTATTTCGATGAAATGCTGGCGATATCCCGGCGGTCACTTTTGGCAACATATTCAGCGGCTAAGGCTGTATCCATGTACTCACCGGCAATGATATCCGGATGAGCACTTAGAAAATCGCTGCACTGGCCCAGGGCTTGTTTCTGAGAAATGATTTCTTTAATTTCGGAAAATTTTACTCCGGGTTTGACCAAAAGCTGGTGTTCGATGAACAATTTGGTTCCCCGCACAATGGAGAATTGTTTTTGCCGCATGACTTCAAACACTTCTTTGACGGATCCGTTGGAGCTGTTTTCAATGGGCACGACACCGAAATCACACAACCCGGAATTCACCGCATCAAACACATCGCCAAACTGCTTGAAGAACATGACTTCGCCATATGGGAAGATCCGGTAAGCCGCTTGCTGAGAATAGGAGCCTTGTGAACCCTGGACTCCGATGATCCCGCCGCGGGGGAACTGAGAAGGGGTTGCCTGGACCGCATCCTGAAGTTCTTTGGTATAACTGGTACCGGCAAACAAACTTTGCCGCTGCAGGCTTTTTGACACTGAAAAAAGGGTCGTGTAGAGCATCCTGGTATAAGTCGTCAGCTCCGGATCTTTTTTTGACAGTCTCGTCAGAATTTCCCGTTCCCGGATCTTATTCTGGACCCCAAGTCCTTCGTGTTGTTTTTCTTTAGCAATATCCTTGGTCAATGCCATCCGCTGTTCGAACAGTTCAAAGATGGCGTCATCCACGTGATCTATTTTACTTCTCAATTCTTCCAAGTCCATAATAACCCTCCATAAAATCCAAAATAACGATTGCCAGAGCTGACTCGATGACCGGGACTGCTCTGACGGCAATGGACGGATCGTGCCGTCCTACAACATTTAAAACTGCTGAACTCCCACTAGCCAGTGATACTGACTGCTGGGTTTTTCCGATGGATGCGGCCGGCTTCATGGCCACATCAAAGGAGATGGGCATCCCGTTGGTGATGCCGCCGACGATGCCTCCGGAATTATTGGTTAGTGTTTGGTAGCCATCCGCCGTCTTGACTATGGGATCATTATGGATCGAACCATTCATCCCAACTGCTTCAAACCCACGGCCAAAGGATACGCCGCGCATGCCGGGGACTGAGAATAACAAGTGAGCCAAATGACTTTCAAAGCTCATATAGTTCGGCTCACCCAGACCCTGGGGCACCCCGTGAGCCATGCAATGGATCCGGCCTCCCACTGAGTCACCCTGGTCTTTTAAGTCTTCCAAATAGGTCAACATCTCCTCAGCCGCCCGTTCACTGATGGTCGGAAAGTTCCGGTTGCCCATGGCCAGGAGTTCTTCTGGCGTTACATTAGCCAGATCCCAGGTATCGTCCAAAATATCTTTAATTTGAGCCAAATGGGCACCAATGGTGATTCCCCGTTTGGCCAGGAGTTGTTTAGCAATGCCGCCGGCCAGACACAAGGGAGCCGTCAAGCGGCCTGAAAACGGTCCGCTGCCGCGCATATCCATATTCCCGCCAAATTTAAGATGGACATTGAGGTCCGCATGGGATGGCCGGGGGATATCCAAGACATAATCATCGGATCGCTGATCTTTGTTTCGGATCAACAGCGTCATGGCACTGCCGGTGGTTTTTCCATCGACAAACCCTGATAAAATTTCCGGGATATCTTTTTCAACTCGGGGCGTGGTGCCTCGTTGACCCGGTGCGCGGCGAACCATGAAACGGCCCAGCTCTTCCAGGGACAATGTTTCCCCGGCGGGCAACCCATCTATGACGACACCAATGCCAATGCCATGAGATTCGCCAAAAATAGTCACTTTAAAATTATTTCCGAAACTGCTATACATTGCCACGTCCTCCAATTTTCTCTAAATCTTTATAAAAGTCAGGGTAGGATTTCTCCACCACCCAGGGTTCTTCAATTACCACCGGTCCCTTGGCAATAATTGCCGCCATTGCGGCCGCCATTGCCAGACGATGGTCACCAAAGGAAGCTGTTGTCCCCCCGGTTAAACCGCCGGTGCCCATAACTTCTAACCCGTCTTCAAGTTCCCGAACCACTCCGCCCAAACTTTGGATCATCGTGGCGACGGACTGGAGCCGGTCACTTTCTTTTAAGCGCAACCTTCGGCCATTAGTGAACCGGGAGACTCCGCCATCCACGGATGCTGCCAAGACTGCCAGGATCGGCAAGGCATCGGGCATCACCGATAGATCAACATCAATATTTCGTCTGGTTCCTGCAGTGATCCTAATATCTACAATCCCATCGTTTCCGATTTCGGCCATAAGTTTTGGGTCACTTCCAACATCCAGGTTATTTTCAACATCCAGGTTGTTATCCACATCCAGGTCACTTTCATCTTGATAATAAGTTCTAAACATTTGGTCCATTTCGATATGTTGGTTGGTTTCAATCGGATGAATCATTTCAGCTTTGCTCGCACTTGAACCAGCGGTTGATTCAATTCTTTCATTTGATCCACTGCTTTGGCGAATTTCAATGGTTGCTCCAAAGTCTTTTAATACTGCGAGGATCCCACGATCGCCCTGTACTGAATTAATGTTTAAGCCGGTCATGGTGATGTCGCCTTTTAGCGCCCCGCCGGCCAGGAAAAATGCCGCATTGGACCAATCCCCTTCCACTGCATAGTCCCGGGCGCCAAAGTGCTGGCCGCTGGGGACTTCATAACCATCGGTTGTTCTATTGACTAGGACCCCGAATCGTTTCATAACATCCAGTGTAATGTTGACGTAGTCCTTTGATTCCAAGGTGGAATTTAGGTGGATCTCAACCGTATTCTTTAAGCCTGGTGCTGCCAAGAGGAGTCCGGAAATAAACTGGGAACTGATGTCACCGGGGAGGTGATAGGCCGTTCCGGTCATCGGTCCTTGAATTGTCAGCGGCAGTTGATCTGCGGAGAACTTCGCGCCGTTGGCTGCCATCGCTGCCATCAGTGGCCCAATGGGCCGCTCTGGCAACCGACCTTCGCCGATAAAGCCAACTGTTGCAAAATTGACCGCCGCCACCGGCAACAGAAACCGCAGGGTCGAGCCGCTTTCTCGGGCGTTGACCAGGGGGAAAACCGCCTGGCCCGGATCGTTTTGGCCCGGTCTACCCAAAGGATTCTCTTCTATAGTATGTCTATTATACTGGTGGGGTATGGGCATGACGTCAAAGCCTTGGGGATCTCGTTGGATCGCAGCGCCCAATGAGATTAACGCCTCAACCGTTGCATCGATATCCTGTGAACTTCGGTCAAGCCTGATCCGGGACGGTCCGTCGGCGGTGGCAGCACAAATCAGCGCTCGATGGGCCGCGGATTTGGATGGGATGGCCGAGATCTTTCCTTGGCAATGAAATGGTTTGATGATTGCTTTCATATTGAATCCTCCAGCCAGCCTCCAAGCTCATTCAGTTTGATTTTTTCCAGTCGGCACCGACCGATCGCCTCGATAACAACTAAGGAAAGATCGGATCCGTCGGCTTTTTTATCCTGTTGGGCTGCTTGCTCGAGGGCTTTGATTGACAGGGTGGTCCTAATTGGCAGGCCATTGTTAACAAGGGCCTGTTCGATTTCAGCAACTGTTGTTTTTGAACAGATCCCGCGTTTGGCACAAGCTCTGGCCATCATGGCGGTTCCCATGGCAACGGCCTGACCATGGGAGATCGTATATTCGCTGGTCCATTCAATGGCATGACCAAAGGTATGGCCCAAATTCAGAAGCTGGCGCAAGCCTTTGTCATGTTCATCGGTTTGGACGAGATCTGCTTTATGCTCGACCGAGCGGCCAATAAGGTCTGCCAGATCCTCACTATGGGCGGTAATACCTTGGGAGACACGCTCAAACAGAGGGCGATCAAACAAAATGCCGTATTTAAGGGTTTCAGCCACTCCATCAGCCCAAGTCGTTTCACATAATGTCGTTAAAACGTCAGGATCCATGAATACGGCCACCGGTTGATGAAACGCCCCGACCAGGTTTTTCCCGGCTGATAAATTGATCCCGGTCTTGCCCCCCACGGATGAATCAACGGCGGCTAAGAGTGTGGTGGGGATCTGAATAAAATCAATGCCTCGTAGATACGAGGCTGCGCAAAATCCGCCCAGATCCCCCACTACACCGCCGCCTAACGCGATGAGGATCCCATCCCGATGGAGTTTTTCGCGGGCCAGCCGCTCTAAGATCTCGGCATAGTTCTGCATTGACTTGGAACCTTCACCAGCTGGGATCACCATCCGGGAAATCTGGTGACCCGCCTGGCGAAGTGTTGTCAAAACCAGATCGCCGTATAAGGGATCGACCTGATCATCCGTCAATAAGAACAACGACCGATTGGAATAGGGTTTAAAAAAGTCCGGCAGTCGGTTTAAAAGGCCTCGTTCAATTGTGATCTCATAAGGTCGATCCGTTAGGATTTGAGTTCTTCGCATGTCACACCTCTGGGATAGAGTCTTTTCTTAGCTGAACTCCCTTCAGCCAGGAGCAACGCAAGTTGATCTTTATCTTCCCGACGGATCGCATCCGCCATAATTTCGATATCCCGGATCAGCCGGTCCACTTCAGCCAGCAGATTGTCTTTATTGGCAATAAACAGCTCGCTCCACATAATGGGGTTTAAGCTGGCCACCCGGGTCAAGTCCCGCAGGGAATCGGCGGAAAAGCCACGGTGTTCTGGTCCGGTTTTTGATTTGCAAAAATTATTGGAGACCACATGGGCCATTTGGGAAGAAAAGGCAATGATGCGGTCGTGATTCTCATCGTTGGTGATCACCGGTTCGCTAAAGCCCAGGCTCGTTAGGTATTGCAGGATCCAGTCCGGGATCGGACCATGGGGGATCAGCAGCATGGAATTGTGGTCGAACATGGTGGATGCTGCACTGTCATAGCCACCGAACTCACTCCCGGCCATGGGATGGCCTCCAATGTAACTAAACCCATTAGTTTTTGCCAACGGCAGGATGCCTTGGCTGACCACCCGTTTGACCCCGCATAAGTCCATAACATAGCCCTTAAACAAGGCGGCATTGCGTTGGACGAATTCCACCGCAAGGTGGGGGACAACCCCTAACAAAACCAGATCCATGTCCGGCAGATTCTCTGTTGTTAATGCATCGCAGATGGCCCCGTCGGCTTTGGCTTTGACCATGGAGGCTTCATCGATATCAAACCCGAAGACTTCATGATCGGTGCGCCGGGAGGTCGCCAGGGCAAAGGAGCCCCCGATCAGACCCAGCCCGAAAATTCCGATCTTCATATCAATTCCTCGTAAACAGCCCTCATGCGGAGCAGTCTCTTGGTCAAGCGATCGAAATCATCCATTTTAAGGGACTGCGGTCCGTCCGACCAAGCATTTTCCGGATCATTGTGGACTTCAATCAAAAGCCCGTCACAGCCGGCGGCTGTTGAGGCCATGGACAGCGGGGCAACCATGCGTGATAATCCGGCGGCGTGGCTTGGATCGATCACGATGGGCAAATGACTTTTTTCTCTTAGGTAAGGGATCGCCGTAATATCCAAGGTATTTCGAGTGGCCGTTTCAAAGGTGCGGATCCCCCGCTCACACAGGATCACTTTATTGTTGCCGTTGGCCATAATGTATTCTGCCGACATTAAAAGTTCCTGGTAAGTTGCCGTTAAGCCCCGTTTTAATAGGATCGGCTTATCCAGTTTGCCCAGTTCTTTTAAGAGCGTGAAGTTCTGCATGTTGCGCGCTCCGACCTGGAGAACATCCACATCCACAAAGTGCTCCAGCTGAGAGATATCCATAATTTCCGACACGATGGGCAGTCCCGTTTCCGCTTTGGCTTTTAAGAGCAGTTCGATCCCATCGGCACCCATGCCTTGGAATGCATAGGGCGAAGTCCGAGGTTTAAAGGCGCCGCCCCGCAAAAGATTGGCACCGGAGGCTTTGACACTCTTGGCGATCAGGATGATCTGTTCCTCTGATTCCACCGAACACGGTCCGGCGATGATGGCAAAATGGCCGCCGCCGATCTTCGTGCCATTATCTAGTGTGATCACTGTATCTTCCGGATGAAATTTCCGGTTGGCTTTTTTATAGGGCTCTGAGATGCGGACCACATTTTCAACAATATCCATGGAGCTGATCAAATTAGAATCCAAGGTCGACGTATCACCGATCAGACCAAGAATCGTATAGGTTTCACCTTGGGAATATTCGATCCGGAGTCCTTGGCTTTCGATCCACTGGATCAATCGGTCGACCTGCTTTTGACCAGACCCGGGTTTTAATTTAACTATCATAGTATCCTCCTAAAAATAAAAAACAGCCCCCTACTTTGGGGGCTGCAATCATCATGTCTAATGTGCAGAGTGTGGAATTTTATTTCGCACAGCCCAAAATAGCTTTATTTTCACTGGAAATAAAGTAAAAATAGCTATAAAAGTACTGTGCTGATAAATTGCTCATGTTTAAATACCATCCTCTGTTTTTCAAATATTAACACACGGGAAGTGACGATGTAAAGCTAAATATTGCCGGAAATTAATATTTATTCAAGCTTCCGGCAATTTAAGCCCTTGAAGTGTTAATTAAATCCCGGATTACTTCGCACATTCCCCTACCTTTGTTCGTTTTTTCGTCTGTTGTTATTTATTTTACTATCTGCATCCCCTGTTTGACTAGCTTGGTGCTTTACTTGCTGACTGGTTGGCCCTTGACTGGGTGACCCCTTGACTGGTTGAGCCCTTGACTGGGTGACCCCTTGACTGGGTTGATTTTTAAAGCTCCTGGGCGGACCGCTCCAAAATATCATTAATGGATGATCCGGCCGCCACCATGGGATATACCCAGTGGTTATTATCCAGTACATATTCTATGACTCGGATGCGGTCTGCAAAGGGATTGGCCGCTAATAGTTCGCGAAGCTCCACTGGAGAGCCGAACCGGCCCATATAGTCAACGTTGTAAGCCCGGCACAGGGTTTCCAAGTCTAATGGATCATAGACATCGGTGTGAGCATAGCGCTGATCATTGAAGATGCCCTGCCATTGCCGGACCATGCCCAATGAATGATTGTTGAACACGACGATGGTCAAAGGGATACCATACTTCGAGGCCGTCAATAGTTCCAGATGGTTCATCCGGAAGGACCCGTCACCGGTGACTAAGAGAACCGGGGCAGATTTTTGGCCGATCCGGGCGCCGATGGCTGCACCCAATCCAAACCCCATGGTGCCTAACCCTCCACTGGAGATAAACGTATTAGGCTCGCGAACTTTCCAATACATCATGGACCACATTTGATGTTGGCCCACATCGGTCACCACTGTGGTGTTGCCCGGCAGGTAGGCCTGGAGTTGTTCCAGCACCTGCCGGGGCGGGAAATCAGAATCCTGAGGCGGGTTATGGACTTGATCCGGTTTTCTCGTTCCTTTGAGTTGGACGATCATCTGTTCCAAGATCTCCGTCATATCGCCCAGGATCTGGACATGGGCATCTAAGTTTTTATCAAATTCAGCCGGGTCCACATCGATGTGGATGACCCGGGCAGATTTCGTAAAGCCTTGGCGATTGCCGATTGCCCGATCAGAAAACCGCACGCCGACTCCAACCACAACATCCGCCTCGTAAACACTCAAGTTGGTTTCACGTTGACCGTGCATCCCGACTACACCAAGGGACAAGGGGTGCATCCGATCAAAGCTGCCCAATCCCATAATGGAATTTACCACCGGAATATTGCAATCAATGGCCAGTTTGCGTAAAGCTTGTGAACTGCCGCTGCGCAAAACCCCGCCCCCGGCATAAATGACCGGCCGTTTGGCCGCTCGGATCAATGCACAGGCTTCCTTGATCTGGGCTTGATGATCCCCTTGGCGCAGATCTTTTGAAAGTGCGCGGTGGTTATAGGCCGACTCAGTTACCAGACCCAGAAAGGCATCTTTTGTGATATCAACGACCACCGGACCCGGCCGGCCTTCGTTGGCCATATAAAAAGCCTCGGCGACGGCCTCGCCGATGTCGTTGGCATTGGTGACCAATCGGCTGTGCTTGGTGATGGGCATCATGATCCCTATGGTATCTACTTCCTGGAAGGAGTTTTTATAAAGAAAATTCGTGCCGACTTGCCCGGTGATCAAAACCAGGGGAATGGAATCGGAATAAGCCGTGGCGATCCCAGTCACTGCATTGGTGACCCCGGGACCGGAGGTCACTATGGCAACGCCGGTTTTACCGGTTCGCCGAGCATAGCCGTCAGCGGCATGAACGCCACCCTGTTCATGACTGGGCCGATACACTTCAAAGTATTCTACTTTATACAGGGCATCAAACAATGGAATGACCGATCCGCCGGGATAGGCAAATAATGTATCCACCTGCTCTGCTTTGAGACATTCCAATAAAAACTCAGCTCCGTTCATTACCGCTCCTCTCCATCCTTGGGATAACATGCCCCCAGATCTGCTGATGAAATATTTTGCCGATAGCGGGCGAGATACCCGCTGACTTTCTTTACCACGGGAACATATGCCGCTCTTCGCTTGGCCCAATCCTGATCGGTAAGTTCCGCATTTAAAGTACCAGATATCATATCCACTTTGATCAAATCGCCTTCTTCCAATAGCCCGATGGGACCCCCTTCAGCTGCCTCGGGTGAGACATGACCGATTGCCGCGCCGCGGCTGCCGCCTGAAAAGCGTCCGTCAGTGATCAGAGCCACCGTCGAATCCAATCCCATGCCATTTAAGGCGGAGGTGGGTGATAACATTTCTTTCATACCCGGACCGCCTTTGGGTCCTTCATAGCGGATCACTACCACATCACCCGGCACGATGTGCTGACCCATGATGGCGTCATAAGCAGCCGCTTCACTGTTAAAGACCCGGGCCCGCAAAGTCTTGACTAACATTTCCGGCAAAACTCCGGAAATTTTAACAACGGCTCCCTTGGGCGCAATATTTCCAAATAAAACTTTGATCCCGCCGGTCTTAGAATACGGATCCTCGATGGTGCGAATGATCCCGCCTAAGTTTTTCCCCTGGATCAAATCCCCCACGGGCCGGTCATAGACCGTATTGGCCGTAAGATCGATCAGATTTTTACGGGCTAATTCTTCCATCACGCCATAGACTCCGCCGCTATTCATCAAGTCCTGCATAAAGTAGCTGCCGGCTGGTGATAGTTTGCATAGATTCGGAGTCCTTTGGCTGACTGTCTCAATGGTTTCCAGATCAAGCCCGACACCAGCGGCCTCGGCAATCGCCGTTAGATGCAGCACCGTATTAGTCGAACAGCCTAAGGCCATATCCACGGTCAAGGCATTTAAAAAAGCCGCCGGTGTTAAAATATCCAATGGCCGCAGGTCCTTCTCGACGAGATCCATTACGCGCCGACCGGCTCCTTTGGCCATCATGCGCCTGGCTGAATAAACGGCCGGGACGGTCCCGTTGCCTTCTAACCCCATGCCCAAAGCTTCGGTGATACAGTTCATGGAGTTAGCCGTGAACATGCCGGCACAGGAACCGCAGGTGGGGCAGGCCGTATTCTCGATTTCCAGAAAAGTTTTATCATCCATGGCACCGACATTTTTAGCACCGATGGCTTCAAAACTTGAGATCAGATCCACATTGCGTCCCGTCGAGGTCCGCCCGTTTAACATCGGTCCGCCACTGACGATGACGGTGGGGAGGTTGAGCCGGGCCGCTGCGATCAAGGCGGCTGGGACCGATTTATCACAATTGGGGATGATCACCAGTCCGTCAAAGGGATGAGCTCGGACCATAACTTCAATGGAGTCGACGATCAATTCGCGGCTGGGCAGAGAATAGTTCATTCCGCCGTGGTTCATGGCGATACCGTCACAAACGGCAATGGCCGGAAATTCAAAGGGGACACCGCCGGCAGCCCGCACGCCTTTTTTGACTTCTTCGGAAATTTCCCTTAAGTGCAAATGCCCCGGCACAATTTCATTGAACATATTGCAGACGCCGATAAACGGTTTATCGATCTCCGTCTCATCGACACCCAGCGCATGGAACAGGGCCCGGTGCGGGGCTCGTTCCATGCCTTTTTTCATCACATCACTTCGCATTACGGCACCCTACTTTTGGATAAAGGACATCATGGACCGCAATTTCTTGCCGGTATCAACGATGGGATGGTCGACTTCTTCCTGTTTGCGGCGGTTGTAGTAAGCTCGGCCGGTCTTATTTTCATCGATCCAGGCTTTGGCAAAGGTCCCATCCTGAATTTCGGTCAAGACTTGTTTCATGGTATCTCGCACATGGTCATCGACGATGCGTTTGCCGGTATAGTAATCCCCAAATTCAGCGGTGTCCGAAACGGAATAACGCATATTTTCAAAGCCGCCTTCATAGATCAAATCGACGATCAGCTTCATTTCATGAAGGCATTCAAAGTAAGCGATCTCCGGTTGGTAACCGGCCTCGGTCAACGTATCATAACCGGCTTTGATGAGTTCTGTGATCCCACCGCATAAAACTGATTGCTCCCCGAAGAGATCCGTTTCCGTTTCTTCCTGGAACGTCGTATCGATGACACCGGCTCGCAGGGCGCCCAGCCCTTTGGCATAAGCCAATGCAGTGGCCTTGGTTTTACCGGAAGGATCCTGCTGAACGGCTACTAACGCCGGCACTCCTTTGCCTTCTTCATAGACCCGGCGCACTAAATGGCCCGGTCCCTTGGGTGCGATCATAAATACATCGACAAATTCCGGTGGTGTGATCTGCCCATACTGGATGTTAAAACCATGGGCAAAGGCCATGGCTTGACCCGGTCTTAAATAAGGCGCTACTTGGGTATCGTAAACCTCCTTTTGTTTTTCATCAGGCAGTAACATCATCACAACATCAGCCGCTTTGACTACTTCCTCTACCGTCATGACAAATAGTCCGTGTTCCTTGGCGCGGCCGCAGGAGGCCGAGTCAGCCCGTAGACCTACCACCACATTGACTCCGGAATCCTTTAAATTAAGAGCATGGGCATGTCCTTGACTGCCATACCCTAATATGCCAACGGTCTTTCCTAAAAATACATCCAAATCCCCATCTTTTTCGTAGTACATTGAATTGATCCCCTTTATAATACACGCACATCGGCGAGTTTCGATAAGTTTAAAACAGCAGTTCTTTCTTTGTCAGCATTGACACAGATGGTCAATAGACGATCCTTCATCTCAAAGCTTAAAGCCTCGACATTGGTTTTTCTTAAAACTCCTAAGGCTCGCATACAGGAATCCATCCCCAGTGATAACTCGGCTCTGATCATTTTTTCCATAACTACATCCTCCAACACTCCAGTTTTATTTTTTGATTGAACGAAAATGAGAATAAAAAAAAAGACCCCTTCAATTCCCAATCCATTCGGATTAGGGACGAAAGATTCTCCGCGGTACCACCCTATTTATGGCAAAAATGCCATCACTCCAGCCTAACAGCCTTAGTC
Organism: Clostridiaceae bacterium; assembly: GCA_049294805.1. GTDB lineage: Bacteria > Bacillota > Clostridia > Clostridiales > Clostridiaceae > JG1575. Next base: position 37,637 of record JBAQDU010000138.1, read on the forward strand.
GTTTTAACGTCGACACCCGTTTTCTCCTACTTAAAATCGGAGGAACTGCCGTAGAGTGATGGAGCATCTGCCGGAACTGACGATTTGCACCAAACATCGTCTCTCTAAAAGTTCACTTGGAAAATTCTCTTCTCTACCATTGCTTTAGAATTTATTAACTTATTAGTAATATAGTTGAATGATTTGGCGATGTCAAGGAAAATAATTTAATTTTTAACCAGCTTAGCTTCCATATGTCTGTCATTCTCATAATTACGAAAAGGCGAAGCCGACTCTGACTTTCCGAAATCAGCCTTAGTCTGGAATCAGAAAACAGGGATTAGTCTGGTTAGAATATTAGTCAGGATCTGGTTCAGGATCTGGTAATAATCCGGCTAAACTCCCTTTTTTGAAGTGCTTAGGCGCACCATATCAAAAAATACGGCTAACGCCGTCTTTCGTACTTTCAATTGTGAAGGCTCGGGAGTTTCAAAACAAACCGTTAAAAGTATTGCGACGGCGATACTGTACCAGGATACCGGAA
>JBAQDU010000139.1:0-5158 GCA_049294805.1 Clostridiaceae bacterium
ATCCATCCGGTTTTCGAACCATCCATCCGGTGTATCTCCAATTTGGGGAGAGAGTGATCATCACTTCAATGTAATCACAGTACGTCCGTGGACCAAATCTCACCATGAATCAGTTGCCAATGCAGCAAGAATTGAATCGGCACATCAGGATCCTTTTGACGAGGGTCCTTTCAATTTGCCTTGTTCTAGGAAGGTGGGTCCAAGGGGAGCAAGATTTAAGGAATAATAAAAAGCCTGCTGTTAAAGCAGGCTATGAGGATCAGACGGTTGTGGATCAGAGTGGTTTGTGAGAATTTGTAAATTATTCTACAGTGACCGATTTAGCGAGGTTTCTAGGCTTATCAACGTCAAAACCTTTCGCCAGGGAAACATAGTAAGCTAACAGCTGGAGGGGAACGACGGTAAGAACGGGTGAGAGGAGGTCCATTGTTTGCGGAATTAGAATCGTTTGATCGGACCCTTCCTTAATGAAATCGGCATAATCCTGCATGGTGATCACCAGGTTTTTGGAACCACGGGTCTGAACTTCTCGTAAATTAGATACCATTTTTTCGATGAGGGGTTTTTGGGTGATGGGGCTAATAACAACGGTGTCTTTTTCGATCAAGGCGATGGGACCATGTTTTAATTCTCCGCCCGGATAGGATTCCGAATGGATGTAAGTGAGTTCCTTTAATTTCAAAGATCCCTCTAGGGCCGTTACATTATCAATACCCCGTCCCAGGAAATAGACATCATGGGCCATATACATTGACTGAGCGTAGGTCTTGATTTCATCGGCCAGGAGCAAAGTCTCTTCCACTAACCGGGGGAGGTCTAACAAGCCTTGTTTAAGCTCCTTAGGATCAATGCTTGACTGGACGCCTAACAGTTCGGCAAAATGCAGTCCGAGGGTATACATTGCCACTAACTGGGTTAGATACGCCTTGGTCGAAGCGACGCCGATCTCAGGGCCAGCCCAAGTATAGAATACATCATCAGCATCCCGGGCAATGGAGGAACCGACCACGTTGGTTACTGCAAGGACCCGTGCTCCGCGAGCTTGGGATTCTTTAAGAACTGCCAATGTATCGGCAGTCTCACCTGATTGACTGATTACGATGACCAGGCTCTTTTCATCAATGATGGGGTCCCCATATCTAAATTCAGAGGAAACTTCCACATCTACGGGAATCCTAGTTAGCATTTCAATTGCTTTTTTACCGACCAACCCCGCATGATAGGCAGTTCCACAGGCTACAATGTAAATTCGGTTCAGCTGCATTAATTCTTCTTTTGTGACTTTAATATCATCGAGTTGAATGGGGGACTCTGGATGAATGCGGCCGATCATCGTGTCTCGTAATGCCTGGGGTTGTTCAAAAATTTCCTTTAGGGTAAAGTGATCGAAACCACCTTTTTCGGCTAACTCAGCAGTCCAAGTGATCTCATGGCTCGTTTTTTGAACAGCGGTCCCTTCAAAATCAAAGTACACGGGGGCATCCTTGGACAAAACAGCGATTTCCATATTATCAAGATATACCACTTGGTTGGTGTATTTTAAGATGGCCGGTACATCACTGGCGATGAAAGTTTCATGGTCACCAATCCCGACGATCAAGGGAGAGTCTTTGCGAACGGCGATCAACTTATCGGGTTCAGCATTGGAGATCACAGCTAGAGCAAAACTTCCTTTTAAATCTTGGACCGTCTTGAGGACGGCTTTTACAAAGTCACCCTCTACCTGACTATAGATGGCAATTAGGTTGGGAATAACTTCAGTGTCAGTTTCACTTTTAAATTCAATTCCTTCGCGTTTAAGCCGGGCTTTGAGTTCGTGATAATTCTCAATGATCCCATTATGAACTACTGCGATGGTTCCATTATTGGACACATGAGGGTGTGAATTGACATCACTGGGTTCACCATGGGTCGCCCACCGAGTGTGTCCAATTCCAACGTGGCCAAGTACCGGTTGGGCGTTAAGTCGATCCGTCAAATTTTTTAATCGACCTTTGGTTTTGACCACATCAAAGGACCCATTCTTAAGGATCGAGACTCCAGCAGAGTCATAACCTCTGTATTCTAGTTTTGAAAGACCCTCGATGAGGACTTCCTGAGCCTGGTTTGTTCCAAAATAACCAACAATTCCACACATATTTGATACCTATCCTGTATAAAAATTTGCAGGCATTCAACCCGGTCATATTTGTTCCAGCTGTTACCAGCTGGGTTTGCTGACCTTTATCGGAAGTTGATCATTCCGTGAAGCATCCGCCGAATTTTCGATCACTTCATACCTCGTCAACCCTAAGTTGGGGTTCTGGCGCTAATTTTAATTTATAAATTTCTAAAACATATTTTCCTGCTAATCTATTATATTTTAATTTCGACGAGAGTACAATTTTTCGTATAATGAGAAACTCACCCGAATTATTAAAAAATAGTTAAATACTCACGCAGTAAGGTTTTTAGCCGTAATATTTGATAAGCTTAGTCTGTGGTTTATTGAAAACCGTTCATAAATATGAGGTGATTTTTGTAATTATTTAAATATAATTTATGGCTTATTCACACTAACAATACATGACTGACTTATAATTAATAAAACAAATCAAAGAAAACCCACTTTTTTTGAAAGGATTATGCTTATGAACAGAAAAGGGGATAATTCATTCAACCAGGATGAAGAAAAAGAAAAGTACACCATTGGGATGGAAGTTTATCTAAAAAAGAAGACCGGAAATATAATATTCAAAAATGAAAATTTCATTACAGTCAAATTTAAGGACGGAATTAAAGAGTCCTTTATTTGGCATGAACTGTTTGAAAAATATGCCGGTCTTTCCGTGGATGAAGAAGAGGAAGAAGTGGAAGTTCCGGAATTGGTCGACACAGAAGAAGAAGATGAAGTAGTATTAGAAGTTGAAGTGGAAGAAACTGAAGAAGACAAAGAAGATGAAGTGAATAAAAAAAAGACTGGGAAATCACGGTGATCATTGGTGACCCAAATAAAAACTCCCCACAGGTTCATTAAAGAGTCCTGTGGGGGATTTTGATTGTTATTGATTGGAATTAATCGATGAAAATAACTGGTGGGTAAACAGGCCTAGCCCCATTAACTTCAATAGTAGGAGTTTCAGATGGCAACCCTTTTGTGACGGGAATTGTCGTAATTAATAGTGCAGTTCCCAATACCATAACAGATAATAATTTTTTCATTGATTCCTCCGGTAACTAAAATTTTGTTTTATTGTTACAATCTCACGATAAGATATCAATGAACCTTTGTAAAATGAGGAAATTTCATTGATTCAGAACTATGCAAACGTAAAAAAATCAGTTTTTAGTCTTATTACTTAATGAAGTAACTATTTAATAGCATCTGTAATACTTTTCTAGTAAATTGGTATATTTGACAACCATTTACCAATTGTTTTTAATCTATAAACCTGTTTAAAAATGGTTTAATTATTGAATAATACTCTTCAGGTCGGTTATTTCCAAGATATTGCGATCCCAAAGCCATACATCGAACGAATTTTTCGATTTGATTTGAATTCGAGAAAAACTCTAAACCTTTTTTGAAGGATGCTGAAAAATTTTCGATGTTGTTTTGGGAACGGTATATTTCTAAAAGAAGACGATAAGCATTTCCGACCCGAGGACCATCATTCTGTTTAATATAATTTTCAAGTATCAATAATGCTGGATCTGCCTTTCCGCTATCCCAAAGAATATGAGCAGAGTTTAATAAATTCTCTTGAAGAAGGTTTGGTTGATTTTGTCTCAAAGCAGCCGATTCATTATTAAGCTTTTCAGCTAATGCATAATTTTTGGCCTGTAGTTCTACTTCAGACAAATTTGACAGGACTAATGCTTTAAATGAAGGACTTGTTTCAAGCGTTAGGAGTTGCTCAAATATTTTTCGAGATTCATTTAATTGATTGCTCTGTAATAACATTAAACCTTTGATATCTAACAAAAATTGATCATATTTTTCCGCTATTTTCATATCAAGTAGTTTAATTCTTCGAAATTCTTCTTCCACAGCATTATAATTTCCGGAATGGTATAGAGTGCTGATAATATTGTATAGCAGTGCGGATTTTAACATAGTATCATCTGTTAAATCAAAGGCAGTATTAAAGTAGGAGATTGCTTCTTCAGTATGATTTAACGACGATTTAATATGACCTAAATTGTTGCTTAATTTGATCAAAACTTCAGTGTCCTTTTGCTTCAAAGCAGCATCGTAGGCTTTTTTTGAATATTCAAGTGCATTATTCAAATTTCCATTCTCAAGGAATCTCTTTCCAATTTCATAATCTAAATATAATTCAGCAGACAGTATTTCATATTCAGCAATTTTATTTTTAATGTCAAGTAGTTGGGCAGGAACTAACTCTACATCAAGATGTCTTGTTTGATAAATGATTTCTTCTTTGATATTTCTGTTTAAATAAAATTCATCATAGAGAAACGGAACATCTTTGATTTCCGCAACTTTTCTCATTTGGGTAAATAGCAAAGTGGCGCTATCAGGACTCATTTCTCTTTGTCCGTGTTCTACCATGCTAATAAACTCACGACTTATGGAGCCTGAAGCTAATTGAGCTTGAGTTAAGTTTAGATATTTCCGGAGTTTCTTTAGCTTTTGTCCGGGAGTTAGGATTTCAAACATAAAAAACGACCTCCTTTGTAACACAATCTATTATAGACTGTTACGGAAGAAAATGTACAGGATTGAATGTAAATTGATTGACCATAATAATGATTTGCTTTGATAATTCTCAATAATACCGATGGTTGGTATACTAATCATGGACGTTTAATAGGATTAGAAACTCATTTTTCAAAAAGGAATTAATATATGGGCTTATTTGAAACAATCACTTTCATTGTGTGATTTTGATTACTTTCCTTTACATGGAGAAGGCGCCATGGTAGGCTTTTTTTTTGCTCTCAAGAAGTCAAAAATAAAAACTGAAAACATAAAAAACCCAGGCTAAGATCGTAAGATCGGCCTGGGTTTTGATGCGTATTTGATTTTATGATTGAGTGAAGATTGTTCAGTGCTAATTTTTATTTGTTGAAGATAAACTTATGAAGTTTATTGATGGTATTTTGTTTATCCCACTTTAGATAGTAGATCTGATCGATTAGAACACCTTTTGAT
>JBAQDU010000140.1:0-3773 GCA_049294805.1 Clostridiaceae bacterium
ACTTAGCTGATTGATAAAAAGTAAACGCATACTCTGATGGAACTGATTTTGAAAATTCCAAGATAATTAAATTATTAACAATAGACAAACCGCTGAAAATGTGGTTAATTTAAAGTATATTAGGACAAAAAAAAGGGAATTTAACCATGATAGTAACTATAAAAGACATCGCGATAGCCCTTGATGTAACTTCCGCTACGGTTTCCCGGGCATTGAACGGAAAAGCTGGCGTCAGTGAGAAACTGCGCCGCCAGATCGTCGATACGGCCCAAGCATTGGGTTATCAACCCAATGCAATTGCCCAGGGATTAGTTAAAAAATCTACAAACACAATCGGCCTGATTATCCCAGATATCACGAATCCCTACTATCCAATGATCGCTCGGAGCATCGAAGAGGCTGCCAGGGAACAGAATTATCAGCTCTTCCTCGGAAACTCCAACTGGGAGAAAAGCCGGGAAAATGATCTCATCCGCACCATGATCTCCAACCGGGTCGGGGGCATCATCATCGATCCGGCAACCACCGATATCGGCCACATCCTAAACTCCGGGATCCCCACCGTCTTCCTGGCCAACGAAAGCAAGAATGACGCGGTATCTTACGTCGGTATCGACAATGTCGCCTGCGGCTTCAAAGGGATCCAGCACCTCTACAACAAAGGCTATCGCAGAATCGCCTACATCGGCGGTACCGAAAATTCCTTTTCCAATAAAGAACGTATTAAAGGGTACCGGAATGGTCTCAACACCTGCGGCCTCCCGATTGCCGAAGAACTCATCCAATCCGGCGAGTTCACCACGGAATGGGGACAGCAAGCAGCGGCTGCACTGATAAAATCGGTACAGCCGCCAGATGCCTATTTAACAGGAAATGATCTCATCGCCTATGGTGTTCTTAATGCGTTATCGGAAAAGGGCATTTCAGTCCCAGAACAGGTCGGCGTCTTGGGCATTGATGATATCCCCACCTCTGCCCTCCCACAAATCTCCCTGTCCTCCATGGGCATCTCCCGGCAAAACATCGGCAAAAAAGCTTTCCATCAACTCCAAAAGCTTATGAAAGACATGGGAGTTCATGAAAAGCATTTAATGAAACCAATTATAGTCGAGCGTGATACCACGAATCGTAAGTCACTTTGATTATTCTGATACTATCAAAAGTGCCCCTGTAACTGGTTGTTTAAGCTGTAATATAACGTCCTAAAGAAGCTGGCCTTGCCCGTCCGTAAATAGACGGATATAATGACCATAATATATTTTATGGAGGACAAAAAGAGACCCTCCCTGACTCAATGGTTTCGACGCCGAGTCTCAGGGAGGGTCCTTTCTAAAGTATTAGCATGATTATCTTATCAAATTATGATTTGGAATGGACTAGCCAGCATGCAGTTTTTTGTTCGGAGTATGGAGAAAAGCGTATGTCCCATCTGTCAACAGTCGCTTAAGTGCAGACTATCACGGTATAATTTACCCATGAATCATAAGGGTACTCCCAAAGATGCTCTGTCTCTGTAGGTGCTGTTGATTATCCTGACTTCGCCGAGCTGTTAATAGTAAATGGCTAAGGTTTGAAATAACGGAGTTGTCATTTCTGGAGGGATGAGACGGACTTTTGTCTTTACTGTCTCATTGTTGAGAAAAACAGAGAAAACAGAGAAAGCAGAAAAAATGGAAAAACGAAGAAAACGAAAGAAAACGGAGTAACCTGAGTAACCAAAGTAAATCATTAAAATAAACCAAATCAACCAGCTTGCTGGAACCCCACAAAAATAAAAACTGAAAAATCGAAACTCTGAAATGAGGATACTGCAATGATCGATGTAACAGCTCTTGGAGAGGCTCTGATGGACCTGACTCCGATCAAGTTAAATGAGGGCACCACTGCCCTGGTCCCCCATCCTGGCGGTGCGCCAATGAACGTGCTGGCGATGCTGGCAAAGCTGGGTCATGATACTGCGTTTATCGGGAAAGTCGGCCAGGATTCCTTTGGATCTCAACTGAAGGCCAGTGCTGAAGCTTCTGGGATTAATACCAGGGGTCTCATCCTTTCCCTGGACTTTAACACCTCTCTTGCCATTGTCCACCTCACTGCTGAGGGGGACCGTTCCTTTTCTTTCTACCGGACCGGGTGTGCTGATGTCAATCTGCTACCGGAGGATGTGGACTTTGAGCTCATTGATGACTGCCGGATCTTTCATTTTGGGTCACTCTCCCTAACAAATGAACCGGTCCGGACTGTGACAAAACAGGCCGTCCATTACGCCAGGGAACATCATAAAATCATCAGTTATGATCCGAATTATCGGCCCTTGCTGTGGAAATCAGAAAGCTCTGCAAAGACCGAGATGCTTTCTCTCCTACCCCTAGTCAATCTACTTAAAGTGTCGGAAGAAGAGTTGACGCTGTTGACAGAGGAGACTGCTGTGGAAGCCGGCGCAGTGGCTCTCCTCAATATGGGGCCCGAATTGGTCCTGGTGACCCTGGGTGAGGCGGGCGCTTATTTTAAAAACGCTTTGGGCTCGGGATTTATCCCCACCGTTGCCATCAGTGCGGTGGACACCACCGGTTGTGGCGATGCCTTTCTTGGTGCCTTTTTATCAAAGTTTATAGTTCAACAAACTCCATTAAAGGATCTAACGCCGGAAATAATAAGGCCCATGCTCATCTATGCTAACTGTGCCGGTGCTTTGACCGCTCTCAAACCAGGTGCGATCCCCGCTCTGCCTTCCGAGCCTGAAATCCGGCTGATGACCCAATCCTCTATTTTCGGGCAGTGATCCACATCCACAATGTCTAAATCCCGGATTATTCAATCTAAATTTTGCAGATGTGTTATCCGGGATTGAAATCACGGATTAAATGTTAAAAAGTTGAAAGCCTTGCAAATGTAGTTTTGCCAGGCTTTCAACTTTCTATTGCGTTAATTTTTATGGGCTTATGTTTTGATTAATTAACCTCTGATCCCATCACACTTTTTCTTCAGCAGTTTCATCCTCAGCCTGGGCAGCGGGCTGATCCTTTGGTTTGGTCTGAGTCACTGAAAACAATGCTAGCAGCTCAGTAGCTGTGATTTCACAGTATTCACCCAGCTTTAATTCCGGAGGAAGATCGATGGGCCTGAACCAGATCCGCTGGAGGTCCACCACTTTGTTTTCCAGGGTCTCAAACATCCGCTTGACCTGATGGAACTTTCCTTCCTGAATGGTGAGTTGGATCGTCTTGCGGTCTTCCGATAAAATCTTGAATTCTGCCGGGAGGCAGCGGTAGCCATCGTCCAAGACGACGCCCTTCAGGAATCGGTTCTCGTACTTGTCACCGGCGGGGTCTCTTAATTTGGCGATATAGACTTTATCGACGTGCCAGCGGGGAGAAATCAGTTTATGATTCAAGTCGCCGTCATTGGTCAAGAGCAGGAGTCCCCGGGTGTCTTTATCCAGCCGCCCCACGGTGAAGGGGCTGAAGGCCTGGTGCCTTTGTTCTAGAAGATCGATGACCACCGGATCATAGTTGTCTTCCGTGGCTGACAGGTAGCCCTCCGGTTTATTCATGATGAGGTAGATGAATCGTCTCGTATCGAGGGGCTCATCATCCAGATAAAAGCGGTCTTCATCGTAGATGAATTTTTGGGACGGGTCTTTAATGACCTGATCCCCTACTTTGATCCGGCCGGCTTTGATGAATTGCGTCACTTCTTTGCGGGAACCCAGTCTGGCGTTGGCCAGGATCTTATCCAGCCGTTCCATGTTATTTGAGTCTATCGTTTAATTCATT
>JBAQDU010000141.1:0-1761 GCA_049294805.1 Clostridiaceae bacterium
GGGCATACTATAGTCGGCAACCTTTCTTAACGTATCATTTTGTTGATTTTCTAGTACCGCTAAACCTTGAAGGATCTTTTCGGTGGTAAGGCCCACCATCATCACCGATGCTTCTTCCATTGCTTCGGGTCTTTCATGGGCTTGTCGGATATTCAAGGCTTTAAATCCTAAAATGGAAGATTCTTCACTGATCGTACCACTATCACTAAGCACCGCCAAAGCGTTCATTTGCAGCTTGATATAGTCATTGAAACCCAATGGCTTCATGATTTGAATTAAAGGATTGAATTGACTGCCCTTGGCTTCGATCATTTTTCTGGTTCGGGGATGAGTGCTGATAATTAATGGTAAATTATAGCTTTCTGCGATGGTGTTAAGACTCTCGACCAAATTCGAAAAGTTTTGGTCGGAGTTTATGTTTTCTTCGCGATGAGCTGAAACTACAAAATATTTATTTTTCTCTAAATTGAGTTGATTCAGGATGTTTGATTTCTCGATATCAGCTTTTCTTGAGTTTAACACTTCGTACATAGGGCTGCCGGTTTTGATGATCCGATCAGCCGGAAGTCCTTCTCTCAAGAGGTATTCCCTTGCAATATCACTGTATGTAAGATTAATATCCGCCGTATGATCCACTATTTTCCGATTGGTTTCTTCCGGGACTCGTTGATCAAAGCAGCGATTTCCGGCTTCCATATGGAAAATGGGAATGTGTCTTCGCTTGGCCGCAATGGCACAAAGACAGCTGTTGGTATCCCCCAAAACCAAGAAGGCATCTGGTTTGACCTCTTCTAAAATGGGGTCGATTTTGACTAAGATATTCCCAATGGTTTCCACTGCGGTTCCGGTTGCTGCATTTAAAAAATAATCCGGTTTTCTTAAATTAAAGTCTTTGAAGAACACTTCATTCAATTCATAATCATAGTTCTGACCGGTATGGACTAAAATGTGATCAATTGCCTCGGATTCTTCCAATCGATTGATCACCGCCGACAGTCTAATGATCTCAGGTCTTGTCCCCACGACGGTAAGTACTTTTAGTTTTGTCATTGTTTAAACCTCCAGGTAGAACGTATCCGGGTTATTGGGGTCAAATAATTCATTGGCCCACATAATTGTCACCATATCGACATCCCCAATATTTTCAATATTGTGAGTATAGCCGATGGGGATATCGAGGACTTCCATTTTTTCTCCGCTTACTAAATATTCAATTACTTCTTCCGAATCAACTTTTCTAAACCGGATCACGCCAGTCCCACTGACTACCAAGAACTTCTCGTTTTTACTGTGGTGCCAATGGTTTCCTTTGGTGATCCCGGGTTTGGAAATATTAACAGAGACCTGTCCCCGATCATTAGACTTTAGGAACTCCGTAAACGATCCGCGTTGATCGATGTTCATCTTAAGATCATAGTTAAATCGATCCATTGGCAGATAGCTGAGATAGGTGCTATAGAGTTTTTTTGTAAAATCATCGGACATGTCCGGGATGAACCGGTCAGAGCGGCTGTTTTTAAACGAGTCGATCAAGTCAACAATTTCGCCTAATTTAGCATCGTAGGCGGTTGCTACTTCATAATAGTCACTGATTTTATTGCCATGGCCTTCCATGGCACGGATCAATTCTTTTACAACGTCATCAATGTAAACTAACTTTAATTTTGCCTCTGGGTCATTGACCTGAATTGGCAGTCCCCTGGTCACATTATGGCAAAAGGTGGCAATGGCACTGTTGTAGTTAGGTCGGCACCATTTGCC
>JBAQDU010000142.1:0-5222 GCA_049294805.1 Clostridiaceae bacterium
ACCCAATAGGAACTAACATACGAAGACTAGTAATAACCCATAATATTTCACTTTAAAAAAAGTGGCTAACTTGTTCTTGAAATTTGGGCTTTTTTATTACACCTCTTATTTTGGAATTCTTTAATTAAAAAATCTAATCAAAATACCACCTAGAATTAATACGATAGCGCCGCAAAGTCGATTCGCCATTTGGGCAAATGCCATCATTTCCATACGGTCAGCAGCAGATAAAACGGCAATATTACCAGTTCCACCCATAGAATTATTAATCATACCAGCACCAATGGCAGTTTCAACAGGGAAAAGTCCAAATAGCTTACCTAATAGTCCAGCACCTATTCCCATAACTACAACTGACGTTAGACTAAGTACAAGGAACTGCCAACTCATTGCGGAAGCAAGTTTTGTTAAGTCCATCATAGCCAACCCAATACCCGCAAGAACTGCATGAGTTAAATTATTCATGATGACTTGGTTAAACGATACTACTGCATTTTCCAATCGTTTTGGTACAGCATTGGTAGCTTTTAAGATAAAGACAATTATTATCATAAAGGCATAACTATGAATTTTTGGAATGAAGGCATTAAGAATAGTTCCAATTAAGAAAAGTCCAAATGCTAACATCAAACCAACACCAATTTCAGTGGCATCTAATGTAATATCATTATTTTTAAGTTCACTTTTATCAACTTCTATTAAGACACCATGACCATTCATTTTTGTATTAGCAAAAGCTTTATCAATAAAGATAGCACCAATAATTGCAAACAAATTTCCAAGAGTTGTTGCTGGTGCCAATTGATTTAGTACCGTTCCTGGAGCTATATGTAATGCATTGGCATAAATCTTAGAGAGTGGAACAATACCAGCGCCGACTCCACCAGCCATTTGTGCCATTGAAATATAAAGTACCGAATGACCAAATCCTTGTCCTAAAAATACTCCCATTCCACCAACAGCGAAGAAACCAACAACCATAGTGATAAGTGAAATCGGAATAAACCGAGCAGATGCTTTAACTAAGAGGTTACGATTCATTCCTAGAATAGAGCCACAAATAAGTGCTGCAATATAGAAATCTAAGAAGCCCCACCCCTGCATAAAGTTTCCTGTTGCAGTAACTACATCTTTAGGAATTATACCAAATGTATTAAGAAGTGCTGCTGCTAATAATGTAAATACTGAACCTCCTCCTAAATAGTCCTTAAAGATGGGTAAGTTTTGACCAATCCAATAGAAGAGGTGCCCTAGTAGGATAAGCATAAAAGTTATACCGAGCATATTAAGTGGTAATTTACCCATGGCAATAACAATAACTAGGATTGATAATAGCCCAAGATATAAGGGTAAACTTACACCAGAAATTTTAATTTTTTTCACGAACCATACCTCCCTTAATATTCAGGATTCCATTTAAGGTCGCGAACGGCTTTTGACATATCTTGTTCTTTTGCTTTTGCAAGTCCTTGTTTTTGAGCCATTTTTGCAACGGCCTCCGCAACTTTAATAGAAACATCAGCAACATACTTGAATGGAGGAAGAACTGGTGCTCCTGGTTGACCAGGATTAACAATACCAGATAATGAATGTGCAGCTTCACCAATCATTTCATCTGTAAGAAGTGAAGCTTCAGATGCTAACATACCTAAACCAAGACCTGGATAAATTAAAGCATTGTTTGCCTGTCCAATCTCATAGTCAACACCTTTATAAGTAACAATACCTGAAGGTACTCCTGTTGCTACAAATGCTTTACCATCTGACCATTCAATAACTTGTTTAGCAGTTGCTTCAAGTTTTTTAGTTGGATTAGAGATTGGGAAAATAACGGGACGATCAGTATTTTGACACATAGCTTCAATAACTTCTTTTGTGAAAGCACCTGGATTAGTTGATGTACCTACTAAAATTGTAGGTTTGACTGTTTTAACAACTTCAAGTAAATTAGTCATATCGCCAGCATTTGCAAAATCTGAACGTTTTTTAGCAAATGGTTTTTGAGCTGGAGTCAAATCATCCATATCGTCAAACAAAAGACCTTGTTGATCAATCATGAAGAAACGTTTGTAGGCTTCTTCTTCTGAGAGACCTTCCGCAACCATTTCAGCATGAACACGAGATGCGATACCTGCACCAGCAGATCCACCACCGTAACATAGATAAACTTGATTAGTTAGTTTTTCACCCGTGATATCAAGGGCTCCAAAAATTCCACCAAGTACGACAATACCTGTACCTTGAATATCATCATTAAATGTTGGAATTTCGCCCTTGAAACGATTTAAGATATCTGCAGCATTTCCACGACCAAAATCTTCCCAGTGAAGATATAATTTAGGGAACATATTTTCAGCTGTTTGAACAAATGAATTAATAAAGTTATCATATTTTTCACCACGAACACGTTCATGACGATTACCAAGATACATAGGGTTATCTAATAATTCTTTACGGTTAGTCCCAGCATCTATAACTAATGGCATAACTGTAGCAGGGTCGATTCCTGCAGCCGCTGTGTAAATCATTAATTTCCCAACAGAAATATCTACCCCTTGAACACCCCAGTCACCAATACCAAGAATACCTTCTGCATCTGTGGCAACAATCAAACTAATATCACGGTCACCAGCAGCATTTTTTAATGTTTCTTCAATATTTTCAGGATGATTAATGTCAAGATATGCTGCATATTGTGGATCAACAAATAATTCTGAATATTCTTCAATAGTTTCAGCAATTACCGGATCATAAACGATAGGATTAAATTCAACAATGTGTTGATTGAATAGGTAGTAGAATAGTGTACGGTTAGTATTGAATATCTCCATCAAGAAATGACGTTTTTCAATATCTGAAGGTTTACGTAAATAATGTTGATAAGCTTGGTCAGCTTGTTCTTCAATACTTTGTACATATGGGGGTAATACTCCAACAAGACCCAACTCTTTTCGTTCTTCCATTGTAAATGCAGTGCCTTTATTCATAAAAGGATTATTTAAAATTTCATGTGCTTTCATAAATGCAATCTCCTTAAACTTTATGATATTTTTTTAATTACAAGTGCTATTATATAGAGGTTAATTCCTTATAGTCAACTTCATTAGTTACAATAAAAATTTCTTATAACAGTTATTAAATATGTTAAAATATTTTAAGGAGATAAAACCATGAATATAAGAGATTTAGAATACTTTCATCAATTATCACTATTAAAATCATATACTGGAGTGGCTCATTATTTTGGCGTAAGTCAACCAACCATTTCTTACGCCATTCAACGATTAGAAAGTGAATTAAATTGTGAACTGATAAAAAAAGATCCTAAGCATAGACAAGTAAATCTAACACAACAAGGCGTAATATTTTGCGAACACGTTGACACTATCTTAAAAGAGATAAAAAGAGGGCAACAAGAGATAAATCGTTCACTTCATCCATTACCATCTGTAGGGTTTCCTCCAATCATTAGTAAATATATTTTTCATCAAATGGTTACTTTTTCTGATGGTTTGGATTTTCTAACCAAAGTTCAATCTGTAAGTGCTGGTTCAAGTAGCTTAGTAAGCCTTCTAAGACAAGAAAAGCTAAGCTTAAGCCTTCTTGGTACTCTTCATACTGTTAATATTGATCACGTAATTTCAAAAACTTTGCTTAAGAAATCTTTTTACTTTGTAATGTCTAAAAATAATCCCCTGTCTCATAGTCAATGTTTATCGTTTAAAGATGTTCTTGACCAAGATTTTATTCTACTTGATGAACACAATATTCACTTAGAAGCTTATAAACAATTAAACTCACGATACCATAATAAAGGAAAGATTCTCTTCCAAATTGATGATATAGCAGTTATTAAACAATTAATTATCGAAAATAAAGGTATATCCTTACTAACTGACATTGCTTTAGATCAAGATGATAATAATCTTGTAAAAGTTCCACTAAAAACAGAAGATGACATTTCTTTTTTTATTAGTTATGCGTATCCCGAAAATATTCAACTAAACGACACATTAATAACATTAATAAATCTTTTTGAAAAAATTACATAAATTAGTATATTATAGAAACCATCAAGAAATAACTAATCCCTTTATGTTATTGCATTTAAAGCGTTAATAAAATTTAATTACAACGTGAATTATTAATATATTAATAAGAACTAATAGATCATAAATTCTTTTATCAATAAATAGAAATAGAAATTAAAATATGATGCAGTTTTTCTTTTACTCTACCAAAATATTTTTCCTACAAATTAATGAGTGATAAAACCTTGATAAATCTGCCTTTTCAATTCTTGATTTAATCAATCTTAACTCAATTACGTCTGTAGGGCAGATTTATATAGGCGCTTTCGTCAATATTATAATTGTTTTAGATATTAAAGATAATAAAAATAAGAGTACTAATAAATTATTAGTACTCTTTCTACTTTCATTTAGGAGATTGAAAAATGAAAGATCTTGATAACTACGAAAAATATTTTTATATTTTTTATTCCAATTTTAGATTATCAAATTATTATTTCAATAAGCTATCTTCTTTTTTAATTTCTGTTGGTTCAATTAACGTTATATTTCTTTGATAGACAGGAAAGATTCTCTTAACCATTCTATTTGGCTATACCCTAGCCTTTGCCCTTTTGGCCTCATGGAAATTATTTGGCATCTACATAGCTCTCTATGGTATAACACCACTTCGCTTAATCTCAGGCTGGTTTATCACTGTCCTCATCTTTTGGACAATGTTAACCATCATCAGAATCCACAAACCCTTCCTAGCCATCCGTTATGGTATCTTTTATATTATTATAACTATTACAATACTTCCTTATTTATTTGCGATGTATTTAAATTAGAAGGATGAAAATACACACAAAAAGCCTTTAAATAAAAGCTTTTTGTATATCTATACGGGAATCCTAAAATGCAATATTCTTTATAAATAGCGTCTTGTTTTTTTATAATAAGTATCATATTCTTTTTGGAACATTTTTCGTAAATGTTTTTCTTCACTTAACACTAAATAATGTAAAGAGAGTGTGTCAACTAAAATGAGTAGAACCATCATAGCATCACCAATGAGAAATAAATAACTGACGTTAAGTCAAGTTTTTAGAGTAACAAACGTAGAATTTTAATCTATTTATTCTAAGCACTTACCTTTTCAAATTGATTAGGTGTAAGATACCCTAAACTTTGATGGATTCGTTTTGAATT
>JBAQDU010000143.1:0-2278 GCA_049294805.1 Clostridiaceae bacterium
ATTCAAACTGAATCGCAGAGGGCATTTGCCATGGCGCTAAAAACAGCAACCCAATATTTGAATCCCTCGGATTTATTCGGGCATTAAAAAAAGTCAGTGACTAGTCAACCAGTCACTGACTTTTTTATCTGAGTTTTGCAAACAATTATACTAGAAACGTTCTTCAAACTCCTGAAACGCTTGTAATATCTGATAAAATCAGCTCTTTCCCTCTTGTTATCCCCTCCTATTATTAGTATAATTATACTAATAATAGGAGGGGATAACAATGGCTCGTCCCACTGATTCTAACAGCCCTTACCGGGTATCGATCCATCACAATAATGGATACCACTATGCCAGTACACAGCCGGCCAGAGTGAACCCAAAGACCGGGAAACGGGAATACCGTCACGTTTATTGGGGGACGGTAACAGATGATCTTAAGTTCATTCCGGGGAAGAACTATCTTCTGGAGTCTATAGAGGAACGAGGCAAGCTCATCTTCCCGGAAGGCTGGGATCTTAGTGAAATTGACAAATTGTCAGGACGGCGGAAGACGGGAAGGCCGGTTATTGAAAGTCAGGATGAGAACCGGCTTTACGGCGACATCTGGCTTTTAGAGAAGATTGCGGAACAGACCGGCCTGAGATTCGACCTCATGAGCACATTTGACGGAGATAAGGAAAAGGTAGATACCCTGATGACACTGGCCCTCTATCTTCTTTGTGGACGAGAGACCTATAACCAACTGGCTTCCTGGCAGCGCATAGCCAAGACACCCTGGGCAAAGCCACTCTCTTCTCCGTATATTACAAGGTTTACCCAGTCCATTACAGAGCAGGATCGCATGGCGTTCTTGCGTCTGCGGGCACGCCGACTCCGCGACAATGAGCTGTGTGCTGTCGATTCCACAAGCTGTTCCAGCTACGGACACTCCCTGGCGGATATCCATTACGGGAGGAACAAAGAACATTTGCCCCTTCCACAAACTCTGGAAGTAGTAGTCTACACCTTGGATGGCCACATGCCGGTCTATTATCGCAGCTTTGCCGGAAACACCCCTGACTCCCGAAGCCTGGCCGTGATCCTGAAGGATTTGAAGCAGGCTGGCATGAAACGAATCATCCTGATCACTGACCGGGGATATGAATCGATCCGCAATCTGGAACTATACATCGACCAGCAGCAACGCATGATCATGGGAACCAAAACCGGCCAGAAACATGTTCGTCGGTTGATCGATGAATTCGAAAACTTCGGCCACCACCCGGATGGTATGCAAGTGGATCCGGAGGAACGGATCTACTATCTGCAGAAAGATATGGATTACCAGATCGAAGGGCAGCGTGACAACGTCAAGAAAGCAGATAATCTGAAACTGAACCTGTACTTTGATCCCATCCGCCGAGGCAATGAACTGACGGATCTGGACATTGCTCTGGCAGCTCAGAAAGAAGCCTTGGAAGCGTCCCTTGTGAATCAAATTCCTTTGGACGATGATGAAACGCTGAAACAGTCCTTCCGGTTTTATCGTTTAAAGTACAATGCGAAAACTCGAATCCTAGAGGACTTCAGCCTGGATGAGAACAAGGTCATCCGGTGTCGGCGAGAAGCAGGTTTCTTTGCCAACACGACCCATGGTTTGGACATGGATGCGTTAAGTGCTAACCGGCATTACAGGCTGCGGGATGAACAGGAGAAGTATTTTGCCCTGATGAAAGGGGTCCTGGGAGCCGACCGCCAGCGAACATCAACGGAAACCGGAAAAATTGGTCGTTCCTTTATTCTCTTTGTTGCCCAAATCATGGGCTGTTACCTTAGTCATGTCCGCAAAATGAAGCTGGCAGAACAGTTTCACTCGGTAGCGGATGTGTTAAACGAGATGAGGCCAATTCGGTGTATCGAGCACCCCAACACGAAGGCATACATTACCCCATTTGTGGGAAAACAGGTCGACATTTGCGAAGCTCTTGGCTTTGAGATCCCTGAGGGATGCACCCCGGACTATGTGGTGAAAAAGACGAACAAGGGTAAGAGTGGCCGTCCACGCGAAAACCCCTTGGTCATCAAGGATTAGTTTCTAGTATAAAACTCTGCAAAACTCAGATTTGTATAGCATTCTGTTATCTGGGCACTTGATTTCTTTACACCGATTTCATCGCCAAAATCAATCCAAAGTTTGTAGGCTGGCTTTTTGGCTTTTCAAAAAACTCTGATTGAATGATTTCCCCAACTCTTATATCCAATTTCATAAGATCCTCAAAAGTAGCCCTGCTAAATCCCTCCCAAATAATAC
>JBAQDU010000144.1:0-5457 GCA_049294805.1 Clostridiaceae bacterium
TCTTCTTTTCTTTTTTCCAGACGCTCTTCCGGTGTAAGCTTGGCCCATTTCTTCTCCAAGCGGAACAGCCTGTTGCAATGGTTAAACCCTTCCGTTGCCACGGAACGGCTGACGATGCCATTCGGGGCCATTCCTTGCAGGGCGTCGCTAAATTTCCGCCTCATGTGCGCCCAGCAGCCCACCAGGGTCACCTGACCCAGAAGCCTGTGATATCCGGCATAACCATCGGAATGGAGGTAGCCGAAAAATCCCTTCAGGAACTTCGCGGCGTTCTCGCCACTTCGCCCTGGGGTGTATTCGTAGAGGACGATGTCTTTGCCGACATTTGCCGTGCGATACACCCACATGTAGCTGGTGGCGGTCGCTTCCCGCCCTGGCTCGCGGATCACTTCCAAGACACTCTCGTCAGCGTGGAGAACTTCCTGACGGAGCAGATCCACTTTCATCCGATCGTAGAGGAGTTTCAGCCACAGCTCTGATGTTCGGACCACCCAGTTTGACATCGTTTGGCGGCTGATGTCGAAACCGTAGCGCTGAAGCTGCTGTTCCTGACGATACAATGGCACGGCCTCCACATATTTTTTCGTCATAATCTGGGCCACCAGCGAGGGAGAGGCGACACTGTTCGTGAGAACAGGCGCCGGCATCGGGGCATAAACCACTGGGGTCTTAATTTCCTTCGCTTCGCAGGTCCTGCAGGCGTAGACATGCTGAACTGATTCCGTCACATGGACTGTTGCGGGAACAACGGTCAGTTCCCTGCGCACGATGGTCTTCATCTCATGGAGATGATCTCCGCACTGGGGGCAGCCTAGCTGTCTTTCGGAGAGGGAGTAGTCAAGGATGACGGTGGGAAGATCCCTGGTCATCTTTTCCTTCTTGCCTACAGGCTTTTTCTTCCTGTCTTGCTTTTCATCCTGGATTTCTTCCAGGGTAGGCTCTTCGCCCGCAAGGGTTGACTCGGCTTCCGCCTCGTTGAAGAAGGAAATCTGTGAGGCGTCGGTGCTCCGTTCACTGGAGGAGCCAAACTTCTGCTGCTTCGCCCGACGAATCTGTTCCTCGTACCAGGAAAGCTTCATATTTGATTCCTCTAGCGTCGTCGTCAGCAGCATCACCTGTTGTTCCAGTTCCTCTCGTGACATCCGGGAAATTTCTATTTTCTTTTCAATTAGATTTTTGGTTTTCGCTACTATTTTACTCATAGTTAAGATTATACCATCTCTCAAAACCCGCCTCAAGCTGGTCTACGCCTAGCCCAGGCGTTTTTGAAAATTAAATTATCGCGTAGTTCCTTTTCGGGATAAACTGCTGCAGGGGCAATCCTTGGAAAAGTCTTTTCAGGTCGTTCCGGGCGATTTCCGTCACCGTTCCTCCCTCATCGAGGTTCGGCCACTGGAACCTCCCTCGTTCCATCCGCTTGTAAGTCAGGATGAATCCCTCGGAATCCCACTGCAAAACCTTCACCTTGTCTTTCTGTTTGTTGCAGAACAGGAAGGTTTCCCCGCTGAAGGGGTCAATGCCGTATTCTCCCTGCAGAATTCCCGCAAGGCCATTGATACTCTTGCGCATATCCACCGCACGGTGGGCAAGAAGAATCGCCTTCTTCTCCTGAACCCGGTTCAGAAGATCCTGCAGAGATGAGCCCGTGTTTGAGAAATTAATGTTTTCCAGTTCCATAAAAAATCCTCCTATCTTTAGATAGAAGGATTTTCTCATAATTCGGTGGACTTTCCTATGTGCTTCCTATTTGACGCTTACGTTTTTTGTAGATACACTATGATACTTTTGGCGTGATTCGATCTATGAAAAATGCTAGCTATTGATACTATTCGTTAAAACGAATAGTATATAGGTATCATAAAAGAGGTGCAAAACATGAATGACTATATTACTGTACAACAAGCCGCTATAAAATGGAGTCTTTCGCCTCGCAGAGTACAAATACTCTGCTCGCAAGGACGGATTTTAGGAGCAGTTAAACAAGCTGGTGTTTGGTTAATGCCTGAAAGTATTAACAAACCGACAAAACTAAAAAAAAATACACCTAATGAATTAAGAAAACCGCCAATTAATGTTCTTTCCCTTTTTTCCGGATGTGGAGGTATGGATTTAGGGTTTGAAGGCGATTTTAATGTCCACTTTAACTCTGTAAATCATAATATTAATAAAGATTGGAGTGTTTCGCCAACTTCAAATCCCATTTTTGTTAAACTATCAAAAACACGATTTCATACCATCTTTGCTAATGACATTAGAGAAGATGCAAAAATAGCATGGGTAAATTACTTTTCAAAGAAAGGGTTGTCTGATAATACTTATTGTTTAAATAGTATTGTTGACTTAGTAAAATTACAAAAAGAAAATGATATTAGAGTATTTCCTCAAAATGTTGATATTGTAACAGGTGGCTTTCCTTGTCAAGATTTTTCAGTTGCTGGAAAAAGACTTGGATTAAATTCAGACAAAAGTCATTTAGGTAAAAATATAAATAACGAAACGCCAAATGTAGAGAGCCGTGGACAACTCTATATATGGATGCGAGAGGTAATTGCCTTAACAAAACCTAAAATGTTTGTAGCGGAAAATGTAAAAGGGCTTGTTAATCTTGCAGATGTAAAAGAAATTATAGAAAAGGATTTTAGGACGATATCTGAAAATGGATATTTAGTTGTCAGTGCCAGGGTATTACACGCAGCAGATTATGGTATCCCTCAATCTAGAGAACGAGTAATTTTTTTAGGATTTAATAAGTCAGCTTTAAAAAAGGAGGCTTTGGAGGCATTATCCCAAGAAACGATACCACTTCAATATGATCCATACCCCCCTAAAACTCATTCTTATACAATTTTTGGTGAAGATTTACTGTCACCAACAACACTAGAGATGGCATTGAATGGTCTAGGTGAGCCAGAAAACTCAACCGACCCATCACATCAAAAATATTCAAAAGCAAAATATATGGGAAAACATTGTCAAGGGCAATCTGAAATTAAGATGAGTTCAATTGGTCCAACTATTAGATCAGAACATCACGGAAATATTGAATTTCGAAGGTTGAGTTCCGAACATGGTGGTAAGTATATTAACGAATTAGAAAACGGATTAAAAGAAAGACGACTAACAGTCCGTGAGTGTGCTCGAATTCAGACATTCCCCGACGAATATCAATTTGTTATTCAATCAAGTAAAGTAAAGAAAGGGGTATCAGCCTCTGATGCATATAAAATACTTGGGAATGCAGTACCTCCGCTTTTAGCCTATAATATAGCAAAACAAATCGAAAGAAAATGGGAATTATATTTCGAAGTGGAAGGAGAAACAGATGATAGTATCAAATAATAAAAAACCTAAACTCGAAGAATTTTCATCACTTTTGAAAAAAACAAATCAATTTTTAAACGAAGATGCGGCAAAACGGGAAAGTTACTATTTATCTAGGAATGCCCAAAAACTAGAATTTGATGTAGCAGAAGCATTGACGAAAATTTCAATCGGAACACCTTTCGAAAATACAATTCAGGTTGTATCGGGCCAAAAATTTCCGGATATAGTAATTGGTAAATATTATGGTATTGAAGTAAAAAGTTCAAAAGATGAGAATTGGATAACACTTGGTGGCAGTGTTAATGAGTCGACAAGGGTGGAAAATGTAGAGAGAATCTTCCTCACTTTCGGAAAATTAATTTCGCCTATTGAATTTAAAACTAGGCCCTATGAGGATTGCTTATCCGATGTAGTCGTTACCCACTACCCCCGTTACAAAATTAACATGAATTTAGAGAGCGGTAACACGATTTTTGATAAAATGGATACAACTTACCAAAAACTGCGTACTGGCCTTAATCCCGTTCGAAACATCGTAGAATATTATAAAGCTCAATTAAAAGAAGGTGAAAGTCTTTGGTGGATTGACACTCATGATAATCCAGAAAATTCAAATACTGCATCAATAAAAATAAGACTTTGGCGTACCCTCTCTAAAGCAGAAAAACATAAATTTATGATTTTAGGGTTCGCTCTTTTTCCAAATATTTTAAGTGATAACCCTCAAAAATACGAAAACTTTTCTTTATGGTTAGTATCTAGGTATGGTGTGGTTTCAACATCCTTAAGAGATACCTTCACGGCAGGAGGGCAAAAGGATTTAGAAACTTCTGATGGTTTGTTCCCCAAAATGCCACAAGCAATAAACAAGCTATTTAGTTATAACAAAGAAATATCACAATATATACTTACTGCAGATGAAGATATACTTAAAGAAACATGGAAAACCAATCATATTGATTTAGACAGAATTGGACAATGGATCGAAATTGTTACTAAGTCATACAGGGTGCCAAACTTTGATACTCATCAAATATTTAAAGCAATATTTGATGATAAATCTTCAATAAAAGAACTAATTGTTGCTGAAGACAACAATAGTTATAAATAGTATTATGCCGAGAATTTAATTTAATTAAGTAGTTGTTGTATAACTAGAGAAAATTTATTCATGAGTACTACAAAAACACTTTATAGTTTTACTGTGAAACCTAAATCGAGTCCTTTTCTCCCCAATTGCACTTTCGGATCTTCTTTTTATATAATCTTGTGATTTCAACAATTATCGATAATAAAAAGGATTTCTACCTACCTAAACCGGGAATCCAAATTTGAAACTAAATAATGGCTACTGAATAAATGCCATTTTTTCATGATCAATTTCAGCCTGTAAAATATGCAAAAAAAGGGTAGCCAAATCGCGGCAAACCTTTTTCAGATTCACCACGAGGAATGATATTGCAATTACACTTTCGGTTGTTTCAGCCAAACGAGTATATATTCTACCCAAACCACAATTTAGTTTTGCAAAACTGAATTTCCGTTCGACTTCTACTCGTTCGCAGATGTCCTTATAGTCCTGTTTTCGGTCAGGTCTTTCGTTCTTTTTCGGCCTGCCAAGGGCTAGACCGGACAACCTGATTCCACGCTCTTTGCAGTAAGTCAAATTATCCCGATTCCGGTAGATCTTATCTGCTAAGATTCGTTCTGGATATTTTCCTGTTCTCACTTTAAAACGTTCGATAACAGACTTCAAAGTCGTTGCTTCATTGTAGGCCTCGAAGGACTGCTTTTCGAGTCGGACATACCCATTACAAACACTGATATCGAGCTTTGCTCCAAATTCTACCGGTGCCTTTATTTTTCCTCTGACGATGGGTCTCAGGTGTGGCTGAGACAGGCTTACGATTCGATTCTCCACACTGTGAGTACGGTTATCGAACATGTACTTCTGTTGTTCAAAAACGGTCAAGATGATCCCGAGTCGTTTCTGCCATTTGGGGATTAGGGTTTTTCCCTTTTCTAGGAGTACATCAATGGATTTGAAGTTTCTTTCCAAATATTGCAGCTGTTTTCGAATTCCCTTGTGGATTTCCTTGGCTGTCTTTCGTTTCTTTCGAACCATGGTCAGAT
>JBAQDU010000145.1:0-2487 GCA_049294805.1 Clostridiaceae bacterium
CTTGATCCTTAGACTGAACCAAGTGAAATAATGCGAAGTTAGTGATTGGCAGTTAAATGATTAAAATAGTTGCATAAAATCATCGAATCCAATAATATTAGATTGGAGCTGGATGGGTATTTATGAAAAAATTTCGAGGTGAAAAAAGGGTCGAAAAAATTAAAAAAATAGTAAAAAAATAAAAAAATAGTAAAAAAAATAAAAAAATAGTAAAAAAAAGATTGCTTTAATGGAGCTAATTCGATAAAATAGAATAGCTCCTTCTGCATTTCAACTCATTCTATTTAGTGAGGTCCATTGGAGTCAGACAGATTCATATTTAATTGAGTAAATATGATGGATCAGTTGCTGTCTGGAGTTTGCACAAATAATCTAATACCTTGATACTTAATTTATCTTAAGATTAATCGATAGAGAAAAAAACGAAAATTTAAAAACTGATACAAGTCAAACCATTCCTACGTCGACAACGAAGGGTAGCTTGTGATTAATACTTTATGTCGGCCGAAAAAAGGAATCTATGAAATTTACTGAACTGACAATTATTGAACCCATTCTAAGAGCACTTGAACATGAAAACTATGAATTGCCTACACCCATCCAGGAACAAGCCATCCCGGCTATCCTCGCGCACCGTGATTTATTGGGCTGCGCCCAGACCGGTACCGGAAAAACAGCGGCATTTGCAGTTCCGATCATTCAGTTACTGAGCCAAAAACCAATTACTCCAGGCAAGCGTAAGATCAAATCCTTGATCTTAACTCCGACTAGAGAATTGGCCATCCAAATTTATGACAGCTTTAGAACCTATGGTCAATATACCAAATTAAAGTATGGTGTGATCTTTGGCGGCGTTTCGCAAAAGCCCCAGGAAGAAGTCTTGAGCAAAGGCATCGATGTACTAGTGGCAACACCGGGTCGACTTAATGACCTGCTTAGCCAGAAACTCATCGATCTTTCGAATATTGAAATATTCGTTTTAGATGAAGCGGACCGGATGCTTGATATGGGATTCCTCAATGATGTAAGAAAAATCATCAAGTACATCCCTAAAAAGAAACAGACCTTATTGTTCTCTGCCACCATGGCACCTGAAATCAAAGATATTGCTGACGATATATTAGTGAAGCCGGTATCTATTTCGGTAGCTCCCGTTTCTTCAGCCGTTGAGACAGTGGAGCAATCCCTCTTCTTTGTTGATAAGGCGAATAAAAAGAATTTACTCCAACATTTATTGGAAGACCCAGCCATGGAATCGGTCCTGGTATTCTCCCGGACAAAGCACGGTGCCGACAAAATCGTTAAGGATTTACTCAAAGCCGATATCAATGCTGCAGCTATTCATGGTAATAAGTCCCAGGGCAATCGTCAATTGGCGTTGAGCAACTTTAAAAACCGAGTCACCCGGGTTTTGGTCGCCACGGATATTGCGGCCAGAGGGATCGACATCGACGAATTATCACATGTTGTCAATCATGACCTACCTAATGTGCCAGAGACTTATATTCATCGGATCGGTCGGACCGGACGCGCCGGGTTAGAAGGAACTGCAATTTCATTCTGTGACATCAATGAAAAGCCTTTGTTGACTGACATTGAAAAGCTGCTGAAAAAGAAAATTGCCGTAGTTCAAGAAAATCCCTTTCCAATGTTGATCACGACACCGGAGAAAGCACAAAAAACAGAACCCAGAAGATCCGACAGACCACTTACATTAAGAGAAAAGAAACAAAACCCCAAAAATCATGCCCATACAAAAAGACAAGCAAGATAAATAAGATACGCCCCTGTTATCCTTTAAAAGGATGAACGGGGGATTTTTTTTACATATTAAAAACTATGTAAAAATTTAATTTGAACAAACACATCTCATCTGGATCAATCGTAAAGATTGACCTGGACTGAGATGTGTTTTTACTTTTAATTCCAGATATTAAAATTATGTTTTTAAAACAATTTACTTGAGTAATAAAATGATGAAATACTAATTTAATGATTATTTTAACTAAATCTTCAATAAGAGAATTCCGCCTTGATCCTTGATCATCAGTAAAATCATCTGTTTAGTATTCTGTAGAGACGAAATGATGTACTTAAGCTCTGTGGAGGTAAGTTTTAATCAGAAACGAAGATTCATTTGTTTTAATAATTTATTAATAACTAAAACTTTTATTTAAGAAAACAATAATAATATTTTATGAAAAAGATTGAAGTGATATTTAAAGTTCGAAATGGATACATCGGTGAATTTCACTTGTTTATCAGTGCTTCTATTTTGATTATTTGAAGATCGAAATAATAAATATCATTATCGAGCTATTAAACTGCCAAATTTTTATTAATCCTGCATTTAAAGTTAAATTTTTATTTAAGATATCAAAGTTTACAGTTCTGTAGACATTGTATTCAGTACAAGTTATACTGAAGTCAAAATAAGGAATGTAATGAAAATGAGTTTGTCAAGTGGGTCTGAATCATGATTTGAGG
>JBAQDU010000146.1:0-14654 GCA_049294805.1 Clostridiaceae bacterium
TTATAACAGGCCTGTGGTTGTCAGCTTAACGATGACCCGGAATTTCCAGGTAATCTTGTATTCCCGCTACTTGTCCAAATCTTCGGTTAGTCGAGGGTGGCCGCCCTTTTTCATTCCTTTCTAGGCCTCTTGACTCCTCGAGATACCCCCCCCTCCAATGGGGCCATTGGAGGGGGGCTATCTTTCCATTAGTACTATTTAGCTTATTATAATTCGTCTTTTTCAGTGGTGGTCTTGCAAGTCTTAGGATTGAAGTACTCAGGTCTTGTCCGGAATTGATCATTGGTGGCATATTCAGAACTCTCCACTTCATTCAATTCATCGGTTGTTTGACCAAATTGAGGATTGTGAAATTTCAATTGATCTTTGGTTTCAGTAATATTTCTGGTATCGGGAATTTCATTGCAACATCTGCAACTGACTTGATCAACGACCTTCTCTTTACTCTTTTCCATATGGTACCCTCCCCTAAAATCGACTCAAAAGTCGTTATAGCATCTATGACGGTTCTTTATTGAAATTATTATATCCGATCACCAATTTTTTTATCTAAACAAATGAATCTTTGGGTAATATCACTATCTAAGTTGTTGAAGCTGAAACTTAAATTTTCCAGGAAGTTGTGTTGATTAAGATCCTGATCGAAAGATCATGGTTGACCGGACGATCGGTAGTAGCGACTTCTAGGTATTAAACTTAGAGAATTGTATAACCAGGGATCTAAAATCAGGGATCCAGTGGTTACTTTTGACAAGAAAATCGTCCACTGGTATTATTCTATTGAATCATTCATGCAAAATAATGAGCAATGTTCACCATTCATCAATCATTCATGCAAAATAATGAGCAATGTTCACCATTCATCAATCCTCAAAATCTGAGATAAATAGGAGTTGTATATGAAGAAAACCAATGAAATCGGCTTTTTCCAAAAATATCTTACCCTTTGGGTAGCCCTGTGTATGGTCGCCGGTGTTGCAATTGGGCAGCTATTTCCAAAATTAGGCACTACCCTCAACAGTTTCACCCTTGCCAATGTTTCCATCCCGATCACCATCTTGATCTGGGTGATGATCTATCCGATGATGATGAAAGTAGACTTCCAAAGCATCCGGGCAGTCGGTCAGAATCCCAAAGGCTTATTTGTTACCTGGGTGACGAATTGGCTCATTAAGCCCTTTACGATGTATGGCATTGCCTATTTCTTTCTATTTGTGGTCTTTTCCAGATGGATCTCACCAGAATTGGCCAAGAACTATCTGGCCGGGGCTATCCTGCTGGGGGCTGCTCCCTGCACGGCCATGGTCTTTGTCTGGAGCAGTTTGACTCATGGCAACCCGGCCTACACGGTAGTCCAGGTCGCTACCAATGATCTCATTATTTTAATTGCTTTTGTGCCCATCGTTAAATTCCTCCTGGGGATCAGCAACATTCAAGTCCCCTGGGATACGCTCATATTATCGGTAGTCCTCTTTGTCGTCATTCCTTTAAGTCTCGGCTTCCTGACCCGACAATCTGTTACGAAGAACAAGGGTACTGAATATTTTGAGCAGGAATTTCTACCCAAGTTCGATGGTGCCACCACCCTTGGATTGCTGCTGATGCTGGTCCTATTGTTCATCTCGCAATCCCAAGTCCTGGTCAACC
The DNA here is from genome assembly GCA_049294805.1 of Clostridiaceae bacterium. Taxonomy (GTDB): domain Bacteria; phylum Bacillota; class Clostridia; order Clostridiales; family Clostridiaceae; genus JG1575. The sequence continues at coordinate 1,648 of JBAQDU010000146.1, forward strand.
GCCCATTCCACATCCTCTTGATCGCAGTTCCGTTGACCATCCAGACGATCTTGATCTTTTTCATTGCTTATCTGACTTCCCGTAAAGCCGGACTTCCCTTTGACGTCGCCGCTCCGGCCGGTATGATCGGTGCCTCTAACTTCTTTGAACTGGCCGTTGCCGTTGCCATTGCCTTATTTGGAGCTGATTCACCGGCTGCTTTGGCCACTACGGTGGGAGTCCTTACTGAAGTTCCCATTATGCTGGCATTAGTCCGGTTTGCCAACCGCACCACCTACTGGTTTCCCCAAAAGGAGGTTCCCACTCATGACAACTAAGCCCAATGTTGCTTTTATATGTGTCCATAATTCCTGCCGAAGCCAAATTGCCGAGGCGATTGCAAAAAAATACAGCGATCTTTTCAATGCTTATTCTGCCGGGACAGAGGTAAAGCCCCAGATTAATCCGGATGCTGTCCGGATCATGAAAGAAGTCAAAGGTATCGATATGGAAGCCTCCCAATATTCGAAACTCATCACTGAACTTCCCCAGATTGATATTACGGTAAAAATGGGTTGTGAAGTGGTTTGTCCTTATCTCGCATCAGCTCATGAAGAGGATTGGGATCTGGCCGATCCCACCGGCCAAAGTAATGAAACATTTAAAGAACTGATCCGGACCATTGACTTAAAAATGGCGGACCTGGCCGCTCGGATCCGGTCCGGCCAATTATCAATTACCCTAGACTAACTGACAAAACCACAGTCCCAAGGTTACAACCTGTTGGGAGCTGTGGTTTTGTCTTATCGATGATCATCTACCCTCGCAAACAAAGATCTATCGTAATCCGCTAGTCCGGTCCGACTTCATCCTCATCCTTTAACTTATATTTTAAGGCACCCGTGGGACACTCCCGGACGACCCGAATAACTTCATCTACTGGTGCCATATCAACTAAGATCCACGGCCGGCTGGTCGGATCAAATACGATCTCATTTTCTCTTGAGCAAATACCGGTGTGATTACAAACATCGATATTGTAGTAAACATCAATATCCTGGCCCCGATATTTCTTATAGCCCTTTTCTATTAATTCTTTTTCTGTCATTGCTCGTTCAACACTCCACACTAGAATTTATTTTTATTCTTTACTCTATTTGAATGTAACCTTAACTAATTTACGCCAAATTCTCTGCTATCAATTCGCATTATTTTTATTATAACTGATAATGACTTTCATTTGCAAAGAATTCAATTCTAAACAGATCGATAAACAGTGTAAATCCTATCAAGCATCTTTTGATCGTGCTACTATGGAGTTGAAAAATAATCACTGGGAGATGAATTCGATGAAGGCGAAAAAACCATTGATTGGCCTATTCTTGTTGATCTTGCTCATAGTTGGGACTGCATCTAGCTGCGCTGTCAAGAAAATCGATCCTTATACCATGACCGCACCCGAAGCCATCGTCTGGCTCAAAGAAAATAACATTGCGATCCCACCGGAAATCAACAATCCTCAGATTGGAGAACTGGTCATAGAGGTAGCTAAAAATCATAAAGCAGGCGTGGACATGAGTTTGAGCATTAGTTATGAAGTAACGGCCAAATTCATCCAGGAGATTCAGAAACATTTGGAATAACGAGGCTAATCGAGGTTAAAACTGACCAAGGGTGAAATCAACAATGAATTTCTCTCTTGGTCAGTTTATTCAATATCTCGGCTTTGCATTTTTCTTTGATTATAATGTCTTCCCAAGCCTGATCTAGAACTCTAGCTCAACTGCGATGCCAGGATGTTTTAAGTGTTTCGATCAGTATCAAGGCCAATGCCCCGCCGGCCAAAGCAGCCCCCAACTGAACTAGACCAAAGGCCACCGGTAAGGCCTTGACCACATTAGCTGGGATATTCAGGCAAAACAGAGTGACGGCATTGGTTGCCGCATAATTCATGACCAGGTATTTTAGGATGGACCCGATTCCAAGACCGATCACTCGTTTAATGGGTGAAGTTAATAGCAACATAAAGGGGACCACCAAAGCCAAGTTACCCAGCATGATGAATGGAATAAACGGTGCTAACAATGGGTTGAGTTGTCCGGTGACCAATGCCATTAAAGGCGTCAGACAAGCCATGATGATTCCGAACCGTCTGCCACAAAAATAGACGGTCAATAGTAGAATTGCATTGATGACTGGACCCACAACTATTCTTGAAAGGTCCGGATTAAACCGACCCATCAGCTGAATGACGATAACGATGGTTAAAAGCAAACTAGCCAACACTAGGTTCTTGGTATTTTTTCCCATTTTTCTTTGTCCTTTCAAGATCGAATACTTCGAGGTCAATTCCAATAAATGATTAACCCTCTTAAAGAGAGTGATCAGCGGATTCCAGTCCCTAACTATAACTATTCAGGTGATTTTTTTCATTCCGTTTTCATTTTTTTCTTTACATTTCTTCAAACAGAAAGGTCTTTGTTAATATTATAACATAATCAATCGATCGCAAATGTGGACGCAGTAATTTTTATCAAGGGTCATGCAAAAAAACTATTTCTAAAATAGGTTCTATCAAGGAAAAAGTGGATCTAAAGCTTCCGGGTTTCCATACCATTTGGGCGCAAAAAAAGAGTCGAATAATACGACTCTTTTTGGAATATATTAATTTGTTGTTTGATCCGGTTTATCCTGCGCGCTGGCACAATTTAATCCGACCCAATTCTGTAATTTCGTAAAAATAATTCACTAAACTATTGTTTACTTCTATCATTTGGTCAGTCCGATAAAGACTGATATATCCTTTTTCTGTAAGATCTTCATACACCGATAAAATCTCTTCTTGCCCGATACCCTGAAGCTCGCTATGACCCCTAAAATAAATATGTTCATCTTTACTTTTTGATTGGAGAATAGTGAGGATCTTAAACTCTAAATCTGTCAAACTTAAAACCCCTCGTTCATTATATTCTTTATATATTAATAATGTTAATCTATTATTCACCAATTGTAAAGATACTAATTATTAAAATATTCATTTTATCGATCCCTATATTAGATAAGCTTTTGATAATTTCCAGGTATTTGCTTAACCATATTATTTTTTAAATTACCCGATTTTGTGGTGTTCCTGCCAAAAAGGCATGGATGTTATCCAATGTAGTATCCATGATTCGGATCCGGGCTTCTTTCGTCGACCAGGCAATGTGCGGTGTAATAATAATATTTTTGGCATGTTGCAAAGGATGCCCCTTCACCATAGGTTCCTCGGATATAACATCTAAGGCAGCTCCGGCGATAGTTTTCTGATCAAGTGCAATGCGAAGATCGTTCTCTACGATCAGCGGACCGCGGGAGGCATTGATCAAAAATGCACTTGGTTTCATTAAGGACAAACTGGTTTGATCGATGATTCCTTTTGTTTGGGGAGTCAATGGACAGTGCAGTGTAACAAAGTCCGAGGTGCGAAATAGTTCCTCTTGGGTTACAGTTGGGATCGGAAATTCTCGGCCGGGCCGCTCGGTGGTTATCACCTTCATCCCTAAGGCGATTGCCAGTTCACCCACCCGGGCACCGATTCGACCATAGCCGATGATTCCCAGAGTTTTGTTTCTAAGTTCGATCTGAGGCGTCAATTGATAGGTCCAGTCAGGTGAAGCAGTCCATTGACCGTCCTTGACTGATTCACTGTGCCGACCGATGTGGTGAGCTAATTCCAGGATCATGGCCACCGTGAATTGGGCAACTGTATCCGTTCCGTAGCTGGGTATATTGGATACGACAATTCCCAGTTCTTTGGCCGTCTTTTTATCCACACAATCATAACCGGTCGCTAGAATCGTAATAAACTTTAACTTCTTTGCCCCTTGCAACGCCTCTTTAAACAGCTTTGTTTTATTTACAATAACAATATCAGCATCTTCGATCCGCTTTGCAACATCCTGTGGAGCGGTTCGATCATAAATAATCGTCTCACCTTCCTGTTCAATTTCTGTCCAGGACAAATCCCCTGAATTTAATGTATGGGCATCTAAAATTACGAGCTTCATTGCTGCCTCCCTTACCCTTTTTTCTGGTTCGAGCGCCCATTACTGAGCTGCCTTGAGTTTGTGCTTCCATTAGTTTTTTCTACTTCTGCTTAATTGTTGTATCTGCTTTTTCTGCTACTTTAACTGCTACTTCTACTGCTTCTGTCGTTCTTTGCCGCATTTATCATTTTGTCGTTTTTGTCGCATTTATCATTTTGTCGCTTTTTATGCTTCTTATTCTATTTGTGCGTATATTCCGTATTCAGTGTGTTTAAAAAATAATCATAATGGTCTGAATCAGGCAAGATCAAGACCTGGGTAACTGCCCTGGAAACTGTCGAAGCCATTTTCCGCCGAAAATCTTCCGATTCGGGATCGGCTTTTTCTGTTTCAGTTATGATCACAATGGGGGATTCCAACCCCTTGAATCGTTTGACGGAATCAATCGTCAGCCCTTGATCGCCCAGACCAAAAAGATTCACGGAGACACCCTGCAGATAAAACTCTCTCAAATTTGAAGTTGATTGGGAACCTAATGTAATCACGGTAATATCTTCTGAGTCGAACCCCCGGCTTTTCAAGATTTTGATCTCATTGACCAGTCGGCTTAAAAAATGATCCACATCTCCCGGCCGATAGGCTTTTAAGACTTCAGGTCGGATCCCTTGGGGCACTCTTTCATCCAAGGAAAAATAATCGGCTGTCCATAATTTTAGATAGTCGCCCACGGCTTTTGAATTTCGAAGGTTGTTACTTAGCGTAAATTCAGTGATCCCTTCCGGGAGCTTAAAGTCATTTTGATTTAGATTTTGATTTCGATCATAAAATAAGCACAGTTCCCCGTCGGTCTTGAGCATTAGTTCCAATATATTCAGCTTCGTTTCCGAAAAATCTTGAGCTTCATCCACAATGATGGTGTCAAAACTGGGCAATTCTACTTCGAGAACTTGATCCATTAACTTCTCGTCATCAAAGACACAGGCTTTGGCCTCTTCTTGGGAGAACCCCAGCTGTTTGGTCAGAAGTGACAGCATGATGCCATGAAAATTCCCGGTCATCAAGTGATCCTGTTTACCGGTTTTCTCAAACAAATATTTGCCCAGTGGATTATTAAAGCACAGCAACAGCGTATTTTTACCCTCTTCTTTGGCGACCCGGGCCTTTTCAAGTGCCAGCAGGGTTTTACCGGATCCCGGGCAACCTTGGATCCCGATCCGTTTTTGATGTTCAAGCATCTTTAAGATAAAATACTGTTGTTCCGTCAGTTGAAGCGTTTTAATTTGGTCTTCTTTGGCCAGTTGCCGACCGGATCGGGAACTGGCGGAACGCGATGAATACCGCTCTTTCAAACTTCCCATGAGGTTCTTGATCGAGGTTTCATTAATTATCCAGCTGCCCCGACTAAACAAAAAAATCTTTTTAATGGAATCCTCGATCTGGCTGAGATCTTGATCAAACAGGATCAATTCGCGTTTCTCATCAAACAGTAAACTGCCTTTTAGGTGAGAGGTATCCGGAAAACAAACTGCATGACAGAAATAGCTGCCAAACATATTATCTTTGAAATCTCGCTCTTCCTTAAGTGTTTGGATCAGAAGATTTTTGGCGGTCATTGCCTGGATAAAGGGATCCTTGATCTCATAGCGATCCCCGGTCCTTGACTGTGAATACCAGGACCGGCCATCCCGTTCAATGGGATTTCCGCCTTTAACTTCCAAGATCATAAAGCCAAAGTCCTTGTGAGCAATCAGAAAATCGATCTCGCCATCGACGAGATTTCCATCAGTCTTATACCGTCCCAGATAGGATAAGCCATACATTACTAGCCAGTCGCCGGCAAGGCCTTTAGCCAGGGCATCATAAACTTTGACCTCGGCCCCACGGCCCGGATCCTGCCGGATCGCCTCCTGTAAATTATGTGGAATCAGCTGTGCCATTTGATTACCTCCATGAATATCTTGGGATTTTACGTGTTGACGATCAATTCGGTCATTCTGCTGGATGTTCTTTTTTTTGATGATCTAATGGAATATTGGGATCCTATTTCTTCAACAAGAATCTGGGCAGGAATTTCCCGCGACCCCGCTCGCCCCCGAAGACACCGTTTTGAACGATGATTTCACCCCGGGACAATACGTAGTCGATCTGGGTGCGATGGGTCATCCCTTCATAGATGCTGTAATCGCAAACGGAAGCCCCTTGGTCAGCGCGGATGGTCGTTTCTGGTCCTTCCAAAAGAATCACAAGGTCAGCATCTGATCCAACCCGGATCGTACCCTTTTTCGGGTAAAGCCCCAATATTTTTGCTGCATTGGTGGCTACAAGATCCGCAAACTGTACCGGGGTCAACTTGCCATCGAGGACACCTTTTGAAAATAACAAAGGGATCCGCTCCTGCACGCCAGGCGCCCCGCCCGGTGCTTTGGAAAAATCATTTAGACCGGCTCTTTTTTCTTCGACCATAAACGGACAATGGTCGGTGCCAATGGTCTGACACGTCCCATCCGTCAACGACTGCCAAAGTGCCGCCCGGTCGGATTCTGATCGCAGTGGTGGAGCCATGATGTATTTTAGTCCTTCTTCGTTTCCGTCTTCCGTATATTTTGCTTCCGTCAAAAGGAGATATTGGGGACAGGTCTCCATGGAGACCGGAATGCCTTCTGCCCGGAATTGAGCAATGCGTTTGGCTCCCAGCTCCGTTGACGTATGGACAATATAGATGGGCGCATATTCGGCTAAGGCGGATAATTCGCAAAGACGTCCGATGAATTCGGATTCAGTTCTGGCCGGTCTTGATTTGGCATGCCAGATGGCATCCGTCTTACCCTGGGCGATCAGTTCGGTTTTAAACAGGTTGGTCACGGCATCATTTTCACAATGGACCGTCAGGATGCCTCCGGCTTCCTTCATGGTCCGTAACACCCTTAGGAGGCCCTCATCATCGACTTTAAAGCCATAGGTGGAATATGCCTTGAAGCTCGCGATGCCCTCTTTTTCGATGAGTTCCTTGAGCTCAGCTAAGATCATATCATCAACGTGTTGGATCACGCCATGAAATGAATAGTCGATGACGGCCTTTTGAGCTTTTTCATGGTATCGATCCAATGAATGGTGCAGTGTAGATCCTTTCGGAGCAAACCCGATGTGATCAATAATGGTGGTGGTCCCGCCTAATGCAGCTGCCACCGTCCCGGTATAAAAATCATCGGCTGATCGGTACAGCTCAGATTGCTGCAACTCCATATGGGTATGGGGATCGATGCCACCCGGGAACACGAAGGCTCCTTTCGCATCAATGACTTCTTCACCGGGTGACGGAGTCAGGTCACCGATGTCTTGGATCACTTCTCCTTCGATGCGAAGGGATTTCTTAACAATCCCCTCTTCTGTTACAATTGATCCGTTTATTATTAATAAGCTCATATTGCAGCCTCCTCACTCTATCCTTTAAATGTAATTACTACCATTATAGCTTATGTTTTTTGGCGGATGATTCCTACTTACATTTATTCACTTTAAATCACTAAAATATTCGTTCTCAATGAATTGTTAACACCATCCTATCTCATTGGGCGACAAAAACTCACCTCCAAAACACTTTTAAACAAAGCGCTTTGGGGTGAGTTTTGATGGATCGTTGAATTGGATCGTTGAATTGGATCGTTGAAATGGCTCGATTGCATTCGATTGCATTCGATCGGTTGAACCTGGTCAAAAAACATTGATTTTGAGATGAATTGGTCTAGTTAAATCATTTTCGTAAAGCCCTGCAACACTACCGATAAAACTTAAATGATCGGCCTTTTTATTCGACGGAATAGCGGGCTTCGACATTACTAAACCAGAAGGAGAAGATCGCGCCCACAATAAACATCAGTACCGATAAAAACAAGGCAACTGGTAGGGTCATCCCTGATTCAACCAGATTTTGAGCTGTCAAAGACGGCAATACAACGGTGGGGAAAATCGCCAACGAAGAGCCAATGACTGTTCCCAAAATTAAATGATACATTTTGGAATAATGGTGATTAAACAACCAGTTACTGCCCTTGGCAAACAACAGGACACAAAGGATCAAACCAACTGCCAGGGGAATGATGACTCCTAAATTTAAAGCCGAGATCCCGGCCGCCATTTTATCATACAGACCTAGATAGATCAGGAAGTTACTGGGGCTTAATCCGGGAATAATGACCCCCAAGCCAATGAGTGCGCCGGATAATAACCAGGCCGAAAAACTGGGTGTGATCTGTGCAGCCATGGACCCACCGAAGACCATCACTATTAATACAATGACCGCTGCCCCGATTAAGATGGTCAGATCTGAATTGTGCCGACCTTCTTTACCGGCGGTTCGAAACAGCATGGGCAGGGTTCCGGCTACAAACCCAATGAACAGGCAAGTAAACAGTGTGGCATATTGGCCGAAGGCTTTTTCAACAAATAACGAAAACAGAATGATCCCCAGACCGGTTCCCAAACCCACCGGGATAAAGTAGAGCATATTCTTTCGAAAATTCACCCGCATATTCCCGAGAAATCTTAATATAGGTTCATACAGATTAAAAATTACAGCCAGGACTCCTCCTGATAATCCGGGCAGTATCGCACCGACCCCTATGGCGATCCCTTTAATCAATCGGATCAGCCATTTTGATGGCGAATCCTTTTCTAGTATTCTATCGTCAGTCATTTGTGTTCCCCTTATTTTTACCCGATTGGGCTAGTCTTTCGTATATCTTGAAATCAAGGCTACCAAAACAGCCATGAATTCACATTAAAACAAAAAAATTAAAATCACATAAATCCGTCTTTTTTAGCGAAGCTGATCTATATTTTTTTTGGACTTGAATTATAGTTTCAGACTTAGTCTATTTTCCAGACTTAGTCAATTTTTTTAGACTTTGTTTATTTTTAAAACTTACTCTGTTTTCGGATTTAACCTATTTTTGATCTCCTTTCATTTTACCGATTGTTCTATGTTACTACGTGAGGTTTAAAAACCATTGGATCAATAATTCTCAGCCGTTCAATTATATCATTTTTAAGGGTTCCTGGTTGTTCTGGGTAATTTGCAACTAATGTTTCAAATTGTCTCATATCTTTTACAGGCTGTTCAGAGACACTTCAAAGGAACGGAGTAAAATTAACTTACTGTATACGAGAGGAGGCATGTCTATGAGACCGATCTGGAAAGGGGCCATATCCTTTGGCTTAGTCAATATCCCAATCAATTTGATGAGTGCCGAGGAACCATCGGACTTAAAATTTAGCATGATGGATTCCAAGGATCACGCTAAGATTAAATATCAGCGAGTCAATGCCGACACCGGCAAAGAAGTGGCCTGGGAGGATATCGTCAAAGCCTATGAATTCCCGGATGGCTCCTTTGTCGTTGTCACCGACGAGGATTTTCAAAAAGCCGATCCCAAAGCCAGTAAAACCTTTGAGATCGAGCAATTCATCGCTAGTGAAGAACTCAATCCAATGTTTTTAGAAAAACCTTATTATGTTGCTCCGGTCAAGGGTGGTGAAAAACCCTATATTTTGTTGCGCAATGCCATGAACGAATCCGGTAAGATCGCCATCGGCCGTGTAACGATCCGAACCAAACAAAGTATCGGTGCTCTTCTTCCGGTGGATGATGCCCTCGTCCTGATCCTCTTGCGTTATGCCGAGGAAGTCAGAAGCGAAGCCGGGCTCAATGTACCCGAGGATGTTAAAATTTCTTCCAAAGAAATGGAGTTGGCATTGACCTTGATCGACGGGCTGACCAAAGAATGGGATCCCACTGAATTTAAGAATGAATATTCCGGTGCACTCATGGCCCGGATCGAAGCCAAGGCCAAACTAAACGGCAAGGAATTGCCGGACGATACTGAATCTGAAGATGAGGATACCCCCTCCAATGTGGTTGATATTATGGATCTTTTGCGAAAATCAGTGGAAGCCAAGGGCAATAAAAAGACCAAGGCATCGCCAAAAGCTGCTGCTAAACCAGAAACCGAAGAAGAGGAAGATGAAGCCCAGGCGACGGGAACTGACTCGGCTACTTCATCCAAAAAACCTGCGAAAAAGCCGGCCAAAAGTTCTGCTAAATCCACTGGACCAAAAAGGAAGTAATCGGAATGGCAAAAAAATTAGAAGACTATAATAAGAAACGAGATTTTAAAAAAACCAGTGAACCCGAGGGGCAACCGGCTAAGACCTCGAAGGAGCTTCGCTTTGTCGTTCAAAAACATGCCGCCTCACGACTCCACTTTGATTTTCGATTAGAACAGGATGGGGTCCTTTGGTCTTGGGCCGTGCCAAAAGGGCCCAGCTATAATCCCAAAGATAAACGACTGGCGGTTCAAGTCGAGGATCATCCACTGGAATACCGGAATTTTGAAGGCACCATTCCTAAGGGTGAATACGGCGGCGGTACGGTCATGCTGTTTGACGAAGGGCTCTGGATCCCCGAGTCAGATCCAATCAAAGGTCTAGCCGACGGTTCTTTGAAATTCACCTTGGAAGGTACGCGTCTAAAAGGCCGCTGGACGTTGATCCGGATGAAACCCAAAGATGGGGAAGAGGATAAAAATTGGTTCCTGATCAAAGAGAAAGACGACTATGTTAAAGATACAGACGGGATCACGACCATTTTGACTTCCGTTCGCAGTGAGCGGACCATGGAGGAAATTGCCCAGGCAAAAGAAACTGAAGCCATCGCCTCCCCGGCCAAGGAATCAAACGACCAGCCCTCTATAGTTCCCTCTGCGGTCAATCCAGTAAAAGCCGCCTCTAAACCAAACCCTTCCCATTCTAGTCCACCAGACTTATCTGGGGACCTCCCTTTTGTGGAAGTCAGTCCAATGCTGGCAAGCCTTGTTAAAACAGCCCCGCCCGGATCAAACTGGGTCCACGAATTAAAACTGGATGGTTACCGGATCCTGGCTTTTTTGGAAGGCGGCAAGGCCCGGTTATTGACCCGAAATGGCAATGACTGGTCTCATAAACTGCCGGATCTTGTAAAGACTCTGGAAGAATGGGATCCCGGTAACTTGATCTTGGATGGGGAAGTAGTTGTTATGGATAAGACTGGAAAATCAGATTTTCAGGCCTTGCAGTCCTATTTTAAAAATCAGGATACTCATTCCGCCGACTATGTTATTTTTGACCTGTTGGCGGTGGGTGATCAGGATCTGCGAAAAAAGACTTTGATCGAGCGTAAAACCCTCCTGGAGGAATTACTAAAGGATTCTCCCCCCGGACTATTCTATAGTCCCCATACCGAAGGCAATGCGATTTTTGCAAAGGTCTGCGCCGCGGGTATGGAGGGGATAATTTCCAAAAAGAAAGATTCACCCTACCGTTCCACTCGAAGCAAAGACTGGCTCAAAACGAAATGCGAATATCGACAGGAATTTGTGATCGGAGGCTATACCACCAGCGATAAAAGCAGTACCGGTTTATCTTCTTTGCTCCTGGGAACTTATGACAAGGATATTCTGATCTATAAAGGACGAGCTGGAACCGGCTTTAGCCGGCTGGATTCAGTGGACTTAATAGACCAGTTTAAACCCCTCATTCGTAAGACCAGCCCCTTTACCGATGACCTAAAACCTCGAAGCAATGAAACGATCACTTATCTTACACCAAAGCTTGTGGCCGAGATCCAATATGCTGAAATCACGGATGATCAGCTGCTTCGCCAAGCCTCCTTTAAAGGCCTACGTGAAGATAAATCTGCTCTTGAAGTCATCTCAGAGACCCCAACGGATATTAACCTGGAATCCGATGACAAGGAAACTCTTGACAAAAAAGCAGAAAAGAAGAAAGCCATTGATAAAAATGCGGACGATGAGCCGACGCAAACTAAGAAAATAAGTGATGAGGATGAGACCACAGAACAATCGACAAAGGAACCCCGTAGTTCGAAAGGCTCGCCTGATGAGGACAAAAAATCAAAGAGACCAACCAAATCCAACGCGACTAAAAAGTCCAAGGGTCCCAAGTTTGGGCAAATCATTCTATCCTCTCCAACGAAGCTTGTCTTTCCCGAGGATGGGTTTACCAAACAAGACATTGCTGATTATTATTGGGCGATCCGAACTGAAATACTCCCTTATGTCGTGGATCGACCCATGACATTGATCCGCTGCACGGATGGGATCGGCGATTGTTTCTTTCAAAAGCATATGAACCACGCGATTCCAGGAATGGAAACTGCCATGGTGCCTGATAATGATGGAAAAGAGACCCAGTCAATGGTTCTTCGCGATGAAGAGGGTCTTTTAGGAGCTGTCCAGATGGGCACCCTCGAATTTCATGGGTGGGGAGCCAATCTTAAGAAAATTGAACAACCCGACTGGCTGGTGTTTGATTTAGATCCCGATGAAGGAATGGATTTGGAAACAGTCCGTCAGGGAGTATTGGACCTCAAATCAATTTTAGATGAAATGGATCTTGTCGCCTTTTTAAAAACCAGTGGCGGCAAAGGCTATCACATCGTAGTCCCTTTAACGCCGTCGGCAGATTGGGAACAAACCCGCAGTTTCGCAAAACTCCTGGCGCAATCCATGGAAATGAAGTGGCCGGATAAATACACGGCCAATATGCGCAAGGAAAAACGCAAAGGTCGCATCTACATCGACTGGGTCAGAAATGGTCGAAGCGCTACCTCGGTAAGTGTCTTCTCCCTGCGCGGTCGTAAGGGGGCATCCATTTCCTGGCCCATCGCATGGTCTGATTTAGACCGCATTGCACCAAGCCAGGTCACTTTAAAAAACTGGAAAGACTACAAGAAAACAATTAAAAGCTGGGATGACTTCTTTTTTATAACCCAGCGCATCGCAAAGAACTAATGATTCAAAATTAAAATTAATTTTGTACTCATCATCGAAGGAGGATTTAAATGGAATTTATATTTGAGAAAGAATCAAGCAAAGATTTTGCAACCGCAGTGGCAGATTTAAAGATGAATCTGCAGAAGAAATCATTTGGCGTCTTATGGGAGCT
>JBAQDU010000147.1:0-10545 GCA_049294805.1 Clostridiaceae bacterium
TGTCAAGAGGAATACCTTGAAGAGGTATCTTGACAGCACGAAGTTGGGTCCATATATAATCGGAGCGCTCGATGGGGTTAATAACAAGACAGCCTAACCTGCAATTCCAGGACAATATGGTAAGTCAATTGGATGACAATATGGATCGGCAGAAGCAGTATAGGCTGTAATTCCACTTGAGTTAGTATTTGATGAGCCTAGTAAAGATTCCCCGTCATAAAAATCAACGATTTTATTCGATGCGTTATCCGCTCCAACTAAAGCTGCGCTCAAAACAACAGTAGAAGAATACGTTGCGGACTTTGGCGTCGCCAAAAGGGACAAGGAGGGCGCATATTTATTTACTGTAATTTGAACGGCATTGGAAATTATTGGTCCAGTAGCAGATGTAGCAAAATAACGTACATAATAACCGTTTTCGCTTCTTGCAAAAGTTTTTGTGGAAGGGTCAAAGCCAGTCCAGCCATTGGAGCCGTTTGCACTGTATTGCCATTCTTTTGACGTTGTTAGTCCTGTTATGGTTGGCGTGTTTAGTGTTAGTTTGTTTCCTGGGTTGATGGCTGGTGGTGTCGATATATTTGAGATTGTACCTTGTTCTTCCCACTGGGCATAAAGGGTTGTATCAGCTGCAATGTCCCAGTTTTTAGCTGAGGCACCCGAAGCAGTAAAGTACTGTGTGCCACCTGATGGGGCACTATAGTAGCCTTTGAACGCGTATCTTGGCCTTGTTGGTAGTACAGAGAGGGCATCCGGTTTAGAATCAAACCAACCGCTAGCAATTGTGCTTCCACCAGTACCCCCGTTTGCATCCAAAGTTATTTTTGCCGCCCGGACAGGCACTTGAATATTACAAGAAGTGTTTAAAAAATTTATACCATATTTAGGAGTAAATACTGCGCTTACTGGTGTGGTACTTTTCAGCTGTTGGTTTGCATTTTGCCAAGCGAAATCACCGGTAATGCCGGATGGATCCGAAACATTGGCATTGGCCGCAGTGGAAACCACTTTACCACCAGAGATGGTACTTTTGGCAAGCGTTTGTCCGCTAATAATAGTTGACGCCGTTGGTGTTGTTTTGACAAGGGTACTATAATGGTCTCCCACAAATTCAACTATAAAATTCACATTTGTAAAGGCGGCTTGGTCGTGCCAACCGTAATCTCGGTTTCCCCAATTATCAAATTTATTACCGGGCTGCAATATTTCGCCGCTGATGCTTGTACTGAGTGTATTTGCAGGCAACATGGCTTCGACTTGGTGACTTGTCCATGTGTTTTTGCTTTCATAAAACCGAAAGTCTTTGTTATAAGAGGTGCAGTAGACCGATTTTACCGGGGTACCCGTTGGAAAGTAATGTATATACTTGCCGTCTATCGTTAAAATAAAAATGTATCCAGTATACCAAGACCACAAAGATCCCGTCCAGGCCTTAAAATCGAAGGATGCTTTGACACCTCCAGATTGCAAAATGGCTACCTGGTCACTATCCCAACCACCTCCGGCATTATGGATCAAATTCACAAATTGAGTACCGTTACCATCAGACTTATATTCGCTCTTGGTAGAGTCATAGTATATGTGCTCTAATTGATATGGTTCACTAGGAGAAATAGTTGGCAACCGCAGATTCTCTGCCTGTACTTTAACCATTGGTAGGGTACTTAATATCAAGGCTACGCAAAAAAGTGAAATTCCTCGGTGCATCTTCTTTTTGAATGATTTGATAAAATCCTGTTTCATAAAAAATCTCCTTTTATAAAAATAATTGATTGACTAAGGTAGTTAGAGCTGATAAACCAATAGCGCCGTGATTAGTAATATAATCACAACTACTGCCGATATGAAACCAATTGTGATGAATAGTTTTGAGCTATCATTCGACACTAAACGGTTGCATACAGGGCAACTGGTGGAGTACCATGAAACTTTTGCACCGCAGCAACGGCAACGAAAGATTTTTAAGTCCATAACATTTGTTACCTCTATTCACTGCATTTTATTGATAAATCGGTTGCCTAAATATAACTTATCAGTATGACGTTATCATAAAAACTTATTCATTTAGTATGCTCGACATTTTTAACCTTTTTAACAGCAAAATTGGTATTTCTCTTTTGTTTATTTGTTATAATACTCATAAACCTTTCTAACTTAGACACCATTATTTAGAAGGAGGCGACGCCTTTATGACATTAAAAATTGCAGTATGCGATGATATTGATTCAGAGAGACAGTTGCTTATTTCAATGATTAAAGCAGAATATGCAACCTGTGAATGTACCCCTTATGATAGTGGTGAGGCGTTGCTTTGGGATTTTGAAAATGGTAAGCATCATGACATTTTCTTTTTAGACATTTATATGAATGGAATAAACGGAGTGGAAGTTGCAAAACGGATTCGTTCATCAAATCCAGATGCCCTTTTGATTTTCGTAAGCAGCAGTAATGATTTTTATCGCGAATCGTATGATCTTTATGCCTTTAATTACCTGATCAAACCAATGGTTAAGGAAAAGTTATCTGAGGTGTTACACCATGCTACAGTACATCTAGGCAAAGAAATGAATCCTGTTGTTCAATTTTCTTTTGATAATGATCTTTATACCATCCGTTGTTCACAACTTTTATATTTGGTCAGCGATAAGCACATTGTAAATTTTCATATGACAAATGGAGAAACTCTAAAATCATATGGCAAGATGGATGACTTAATCTCTCAGCTTCCGGCGAAAGTCTTCGTACGCTGTCATCAAAGCTATATCGTGAATTTAAAGCATGTGACTGGCATGACAGCCGGCGAATTTATGCTGGGGAATATTAAAGTTCCAATCTCAAGAAAATATTCCTCACATGCCCGGGAGCAATATCGTGTTCAGATGTTTCATGATTTTTAAGAGGAAGGATGCTGTAATATGCTCTATCTATCCTATGTCTGGCAGATAATATCGAGCAATTACGGCATAGTTGCCGTGTCACTCGGCAATATGCTGGTGCTATTTTGTTTTCTTAGGCCACGCATTAAATGGTGGTTTTATCCTACCTTGGTAGTACTAAACTACCTATCACTACCCTTGATCATTAAGCTTGATATGATACTGTTTGGCGTACAGACCTCAAATAGTGTTGTGCTGGCTTTTCTTGGTTATTTTTCTGATATATTTGTTTTTATTGGCTTTAAAGAAAGCTTCTGGAAGAAAATTACACTCATCTTCACTTTGAGTATTTTGAACCGCTTCTTTACCTTCTGGGGATATATTCTCCATGTTCCGCTGGGTACTTTCTTTGGTGAAAAATGGAACGTTCAAGCATCAATTACAGTAGTAATAGGAATCATGTATGCCTTAATTGCTCTTGGGTGCTGGCTTGCTTTGAAAGATAAAAGTCAGAAACTGATTCAAATAGAGCTACGGCGAGACAACTGGGTTGTGCTGGGCAGCATTGCGGTTTTTGCCAGGCTGATTATTGATTTTTGTTCTGACTATGTCTTTTCTCTTAACCCATATTCCGATAGCAAAATTATCTGGGCAATGATTGCGCTTAGTGCGTTTGTTCTTGCGGTTCTTGTTCTCTACCTTTACAGCACACTCACTACAATTAAACACTTGGAACTAAAATCCTCCACTGACCGATTGGTTTTTGAGAGAGAGACACAGCAAAGGTATTATGAAACGCAGCTCCACAATCAAGAAGAGCTGCGCCGAATGAAGCACGATATGAACGGACACCTGACCACAATTTCTCGCTTGCTTTCAGAAGATAATTGCGATAATGCACTGGGCTATCTAACGAAGCTAAGTAATTATGTGGCGAGCAATCAAAAAGCTTTGTACTGTGAGGACCCGTATCTCAATGCGGTGGTGACTAATTATGCCGAGATATTTATCCGTAACGACACGCTGTTTGAGCAGGAAATACAAATTGGAATAATGGATGCCCACCATGTGGAAATATGTTTGATATTAAATAATGCGTTGCAAAACGCATTGGAAGCCTCGCTGAAGTTGCCACCAGAGCAGCGTTATGTTAAATTGCAAGTCAAATCAAAACAAAGCCAATTACTTATTCGTTTCACAAATCGCTTTATCAAAGAATTAAACATCAGCGATGGGCTCCCACGTTCGACCAAAGTAGGGGACGGTCACGGCTACGGGCTGACCAGTATCCGTAATGCGGCAGAATCACTGGGTGGATTTGCTGATTATAAAATCGAGGATGATATATTTGTGCTGGATGTGGCGATGTAAGGGAATCCTTACTAATTAAGATCAGCCGATGAACACAAGCATTCATTGATCGCAGATGGAATGAGTTCTTGATCCGGCAAGCTTAAATAATTAATATTTCTTTATGATTACGATTATTTCTCCCAATAAATAACAAGAGACTCCCACGGATTCATGATCTCTGTGGGAGCCTACGTTTAACCATTTAAATATAGACCTTTCTCAGCCCGCCTAATGGTTTCAATTGCATTTGCTGGAAGTGATATTCCTGAAGTCCCGGGAGAATATACAAAGATGAACACACTTATTATTCAAACAGGAGTGGTATTGAGATGACGGATAATAAAGATTCTGAATCAGATGGGCTCTTCAATTTCAAAAAATATTGGGGTCCTAATGAATATCGTTCAAGAATAGTTTTTGAACGAAATACTAATATGCGATGCGTTTATTGTGGTGAGGATGCCGACTCAAGAGAACATTGCCCGTCAAAAGCATTTCTGTCAAAGCCGTATCCATTGGATTTGCCGATCGTTCCTGCCTGCCAAAAATGCAATAATGGATATTCACAGGATGAACTATATGTCAAATCTTTTATTGATCTTTTTAAAGCCTATTCTTTAGGGAAAAAGCTAAAAGTAGATTTTGCTAGAAAAGAAGTCAGAGATGCTAAAGAAAAATTCGATTATATTATTGAAAAAGGTGAAATTGAATTTGATAGTAGGATTGAACGTATAATTATTAAATTGACAATTTGTCATGCCGCATTTGAACTTACAGAAGGATATTATTCGGATGATTGGAATGGTATTCCTGAATTTGTCTCTTATACATTTCGCCCCAATATGACCATTGATGAGATAGCATCTTATGATAAATTTATTTACATGAACGACAAAATATTACCAATTGTTGGTTCAAGAGTTTTCGATAATATTTACGTGGTACAACCAGTATTAATGTCAACAGATAAAACTGAAGCTTTAAAAGCACCTTTAGCGTTGATGACATGGTCAGATATTCAAAATGAAAATTACAGGTATATTTGTTGGTTTGAACAAGAAAAGTTGTGCATTAGGATCGTAATAGACGAATTCTTATTTGCGAAAGTGGTTTTCAAACCAATAATGGAATAATTTAGCAAAGAGAAGGTGATTAAATATGCCAATACAAGTTGTAGACTTATTTTGCGGAGTTGGTGGTTTAACAAGAGGAATGCTTGATGCAGGTTTAGAAGTGCGAGCAGGTTTTGATATTGACGAAACATGCAGATTTGCTTATGAAGAAAATAATCAAATTCAATTTCACAATGCTAATATTCGAGATATGAGGGGCGAAGAAATAGAGGCATGTTACGATGTAGATGCAACTCGAATTCTGGTGGGATGCGCACCTTGCCAGCCGTTTTCTCAAATGAGATTTAAAATGAAAGCAACAAACGAAGTAGATGAAAAATATAATTTGCTGACTGAGTTTGGGCGAATGATTCAAGCAGTAAATCCTACAGTTATCTCAATGGAAAATGTTCCTCAAATTCAAAAAACTACGATTTTTGACGATTTTATTCAATTATTAATTGAGCTTGGATATCATGTTTCTTGCCAAATTGTATACTGCCCTGATTATGGAATCTCACAAAGCCGGAGAAGATTTGTTCTGTTGGCTTCATTATTAGGTGAGATTAATTTGATTCCTGCAACACATGATAGAAATAATGTTCAAGTACAAGATTTCATACAAGATTTACCACATATTGCGGCAGGACAAGTTGACGAGAATGACCCAATGCATAGATCAGCTCATTTAGCTCCGATTAATATCCAACGCATTCAAGCTTCAATCCCCGGTGGAACCTGGCGAGATTGGCCAGAAGAACTGCGTTGCCCTTGCCATAGGAAAGAATCAGGACAAACCTATAGTTCGGTATATGGGAGGATGCGTTGGAATCAAATTGGTCCAACGATTACTACACAATTTTATTGTTACGGAACTGGGCGGTATGGACATCCAGAGCAAGACAGAGCATTAACGTTAAGGGAAGGTGCACTTTTGCAAACATTCCCTCGAGATTACAACTTTATGGACCCCAACAAAAAATTTTCATTAAAAGATGTGGCACGCCATATTGGAAATGCTGTTCCCGTGAGATTAGGTGAAGTAATAGGACTAAGTATAATTGAACACTTGGAAGGGGTGTAGTAATGGGCTATACATTTAATATTTCTCTCAGCGTATTAAACCACTTGGGGCGTAATCTATATCGTAGCTTTATAACTGTAATAGGCGAGGCTATTTCCAATTCATGGGATGCTGATGCTACAAATATTTGGATTGAAATTGATCGAAAATCACGAACGATGTTTGTAGTCGATGATGGTTCTGGTATGACCAGTGATGATTTTCAGAAAAAGTTTTTAAAAATCGGTTACTCTAAACGTAAAGATGGTCAACATCTTACCCCAAAAGGCAGACCATATGTTGGGAGAAAAGGAATCGGAAAGCTCGCACTCTTATCATGCGCCCAAAAAATACATATCGCGTCAAAAGCATCTAACTGCGCAGTCGTTGGTGGACTTATAGACAACTCTGGCCTCGATGAAGCCATAAAGGATGATGTTAGTACTAATGAATATTTGCTAAGCAATTATAGTAACTTAACAGAAAATAAATTGGCGGATTTAAACTCTGGGACAGCTATTTATTTTGAGGAGTTGAATGACGGAGTTATTAATACAATAGAATATCTTAAAAAAATAATAGCCTTAAATTTTCGATTTTCATTAATAGATAAATCATTTTCTATGTTTTTGAATGGACAACCGGTTAATGTAGATGCATTAGATGATTTGGCAAAATCCACACAGTTTGTTTGGCAATTAAACAAAACGGATGATATTTATCTTAAAACAAAAATTTCTCCAGCTGTAAATTCAAATGTGAAATCTTATTCATTAAAAACATCAAGAATGAATATTTGTGGATTTATTGCCTCTACTAATAAACCTTCAGACTTAAAAATACGTGGTGCCAATGATAAGGTTTCACTTGATTTATTTGTGAATGGACGTTTACGAGAAAAAGACATCCTAAAACACATCCCAACTACAAGGCTTGTCGAAAGCTATCTTTATGGTCAGATTCATTATAATTCACTTGATTATGATATTGATGCATTTACAAGTAGCCGTGAAGGTGTTGTAAATGACGATCCTTTATTCAATGAATTTCTAAAAGAACTAGACGCAATAATTCGTGGAATTATTGATGAATGGGATAAATTAAGAAGACAAATTGGAAATGATGGAGATCCTGACAATACTGCAATTACTCGAAAAAGAAGAAAAGCACAAGAATTATTCAATGCAAGCGTAGAAGAAATTCTTCCAGCGATTCCAAATAAAACTATTACAGCATGGGTCAATTCACTGAGCGAAGAGGCACAGTTCAATATTCCATCATATACAGAATGCTTTATCGCAGAAAATTTATTGCGTGAATAT
Source organism: Clostridiaceae bacterium (assembly GCA_049294805.1). Taxonomy (GTDB): domain Bacteria; phylum Bacillota; class Clostridia; order Clostridiales; family Clostridiaceae; genus JG1575. The sequence continues at coordinate 7,724 of JBAQDU010000147.1, forward strand.
ATTAGAGACCAAAAAATTAATCTTTCAAAAGAAGCGCAAGATAAAGTGCGGAAATATAAATCAAAAGAACAAACTGCAAAATCCGCAGCAAATATTGCATACGATGTTAGACAGTTAAAAGAAGATTTGCAGTTTTTAAGTATGGATGATCTCTCAAATCTCGTGGATAAGCCTAAAGATCCAACAAAAGAGCTTGGCATAGCACGTGATGCAAAGGTATATAAGCCTATGAGAGATGCCGTTGCACATACATCAATTATAACTGAAACTGCCAAATCACAATTGAATTTAGTTTTCAAGAACATTAAGGCTCGATTGCAACAGTTGTTGGAGAATGCAGGAGAGTAGTATTGTATTTACTATGCTAATAAGAAAACGGAAAATCAAAATACGTTCCGAGGTAGCTTTGGCATTAAACAAAATATTTATACATCAGATGTTGCAGATGTTGAAAGGCAGTCTGTTATCGCAAACAAAATAAACTGTGCTTAAGTGCGCCGAAATTGTTTCCATCCAGTTCCAAAATTCCTAGAGGCATGGCCAAAGAAATGCGAAGGAATTTGGATTTCAAGATAGTGTTAAAAAGATCAGCGATGTTATCAAAATCCGAGGCTGGATCTAATCCAGAAAGATCAATCGGATTGGCTTTTAAAAATTAAAATAAATTACGAAGTGAAAGGATGATATGAAGATGAAACAAAGAATTATGATGGTAGGTCCTACGGTTGTACCGGAACGAGTCCTCAAGGCCATGAATCGCCCTTCCATATCCCACCGCTCCCCACAGTACATGGAAGCTCACGTGCGAGTTCGCCAAGGTTTGAAGAAGATCTTCCAAACAGAAAATGAAGTGTTTATATTAACTTCCTCAGGAACCGGCGCTATGGAAGCGGCGATCCAGAATTGTTTTTCCTTTGGGGATGAAGTCGTTGTGGCAGTCTTAGGCGACTTCAGTGAACAGTTTGCCAAAATGGCCGAAGCCTTCCAGTTAAACGTAAAGCGAGTGGTAGTGGCTCCTGGTGAACGGGTCAATGTGGACGAACTCATGAGTCAGGTTTCTGAGACGACCAAGGGTGTATTTATCATCCATAATGAAAGTTCAACCGGTGTTTTCAATGACTTAGAGGCCTTCGGAGAGCGCCTAAAAGATACCCAGACCCTATTGATTGTTGATTCAGTCAGCGGTGCCGCCGGACTTCCGGTTAAAATGGATGAGTGGCACATCGATGTCTTGTTGTCCAGCTCTCAAAAAGCCCTGATGACCCCAGCTGGTTTATCGTTTATTTCACTCAATCAGAAAGCTTGGAGCCGAGTCGAGACTTCAAATATTCCGAAATATTATTTTGACCTGGGCAAAGCCCGGGATTTCCAGATAAAGAACCAAACCCCAAATACACCGGCAGTTTACAATGTATTTGCAGTGGATGAGGCGTTGCAGATAATCTTTGAAGAAGGCTATGACAATGTCCTTGCCCGCCATGAAGCGAACACCCAGCGGCTCATTGCCGGGGTAAAAGAACTAGGCTACGGCATTCTTCCAGTTGAGGAAGCAGCAGCGTCTAGAACGTTGACAGCCGTCACGGCCAAGGGCAAAGCCAAGAAAATCGTCGAATTCCTGCAAAGTGAGGGGATCATCGTTAACGGTGGTTTGGGTAATCTTGCCGAGGATATGTTCCGAGTGGGCATCATGGGTTATGTACTACCTGAGGATGTGGATGCCTTCCTTAGTGTATTGGCTAAATTTGAAGATTAATTAATTGATGCTACGGTATATTGAAATTCCTCTCTTGTGTATATAAAAATGATTATTAATAACGTATAAAAGGAATATTGTCTCATTTAGATATCTGAATGAGCAATACCCCTTTTCTTTTTCACAGACTTTGCCTTTGGTAACTATATTTAATGACTGCTGAATAATGTGAAAACCCTTGCTACGCCTGCTTTTGAGCCTGATTTATGGTATAATTAGTGCATAGAAAAGTGCAGATATTAGCGAAAAAGCTTGCACAAGGAGTACGGCAATGTATAAGTTCAAGAGCAAACAAATTAGTTTTTCCGATTTTGGTCAACCTGTGGGAATGGAAATGGATCCTGAAAATCGCTGGATCAAAAAAGCAGATGCTATTCCTTGGGCTGAGATTGAAATGAGATACGCAAACCTGTTTGTTAATCGCAAGGGCAATGTGGCTAAGCCATTACGCCTTGCTTTGGGCTCTTTAATCATTCAGATGGAATATGGGTTTTCAGATGAAGAAACTGCCACGATGATCCAGGAACACCCTTACCTCCAGTTTTTTTGCGGTTTTGCCAAATACGAGTATAAACTTCCTTTTGATCCCTCTCTGATGGTCCACTTCAGGAAGAGGCTAACACCGACTATTGTGGGAGAAATCAATGAATTGGTCATCAAAAAGGCCATAGCTGAGAAATCAAAGAAAGAGGATGACAGCAACCAGGGACGGGGAATCTCAACTGACGATGAAAACAGCCAGGGACCGGGAGCCTCTACCCAAGATGATGACGACGACAGCACTCAAGCGCCTGAAATCACTAGTGAGGACAAAGCAGATGAGAGCATTCAAATACCTGCGCCCTCTACAGACAACGAAGGTACGTTGATTGTCGACGCTACTTGTGCACCCTCTGACATCAAATACCCACAGGATATCGAATTGCTAAACCGAGCTCGGGAATACACCGAAGAAACGATTACGCAACTTCATGATCCAAAGGATGGTAGAAAGCCTCGAACCTATAAGAAACAGGCCCGTAAGGACTATCTGACCATGGTTCGAAAGAAACGAAAGACAGCCAAGGAA
>JBAQDU010000148.1:0-4358 GCA_049294805.1 Clostridiaceae bacterium
ACTTTCAAATTGGCCTTGTCAACACTTTGTTTTAAAAACTTTTCAGTTGGTGTCGGGCCTCTTTTGGAGTGCTTACTTAGTATATCACTTTGCCTTGATTTTATATACCTCATTTTCGAAATTTTACTGATTCAGCAACCTCGTTCGTCGATTATCAGCGTTTCACGGCAATCTGCGGATTATGATACACACGGGTCAGCTTACGTTAGGCAATTGTGAAAAGCCCTGTTTTCTTAATAGAAATAGCTCAAATCATCAATCGGCGGTCATTTGTCGGCCCCCTGTTTTTCTAAAAAATAATAAGGACTATGTGACTAAAATTTTCAATTCATTCTGAAATTTGAAGGCAACCCGTTAAGCAAAATCCTTGATTTGCCCAGGCGGATTTTCCATAAAGCCACTGGATGTTGTTTTATTGGATCCAATATTCCCTGATCTTTATAACCCCTTAGATTTCAGACTATGTGGGTTTCATCCTCATAGAATAAGCTACTATAATATAAAATTTTAACCTTTCTGAGAATTGGAATAGTAGCATTCAAAATTCCCAAGAAACCATACAGAAAGTCCGTCAAAAAAAGCTGCTCACCAAGTAAACAGCTTTTTTTTCTTTTAATTTCTGGAATAAATTTGAAGAATGTAGTTTTTAACACCTGTCGAATAAAGCATTTCGAAGGTATTTCGAAAGTATTTCATCCATTCCATTTAGTGTTTTCCTTTGGATGTTTGATGTTTATTGGGTCTACCGGTCCCCTGTTTGATCAAATGTTAAAAATACCGGTGGCTTCCTCCTCGGATATTTCCCTGGCGCTATGATCTTTGGCATGTTGGAGCATTTTATCAATGGTTTGTTCCATGCTGCTGGTGATCAGTTCCTGACCGTCTCGGCCCCGGAGCGTAAAAAAGAGCATGGGGTCTTGATCCAATCGGTTGGCGACGCCATATAAGACTGCCGCCACATGTTTACACATGGTGGCCCAATCCGGGCAACTGCAGCCGAACTTGATCTGTCGGGGTGTGGGAAATAGGCCCTCTTTACTATCGAATAACAGGTTTTCAAGTTCTCTTGGAAATTTACCGCCCAACAAGTCTTCCATGGAAGCGATCTTGTCTTGGGTCGCCCCTAAGATCTTAGTCCATTTTTCCTGGGGGATCTCATCGATTTGAATGACTACTTCATAGGGTTTCACGCGAGAGCCCTGGACGATGGATCGGACAACCCCCGGTTGAATTTGCAGGTCTAATACGGCATTGCTTCGGACATAAGTCTTGCCTCGGCCGATCCGGTTACTATAGTCTGCATATCGTTCCAAATTATCCATCCAGGCTTTTCCCCACCAACTTTTGGCGATGGTGCGCCCTTCAATGACAACCGGTGCCAGTGCGCTGTTCTTCTTTTTTAGTTTCGCCAAGGATTTGGCGGCTTTTGCTCGTTTTTCTTCCGCTGTGATGTATCGGCCACTTCCATAACTCACTGTAAATCTCCTCCCAGAGCGAAGAGCTTTAAGAGCTCTTCATTGGAATATTCCGTGATCCAGGCTTCGCCGCCGCCGGCGAGAACATCCTGGGTCAGCTGCTGTTTGCGCCGGATGAGCTCATCGATTTTTTCTTCGATGGTCCCCCTAGTAACAAATTTATGGACCAGGACATTTTTCGCCTGACCAATTCGGTAGGCTCGATCCGTGGCCTGATTCTCCACCGCCGGATTCCACCACCGGTCAAAATGAACCACGTGATTAGCTGCTGTCAGATTCAAGCCGACCCCACCGGCTTTTAAAGACAGGACCATATAGGGTACCCAATCTTCTCCGTTAAAGGTTTTAACTAATTCTTTGCGCTGCTTGACCGGTGTGCCGCCATGTAGGACGAGTCCCGGCCGGCCAAAGACTTGGGTCAGAAAATCCGACAGGGGTCCTGTCATCTCTTGGAATTGGGTAAACACTAACACCCGCTCGCGTTTTTCTTTGATGGTTTGGCAGATTTCCTCCAACATTTCGAATTTACCGCTTTGTTCGGGCTTGTAGTCATCCTTGGCCAGATAATGGTCGGGGTGATTGCAGATCTGCTTGAATTTCATGAGACTGGCCAGGACCAAGCCTTTTCGGCCGATCCCCTCGGATTGGCTCAGTTTCCGTTCCAAATCCTTCACTAAGGTCTGATATAAACCGATCTGGCGTTTGGAGAGGGTCGTGTAATCATTGAGTTCGAATTTATCGGGCAGGTCTTCTATGATCGTTCGATCGGTTTTTAGCCGACGCAATAAAAACGGTTGGATCATTTGACGAAGGCGGGCATAGCCTTTTGGTTCTACTTTCAAATTACGGGCGAAGCCATCGAATTCCTTCGCCGTTCCCAATAGACCCGGATCCAAGAAATCAAATAAAGACCAGAGATCACTGAGTCGATTTTCAATGGGGGTACCGGTCAAGGCCAGACGCTGTCGAGCCGGAATGGCTTTGATGGCTCGAGTTTGTTTCGTGCCGGGGTTTCTGATGGCCTGAGCCTCATCAAGAATGAGACAATCCCAGTTCACTTCGGATAAATGAGGCAGTCGGGCGGCCATTTGATAGGTGGTCAGATACAGGAACCGATTGGGGATGATGATGGTGCCATCGGCTTCACTGGGGTGAAGCACTTGATAGGATAGACTAGGCGCAAACCGTTCCAATTCACTGACCCAGTTACCGATGAGTGAGGCGGGGAGGACTAGTAAAACCGGACCTTGGCCTTGGGCTCGTAAAGATTCCAGTAATGCCAGGATCTGGATGGTTTTACCAAGTCCCATGTCATCGGCCAAACAGGCACCTAGACTTAAGGCGTTCATTTGCAATAGCCAACGGAATCCCGTCTCTTGGTACGGCCGCAAACTGGCTAAGAACGTATCGGGTAGCTCAGCTTGGGGCAATTTGTCGGGATGGACTAACTGATCTTTAAGTTTCGCCAGCCATTGACCATTACTCACGGTGATATTTTTTGATTCCACACCCGGTATCACCCGATCCGGTTGTAGTTCCCACTGAATGGCTTCGGCCAAGGTCATCACTTGACCAGACTGTGACTCGAGATCCTCGAATACTTTAAGCACTGTTTCGATTCGAGCGCGATCGACTTCGATCCATTTGCCCTTATACTGGATCAGCCCTTGGGCTGCCGTTAAGAATTTTCGCAGTTCATCGGCGGAGATCACATCCGTTCCAATGCACAATTCCGGCGTGAAGTCTAAAATTGCGTTTAATCCAACCGTGGAAGGTTCTTTTTCTCCGATTTTAAGATCGATCTTTAAGGAATTGCGTTTTCGGCGCCACCAGTCGGGGATCCGGCACATGATTCCGGCAGCTTCATAGATGGGCAGTTCCTTCAGGAACTGGTAGGCATCTTCGACGGTGAACCCAATGGGTTTAAACAGTTCGCCCGACTCCATCAAGCCTTTGATGAGGGGACTGTCCGCTTGAGCCGCAATAACCGTCCGAAGCAGCGCCAACAGTTTTTCATCCTCGCCCTTAAATTCTTCAAGAGCATTTTTTAAGGGGGTATGGACGGCTCGCTTACTGCGGGCCGGTTTTGTGGAGTACGTTGCTAAAAAAGCAAAAGGATATTCCTCATCGTCACGTTCCACCAGATGAAAGAAAACTCGACCGACTACATCAAAATGAGCTTGGTGATCCAGAAAATAACGAGCGATGGTTCCGTCATAATCTTTGACTCGCTCCCGGAAGACTTCCAGGAGTTCCTCCCAAAATGTTGCCAGCCAATCCGCATCAACATATTCCATACCCACTGCAAACGGCAATGTGGCTAAGATTTGCTGAGCCGTTTCAGCCTCCAGTGAAATCTGGATCTGATCCCGCAATAGTTCCAAATCGCTTTGCTGACTAATTGTTTTAAATAATACTTCCGCCCCATCGACCAGAAATTGAAGGACCGGTGAAAACCATGGTTGATCCCCCAAGAGGGTCAGATCATATAAGGTTTCGATGCGTTTAAATTTAAATTTTTGTGTCCATTCAATGATCATTTCTTCGGTGCCGGGCGCTAATTCTTCTACAATGAACCCCCCGGGACTGAAATAAACATCCAGCATTGCGGACTCTCCTCGTTTTGCCATAACTTCCATCCTTTTAATCCATTTAGGATATACCTCTTGTATTTTAACCGATTCACCCCAAAACCACCACGGCAACATTCAAGAACAGTGTACCTATGATTCATTCACCTGGATGAATCGCTTAAAAACTCAAAACAGCTGATATTGTGCCCTCCTCAAAACGACGAGTCAACTACTACAAGAAATCAGATCTAATAGTGATCGATGAGGTTGGATTTCTACCTGTGACCAACACTGAGGCGAATTTATTGTT
>JBAQDU010000149.1:0-21700 GCA_049294805.1 Clostridiaceae bacterium
ACTTTCAAATTGGCCTTGTCAACACTTTGTTTTAAAAACTTTTCAGTTGGTGTCGGGCCTCTTTTGGAGTGCTTACTTAGTATATCACTTTGCCTTGATTTTATATACCTCATTTTCGAAATTTTACAAGTTCAGCAACACCGTTCGTCGATTATCTCCACCGCACGGCAATCTGCGGATTATGATACACACGGGTCGGTCTGCCGCATAAGTCCAGATAGAGCTGGATAACTGCGCCCAATCCAGTTAAAATAGGGTTGTATTTGTCTATGGAGGTTATTCTATGCCATCGAACATCATTGATTTATTCATCGCCAATTGGTCTGATTTAAAATGGATCGGCCTCTTATTCATCCTGTCCATTATATTTGTTTTAATCGATCGACCGTGGTTTGGCAAACAGCCATTTAGTTTGGCCCTGCCCTCTGATTATAAGATCCCGGTCATTCCCTGGACCATCTTCATCTATAACAGCTGGTATCCGATCTTGATCTTCACCGTGGCCTTATTAGCCATATTCGATAATCCGGTCTATCACCATTTCATGCTGGCCTATGTGATCGGCTGTCTGGCCTGTTATATCATTTTTATTTTCTTTCAAAATGAAGTTCCCCGCTCCGGTGAGTTGAAGGGCGACGGGTTGGCTCAGTCACTCCTGCGATTGACTCGCAAAGTCAATCGTCCCTATAACGGGTTCCCCTCCATCCATATCTTTGCCTGTACGATGACGATCCTGGCTGTTCAAACTTCCACTTTGCCATTGGGGTTTAAACTCTTTATCTGGGTTTCCCAGTTGGGTATTGCCATCTCCACTTTAACGACTCGGCAACATGTTCTTCTTGATGTCGCCGGGGGCATTTTCATGGCAAGTCTTGCCTGGATCCTGACCTTATAATCGAATGGCTTATATTCGAAAGTATCCTCGCCATTTTTTCTTTTAAATTTAAAATGAGCTGCCACTATTCCTTTGGGAACGTGGGCAGCTCATTTTATTTCGCATCGGTTTAAACCTCGCCTCGAATGATCATAGTTTACCTTTTTCAATGTACCCTATACATATGGCTTCAACAATCTATTTAGGAAATTCCCAATGTATTTTTTAGGCCAACTTGTAGCACATGTGAGAAGTTAATTTCTTTTTGAACAGCTAAATCATTTAACCATTTTGGTATGGTTAACGTTTTTTTCACAGCCTTGTTACTATCTTTATCCCGTAGAATTGGCATCCACACACTGATTAGAAAAATAATTTCATTTTTTCCAGTTACTACCTCACCGATCTCAGAAGGTTTCGGTGGATCAATCCCTAAATTCTCACACGCTAATAAATACTGTTCTAAGGCATCTTGAGCCATACGAACCGCATCTTCGGTGGAATCTCCAAAGGTAATTACTCCATCTAAGTCTGGAAATCTAACCTCGACTGCTTCCCCAGTATTACAAAAAATTGCCTGATAAATATATCTATCGGACCTACTCATGGAAACATCTCCTTTTAAAAAACGCTAGCTAAAGCTAATTAAATCGATCTGCTGGAAGCCAGCTGGTTTATTTAAAACCAGCTTTTTTCCTTAAGTTCTCGAATGTACCAATCGGGATATCTTTATTTCCGTGAACAGGAACCGAAATTAATCCAATTCCCGCTTTGAAATAAATGACATGACTCCCTGAGGTTCTGACATAGGTAAACCCAGCCTTTTCGAGGTCCTTAATTAGGCTTCTTGGAGAAGTATCGATAAAAATCACCCTATAATCAAAAAATGAACTAAAAAATAAACTTTAATCCTTATTCCGCTTACCGCTTCCGCACGATGGGTAATGACTTCTATCTTCATCCTCATTTCTAATTTTACACGTGTTTCAAATACGTGTAAACAAGAAAATAAGTTAATTGTTAAACCGCATTTGTTTCGACCAATTTACAAAATACTCTATTTTGGTTTTCTTTAATTAATATGTTGGGATACGATAATCCGCAAAGCGAAATGGGGAAACCTACAGATAATAAAACAAAGGACATTAGCAATCCTAATGTCCTTTGTTTTATAAAAAGATTATTCTGTTTAAAATTGATTTTTATACAGATCAGCATAGATCCCATCTTCTGCTAATAATTCTTCATGAGTACCTTCTTCTGCAATGCCGCCTGGTACAAGGACTATGATCCGCTTGGCTTTTCGGATCGTCGCCAGACGGTGGGCAATGATAAAGGTGGTTCTACCCTTGGCTAATTCAGTGAGGGACTCCTGAATGATCCGTTCGGAATGAGTATCCAGGGATGACGTTGCTTCATCTAAGATCAAGATGGCCGGGTTTTTAAGGAACATCCGGGCAATGGAGATCCGTTGTTTTTGGCCGCCGGAGAGTTTCACGCCCCGTTGACCGATGGAGGTATTATAGCCGCTGGGTGTCTCCATGATGAACTCATGGGCATTGGCCAATTGTGCTGCCTTAATGACGTCGTCTTTGGTGGCATTTAGATCGCCGTAGGCGATGTTCTCATAGATCGTTCCGGCGAAGAGGAATACATCCTGCTGGACAATGCCGATGTTGGACCGCAGGGACTCCAGTGATACGTCTTGAATATTCTGACCGTCGATCAAGATTTGACCAGATGATACTTCATAGAATCTTGGAATCAAGGAACAGAGGGTAGTTTTACCGGCACCGGATGGTCCGACTAAGGCAATGGTTTCTCCTTTTTCAACGGTCAGGTTGATGTTGGAGAGGACTTCTTCTTTATTGTCTTTGTAGTTGAACGTTACATTTCTAAATTCGACATCACCATGAACATCGCCCATGTCCAGTGCATCCGGTTTATCCACGATCTCCGGTGACAAGGCCATGACTTCAGAAAACCGTTTAAACCCAGCCATCCCCCGTTGAAATAACTCGGCAAATTGTGCCAAGCGTTTGACCGGGTTGATCATCATCCCCATAAAGAGGATATAGGCGGTGAGGTCGGCAATGGTGATCCGGCCCAGGTAGACGAAATAACCACCGAAGATCAAGGTGACTAAGTTTAAGAGATTTCCAAAGAAATTGATGCCGCCCCCGAAAATACCCAGGTAGCGAACACTCTTACCGCGCAGCACTTTAAACTTATTGTTGCCCACATCAAAGCGCTCTTTTTCAAACTCTTCGTTGGTAAAGGACTTAACTACCCGGATCCCGGATATGGCATCTTCTAAGTTTGCATTGATCTCACCCAAGGAGACGCGCAGATCCTGGAAGCTGCGGCGCATCCTGATGTTATAGGATAAGGCAAACCAAACCAAGAATGGAATGACGGAAAATACGATCAAGGTCAACGGGATGTTGATCCCCATCAACAGGACAAAGGACCCGATGAGCATGACGATGGAGATAAAAAGATCTTCCGGGCCGTGATGAGCTAGTTCCGAGATCTCATTGAGGTCATTGATCAGGCGTGACATGATCTGACCGGTTTTCGTGTCATCATAGTAGGAAAAGGACATGCGCTGAAGGTGTCCAAACATTTCTTTGCGCATATCGTATTCCATGCGCACCCCTAGGACATGACCCCAGTAGCCGACAAAATAATCCAATCCAAACCGGATGATGTATAGGACTACTAAAAGGATCCCGGTGCGAACGATCAAGTCCAGACTTCGATTGGGAATATATTGGTTGATAAACTGTCGAGTCACCATGGGGAAGATCAAATCCGTTCCGGCAATCAATAATGCACAGACCAGATCTAGTAAAAACAACTTTTTATGCGGCTTATAATATCGGATAAATTCTCTAATCATAACGTCCCTCCATTTCACCTTTTTATTATAAAGGATGTTCCATCCCTTTCTGTCTTGGCCTTTGCCGAATCTGAACTCTTTTTCAACTTAAATTCGTCCAATAATCAAGCTGACCAGCCTTGGCTTGTGCTATTATAATGGCAAAACACCCTGCCAAAGGAGGATCTCCATGAACATATTTGCTCACCGCGGTTACTCTCAAAAGTTTCCCGAAAATACCATGGTTGCTTTTGAAGAAGCTTTGGCGGGAGCCTGTGACGGCATCGAATGTGATGTGCAGCTGACCTTGGACAAAATACCCGTCATTATCCATGACGAGAAAATTGACCGTTGCTCCGATGGCCGCGGCTATGTCAAGGATTATACCTATCAAGAGCTCTTAGATTTTGATTTTGCCCATTATATGCCCGGCCCCTACGGAAAACAGTCCATAGTAACGTTAAGTGAAGTCCTGACTTTAGTCAAGTATTGCGGCCGGGAAGTCCTATTAAACCTTGAACTTAAAAATTCCGTCTTTGACTATAAGGATCTGGAACAGATCATCTTAGAGGAAACCAGGGATTGTGATTCGAAAGTTAAGATCATCTATTCCAGCTTTAATCATAATTCCATCCGGCGGCTCTTAAAATTGCGCCCGGATCTCAATGCGGTACCTCTAGTGGATCAAGCATTGCCGGATCTAGCCCGCTATGTGAAAAGTCTCGGGGCCAAAGGGGTTCATGCCTCCATATTAATTTTGAATGAAGAAATCATTAAAAACCTACTGACCAATGATTTGTATGTTAATGTATATACGATAAACGATATCGATTTGGCCCGGGTTTTAGAAATAAACCAGGTCAGCGGTATTTTTACAGACAATTGTCTTGAGATGAAGGAGGCCCTAACAAATGGAAAAAACTCTGGTATTGATCAAGCCTGATGGTGTAAGACGGAATATCATCGGAAAAATCATTTCGATGTATGAAGAACAGGAATTGGTAATCGAAAAATTAAAACGGGTGACCCCCACACTGCCCCAGGTCCATGCCCTCTATAAGGATCACAAAGACCAATCATTCTATCCAGGACTAGTGGAATCCATGATGTCCGGGGATATCGTCGCCATGGTGGTAGCCGGTGAATACGCCATTGGTTCTGTCCGCAACATCAACGGAGCAACCAATCCTGATAAAGCAACCCCTGGAACGATCCGGGCCCTTTATGGTGAAGAACTCCCCTATAACACGGTCCACGCATCCGACAGCGAGGAAGCCTACCAGCGTGAACTGGCCATCTGGTTTCCAGAAGAATAACCCTGTTTAGCAGTACCACTTAAATTAAAAAACCCAAAAACGTCACAGCGCCGCTGCATTGCCTCATCTATAGGAGGCCGTGCAGCGGCGCTGTTGTTTTATTTGAGTTATTGAGGCTCTTCAATTGGCTCTGCAATTGAGGCTTTTCCAATCGATCTGCCTTTGGAGCTTCATCAACGTAAGGTTTTTAGGCTAGCGTCAGAATATAGTCTCTAAGGTCCAGTAATGATTCAAATACAAAATCCGTATTTGCAGCCATCTCTTCATCGACTGTAACAAGATCGGGGATCAATACCGTTTTGGCCCCACTGCGTCTTGCGCCAATGATCCCATTTTTAGAATCCTCCACTACGATGGCCGAGTTGGCTGGGACATTCGCTTGATCAAGACACCGGAGAAATATCTCTGGGTGAGGTTTGGAGTGTGTGACTTCCTCCCCGGAGATTAAAAATTCAAACTGGTCCAATAAGTTGACGCTTTGCAGGAATCGATTGGACCGGTCTTTTCCAGAGGAGGTTGCAATGCAGGTACGGATGCCCAATTCTTGTAATGTCGCCAGGAGCTCGCGGACGCCTTTTTTTAAAGGGATGCCTGCACGAAACTCCACTTGGGTCAACGCTCTTTTGCGCTGGAAGATTTGCGCAATGGGCAGATCTTCGCCAAACTCGCGTTTGGCCAGTTCAGCAACGGCTTGATTGGTTAATCCGATAAAGCGAGTTGCTTGATCCATGGACAATTCCAAGCCATACTCTGCCGCTGCCTGGATCCAGGCGTTTAGAGAGACGGGTTCAGTGTCGAGGATGGTTCCGTCCAAATCAAATATTATTATTCGGGGGAGTTGTTGAGTTCCTCTTCCCATGCCTGTTCCTCCAGACCATTGTTGATCCTGTCATAGATGGCAAAATCTAGATTGATCCCGGTGGGTTCATCTACATCGGTCCATTCATCCGATAAGGCAAATTCATCCGATGGAATTTCGGGGAAATAGGTATCACCGGGCCAGGACTTGCCGATCCAGGTGATGTACAGTCGATGGGTATGGGGCAAGAGGGTATTGAATAACTCTCCGCCCCCGATGACATAGTACTCCTCTTGGGCTGCCTGATAAGGTTTGATCTCCTCATAGGAGTGGATGATCGTTACGTTGGGATCCACCACTTGGTAATCCTTATTTCTCGTTAAGACGATGTGTTTTCGGCCGGGCAAGACTCGTCCCAAGGATTCAAAGGTCTTGCGACCCATGATCATGGTGGCGGTGCCACTCATGGTGATCCGTTTAAAATTCTTAAGATCTTTGGGGACGTGCCAAATCAGCGTTCCGTCTCGTCCAATTACATTGTTTTCCGCTATTGCAACTACCATTGATAACATTATACAGAAACCTCCATGTCGATTTTGCCCAGATGTTCATAGCCTTCCAGCTTGATATCTTCGAATTTGAAATCATAAAAATTTTTAATTTCCGGATTAAGCCACAGTTTCGGTGCCGGCAGTTCCTGGCCGCGCCGGGATAACTGTTCCTTCATCCCGTCTACTTGATTTTCATAAATATGCGCATTGTTGATAACGTGGGTAAACAACCCGGGCCGCAATCCCGATACCTGGGCGATCATATGGCACAGGACGGCATATTGGGCCATGTTAAAGGGCACCCCCAGGGGCATATCAGCGGACCGCTGGACTAGCATCATATTTAGCCGGCCGTCGGTCACATCCCACAGTGTTAAAAAGGCACAGGGGTAGAGTGATCCACCATCCAGATATTCATTTTGCCACAGGCTCATGATCATCCGGCGGTTTTGCGGGTTGTTGGCCAATGATTCCAACAGTTCATCCACCAGTTTAAATTTATTGACCACCCAGCCGTAGGACGTACCGATGGTGCCATCCGCTTGGGTCCATTCATCCCAGATATGGACGTTCTCTTCATGAAGTTTAAGGACGGAGTTTGACTGATCCCGGAAGATCCAGAGCAATTCCTTCACCGCAGTTTTAAACGCCACGAACTTCGTCGTTAAAATCGGAAATTCTTTCTCTAGGTCATACTGCATGATTTTATGGGGTAATTTATAAGTGGGCACCCCCGTCCGGTTCTGATCATAATAACCATTCTCTAATATGTCTTCGATTATATCCAAATATTGTTGATCTGCTTTTGACATTTCATCGCATCCTTTGGGTTATTGTTTATTATAACCTTTTTTTGGTCTTTCCGTTGATAGTTCCATGTCATCTGTAAGGGCCTTAATTTCGATTAAAACCCATTGATGATCAGTCCATGTGTTTATTTGTAATGGACATTTGATTTTAGTGTTACCCATTAATTATTTCTTACCTTAGTTTATTATAAAGGCTCGCGACCAAAGGTTCTATCATTCTGGAGTTTTTTATGAGTTGTTCACTTTTTAGCTTTAAAAAAGTCAGGCTGCTTAAAGCTGCCTGACTTCACTGATATATTTTTGACTGACAAACCCAACGGTCGGTCCAAAATCGATGCTCCACCACCCCTGCATTAAGTAGCAGAGTTTCACCGGGGTGCCCACGGGTAAGGTGCCGATGACTGGGAAGTTAGTGCCTCGGCCGCTGCGAACATTGAGAAGACCGGCGGTAACGATCCCGGTATCACAGGCTAAAGCTTTGGATGCTTCCTGACTTAAGGGTGCCACATTTCGACCGCCTTGGACTCTGTGCCATTGGTGGCGGTGTTGGTCGACGATTTTCAGGAATTGATCCCAGAGGGTCGGTTCATTGATCATTCGGGTGGGACATCGTTTCCCGGATACATCTTTGTGGCGGATCACTTTGGAAATTCCAGTCTCATCAAGGAGTGCTGCCGTCAAAAGGGCCGCTCGGTATCGGGCCGGCCAGTAATCCCCATTGACGCATATTTCGATCCCGATGGTATTGGAATTACTGAATTTACCAAGGGGCTTGCCGCAATGGTAGGCCGATTTGTCATGATGCAATAGCTGAATGATTTCAAGATCATCCACTACATAGTGACAGCTGACTAAAACCCCCGGTGTCCCAAAATAAATACTGTGGTTTAACGCACCGGCTGTGGCGGTTGCGTTATCTGTCTCGTGGATCACAATGGCCTCAGGCTTATTTCCAAAGGAGTGATTGGTCAAAATCAGCCGTTCTCGATATTTAAGCTCTTTTTTTATTGCCATATCGCCTCCCGCTGAACTACACCATCGGTCAGTTTCCTGCCCATATTCATTGGTATTGGCGTAATCTTAATCCTGCCGTTAACCCTTAGTCGCAGATCTGTCTTTGGATCGTCAGGTTTATTAAATTCCATGGTCTCCCCCATTTATATCACCTCAATGTATAAATAGGTCCCTTTTGGCTAAATAGCCCAAACTATTTCAAGGTGCCATCTTTTAATTTGCCGCGATGGACTTCATAAACATCTTCCCGGTTATGGTCCAATAGGGGCAGTTTGATTCGTTGGCAGGTGATATCCTGGGTATCGATGTCGCAGAACAGAAGTCCTTCCCCGTCTGGTTTTATGGCCCGGATCTCCCCGTCTGGTGAGATCACCATGGAATGTCCAAAACTCTCAGCTTTTTTCTTCCTGCCAATTTGATTGGCTGACACAATAAAAACTCCGTTTTCAATGGCCCGAGTCTGTAGGATTCCTTGGAGATGATGTTCGCCGGTATGATTCGTAAAATTGCCCGGAACAAAAATGATCTCGACGCCGCCCAATGCCATGATTCGAAACAGTTCCGGAAACCGGAAATCATAACAGATGGCCGTTCCCATCCGAATCCCTAAGATATCCGTAACTGTGATGTCGTTGCCTGGTTTATACAATGCAGACTCCTGGAACTCGGTATTGCCTGCACTGATCCCATCAAATAAATGTAATTTGGAATAGCGGCCAGATATAGTACCGTCTCGATCCACAAAAAATGTTTGATTATAAGGGAGGTCTGACCCAGAATCAATCAAAATGCTGCCGGCCTGGATGATGATGTCATAATCCACAGCCATCTTCTGCAAGAGTCTCGTGGTTCGCCCATCGATCCCCTCGAAATAGACATTGGATCGCGAAAAGGCCAGAAAATTCATAAATTCGGGAAACGCCACAACATCCGCATCCCCTGCCTTGGCCAGTTTAATATATTTTACGACCTGTGCCAAATTCTCTTCTACGTTATCCCGGGAGTCCATTTGGACCAGAGCGAGTTTTAAGATCGCCATTTATTACCTCCTTGATTGCCTGGATCGGCTGTTTATTTTAAAAATGTCTTATTTTAAGTATGTAATTTTATTAAGATTCGGTGTATGGGGAGCCTTCGTTTTGTCACCGTATCCCAACAGGATCGAACAGGCAAAATCATAGCCTTGCGGCAAACCTAACCGGTCTTTAAATTCTTGAGCGCGTGGTCCGTTAAAGGCTTGGTAAGTAAAGCCACAGTATACACTGTCAATGCCTAACGATGTGGCTGCCATTACAATACTCTGACTAACAATGCCACAGTCTAGTGCTGCACTTTTGTACTTGGTATCCATGGCCACGATCATGAGACAAGGTGCCCCATAAAATACATTGCCGCCTAGTTGCATCACATAGTTATAGTTGCCTTGATTTGCTTGGCGCTTTAATCCAGCCAAGGCTTCACTTTCCAGATCGCCTAAAAGTTCAGGGTTCGTCACAACGATGATTTGCCAGGGCTGCCAGTTATGAGCACTGGGAGCCTGGACCCCGGCTAGGGCAATTTCTTTAAGCAGGTCGTCGGCGATTGGCTGAGCTTTAAACTTACGGCAGGAGTATCGGTCTGCAATTGCTTTTAGTGTTTCGTTCATCGGTTTGCTCCTTGATTTTCAAAATAATAACGACTAAGTTAAACATACGATTTAATTTAAATGACTCTCTTCTTCAATTTAGAACTTTCTTCTTCAATTTAGGAAATCCTTTTTTGATTTAGATCTTAATTCCTCATTGATACTTAACTTCTCGGGTTTATCGATCCACCCGTTCCACCTATTCGGGGTGATCCAGCCAATGACGCTTTCATTCATCTGTTTTTACCCAATTAGCTAAGGATATTATAGACCCGCAGTCGCCTGCGGGTCTGTTAGTCTAATTATAGGTCATCTCCTAATATTTTATCCATCCATTTTTAACTGTTTTATATTGATCTTTAGGGTCATTAGGTTCATTAGGATCGCCAGGATTTTTAGGTTCACCAGGATTTTTAGGATCAGCTGCATCCTATGGTTCTGTTTTTTGCTTTGATTTTTTTTAGATTATTGTTTGGGTGAGAATTCATCGATTCGCACCAGTGCCGCTGAGAACAACTTGGCCCGTTCCGGCAATGAATTAACTAGCGCATATTCATGGATCGTATGGTGTCCTTCCCCTTGAGTACCGCAGGCACAAATGGTGGGAACTCCCGCCATGGTTATGCCGGCTGCATCGGAACTGCCCCCTAGCCGGACTTGATCGATGGGTGCAAGACCGGCCGCTTCTGCCGTTTCCTTCATGAACTCAAACAAGTCTAATCCCGATGGAGTCGTTTCAAAGGTATACATCACATCTATGAACTCTAACTCGGTTGTCGTATCTTCGATGAATGATTTTTTGCAGATTTCTTCCAGGCTCTGTTTGGTTTTCTCGTATTCCTGATTGGTTTCAAATCAGATATCGATCATAAATTCGCAGTGGACCGGTACGACATTAAATATGGTGCCGCCTGAGATCGTACCGACATTCACTGTGGTCCCAGTCTCAAGATTGTCGGGTCTGGACTTGCGATAAAGCTGCCAGGGTGCCGCTCTCCATATTATAAATATGGGACGTATCGGACACAACGACTTCTTCGCCCCGTTCAGCTAAGGTCATGACGGCAATCTGATTGCCCATGGTACTGGAGGTAACAAATAATCCGGCTTCCTTGCCTAAGAGTTCAGCGGACAGACGTTCCAGTTCAATTACTGTGGGATCTTCGCCCATAATATCATCACCGACTTGTGCCTCATACATAGCCTTTCTCATTTCTTCGGTGGGCTGAGTCACTGTATCGGACCGTAAATCTATATAGTTAATATGATTCCACAAGTGAAACATCGATCTTATGCAATCTTTTCGATACAATTTGGAAACTTATTACTTTGAAAAGTTTCGATAATTTCATTTGGAGCCTGGGTAATAAAACAATTCCCAAAACGGCAGATTGATGCATAAATCTTATAAAATTGGACAACCCCGGAATGCTTTATTTACAGGTATTACCGCGCGACCATCGATTGGGAGGAAAAGCCCCTCCTGATCGGCTTTGCAACCGCAAAAAAGGAAAAGGGAAAAAAGAAAAAAAGGAAACGATAAAGCGAACTTTATCGTTTCCTTTTTTTTGCTGATCCATAGCGGCTATGAACCTGGCAGTAATTGAATTGGTGCACCGTACAGGAGTCGAACCTGTGTCTAAGGCTTCGGAGACCTTCGTCCTATCCACTGGACCAACAGTGCATGTTTTCTAAATTATACCTTATTTATCATAAAGTATTGAGTAGTCTCTAAAAAAAAAGTTCCGATCAAACGGAACCAGCTTTTTGGTCGGGGTGACAGGGATTGAACCTGCGACCTCATGCTCCCAAAGCACGCGCGCTCCCAGCTGCGCTACACCCCGATGTGATTCTAGAATACCCTCAAAAAGAAAAATGGTGACCCACCGGGGGATCGAACCCCGGACACCATGATTAAAAGTCATGTGCTCTACCAACTGAGCTAGTGGATCATAAAATGGCTGGGGTAGCTGGATTCGAACCAACGAGTGCTAGTGTCAGAGACTAGAGCCTTACCGCTTGGCCATACCCCAATGAAAATTTTCTTTCCGAAGTTTTCCGGATTAGTGAATTCATTTGCGAAAACTCGTTTGCTGAGGTCAGATACGGTGTTGACCTTATATTAAATGGGCGAAAAAAAACGCCCGACGGTAGCTTTTGGGGTGAACGATGGGACTCGAACCCACGACAACCAGAATCACAATCTGGCGCTCTACCAACTGAACTACGTCCACCATATTGGTGCGTCACAAGGGATTCGAACCCCTGGCCCTCGCCTTAGAAGGGC
Organism: Clostridiaceae bacterium; assembly: GCA_049294805.1. GTDB lineage: Bacteria > Bacillota > Clostridia > Clostridiales > Clostridiaceae > JG1575. Next base: position 12,156 of record JBAQDU010000149.1, read on the forward strand.
GATGCTCTATCCAACTGAGCTAGTGACGCTTTAAAAAAAAATGGAGCGGGTGAAGGGAATCGAACCCTCACGACCAGCTTGGAAGGCTGGAATTCTACCATTGAACTACACCCGCGGAGCGGAAGACGAGATTCGAACTCGCGACGTTCACCTTGGCAAGGTGACGCTCTACCACTGAGCCACTCCCGCATGCTCAAAATTTTTTCCATTCTTTTTTTTAGCCGACTCAATTTGGATTGGTGCAGGTGAAGGGAGTCGAACCCATACGCCGTCAAGCGCTAGATCCTAAGTCTAGTGCGTCTGCCAATTTCGCCACACCTGCATGTAAATCGTAAAGCTATTATATATCAACCCAAGAAGAAAATCAAAAAGATTTTTGGCTGGGATAGCAGGATTCGAACCTACGAATGCCAGAGTCAAAGTCTGGTGCCTTACCGCTTGGCCATACCCCAGAATCAATTCTTTTTTCGTCTGTCCACTCATCCCCGGAGTCGCTTGCGCGGTCTCTGTAAATAATAGGTAATCATTGACGACAAAATTTATTCTACTATACTGAGCCGAACTCGTCAAGAAGCAAAATCACTTTTTTTACTTATTTTGACATTTCTTTTCAATAAGTTGTTTTGACCCAACCACCAACGGCCTAATTTTCATGGACCTTTTGTTTGGCTGGCTAAAAAGCTTACTTTGCTAGTATAAGGGAAACGGGTCCCCGATTGCAAGGGGAATTTTGATTTCTTTTGAAAATTGGGGAACTCATGTTTATTTCGCCTTGGCTCGGTCTGTCCCTTAAAAATTGGGCGATGGGACATGAAACTTCATAAATCGAGCTGTTTTAATTGTTGGTTACAGCCAATGGACAGCAGCCAGGGGGCGGCCCTCGTTCGTATCGATCAAGGCAACCGATGCTTGGGAGGCGCCTCTGGGCTGCGCTGCTGAACCGGGGTTTATTACGAGGATCCCATTTACTCGGGCATTAAACGGCTGATGGGTATGGCCATACAGTGCCACCTGGCAGCCCTTTTCCTGAGCTTTGGCCGTCAGGGGCCCTAAAGATGATCGAACATCAAAGGTATGGCCGTGGGTCAACAGGAAGGTGATGCCATCGATTTCCACGACTTCCTCATAGGTATTGTCATCCGATGGATAATCCACGTTGCCGGCGACACAGACCACCCGCATGTTGTACTGCGTATCCTTATCTAGGACATCGCAGCACTTATCCCCTAAGTGAAACACTGTGGCAACGCCATGGTCTGCAAAAAATCGAAACGCCCGATCCACTGCCATAACATTGCCGTGAGTATCGGATAGTACCCCGATCATCATAGCTTAGCCAGCTCCTTTTTCAATTCCTTCAATGCTTTGGCGCGGTGGGATACATGGTTTTTCTCTATGGCTGATGCCTCGGCAAAGGTTTTGGCCAGATCACTGGAGAAAAAGATCGGATCGTAGCCAAAGCCATGGAACCCTTTTTCGACTTCGATGAGGTAGCCCGGGGCTTCGCCGTGGACTCGAATGTCAATTTTGTGTCCGATCAAAACCATGGCGCAGACAAATTTAGCCTGACGCTTCTCCATGGGTACCCCGGCCATTTCTTTTAAGAGTTTTTCATTGTTGGCTTGATCATTACAGGGGGTCCCCGCCCAGCGGGCGGAAAAGACGCCCGGGGCGCCTTCCAGATGATCCACGGCCAGGCCCGAATCATCGGCTAAGACAAGATTATTTCGATAATTGCGGGAATCGGCCTTGGCCGGATCCTGCTTTTCTTTGGCTTTCATGTAGTCATAGACGGCCTTGGCTTTAATATAGGCATTCTCTTCAAAGGTCTTGCCGGTCTCTTCGGGATCGATCTCGATGCCTTCTTCTTTTAAGGACCGCACTTCAAGTTTCTGACCCTCTAATTTCTGACCGTTTAATTTGAGTCCATCTAGCATGGCTTTGATCTCTTCGATCTTATGCTTGTTATTGGATGCGACGATAATTTTCATCTTATCTCCCCTCGTGGCCGGGCTGCAGTTTTAATATGTCAAAAATTGCGGTTTGGGCATAGTCCAGCATGGTGTTCATTTCGTCGCGGGTAAAAGTTTTGCCTTCCCCGGTGCCTTGGATCTCAATGAATTCACCGGCTTCGGTCATGATGACATTCATATCCACTTGAGCATTGGAATCCTCCCCATAGCAAAGATCGGCCATGGCATGGCCGTTGACGATGCCGACACTGATGGCCCCCACTTGGTGTTTAAGGGGGGATTTCGCCAACGTGCCCTGATCGACCAAGCGTTGACAGGCCAGTGCCAAAGCTCGGTAACCGCCGTTAATGGATGCACAGCGTGTCCCTCCGTCGGCCTGGAGGACGTCGCAGTCGATGAGGAGGGATTTCTCACCCAAGACCTTAAAGTCGATGACCGAGCGCAGGGAGCGGCCAATCAAGCGTTGGATCTCACTGGAGCGGCCATCTAATTTCAGCCGGTTGATATCCCGCTGTTTTCTCGTATTGGTGGAGCCTGGGAGCATGCTGTATTCTGCCGTTAACCAGCCTCTCCCTGTGCCATAGAGAAACGGCGGGACTTTATCTTCAAAACTAACAGTACATAAGACCTTGGTGCGGCCCTGGGTGACCAGGACTGAAGCCAAGGGATTTTCGGTAAAGTCGTCGATAAATTGAACGGGTCTGATCTCTTCATTGGTTCGTTGATCTTGTCTCATGGTTTACCTCTCAAAGATGCGATAGATTTCGTCTTTGGCCGGTGGATCAAATTCTCGGCGAGTTCCTGTTTGATCCACTAAGTAGAAATTCGGTTCTGGTTTGATTTGGCCGATCACCGTGCCGGCGATCCCCTCCTCTGCCAAAGCTTGGACTAGTTTTTGCGGATTATTGGTTCCAAATAGCATGGAACCCGAGGAGATCAGCCGATTGGGATCCAGCCCTAAATGACTCGTTAATTTTAACGTACTGTCGTTAAAGGGAAAGGCCGCTTCATTCAATTCACAGCCCAATCCGCTGGCCAAGACCACTTCATAGACGGCGCCCAGGACGCCGCCTTCTGTTATATCGTGCATGGAATGGACCTGCAGGGCTTTGCCGATCCGCCCCTCCGGGATCACCGACAACAGCTGCCGGTATCGGGCAATGTCAGCTAATTCCGTCATATTTAAGATCCCCTGGGTCTCATCTTTGGCAACATCGGCCAAGATCAGAGTCCCCTCGATTGCTAAAAACTTTGAAACCACCAAACTGTCCCCCACTTGGAGGGTCCCTGAATAAATCTCTTCCCCTTTGGGGACGACACCAATGGCTGTAACGGACACCACGGGTCTAGTTACGGCATCGGTGACTTCGGTATGGCCACCCAGGATCTGCACATGGTGTGCCAAGCACTCGCCATCGACCTGTGCCATGATGGTCTCTAGGACTTCAAAACCTGTCGACGGCGGCAACAGGATCGTCACTAACACCCCCAAGCCTTCGGCTCCGGAGGAGGCAATGTCATTCATGTTGATATTAAAGGCAATGGTGCCTTGATCGGCTTTTGCGGCCGTGACAGGATCCGTCGATACCACCATGGTTTGATCCCCCACCGCGATGTAGCTTACATCCTCGCCCAATTTACCGGCCATTAAAACTTCCGGTCGCAGTGCCCCTTTATATTTGCCAAGCAGCCCTTTGAGGCGGCTTGTTGGTAATTTTCCAGTTTCCATATACGCTTCCCTTATTCATTTTCATCTCTTTTATTTTACCACTAATTAAACCAATGTACTTTGCGGACTTCGGTTATCTCCAGATCTTCGGCTAATACCAGAATTATGATGGTTATCGCTCTTTATTATTTACGAAACAAAAATAATCCAGGCCATCGCCCACCAAATATTGTATGACGAAAGACGGCCCGGATTGCATTTATTTTTTAAATTTCTGTACTGGTTTTATCTTTTTTAGGTCGGCATATTCTAGACATTGGCCCGGCGCTGGATTTCCTCAGCCACCAGTTTATTGACGACTTGAGGATTGGCTGAACCCTTGGCTGCTTTCATGACGAGTCCCACGGCAAAGCCCATGATCTTGGTTTTGCCGGCGTTATAGTCAGCCATGACTTTTGGATTTTGATCCAATACTTGCTGAACTAGGGAGAGGATCGCTCCTTCATCGGATACCTGAGCCAAGCCTAATTGATCGACGACAGCACTTGGTTTGGCACCAGTTTTAAACATCGCGTCGATGACTTTTTTGCCGGCGGCATTGGAGATCTTATCTTGAGCAATGAGTTCTGTCAGGTCATATAGATCCTGGGGGGTAAATTTAAGCTGGTTGGCTTTGACTGCGTCTTCATTCATCAGTCGGGAGATATCTCCCATTAACCAATTCGCTGCCGCTTTGCCGTCGCGGGATAGTTTCGCCGTTTCATCGAAGAAATCAGCCAGCCCTTTATCAAGGGTCAGGACTTTGGCATCGTATTTAGTTACTCCATAGTCCTTGATGAACCGTTCGGCCCGTTCATGGGGCAGTTCGGGGATGCTTGAGCGAATCTCCTGGATCCATTCATCGCTGATGCTGAGGGTCACTAAGTCGCCTTCTGGGAAATAGCGGTAGTCATTGGCCATTTCTTTGCTGCGCATTAAGATCGTTTCCTGTTTGGCTTCATCCCACCGTCTGGTTTCCTCGGAGCGGATGATGCCTTCTTCCCGGGCTTTGATCTGGCGAGGCACTTCAAAGTCCACGGCTTTTTCCATGGATTTAAAGGAATTAAGGTTTTTAATTTCGGCCCGGACGCCGTATTCTGCTGCATGCTCTGGCATGACCGAGACATTTAAGTCCACCCGCAGGGAGCCTTCTTCCATCCGAACATCCGAGACATCCAAAGCTTCTAGGATCGACCGCAGTTTGGTCAGATAGAGTGTGGCCTCTTCTTTGGAGCGGATATCGGGTTTGGTCACAATTTCGATCAAGGGAACGCCACAGCGGTTAAAATCGATCAAGGTCCCGGTCTTGGTATGGAGCTGTTTACCGGCATCTTCTTCCATATGGACTCGTTCAATGCCGATCTTTTTCTTCTCACCGGACTCCAGTTCGATCTCCACCCAGCCGTCATAGCAGATGGGGGTCGCTTGCTGGGTGATCTGGTAGTTCTTGGGGGTATCAGGATAAAAATAATTCTTCCGGTCATAATGCTGCAGTCGAGCGATCTCGCAGTTTAAGGCAAGGCCGGTTTTAATGGCATAATTGACCACTTGTTTATTGACCACCGGCAAAGCTCCGGGCAAGCCTAGGCAAACGGGGCAGACATGGGAATTTGGTTTGCCGCCAAATTCCGTGGAACATCCACAATAGGCCTTCGTTTTCGTCGAAAGCTCCACATGGCACTCCAGTCCGATTACTGTTGTATAGTTCATTTTGTCGCCTCCTTTGGGTACCTTGTCGTAAAGTCATGTTCTTTCTCAAAGCCGTAGGCGATGTCAAACAATTTGGATTCGTTGAAGTAGTTGCCGATGAGCTGGCAGGACACGGGTAGTCCGCCAGAGAAGCCCATGGGGAAGCTCAAGGCTGGGACACCGGCAATATTGGCGGTGACGGTATATAGATCATTGAGGTATTCTTCCATGACATCGGTGCTGCGTTCGCCCAGTTTGCGAGGCAAAGTGGGCGTCGTGGGTCCGATGATGGCATCGTAGGTATTAAATACTTCTTCAAACTCTTCTTTGATGAGCGTGCGCACTTTTAGGGCGGTGTTATAGTAGGCGTCATAGAAGCCAGCTGATAACACGTAGGTGCCTAACATGATGCGCCGTTTGACTTCTTCGCCAAATCCTTGCGTCCGTGAATTGGTATAAAGGTCCTGCACGGTGGTACCGTCGGTGACGCGTTTGCCATAACGGATGCCGTCAAACCGGGCTAAGTTACTGGACGCTTCGGCTGAGGCGACGATATAGTAGACGGCCAAAGAATTGGGCGCAAAGGTCAGGTCGATCTCATCAACGGTGGCACCTAGCTTTTTATAGGTTGCAATGGTCTGTTTGAGCATACCGGCCATGGGTTCGGCCAGTCCTTCCAAAAAACTCTTGGGCAGGGCCAATTTGATGCCGGTCAAGTCTCCCTGAACAGCTCCGTAATAATCCGGTACGGCAACGTCTGCCGTCGTTGAATCCTTGGGATCAACTCCGGCGAGTACTCCGGCAACAAGCGCGCAATCTTTGACATCCCGGGCAAATACCCCGACTTGGTCCAAAGTGGAGCCAAACGCGGTTATCCCATAGCGGGAAATTCGGCCGTAAGTTGGTTTAAAACCAACCAAGTTTGTAAAGGCAGCCGGTTGGCGAACTGAACCACCGGTGTCTGTCCCCAGTGTCACCGGAGCCATGCCGGCGGCTAAAGCGGCTGCTGAACCGCCGGATGAACCGCCCGGTACCCGCGATAAGTCCCACGGGTTTAGGGTTTTGCCGTAGGCTGAATACTCCGTGGAGGAGCCCATGGCAAATTCATCCATATTAAGCTTGCCTAAGATGATGGCACCGGCGTCTTTTAATTTTGTCACGATGGTGGCATCGTAAGGTGCCCTGTACCCTTCTAAAAATTTAGAAGCACAGGTATTTTGCATCCCTTCGACGCTCATGTTGTCTTTTAAACCGATGGGGATCCCATGGAGGACGCCTCGGATGTGACCCGCGGCCCGTTCTTCATCCAACACTTTCGCTTGCGCTAACGCCTCATCCGTTGCCACATAAAGAAAGGCATTAAGGGTGGGATTGAGCGCCGCAATGCGGTCCAGGTACTCCTGGACCAATTCAACGGAGGTTATTTCGCCCCGTTCTAATTTTTCTTTTAAAGCCACTACCGTTAAATTAATATTCTGCATCTTCCACCCCTACCACGGAAGGAACTTTCAAATAGTCCTCCAGACGTTCCGGTGCATTTAACAAGGCTTTCTCTGCCCCAAATTCCTCACCAAGGACATCTTCCCGTAATCTATTTTCGATATAAACTGGGTTCAGCGTACTTTTAACCCCTGTGGTAGGCAATGACTGCAGTTCATCAACGTATTTCAATATGTTGCTTAAGTCCTGTGCCAGCCCTTCCTTTTCTGCTTCTGTAAAGGACAGCCGGGCTAATTCGGCGATGTGTTCCACGTCTTTCTTTGATACCGACATTATTTTCTCCTATGTTATAAACTAATATCTAACTTCTAACTTCTAACTTCTAACTTTTAACTGCTTACTTTTAACTTCTAACTTTTGGCTTCTATCTTCTAACTTCATCCTGGTCAATGGTCTTATTCCGATGGGTCTAGCGATAGTTCGTGAACTGAACAGCAAAATCAAAGTCTTCTGCTTTTAGAGCAGCTATGGCTACCTGGAGGTCATCCTTGTTTTTCCCAGTGATCCTTACGCTGTCTCCTTGGATCGAGGCTTGAACTTTTAGCTTCAAGTCTTTTACTTTGGCAACGATCTTCTTGGTCTGATCTTTATCCAAACCAACTTGGACAGTAATATCCTGCTTGACCCGGCCACCTAAGGAGGACTCAATCTTGCCGTATTTTAATGATTTGATGCTGATGCCCCGTTTTACAAATTTACTTTCCAAGACGTCCAACACGTTACGAAGTTTCATATCATCGGTGGTATCAATATGAACGACTTCTTCTTTGCGCTCGATCTTTGTATTGGAGCCTTTAAAGTCAAACCTCGTTGTAATTTCTTTTTCGGTCTGATTGACGGCGTTCTCTACTTCCTGCATTTCCACAGTGGATACAATATCGAATGATGATTCTTTTGCCATAAATATAAATCTCCTTTTTGCTCGTTTTGAGCTTTCATTATTTTAATTTTTTCGGTTTAATTTTTCAGTTTTTTATTTTCCAGTTTTAATTTTTCAGTTTTAATTTTTACTAAATTCGATCGAAAATTCCAATCGAAAATTCCGATTTTTAGAGTGGGTCAAAATACCGGCGATGCCAATAAATAGGCCGCGATGATGGCTAAGCCTAAAAACAAGACGCCTTGAACTTTATAGATGGGATAAACCCGGGAATCTAAAAAGTTACGCAAACTCCAAATGCTGAACGTGACGCAAAGTACGCCGATCAATGTCTTAGCACTCATGAAGAGATCGGTGACCCAAATATAGAAGGTGGATAAAAAGGTCATGGTCACAGCGAATATGGACACGAGGACCATAAACCAGGATAACAGCCTGACGGCATAGCCGATGCTCATGGGGTAATGGGCTTTATGTTTTGGTTTACTCATTGGATCAACTCCTCAAACTGGATTTCGTTGATGGTTGGAACGCCAAGTTGTTGGGCTTTGGCAAGCTTTGAGCCGGCTTCGTCGCCATAGAGGACGTAACCCGTTTTTTTGCTGACGGAACTTTGCGGTATGGCACCCAGGCTTAGCAGTTTCTCTTCAATGGACTTTCGGGTGTAGTTGACTAAGGATCCCGTCACGACCACTGTTTTGCCCATCAGTGGATTATCTCGAATTTCAAGTTCGATGGTTTCTTGGGGTTTGACGCCTAGAGCCAATAATGTATCGATCTCTTCATTGACTTCAGTTGAAGCAAAGAAATCAAGGATGCTTTTAGCCACGATCTCCCCGACATCCGGTACTTGAATGAGTTCTTCATAGGTTGCCGCCCGGACGCGATCCAGGGTTTTAAATTCTTTGGCTAGATCCCGCGAGGTACTTAAGCCTACATTTTGGATGCCCATGGCATAGATAAAATTCTCCAGCTTGGGTTCTTTACTAGCCTGGATGGCATTGAGCATATTGGTGGCTTTTTTCTCTTTGACTTTGGGGATGGCCAACAGTTGCTCATAGGTCAGCCGATAAAAGTCTGAGACTTTTTTAAGGTCCAGGGTTTCGAAAAACTGTTCCGCCGTTTTATCGGAAATGCCTTCGATGTTCATGGCATCGCGGGACGTAAAATGGACCATGGTCTTGACCAGTTGAGGTTTGCAGGACAGGGTATTCTCGCAGAAATAGTGGGCCCCAATTAAAGTCAGCGGGGTACCGCAGGATGGACAATGGGATGGGACTTCAATGGTCGTTGTCGCATTGTCATTGGCAACTGTGCCCATGATCTCGGGGATGACATCATTGCTGCGCCGAATATAGACATCGGAGCCGATGGCCACGCCTTTGCGATGAATATCATCTAAGTTGTTCAAGGTGGCCCGCTTGACGGTGACCCCGGCCAGTTCCACGGGCTCAAGGATGGCGGTGGGGACAACACGGCCGGACCGGCCGACGTTCCACTCCACGTCCAAAAGTCTAGTGGTAGTCTCTTCCGCTTCAAATTTATAGGCAATGCCCCAGCGGGGGAACTTGATCGTATAGCCTAATTCGGCCCGAGTCCGCATATCATCGATGACGATGACGATGCCGTCGATGTCGTAATCAAGGTCGGCCCGGGTCTGGATGTTTTCTTCAATAATGGCGGCGATCTCAGGATAGGTGGTAGCGACTTTAAAGTACTCATCCGTCTGGAAGCCATGGTCGATAATAAACCGGATCATCTCCTGATAGCTCTCGAAGGGCTCCCCTTCTTTATA
>JBAQDU010000150.1:0-16280 GCA_049294805.1 Clostridiaceae bacterium
TTTGCATCGGCTTCAGATTGGATAGTCCCTTGAGCTTTGGCTTTTAGGATCTTATCTAAGACACCATTGATAAAAGAGGTCGAATCTTCATCAGAGTAAATTTTTGAGAGCTCAAGTGCTTCATTTAAAGACACCCGGTCTGGGATATCATCCAAAAATAGAAGCTCACCGGCAGCGATTTTTAAAATGGACAAATTAACGCGGGAAAGACGATTGATATCCCAATCTTTCAGGAATGGGCTAATAACGCCCTTTAGATATCCTTCCTTCCCTTCAACAATATTCAATATATTACGGATGTACGTCCGGTCGAGATTTTCGGTGGTTTCACTCATGGAAATGAAATCATCTAAAAATTCTTCAGTGATTTCTCCACTGCGAGCATTTACAGTCTCTGAGTACAATAGCTCCATCGCGATGGCTCGGGATTTACGGCGGTTGAATTTATTTTGCATCTTTACCTGCCACATCCTGTTTGCGAACCGAAATGTTATTCACCATAATATTAATTTCAGAAACTTTTAAACCTGTTATATTCTCAACTGTTTCCAATACGTTTTCCTGGACCTTTTTAACGACTTGCGGAATATTATAACCATATTCCACAGACATGATCATATCGATAACCGATTCATTTTCTCCGATGACTACTTTAACACCCTTAGTCACATTACGTTTACCTGTGAATACTTGCGTGATCCCTCCGGTGGTGGTTGGGTTTAATCCGGAGACCCCTTCAATTTCACTGGCCGCGATCCCGGCTATCACACTAACAACTTCTTCTGATATCTTCACGGTACCAATACCGGACACGTCATACTTTCCAACTGTTTCTTTAGCTGTCTCAGCCATAGTTTTATTTTCCAATTAAATTACCTCCGGTAACTGTATAGTAAGTTAGACTCTTCTGATTAATTATACCAAAGACAGTGTTGCCATTACAATTGAAAACACTTCAACTGTGGGTATAATTGCATAAAATCCCTCGAAATTATGCATACGCTGAATCGGTCCACTCCTAGTGGTCTTTATAAAATAATATGTTATTGGTTCAATTTTTCTATGATCCCTTGACTAGGTTAGGTTCTGTCTCGATGTATTCAAGCCATTTATCCCCCTAAGTGGTCTTCAAGTTTATCCCTTTCATCCGCTTGGGAATGGACTGCACTTAATACCCGATACTTCATTTTATTCAATTTGATAAATTTCAATGAATTCATTAGCCCACTTCTAATGATTTACGGATTTCGGCTTAATCTCCGGCAGTTTTTGAAGCCAATGAATAAAGCACTGTCGAGACAGTGCTTTGAATGCTTATTTTTTAAATTAAATAAAGCGAAGTAGCTTACACTCGTTCCATGTAGTCACCGGTTCTTGTATCAATCCGGATTACATCTCCCTCATTGATGAAGAACGGGACCATAACTTGAGCGCCTGTTTCTACCTTGGCAGGTTTTAGAGAGTTCGTTGCAGTATTACCTTTAACACCCGGTTCGGATTCGGTAACTTCCAATTCAACAAAGTTTGGAGCTTCTACTGAGAAGGCACTGCCTTTATAGAATTTAATTGCCGCAAACATATTTTCCTTCAGGAATTTGATCGCCTCTTCCACTTTTTCGAAGTTTAAAGGGATCTGCTCAAAGGTATCTTGATCCATGAAGTAATATAATTCACCATCGTTATAAAGATACTGCATGTCTTTTCGTTCAATGACTGCTTCCTGTAGCTTATCCGTAGGATTAAAAGTTGTATCGGTAACGCCCCCCTGGATAACATTTCTGAGCTTAGTTCTGACAAAGGCTGCACCCTTGCCTGGTTTTACGTGAAGAAATTCGATAACGGTATACACGTTACCGTCCATTTCAAAGGTTGTACCTTTTCTTATGTCACCTGCTGATATCATAGTATGAATTACCCTCCAAATTTATACGGTATAACCACCGTAAGAATACACTTTGTTATGCCCAAATACCATTCTTGATTATATCAGGTATAGTCGGTTTTGGAAAGGCTGTTTTCACGAAACATTGCCCGAAACATTGCCCGAGAACACTGACTGTAACATCACCGAAACATTGATTATAACATCACCGAACCTTTGACCAATATTCACCCACATTCGGTCCCGCCATTGGACTAATGTCCTAGATTTCGTGGTTTTTGGACCTCGCTGGATCCAAATCCTGGGGATATTTAGTGGATCCAAAGCTTACCGGCAGTTATGGATCCGCTGTAACATTTGGAGATCCTCCGAGTTTTGTAGAATGTTTAAAATGCAATTCCCACTAAGTGAAATTCCAATTGACCCGAGGGACCTTCTTCTGCCAGGACCGGTCGGACAAAGGAAATGCCGTTAACGGTGGAAGTTATGCTAAAGCGATGACAAATTCTGCCATTTGGTGCTTTAACGGAGCCCAGATACTTTAAATCCACCTCATTGGCCCGGAATACATCCTTTGGGTATTTCGTCATATAAGCCAGATAAGCCGCAAAATTAGGGAATCGAATATCTGAAGTGATTTTTAGCTCAATGGCGTTTAGTTGCTCTTTACCCGTCAAAAACTGCCGGTCATACAGTGATATGCAGTTTTGAGTGAGGTTCTGATCTTGAACTAACGATAAGGCCGCGGTTGATACGGACAAACAGATCAATAGAATCAGGAAGGAGGCCGTAAAGAAGCCTTTTTTCTTTAATGTGATCAAGTCGATAAGCCCTCCGAAATTGGTAATCACCATAGTCAAACAAAATTACGAGTAGGTCTCCAGTGGTTTCAAATTGAACACGTTTCACTAAACTCGAAAGATAGATCCCGGTATATGTATTATTGCCATAAACATTATAGATCAGCCTGGATCCACTCATCATAAAGGTATAGTCTTTTTCAGCATAGGTTTTATTATCCTCGCTAAATTGCAAAAATGTAAAAGTGAAGGATGTCGTTCCGATGTTAATTTTCTCGATATCACCCAGTAGATCAAACTTAAGGCGTTCACTGACATTAATAAAATCATTGGAAACCTCATTGATTCGGCGGATGGAAGAGAACGCCAGCCAGCTCATTTTAAAAAGCTGCAGTATTGTCATCAATAAAAGGGAGCCGATAAACAGATAGAGCATCAATTCCTTTAGTATAAAACCCCGGTTTTTAGCCATATATCCACCGTCTCCTTCACCTCAGTTTGGTCGAACAGAATGACCCGGACAAAGCGGCGGCCATTGGCCTCCTGTAATTCGGCGGCTGTGACTGAAAAGCTGCCGGACGCATAGGGTGTGACCGGCATGCCCAAATCCAACTCCAGCAAAGTTTTTTCAAAGGCCAGTCCGCCGGACAGTGCCGCCATGCAATGACCAGTGCGCTCAACCGCAACCTCCATGGCCCTGCCCAAACTCAAGCTGACGACCAATGTAACTAGGAGTAACGCCAGTAAAGACGCCGAGATAAAGCCTCTCTTCATTGAATCGGGTTGCTTGGTTTTATTTTCATGGACCTTAGTTGTCATTGAATTCCTCCCGAAAACTGCTGGTCACAACTTGGAAGATCAGTTTAGCCATCAATTTGTCCCGTTTATCTATAGTGATGGTAAACCCATTGGTGCCCCGATCGGTCCAGCTCTTAAAATCATGCATCATCAGGACCTTCCACGAGACCCCTTTTTCTATGTAGACTTTGTAATCCGGGTCGTTTAAGATCAAATAAGTTGAGGTGTGACGATGAAATAAGACTGTGCCATCCCCGGGCATCACAAAGTTATACCCCACCCAGGGTTCCCGAACTGAGCGAACGCGTTGATTGACGATGGCTCCCTTGAGTCGGTTCATAAAAGCGATGTCTCGGGATCGTTCTTTAAATGGAGTTTGGCCAATGGTTCCAATGCTCATGGCAAGGACGATGGAAAAGACGGCCAGTGCGAACAATACCTCGGCCAAGAGGAATCCCCGCCGTTTCCCCTTTAGCTTTTGCTTCATCGGATTTTACCGAAGGCATCCATTAAAGGACCCATGATGGAAACCACTGTGGTACCGACTACTGCCCCGATGATGACCATGGACAAGGGTTCCAGCAACTTGATGCGTTGCTCCATGGTTGAATTAATGACGTTGCGGGAGGTTTTCAAGAACAACTCAAAGCCGGATAACAGATTGCCCCCTTCCTCGTGGATCCGGGTCAGATTCGTCAATTCCTTGGAAAAACCACCGCAGGAAAAACTCTGGGAGAGACTCTCGCCAGCCATGAGTTTTTCCCGGATAACGGTTTGATCAATGCCGGACAGGTCACCGGCAATATCCAGCACCTCTAAAATACTGCGGCCTCCTTTTAATAGCTTACTCATTCGATCCACGGCAATGACTTCCCGATAGAGTCGGTAGCGTCGTCCCAATACAAGGCGAAGTGCGCCGTTCTTTTTTTTCATGAGGTAAAACGATGCCCCGATCACCAAACCCCCTCCGGCAATGACCGGTGGATAATTGGCGCAGATAAATCCTCTGAAATCGTCCAGCTTAAACAAAAATCCTTCTTGAACATCCAGTGACTTCAAAAGATCCGCCATCATGGGGACCATGAAAAACAACGCAAAGCATAAATAGGCAGTGATCAATACCAGCATCAGGATCGGGTAAACTGCAAATGAGGTTAGTTTCTGACGAAGCTCCCGCCCTCTTCGATGCATTTCATGGAGTTCTAAAAAAGCCTGCGACAGACGTCCGGTTTCTTCAGCCAAGCGCAACACTTCGGCATCGGCTTGATCAATTCCGGGAATGGTCATCATGCTATCAAACAGGGACTGGCCTTGCGTTAGTTTGGTTTTTAATTGTTCGGCATCCCTTCGAAATGGTTTTTCCATCATATCCAACGCCAAAAATATTGGAAACCCGGTTTCCAACAGCGTTCCCAGTTCATAAAAAAACCGTTCCGCTTGTTTTTTTTTCATAACTCGATCACCTGATTCAACCGGTTTTCATAGATCCGGGCAACTAGTTTGCGGCCTCCGTCAGGGGATGGGATCAGCTTTTGATTGATCACAATGGAAAGTACGCTGTCAACGAACTCCGGCATGGATGACATGGAGCAAAGCCTCATTTTAGTTAATTCATAGTCCCCGGAGTGCAAGGTAGTGATCACCGGGTGTCCCGATAAAGCTGCCCGCAAACAGTGTTCACAGGTGCTTCTGCCCCGAATTTCACCAATGGCAATATAATCAGGATCCTGGCGCAGGGAGGCAAAAATAGCTCGTTCATAGTCCAGACCGATGGTTTCGTTCAATGACACTTCCAATGATCCCGGGATGCTAATTTCAACCGGATCCTCCACAGCTACGACCTTTTGGCCCCGTTCAGTAAAAGACCGGATCAAGGCTTTTAAGGTCGTACTTTTACCAGAGCCGGTCTCACCGGTGATTACCAAGAGAGAGAATCCAAAATTTAAGCGTTGTTCCAGGGCATCTAACTGAGATTTTGAAAAACCCAATTCCGGCAGTGTCATGCTCCGTTCCTGGAACAGACGGATGGTTAACGCTTCCCCATAGATCCCTCGTAGGGTTGAAATTCGCAGTTGCCGACCGGCTTGGGCGGCGGCGATGATTCCATCTTGAGGGAGTCTTTTCTCACTAATGTTCATACTGGCCTGGAGTTTGACCCGCTGCAAAAGAATATTGTAATCCACCTTGGACAGCGCATCCTCCATGGTCAGACCCCAGGGCATCCGGAAGCGGACTTGTACTTCATCCCGCTGGGGAATGAAATGAATGTCCGACACCGGTTCTGCTTTAATTTTCTGCAAATAAAAATCAATATCCATTTCATCACCTCTGGTGACATTATGGATATTGATTTTATTTTTATACTGCAATTGAATATTTTTCAGTTTGCTTCGCTTTATAGGTGGAGTTCTCTCAAAGGAGAATCGAATATCGGTTTGCTGAATTTACACTTTTAAGTTCCTTCATTCACCCAGTTACTCATTCACGGATTCATTCTGGAAATCCCTCAGAGTTATTCAAAAATAGGTTTTGCATTGCCTTTTTTGATGCCTTGCTGAAATGATTCATCGGTAACGGCTGCTCGAACATCATTTCCGTGATATTCCAACAGAACCTTGGCTTGGTCACTTTCAAGTTCCGTTAAACCCATTGTAATGGCCAGCTTTGTACTGCCATTGGCCTGGCTTAGAAGTTCCTCAGCTTTGGCTGGATCCACATTACAAGCTTCACAAACGACTTTATTGCGACGCTTGATCAACTTATAGTTAGCCGGAGCCACTTCGACCATCAGGTTTTCATAGACTTTCCCCATCCGGATCATGACACCGGTACTGATCATATTCAACACCATTTTATGGGCTGTGGCAGATTTTAAGCGGGTGGATCCCGTAATTGCCTCTGGCCCGACGATGGTAGAAATAATGATGTCGGCGATCTGTGAACACTCGGATTCGCCGGTACTAGTTAACGCAATGGTTGGTCCGCCCAGCCGTTTGGCATATTCTAAGGCACCGGTCACATAGGGGGTTGCTCCGGAGGATGAAATTCCAATGATCACATCATTGGCTGTGAAATTGATCCCTTTTAATTCTTCGATCCCCATGGCCTTGTCATCCTGAGCACCCCCAACGGATTTAGTCAACGCTTCTTTACCGCCGGCGATGAATGCAATGATCTTACCTTCTTCGATCCCATAGGCACTGACCACTTCCGAAGCATCCAAGATGCCGATTCGACCAGAGGTGCCAGCTCCAATATAGATTAAGCGTCCGCCCTTTTTCAGGGTATCGCTGATCACATCGACTGACTTTGCGATATCGACGATCTCCAAGGCAACCGCATCTGCAACCAGCTTGTCTTCCTCATTGAGCAAAGTCATCATCTCAACGCTGGATACCTTGTCAATATCCTTAGTTTTAGGATTACGCTCTTCAGTGATATTATATTGTTCTTTCATGTTGGACACCTCCTCTATTGTATAATTATACTTGTTTGCACAAGTCTTTAAAACCATCAAAACATATCCGGACATGTGTTACTATAATTAAGAGGTGATTACATGGCATTTGACGGGCTGTTTTTATCAGCCATAACAAAAGAACTCAATCATTCAATTTTAAATACGCGAGCCGATAAAGTACATCAGCCGGAAAAAGATGAGGTCATCCTCAGTTTTCGGTCAAGGGAAGGTACCCATAAGCTCTTATTAACTTCATCAGCGGATAATGCCCGCGCTCATCTAACGGATGAATCCAAGCAAAATCCAAAAGAAGCCCCTCTATTTACCATGGTGATGCGTAAATACGTTCAAGGTGGCCGCTTGATCGCAATCGACCAACCCCAGGGAGACCGGATCTTAAAACTGACCTTTGCCACCACCGATGAAATGGGCTTTGATTCCAACTATTTGCTAATTTCGGAAATGATGGGACGACATTCCAATATTATTTTAGTGCGTGAACGGGACATGAAAATAATGGAATCCATCAAACACGTTGGAGCCGACGTCAACTCCTATCGCCTGTTATTGCCGGGAGCCCAATATATTTTGCCGCCCCCCCAAGATAAGTTAAATCCAGCCGCCTACACCGATCTTGACCTCTCCCTGCGATTATCCGGTCAATTTGCTGAGGCTGATTTTGCCAAACACTTTTCAGGCATTAGTCGAATGACCTCACAAGTCCTCTTTGGTATTTACCAACGGATTTTAACAACCAATGGCTTAGAACCCATCAACGTCATTCGCCAAACCCTGGCCGAAGCATTTCAATCCGATACGTTCTTCGTTTTTCTTAAAAAGAACCGACCAAAGGACATTAGTCTGGTATTGCCCCCTGAGTCCCTGCTGGAGCAATATGATGATGTAGAAGAATTTTCCAGCCCGTCGTTGGCCCTGGAGTTTTTTATCGGCGAGAAAGATAAGAGCAATCGGGTCCGGGAACGCTCCCAAGATATTCTTCGAGTTGTCTCAGCCAATATGGACCGGGTCGAACGTAAAATTAAGATCCTTGAGGAAGTCTTGACCGAAGCTGCCACCAAAGATGATTTCAGGCTCCGCGGTGAACTATTAAAAGCCAATTTATATGCGTTAAAAGACGGTCAGTCAATGGTTGAATTAGTCAATTATTACGATGAAGATCAAAGCACTATTGAAATCAAACTGGATGAACATAAAACCGTCACTGAAAACATGAAAATTTATTTCAATAAATATAATAAATACAAACGAAGTGAAGAAAACGCCAAAGAACAACTTCTCCTGGCTCAAGATGAATTAAACTACTTAAATTCTGTAGCTGATTCGGTCATGCGGTCCGAGGATCCCTCTGACATCGCTGAAATTAGGCAAGAGCTCATCGTCGCCGGTTATATCCGGTTTAAATCGACCAAAAAGAAAAAAGAATCCCCAAGTAAACCCATGCGGTTCAAATCTACTGAAGGGGCCACCATCTATGTGGGGAAAAACAACAATCAGAACGACTACCTCACTACAAAATTTGCAGATGGCCAAGATACCTGGCTACACACTAAAAACTATCCAGGTTCCCACGTCATTATCAAAGGGCAGACCTTTACCAATGAAACGCTCTTGGAAGCAGCTAATTTGGCTGCCTGGTTCTCAAAAGCGCAGGCCGGTACCAAAGTTCCCGTGGATTATACCCTGGTCCGCTATGTTAAAAAACCCAGTGGATCCAAACCAGGTATGGTCATTTACACCACGAATAAGACCATTTATGTAGATCCAGATGAACCACGTCTGGAACGTTTCTAGTTTTAAGAGGGGCCACCCCCTCTTTTTTTTAGGTCATTCTAACATCTTGGGGGATGGGAGATTCCAAACACAGCCTTTTGTACTCATATCGAATCCCTTGGAAACTCTCAATTCTAACATTCAAATTTTGAAAAATTAGACGAAAATTAACAACTTAACTTTTAAAAAACTTTAATTTACTTTTTACTTAAATAGATTACGATTGAAGTATTAAAAATTAGTCATAAATCAAATAGAAGGAAGTAATGCTATGCTTGACACCAAAGTGATCCTGGATATGTCCGATGCGTTCGGACCACCCGGTTTTGAAGGACCGGTCACCTCCATTGTCAAAAATACAATGAAGGGCTTTGACATTCAACAAGATTACATGAATAACCTCTACATCCAACATCCCGGAAACACCGGAAACAGACTGGTTATCCAACTGGATGCCCACCTGGATGAGGTCGGCTTTATGGTGCATTCGATCCTGGCCAACGGAACAATTGCTTTAGCCCCGTTAGGCGGCTGGGTCACCAGTAGTGTGCCCTCACAGCCTTATTTGATCAAGACCCGTCAAGGAGATTTAATCCGCGGAATCATTGTCAGCAAACCACCTCACTTTAAAACCGTTAAAGAAAAAGCCGATGAAACCATTAATTTGGAGGATCTGGTGTTGGATGTCGGGGCTGTCAATCGCCAAGAAGTCATTGATCTTTTCGGGATCGCTCCCGGGGATCCGGTAGCACCGGCTGTCAAAGCGGACTTCAACCCAAAATCCGGCATCTTCTTTGGCAAAGCCTTTGACAATCGACTGGGCTGTATTGCCGTTATGGAAGTGTTAAACCGGTTGAAACAGGAAAACCTGTTAGTTGACGTAGTTGGTGCATTAGCTGCTCAAGAAGAAGTCGGCATGAGAGGAGCAACCGTTACAGCTCAAATCGTTAAACCTGATTTTGCGATTGTTTTTGAAGGTTCCCCGGCCGATGACCTCTATTTCGATGAGTCCAGTGGGCAGGGCGCTCTAAAACAAGGTGTTCAGATCCGCCACCTTGATGCCAGTTACATCAGCCATCCCCGTTTCATAACATTTGCTGAAGCGATCGCCCAAACCCACCAGATCAAAGTCCAGCATACCGTCAGGCGCGGCGGGTCAACCAATGCCGGCAAGATCTCATTGACCGGAAAAGCAGTTCCTTGTCTCGTTCTTGGCATCCCTTCCCGTTTTATCCATACCCATTATAATTATGCCGCATTGGAAGATCTGGAAGCTGCTGTTAGTTTAGCCGTTGAACTGATCAAAAATTTTAAGGAGGAAATGTTTAGCAATGAATAATAAAAAAATGAATCCCATTTTGATGGTCTTGTTGATCATCATTGGTCTAAATGTGATTGGGTTTATTTTTAGAATGGTCCTTCAGTTTGCCTTACTGGCAGCTGTTGTTTTTGCTGTCTATGTCCTATACCAACGGTTTTTCAAAAAAGTTTAACACGTTGAGATTTCCGATGAATCGCAGTCAAGCAACGCTAAATCTTAAACCAATCAATTTGAATTAAAGACAGGTGCCACTTCCTATATTTAAAGGAAGTGGCACCTGTCTTTTTAAACCATTTTTTGAAATGAAGAGGTTGAACCCAAGATTAGGACTCCAGTTTTTAAATCTCTAGTTTAAGAATCTCTGCCTTCAGATTCTGAGTTTTTGAATCTGAGTTTTTGAATCTGAGTTTTTGAATCTGAGTTTTAAATTTTGAGTTTTAAATTTTGAGTTTAACCTTTTGGGGGATAAAGTTTAACCCTCGATCATAAAAGTGATGCTTTAATCCTCCTAGACTTGCCATTAGGTTCGAAGACCTTTCAAGAGGCGAATTTCATTGGCATACCCCTCCAATTCATTGGGAGTCTCCAAGAAGAATGGCTTATTCCGTAGCTTTGGATGATTGATGATTCGGGTGATCGCTTCTAAGCCAAGGCTGCCCTCACCGATTTTTTCATGGCGGTCTTTATGGCTGGCAAAGGGATTCTTCGAATCATTGAGGTGGATGGCATAGAGCTTGTCCAAGCCGATGATGCCATCAAACTCCGCCAGTACCCCGTCTAAATCATTAACAATATCATAGCCCGCATCGTAAACGTGGCAGGTATCCAAACATACCCCCAGGGTCGCTTGGTTTGTTACCCCGGCGATGATCCTGGCGAGTTCTTCAAAGTTTCGGCCGATCTCCGTACCTTTTCCGGCCATGGTCTCTAATAAGATCTTAGTCGTTAACGGCTGATCGGTGATTTGGTTCAAGCTTTGAATAATCGAGAGAATGCCTTGGTCGACACCTCGCCCCACATGGGAACCGGGATGGAAATTATAGAAATTACCGGGGATGAGTTCCATGCTTTTTATGTCTTGGGCCAAAACCAGTTGAGCAAAATCTCGGATCCGTTCGTCAGCTGATGCCGGATTCAGCGTATAGGGAGCATGGGCCAAAATGGGACCCAATGACCGGTCTTGCTTAATTTTTAAAAAGGCTTCAATATCTTTGGGGTCCTCTTTCTTTTTTTGACTTCCTCGTGGGTTTCTTGAAAAATATTGGAACGTATCGCCCCCGATTGCATCCATATCCCCCACCATTTTCATAAAACCCCCACAGGATGAGAGGTGACTGCCGATGGTCAACTCGGTTCGCTTTTTTTTTATTGTTTCTTGGATTGCTCTGGGTTGGTTTATCATTGGTTGTTTCTCCTAGATTTTCTTAATGGATCATTTTATTTTGTTTTCTTTCATGGGGTCGTTCAGCCGCATGTTAACCCCTCTTTTCTTCAGAATTACCTATTTAAAATTCTATTGTCCAATGGGTTGGACGATTCTTCCCCACTTTTATTTTAATGCTTGACGATTTTGAGGAATGAACCTTCAGCCCCCCTATTCTCAACGACAATCTGAGTCGGGATCCGCTCTTTTAATTCTTCCACATGGGAGATGATGCCTACCAAACGTCCCAAGTCTTGAATTTCCAAGATCGTTTCCATGGCGGAATCCAAAGATTCTTGATCCAATGTGCCAAATCCTTCATCAATAAATATCGTGTCCAGGCGGATGCCAGATTTATTCTCCTGGATAAAATCGGATAATCCCAGGGCCATCGCCAGTGAGGCTTTAAAACTTTCCCCGCCGGAAAGGGTCTTAACATCTCGTTCCGAGTTGGAATAGGTATCATAGACATTGATGTCCAGTCCTTCAATGCTTCGTTTGCCATCGGTGTCAATGGCTTGGCGAATGAGCCTAAACCGGCCGTTGGTCATGTTATTGAGGCGGCCATTGGCATTCATTAATACGCCGTCCAGATAATAGCCCAATACATAGTTTTCAAAGGTCGTGCCTTTTCCGGTGGTCCCGTCGAGTTTTTTAGCTGTTTCATACTCTTTGTCGTATTTTTCATATAGTGCAGCAGCGGTTCGTATCTTTGCCAAGGCATTGTCCAGCTGGGATTGGCGACGTAGTACTTCGTCGTACTTTTCAGAGACTTCATCCATCAATGCATTAAGGGCTCCGATTTCAAATGTAAGTTGAGCTACATCTACTTTCGTTTTGCCTTCTAGCCGATCCTTCATCATGTCCAATCGGGTTTGATTCTGCTCTAACTGTTTGAAAAAATCCTGTGCTTTTTTGCGCAGCGCTGATTCGGCCGCCAGTTCTTTTTCTAATTCCAGGAATTCGGTCTCACTCAACTCAAGTTTATTGAGCTCTATTGTAAAGTAACTGGTTTGGTTTGCAACTTCTTCGGTCAATTCTTTTATATCTTCTTCGGTTTTTAATAGGGTCGTGTTTAATTGGGTGACTTGGTTGGTGCTGGATTGGAACTTTGTCTCGGTAGTACGGATGAGTTCCTCAGCTGTGTCGTTTTCTTCTTTGAGTTTTTCTAGCTGGGCGGTCAAGCCGGCTTCATCTTGATCCCTGGTTTTTGTTTGTAACGTGGCGATGGTTTGATTTAGTCTGGTCAATTCTTCATTGTGAAGATCGTAGTCCGCTTGAATAGTCTTTAGTTGGTCAAGTTTAATTTCAATCTGCTGGCGCTCTTCTGCCAGCTTCCCCTTCAAGGCTTTCAAGGATTTGAGTTCTTTGGCTGTCACTTTTTCGCCGGCCTCGATGGTATGAAGCTTCAACTCCAGTTGTGAAAGATCTTCCTCAACTTCCAACGCCACTAGTTCAGCTTTGACTTTGGATAGTTTTCCCTGAGTCTGTTCGATCTCACTTTGAAGGTGACCCAGGTCACTTTGGTGAGTCAAGAGCTTACGCTCAGTTTGTCGCCAAGTGCTCTCGGCTGCTTTAAGCGTGTCGTTACTGATGGTCTCGGCCAAAGTATAAAGGGCAGGATGATCCATTGCCCCGCATAACGGGCAGGCTTGGCCGTCGCTCACCAAATGGGTGAATTTTACCAGACCTTGTTTTTCAAACTGTTCTTTCAACGTTAGGAATGCCGTTTTTTGGTCAATTTCTTTCTGGGTTAATTCCTGTAGCTGAGTTTCAGCAACTGCCTTGGCAGCAATTTTCTCCTCGAGGCTGGTTTTTAGTTCCTCAAAGTTTTTGATATCTCGAATGTGTTGATTTAACGTTGCCAACTCTTCTCGTAAGGAAGCGCCCTTTGACGTCGCTGCCAGTTCCTTGCCAGAATATTCTTCATTAAGCGCCATGAGGGTCTCTCGTTGTTTGGATAGCTCGGCCCGCTCGGTCATTTTACGAGTCAATTGGTCGATAATTCCCAATTCACGCTGCTTTGCGCTCTCCGCTACTCCAAGCTCCTTCAAGGCATCGAGCACTTCTTGCAATTTGTCCAGCGCTTTGGAAATCTCGGTCAAGCGGATCCGGCGCATGGGGTTTTTGGCTTGGTCTAAAGTAGCAGCGAGCAATTGGCTGCTCGCCTGATCCAAATCAATTTTGATTTGGATCAAACTGGCTTCTTTACGCCGGCAATTGGCCAAATTAGCCATTCGAGATTTATTGAACTGCGTCAATGGTTTGATCCGGTTTAATTGCTCGGCTTTTTCCAAATCGGCTTTAAACGCTGTCTCTAAAGCCTGCGCATCACTTAGGATCAATTCCAATTGAGCTTGCTCATCCAGATCGCGATTTAATTTACCAGCTGTATCCAAGCGTAGATTTAAGTTATCAAGCTGGAGGCGCAGCTGTTTTTGGTGTTCTTTTAACCGACTGTTTTCAAGACCGGCTTCCCCTAATTCCTCGGTGATGATCCGGATGATTTCAGCTGGTTGCAACGACCGGCTAGCGGCCCAGGATACTTCTTTTTCCGAATTTATGACGATCTGTGCCTGATTATATTTAGCGTAAATATTTTTGAGCTTTTCATTGATCAAAAATCGGATCTTGGCATAGTGATCGGTATCAAACAGTTTTCTTAAAATGTCCGATTTTTCTTTGGATGAGGCCACTAAGAAATTGCGGAACTCCCCTTGGGGCAGCATCACAATTTTACAGAACTGGTCAGCCGTTAATCCCAAGGCATCAATGATAACATTGCGAATTTCCATTACCTTAGTCAGGGCTTCTTTTTCTTTCCCATCAATGACTAAGCGCTGTTTTGCCTCCGCTTGGCCCTTTTGCCAACGCCGGATCTCATATTCATGGGGACCTGCCGTAAATTTAAATTCAACGATCAGCTCTTCATCGGAGGTGATCAGGTGGGAACGCAGTTCCTTGACAGATGTTCGACCAGACGTCGGGGCTGCCCCGTACAGCGCAAAGCTGATGGCATCGAAAATGCTGGTTTTACCGGACCCGGTGGGCCCTGAGATCAAGAAGATCCCGTCTTCCGTGAGTTCCCTAAAATCAATTTCCAGCGGTTTCTTAAAGGTCAAAAATCCTTGGACTTTTAAATTAATTGGTATCATTGTCAGCCTCCACTTCCCGGAAAATATCAGCCATAAATACTTCCTCATCGTCATTCATTTCCCGATGGTTTTTATCTTTAAAAAAATCATTGAATAATTTTCTTAGATCCGCTTTGCGAATTGCTTCTTGGTCTACTTTAAGTTCATAGGCTTGTTCCATATTGAGATAAGTCAGGCTGATAATATTGGGATACATGCTGGATAGATGCACATAGGCATGATCGATCCGCTCCTCATCCGTTAAGACCAAAGCTAAAAAATCATTTTTTTGGGGAACAAAATCCGAATGCAGAAAATCATGGTAGCTGCCCTGGATTTTTTTTAAGTCTCGCAGGAAGGTCACCGGGATCAGTTCCACTTGGCAGCTGCCCAGTACATCCATCTCCACCCAGGTAATGACTTTGCGGTGGTCCACTTCAGAGGTCGAGTATTTCAATAAGCTGCCCGCATAACGAACTTCATCTCGTCCCACTCGTTGGGGCTTATGAAGATGCCCTAGCGCAACATACTGGAACGCGTCTAGTACGGAGGTATCGATGATATCTTCCCCGCCGATGGAGATCCGCCGTTCTGAATCCGACAGATCCATGGCAGAGGCATTATGGCCAAAGTAGTTATGGGCCATCAGGATTTTTCGATTGGGATTGCCTTGGGCCGATGCTAAGATTCGTTCCATGGTGGCCTTGGTTTCTTTGGTGTCAGTGATCTCATAAATAGCCCTGGCGCCATGCATTTCTTTGTAGGGCAGGAAATAGAGATCCACCGGTCCAAATTCGTCCATCAGCTGAATTTGTTCCAAGGGGTTTTTCAACGTTCCGCTCATATGATAGCCGGTCCTTTTTAGGAGTCCGCCCAGCCCTTCCAGCCGACGGGATGAATCATGGTTGCCTGAAATGGCATATACCGGGATCCCAAGTTCCAATACCAGCCGAGTTATAAATTCATCATATAAGGCAACGGCCTCTTCTTTGGGAACAGATCGATCATAAATATCCCCTGCAATTAAGACGAAATCCGGCTTTCTCTGTTGGGCCAGGTCTAAAACTTGCTCAAGAACGAATCTTTGATCATCCAACAACGAGTGCATGTCAAAGGTTCGCCCGATGTGTAGATCACCTAAGTGTATAAATCTCAAAATGAAACCCTCCTGTTACGCAATATTAACATTTTAACACGATATGGGGACATTATTTAAGTTGCATAAAAACGTGGTCAAAACTATACTGAAATAAAAAGAGCAAGGAGGCAACCCATGGCACAAAGGATCAAGATGGTCAAGTTTCTCGATACGTTCCCGTCCTCAGATTTTGATATCCGACCGGTCGATAAAGACCTCATCCGAGAAATCGCTGAGGTCATGCTGGAAGCTTACATGGATACCCCGGATTATGAAGGGGAAACTCTCAATGACACCATCAAAGAAATCTCCATGGTCTTCCGAGGCTATTACGGAGACTTCCTCGAGGATGCGTCCTTTATGGGGTTTGATGAAGACGGCCGAATTGCTTCTTGTCTGTTTGTTTGTAACTTCAAAAAAGAAGCTACCCTGACTTATCTGTTTACCCGCAAAGACCAGCTGGAAAAAGGCTATGCCACCGAATTGATCCAAGCTGCCGAAAATGCGCTCCAAGAAGCCGGCTTTGATCGAAT
>JBAQDU010000151.1:0-4295 GCA_049294805.1 Clostridiaceae bacterium
GGATGGCTTATCTCATCGAACGTGATTTTAAAGAGTTCTATGCCGGCGCCGTTGAGCAGGTCGATGCCCAGAATATAAAAGTACTCTTAACTCGACTATCCAACTGGGAAAGCGGTCATGAGCAGATCTTTAAACGGGAATATGACCGACTTAAAAAAGAATATATGAACCTTCCCTGGGGAGGCTAAAACTAAAAGGTGCCAAATGGCACCTTTTTCTTCTAGAATAGTCTGATTTCATTATTCTCAAAACGGTCTGCTGACGCCTTTACTTGGTGTTTTCAAATGGATGGTTTTGATGATCCAGACCATTTGGTTGTATCGGCTTATTCATTTGATTCGCCCCATCGGATTGATCTAGTCCGTCTGGTCAATCCGAATAAAGAAGTCCCCAAGACACTGAACACGAAATGAATGATTACCTCCGTTTGTTTTACTTGGTTTGGTTTGATCATTAGATTTTTACTATCCGATTCCAATTTTTCTCTATAATTATTTGGTTTTAATTATTCAGTGATATTCTAGTATTAGTCGTATTTTCAACTATTTTAAATTTAAATGATACTTATATTGGTATTTGCCCTAATATAAACCAATCGTAAAACGCAATAGTTAAAATATACCTAATAATGTCATTGCCCAAGGAGGAATCCTTTGAAAGATCCAAGAATACCGTTCGTTCGTCATATGCTGACCTGGACCGACACTAAACGGCTTAAGACCCAAATTTATGAATATCCGGATGTTGGAACCATCCGTAATTTAACCTATAAACCAGGGGATAGTTCTCGGGATTTTCGGTTTGATGTCTTTATCCCCAAGGATCATAAAGAGCTATTACCAGTCATTATAGATCTCCATGGTGGTGGTTTAGTCTACGGGGATAAGCTGCTCAATCAGTGGACTGCAGCCGAGATGGCTCGAAGAGGGTACTTGGTGATCACGTTGAATTATCCCTTGATCCCACATGTATCAATCCAGCAACAAGTCAAAGTGTTGCTGGAGGCTTTTCAATATATTGAGTCGCTAAGTGGCGAGCTCCCAATGGATCTAACTCGGGTGAGTCTAAAAGGAGATTCCGGGGGTGGCCTTTTATCAATTTTGCTAACCGGTCTTCAGTCGTTACCTAATCTTCAAAGCTATTTTAAGATCAGCCATCAATTTAGGATCAAAGCCCTGATCCTGGTCCATACCATGACTCACTTAAAACGGCGAGACCTCTTAGGCTACCTTTCCAAATTCGATGAAGAATTTAAGGAATTACCGAACGATGTCCAAACGTTGTTTGAAAACCCCAGGGACGGACTCTTTGACTTACCTGTCTGGATCGTTACGAGTCAAAACGATATTATGTTTTACAAAGAAACCACTAACTTTGCCAAAATATTAAAAAATCGGGATCAACCTGTGAAGTTCCATGAATTTAGCTATACCTGGCGCCCTTTAAACCACATCTTTATGGTGACACATCCTCAAATCCCCGAAAGTCAATATTTGTATGATTCCCTGGATCGATTCTTAGAGGAGTCTATTGAAAGATCCTAACTTCCAAAGATAACTATTTAAAGTTATTAAAAAACCGTCTAAAAGTCATTTAGTAGATGGTTAATAATGGTTTAGAAGCTGAATTTCAGCTTCTTTTTTGTCCGCTTAGGGTAAATACCGGAGAATTTCTCAGAATTTCGCTCAATTTCAAATATTGCAGAAAGTTTTGTCCGGACAACCCTGTAAGCTAAAGGTAACAAATCAAAAAATCAGGGGGGAACTATGAAAAAAGTAATCATTACGTTAATGCTGCTTACGTTGACCACCGGCTGTTCCGCATCAGCCACCAGCAAACCATCCGTAAAAGAGGGGACAACTACTTCCCAAGCTTCTGCCAAAAACAACACAACGGTGGCAGGCAACACGTCGAGCCAAGGTACAACAGCTAGTGATACGACACCCGTGGACATCAAACCGGAAATTGGCAAGACGATGGTTTATGAAAAGTTTGAATTGACCATCAACGGGATCAAAAAAGCGAAAGGTTACGATAATAAATCAGAGGGTGTCCTTATTGATTATACTTTTAAAAATCTCGATGATAACTCAGTTCAACCTTTTTTCGGTAGCTCACTGAGTGTGTTTCAGGATGGGATAGAGTGCAATCAAGACTACTATACCAGTGATACTGATTCGGTCAGCCAACGCCTTCAAAACTCGATGACGGATATAAAAAAGGGAGTTCCCATCAGCTGCTTAACTTATTTTGCCACAGAGTCAAATGGTCCTTTAACGATTCAAATTGAACCATTTTTTAACTTTGATAACGACCAGGAAATTAAGTTCACGGTAGATTATCCTACGGACAACTTTAAAGCCGCTGACCTGTCACCTTTAGCTAAATTAAGGGATGATGAACAAGCCATCAATGATGGGGTGATTGATTTAAAGTTGGGTGAAGTCATCGAACTACCCACTTTTGATATGGTTGTCCATGGGGTTTATCAGGCCAAGGACTATGACGGCAAACCCGGGATCATCCTTGATTTCACAATGAAAAATAAAAAAGAAGAATCCTTTGATCCAATGTGGAACACTACCGTTAATCTCTATCAAAATGGAGTGGAACTAGAGGGTGGCACGTACTCGACTGAAAATGATCTGATTTCTCAAGCATTGCGCGGTCAGATGCGGCGAGTCTTACCCGGTGCAACCGTTCAATGTCTTGAATTCTATAAAACTTCAGGAACAAAGGCGATTGAAATCAATATTAATGCAATGTGGGGTTCTGACGAGGAAACCATCATGCTTAAAACTGCTTTCCCGGAAGAAAAAGTTAACGTTATGGCTTTGAGTACTCGTTTAAAAGACGATCGTCAAAAATTCAATGCTGAAGTCAAGACCGTATTACCACAAGTGGAAGACCTTTCCTTAATTGGTCAAATGATTGAATTTGACCAATCAGAGATTACGATCAGTGAAGTAAAACCCGTAACATTGGGCCAAGGTAAGAAGGGGATGTTAGTGTTCTACACCTATAAAAATACCATGGATGAAAATGAAATGGCTGGCGTTCAAATTTCATTCAAAGCCTATCAAGACGGTGTAGAAATTGATAATTCATATTCGGTAGAAAATGTTAAATATGATAAAGTCAGCAACAACAGCTCTAAAGAAGTTCAACCAGGAGCTTCCATCGAATGTGCCGAAGCCTTTGAATTTACAAGTGAATCCATTGTTATTCTGGAAGTGTATCCAACGTTTGATCAAAACTCTGAAGATAATAAACTACTGGTTATAAATCCATAGAATAATGAGAGTATTTATAACGGATTGCATCCAGAATGGAAACCTATTCATATAGTAATGATTCACTTTCCGACCTTGGAAGTGTTCCGGCCATAATGGAGGACCTCAGCAACACCTTCGACGGAAAGGGCTATATTTATGGGGATAAACGATTAAGTGTGCTGTAAACTTGGTTTTCTCCGGCCCGCTGGAAATTAGAAGGCCAAATGATCACTATGGAGCCTGATGATTTATATTATCCCGTTGTATATGATTATCAGCAGACGGTGATCCTAAAAGAAGATCTGCCTATTTTTATAACAATATCGGGGATCCAGATCCAACTGGGACTATGAGCCTCAAGAAGTCGAATTCTTAGCCACCGACAATAGTAATTGGTGTCAAATCAAAGGTAAAGACGGACCACCGGTTGGTTCAAGTTCGACCGATTCGATCATTTGTTAGATCTTAATAAGAGTGCAATGGATGTTTTTGATCAACTAGCCAATTACGACTAAACTAAATTATACAAAAGAGCAAACTTTGCAACTGTAAAGTTTGCTCTTTCCTTTTAGGATAGGCTATGATCAATATTACGAAGAAAGAGGGCATAATAATTTTGTCGCGAAATATACATTTCGCGACAAATATAGGTGGTTTTTTGTTATTGGTTGTTTATGGCGTCGTTTTAACCAAAATTATCCGATCTTAGATCTTACTTCATGAGCAAGTATCCAGACCGGATGATTTTGAATTTACATATTTTACCCAGTCGTCTTTTAGAAAGTTAGCCACCGGCCATTGATTGCAACACTAAAATTCGATCGCCATCTTTCAGTTGATCTTCGAGTTCTGCATTCTTTTGATTCACTAAAACTACCATCGTGTGTAATTTTAGTTCGGTGGATTCTAACATATCGATTTCTTCCAATGCTTGTTTTACAGTTGAACCATCGTCTAGTTCAAGCGTTCCATTAAATGGTTTTTCCAAATCAGCATAGGTTTTGATCGTTACTTTCATTC
>JBAQDU010000152.1:0-1659 GCA_049294805.1 Clostridiaceae bacterium
CTTCGTAATCCCCAAGCCCTTTGACCCCAGAGTAGCCGACGCTGTCGCTGACGCCGTAGCCCAGAAAGCCAGCGAACAGGGTTTAGCCAGGAAACAGGTTTGATAGGAGCTCCCATTCTTTATCCAATTGTTGAAATAAGACGCATAATTTTGGCAGGTGTCAAAAATGACACCTGCCGTTGTGATTATTTTATCCTTTAGGAGGGAATGGATCATTTCCATAAGAATTTTTATCTCTTATTTGTCCGTTTGAACGATGAATAACCACTTCAGATTGCTGATTCTTAGCAATTTCTTTTGCAATATTAATCGCCTTAGCTTGTGAAGATGTTCTTGCAGTCGCTCTTTCATTTCCTTCACCTTTAACTTGCCACCCACCATCTGGATGATGGGTTACATGCTGATCTTTTCCCATTTTGAATCTCCCATCAAATTATTGAATTCTTTTTCCCATTTTGAATTATGAATAATTCTAGCCTTATGCAATTTCGAGGCTAAAATTTCGGCTTTAGTTAATTTTGTCAATTCCTCCCAATCTTTTTCGAAAACATATGTTGCATTATTTGGTATGACACTCTCTAAGATATATATATTCTTATCTTTAAAACCAAATACAACATACCCTTTAAAACCAGCTTTACCATATGCTTTAAAGTCAGGATCAAGCAGATATATAGATTCACAATTTCTTAGCATCATTTGTTTTTGTGTATTGTTACTACCAGCTATAATATGTTCAATTTCAGCTTTAACCCTGTTCCAAGGGTACCTTCCAGGTGGTAGAATATCCCACGTTAAATGAATTGTTTCGATTTCTTTTTCCAGTTGCTCGGATATTATTTCACATTCCCCAAATAATCCCAATAACATATTAACAGTGTTGATCATTTTATCATTATTTTCAGGGGAGAAAATTATTTCATCCGAACAAATAAATCTATCACCATCATTCTCATAAAGAGTGAAGTCAACTGAAAAAGGCAAGTGATAATCACGATGGTACCTTTTGCGTGGTATATCGGTAAACTCGGCTACTTCACGAGTTTCTCCTCGACCAGCCCACTCCGTTCTCTTCCAATAAAGAGTTTGGAAATAATCCTCCTTAGGAAGAGATTTATCAGTAGTTGAGTATTGTTCAGCATTTTTAAAAGCATACTTATTAAAAGTAGCCGGAAGAATTTTTGTTCCAACCCCTGAATATATATTGAACCCAAATTTTACAATTTGGTCCGGAAACCTCGACAACTTATTTACAACAATTTTAATTTTAACTTTATCTTTAAACGTAGAAAAGTGTTTCAAAGAACTAATTCTTTTTTGTTTTAATAGCATTTAATTCCTCCATTTCAATTTATTTTATTTATATAAAAAACAAAGTATAAGAGCAATGCCGGTGAATAATTGCACATCCTTTTTGACACTAATTTTAGCAAGAAACATTGACTCATAGTCTATTAAGTGTTAAAGTAACTAAGCATAACATATAACAATAACACTTAATATGTTTCTTAAAAGTCTTGTTGAGGCACTAAACTCAATAAGGCTTTTTTCTTATATTTTTATTTGTAATTAATGGATTTTTACTGTCAAGTATTCTATTTGATTCAACACTACCAACTTTTATTCGTCTTCGAATGAGTCAAGAAGATCGAATAAAGT
>JBAQDU010000153.1:0-7733 GCA_049294805.1 Clostridiaceae bacterium
TCTTCTCTGGGTCTCGAAAATTGATTTAAAAAGGGCCGAGAGTCCACTAAAATTAAACTTCCCAGAGCGAACACCGTGGAGTCAGCCGTGGGAAGCTGTAATTATTTTTAGCCGGGCAAAGGCGACATTACCCATAAAATCTACAGTAATCTTGAGCTTTAGCCGTTCATCAACCGTTGATGATCTCACCGCCATTAATGTGGATGGTCTGGCCACTGATGAAACTAGAAGCATAATCCCAAGCCAGGAATACATAAGCCTCTGCCAGTTCCACCGGTTGACCCGGACGATCTAACGGGCCGCCCTCACCAAACTCCTCCAGTTTCTTTCCCTTGAAAGTTGACGGGATCAAGGGAGTCCAGATGGGTCCGGGAGCCACCTGATTGACCCGGATCTTCTTAGCCAGGAGATTGGCAGATAGAGAACGGGTAAAAGCCGAGATCGCACCCTTGGTGGCAGAATAATCAATAAGCTGATCATTGCCCCGGAAACCTGTGATGGAGGTTGTATTAATAATGGAGGATCCTTCTTTAAGATAAGGCAGGACCTCTCTTGTCAGATAAAACATTCCAAAGACATTGGTCCGGAATGTGCTGTCAAGCTGGTCATCGGAGATGTCCAGCAGGCTTTCCTGAGGATGCTGCTCGGCGGCATTGTTGATCAGGATATCGATTTGCCCGAACCGCTCCAAGGTCAGTTCAACAATTTCCTTTGAGAACTTTGGACTCTGCAGATTGCCTGCGATGAGCAAAGTTTGCGAGCCGTATTTTTCTACGATACCGGCAGTCGCTTTGGCATCTTCGCTTTCATCCTTATATACGATGACAACTTTGGCGCCTTCTTTGGCATAAGCAATGGCTACAGCCCGGCCTATGCCAGAGTCGCCGCCGGTGATGATCGCCACTTTATCTTTTAGACGTCCGTAGCCTTTCACACTGACATCTTCATAGATGGGTTCCGTTTCCATCTTGTATTCCTGGCCAGGCTGTTCATCCAGTTCGGTCTTGACGATTTCATCATCCCCTGGGTATTGATCACTTTTTATTTCTTCAGGGCCTAACCCTGAACCTACTGTTTTTTCCATAAAAACCTCCTTGGAACTCATTCAAATCTCATTAATGTATTGATATCAAAGAGAATTTATTGCCGTAATTATCTCATTGACGAATGAACATCCCATTAACTGAGGTTGAATTTTGCTTGAATTCATGGTGTGAAATTACATTTTGAACCAGCTTATCATTCGAAAGGCCCATGGGCAGGACCAAGCCATAATTAATGGATGGATCTGTTTAAACGACTTACAGCTCTACCCAGGTACCGATCCCTCGGGCAATTGCTTTGTCATAAATTTTCTTGGCCGTTACCAAATCTAAGATCGCATTGCCGGTGGATTCAAAGAAGGTGATCTCCTGGTCATCGCTTCGCCCGGGAATATTACCGGCGATGAGATGCCCCAATTCTCCCGTTAACTGCTCCCGGATAAATCTGCCCTTTAATAATGGCTTTTGAAAGTCACCGGACTCTAAGAATGCATCCAAGGTATCCACATACAGCTTATGGGCTTTTTGCAAGACCAGCTCCGGAATTTCACTCATCTGCGGGGTAAAGGAGCCCATCCCGTTGATGTGAGTGCCCGGTTTGATCAGTTCCCCGGAAAAGACCGGATCCTTGGCCGTCGTAACTGCCGTGATGATATCCGCCTCGGCAATGGCCGCCTCTATATTCTTGGCCACTTTGACTTCCACACCAGGATATTCGGGAAGGTTCGCTACAAACCGTTCGGCATGATCTGGATCTTGACTGTAGACCAGGACTTTCGAGATGGGACGAACCGCCAGGACTGCTTCCAGCTGACTTTGAGCCTGACCGCCGGAACCGATCAACACAAACTGATGCGCATCTGGTCTTGCCAATAGATCAGTGGCAAGACCTGCCACTGCGGCTGTTCTTAATTGAGTCAGACAAGTTCCGTCTAAGAGGGCATTGACCTGTCCCGTTGCACTATCCAATAGGATCATTGTGGACGGCACCCCCGGGAGACCTTGCCTGGGATTACCGGGGTAGACTGATACGATTTTCAGTCCCAAGGCATCCGAATCCTTGACATAACCAGGCATAAATAAAGCCTCACCCTGCCATGGCGAAACGGCAATGTTACTGCGCACCGGTATATCCTTCTCCCCGGTGGAATAGATCAACAGGGCTTCTTTTGCCCCATCGATGGCCTGGGCCATGGTGATGACCTGGCCGATTTCCGTCTTATTTAAAACCAATATTCTCATAGTGGCCTCCCTTGTCATTACTCTAATTTTACTAATTATAGCAAACTCTGGAATCATCAACCGGTCTAACTAAAATTCAATACCCTCAACTCAACACTCCGTGTTCCAACCGACCTTTTGGCGTAAGTAAGCCCGGCAGATTAGCTGCCGGGCTTAATCTATTCCTTATGAAGTTATTGATCGATCTGTTTAGCTTTCTTGAATTGACTTGATCAGTTTAGCTTTCTTGAATTGACTCGATTTGTTTTCTTGATCAGTTTATTGATCAGTTTATTGATCAGTTTATTGATCAAAGTACTTAGTCAAAGGTCTTAATCAAACTTCAAATACGATTACCCGATCAAGACAACCGCAACATCATTGACGTTGGTACCGGTGGGTCCGGTTTTAATCAGACCTTGGACCTTCTCCAGGGCATGATAGGAATCATTCTCGCGCAGGACATCATAAATCGTGATGCCTAAATCACTTAAGTTTTGTTTGGTCCAGCCGTCAACGATTCCACCAGCGGCATCGGTTGGACCATCGGTCCCATCGGATCCCAAGCTGAAAATCACCACGTTCGGCAGACCACTGATCTGTTCGGCAGAAGCCAGGGCCAGCTCTTGATTTCGGCCGCCCTTGCCCTGCCCCGTCAAATTAACGACGGTTTCACCGCCGGCAATGAAAGCCTTGGGACCTGTTGATGCCTGACTTTTAGCAATAGAGCTCAGGAATGAACCGGCTTCTTTGGCCTGACAGGACAGACAATCCGTCAGAACTTGGCCATGATAGCCCAATTCTTCAGCCTTAGTCAACGCCGCCAAACAAAGCTCTTTGACACTGCCGGTTACATAGGTCGACACGTTATCCACTGATTTTGGGGTTTCCACTTCAAGGCAAGCCAGGGCTTGTTCGGACAGGTTCAATTGATAGCGGCTGACGATGTTTAAAGCATCCACCCGGGTACTGGAATCCGGATAGGCCGGACCAGAGGCGATCATATCGAGGGGATCCCCGATGATATCACTCAAGACAATGCACTCGACTCGAGCCGGTGCACAAACTTTGGCAAAGCGGCCGCCCTTGACCTGTGAGAGCCGTTTTCGGATGGTATTGATCTCAACGATGTCGGCCCCGCAAGCTAAGAGTTGCTGGGTAATATCCAAAAGTTCTGCCTCTGGTATGGTGGGGCTTTCAAATAACGCCGAGCCGCCCCCTGAGATCAGAAACAGCACCTGGTCAGCCGCGTCTAGTGTGCTGACCATTTCAAGGGCGGCTTGAGTTGCCTGATAGGAATTGGCATCAGGCACCGGGTGACCGGCTTCCCAGCAGGTCACTTTCGGAATTTCTGCCATGACGTGGCCATATTTTGTAATGACGATGCCCTGGTCAATGCGGTCACCCAGTGTATCGGAGGCCGCTTTGGCCATGGACCAGGCCGCTTTGCCAATGGCAACTAGTATCAAGCGGCCTTCCCTTAATTCGATCTGTTGAATGGCTTTTTTTACAGCAGTATCCGGCAGGGATGCCACCAGGCATGCCTTCATGATCTTGGCTGCATCTTCTCTTAAGTTATGCATAGACAATCCAGCTTAAATAAACAGGGACAGGACAAAGATTCCAGCCATTGCCGACAGACCTGATACTAAAGTTCCCAGAGTCTGGGTCTTATAGCCCTGTTCCGGTGTCATGCCGCCAAAGTTTGTAACGACCCAGAAATAGGAGTCATTGGCATGGGATACGGTCATTGCACCGGCACCAATGGCCATCACAACTAAAGCAGCCTGAACGGGTGTTGTAACGCCAAGGGCGGGCAAAAGCGGTGCCAGGATCCCGGCAGTCGTTGTTAGAGCAACCGTCGATGAGCCTTGGGCGGTTTTTAGGATCGCTGCCAAGATGAAGGGGAAGAAAATTCCTACACTTTGGAAGACGCTGGCATTTTCTGTAATAAATGCCACTAAACTGGTGGAGGCGATGATTTTACCAAGGACACCACCGGCTGCAGTTACAAACAAGATGGGACCAACGGTCCTTAAGGTCTCGTCCGTTAAACCATAGAGTTTTTGCATGCCTTCACCGCGGCTGATGTAGAGGATAATACCGAAGATCACGCCTACGGCCAGCGCATTGATGGGAGTACCAAGGAACGCGAAGAATGTCCGGAGGGAGCCGGTCCATTTAAGAATGGAAGCAACATTGGACATGGCCATTAAGAAGATCGGCAGGACAATGGGCATCAAGCTCATAAAGCCGGAAGGTAGTTTACCAAACGATGCGACGAGATCCTCATAGGATTCCACAACTTCGCCGTTCTCCGCTAGGTCTTCACTGGACTTTATGCGTTTACCGATGTATTTGGCAAAAATATAGGAGCCGATGAGGGTTGGGATGGAGACTAGGGCACCCATACCCATCACTAACAGTATTTCATTACCGATCCCCAGGGTATTAGCCGCTGCAATGGGGCCAGGAGTCGGCGGAATGAACACGTGGGAAGCATAGAGTCCCAAGGACATGCAAACTGTCATGGTGACACTGGAGGCACCGGTCCGTTTGACCAGCGCTTTTCGAATGGGGTTTAAAATAACAAAACCGGAGTCGCAGAAAACAGGGATGGAAACGACCCAACCCATGAGTTCAATGGCCAGTTCCGGCCGCTTTTTACCCACCAGATTGACCACCATGTCCGACAATTTTAAAGCACCACCGGTCTTCTCCAGGAGAGTTCCGATCAATGCCCCAAAAATGATGACGATACCGATGGACGTAAAGGTCCCCGAGAAGCCCTGACCAATGACGGTGGCGATGCCGCTGACCTTGTCACCGGCTGCTGTAGTGGAATCTACCAGGGGGATTCCGCCGATGATACCCAGCACCAGAGAAACTGCGATGATGGCGAGGAAGGGATGCAGTCTGACCTTCGAGATCAAAACGATCATGACGATAATTGCAACAACAAAGACGATTACGAATGGGATTCCTGTCATAATAATGCCTCCAAAAAAATAATGCAGGTTGAGCCTTACGCCTTACCTACATTAAATATAGCAGAAATCCTTTACATGAAATATGGTTTATAAACCAAAGAAGTGCCCTGGACCTTATTTTAGAAACTAATTTTCCAAGGGCTGACCCGTTAGACGCTTCGATATATGCTGACTCCGCTGAGCCAGGATCTTTTCAAAATTTAAAGCCAGGTTAAAATAAACAGCTTGGGATGGCCTGCGTAAGTCCAAGCCGATATCCGCAACCACTTTTTTTAGGCGATACTGCACGGTATTGCCATGGAGATAAAGGGCCTCGGCCATGGCTGCGATGGACCCTTCCTGGCGAAAGAAACACTCAGCCAATTCAAGGATCTGGCGGCGTTCAACTTGGGGCATGGTGCCAAACATGGTATCTAAAAAATGCTGAATGCTTTGGAGCGGAATGTCATAGAGGATCGTCTCTAGGCTCAACTGATGATAGAACATCATACTCTGCCCGGTCTCCTGCGCAGCTTTTAGAGCCCGCATGGCCTGATCATTTAAAATGGCACCCGAAGTAGACCCCTCCGGGATTCCGTCCAAGCCGATGAGAAGTGGTTCACCCAATTTACCTTCCACCAGCTGACCGATCTTCTGGCAGATCCGCTCCAATTCTTCATCGGATTGGGCTCGGACCAGACACAGATAATGACTTGGCATATATAGATAGACCGCTCCAGGTTCCCGTTCGATAAACCCTCTGATCTCATCATCGATTTGATCAATCTTGCGTTGTCCGTCCAATGTTTCGTTTAAATGCCCCAAACGGACGATGCGAATGGCCAAGGCCCGCCGCGGGATCGTTATGTCGATGCCCAATTGGCGGCCTCGCTCGGTGAATTCAGGAGTCACGGCATGACCTGGCCGAAGCCACTGCTCCACGTAACGGTAGCGGATGTGGCGCTCCAGTCTAAGATCCACTTCCTTGATCCGATCCTCCAGAAGGATCTGAGTCATGCGTTTGACAATGTTGCCATATCCTTTTACAGTCCCCACCAGCCCGGTAATGCCAATGACCCCCACCACCTCATCATAGACCAGGATCGGCAGATTGATGCCCTCTCGCGTAGTCAGAGTGGCCATTTCGGCAGTAATGGTCAGTTCATCGAGTTCCTCCGCAATGATCCGCTGGGCACCATGGTGGAGCATGCCGATCCTGGTCGGATCTTTGGCAGCTATGATCCGCCCGGTATGATCCATAAAGTTGATGTTCAATTCTATTTCCCGGCCGATTTCCCGAACAATGGAGTCTGCCATGCTTTGAGATATTTTGATACTCATTTCCACACCCATCCGATTCATACGATTCAACTGATTCAGCCGATTCATATGAATCAGTTGATTTTAACCCCATTATAACATTCTGGGTAACCTAAAAAACACAGGATGACTCGAAGCTCATCTTGGGGGTCAGCCCATGAGTAATGTCATGTAGATTAAAGTCGCGGCCCTGCGCACTTGCTAAGTCGGGGCGGTCGATTTGCCATCTTGTGCCCTTGGTTTTAAATGTGAAGTCAGTGATAAGTGCCCAACGGGATTTCACAACACTGAACAAAGTTCTGCGCGAAAAAAATAAAAAACAGCAATCAAAAGTAAAAATAAAAAATGCAGAAAGAAATCGGCGAACCGGCTCTTTCTGCACCACTTTTAGGTCGGGGTGATGTTAGTTAAATTTACCATACTGTTCGCGGATTGATTTCATTTTTTCAATGATTTCGTCCACTTCAAGTACCATTTCCATCATTCCGATTTGATCGTCATAAACATCAGCGGGGACTTCATCCTTAAATTCAGGCTCCACACAATGATATACGGCAAGACCAAGTTCGACTCCAGCCAAAGGACCAGCAAATGTTGGATCTCCGGCGGTAACTGTTTCAGCTGCAAGACCTGCAGACTCGGCTTCTGATGCACCTATAATGACCATGACGTTTTCAGCTCCGTATTTCTCGGAAGCCTCCAAAACTCGTCTCTGGTTTTCCAGGTCCATCGCACCGGCGGCTGTTCAGACGAAGCACTCCGTTGAAGCAAATACAACTTCTGCAGTTGTATCCTTCAAACACTCTGCAATTGCAGGGGCTGGAATGCCGTCTCTGTCGCCGATGATGATGACTTTCTTGTTATCATATCTTGACATGACACACTCTCCTTCTCTATTTTAATTTTTTTGAAACTGCGCTTTTAGATTGGCCAGATGAAAGATTGGCCGTTACGGACCAACAATTTAAGGTTTGGTTCCTTACTGCTTCTTATTGTAACCCAAAAACACCTTGGACTCAATCGATAAACTTCACTTTGCGAGGACTTCTTTTTGAATATTTTTAACTTCTTTGCTTTATTTCTATTTTTAACTTCTTTGCTTGATTTCTTTTTTGCTGGACCGATTTCACGGTTTCCACCAACTTTTCGATTACTCGACTTTAGCGGCTTTTACCGGAAC
>JBAQDU010000154.1:0-45920 GCA_049294805.1 Clostridiaceae bacterium
GATCATATCGACATGAACGTTGACTTGATCACACCCATCGCTATGGACGAAGGACTTCGTTTCGCTATCCGTGAAGGTGGCAGAACAGTTGGTTCAGGCGTTGTTACAACCATCAAAGAGTAATTTAAGTTAAACTTAAACTACAGTAGATAAGATGAAGGACAAACCCACAAAGTTTGTCCTTCATCTATTTTTTTGCTCAGAAATTTAGGAGTTAATGTTTAGTTCTACAACTTTAGGGCTCGACGATTTTGGAGCTCTATCATTTTATGCTCTGCAATTTTGGGACTCTCCAATTTTTAGGTTATACAATTCTTGGAGAGGGTAGGCGATCTTCCACACTTTTTTTGCTGGACGAAATCAACCGAAGATCAAAGGCAGCTTCCTTCCGGACACCTTGATTGATCATTGATAAATAATACGGGAATACATTTCCCCAATCATTTACCTAGTCAGGACGGTGTGTAAAATATGTGCTACTTATTAGTGTGCAAACTACGTAACATATTTCATCAAACCAAAGATTGACGCTTTAGTGACTCAAGGCCGGATCAACAAATATAAGCTGGATACAATGGATTAAATTAGTTAACAATAAATGAACAAGAATGGACTAATTGACAATTTTTAACAATGGTTCAATTTCCTAAACCGTTTATATAAGGGACTTTGACAATAATTATCAATGAAATGATAACGAAAATCCGGGTGACTTTGTGAAACGCTGGACATTGAAAAGTGCACTAAAACAGTTGATTTCGTTAAAGATATGGGGTATTATGAAGTTAATCCAAAGAGAACACAGCAAATGGATAACAGATTGATACTTTCAAGAAAGACACTTAACTCCAAGGTAAGTAAGTTTAAGACCTAGAAGATTAGTCGAAAGACCTAAGAATTGAAAGTATAAAGACCAACATCTGAACAGAAAATATCGATCAAAGTAAAGTAGCGATTTGAGATCCACAAGCAAAGACCAAATTTTGGAGGATGTTACTTAACATTCGTTCAACAACTGCATATCAAGAAATTGAAACAAACCCTATTAAATGAAAAATACCCATTAGAAAATCTAAGAAATTAAATTTGAAAATGAATTTAGAAATTTGAAATGGAAATTGGACAATGATATCGCAAGTTGAATGAAAAGGTAACGAAAATTAGCAATCGAGGTGGTAGCCGATGCAGGAAGAACTGACGGCAACTCCGCCAAATACATTAGTTAAAAGATCATAACCTGACTGAATTAAATGCGTTAAGAATATAATCGCAAGATTATCTCTTATATAGCCAGCAGTCAAAGAATCCTATGATTTAATGATCTTTGTAGTTTACTACAGCTGGTGTGGAGGGAGTTCCTGAAGTTAAACGATTGAAATGACAGCCAACCGCATATCCAATAGGGATATCGGACAAAAGCTCGAGTGCGTTAGGCACTAGCTGATATGTACAAATCCACTAGGGATTACAACATCATCTGTACAAACCTGAAAGAGGTTATAAAAAAAGGTGAGTCATTCAATTATGGGAACAACTGAATAAAGTGTATTTTCAATGTAAGACCAAAACAGCAGATCTGATGATCTGCTGTTTTGCTTTGAACCTAAGTATTAGAGCCAACCATAGAGGCTCTTTAACGGCTCTTCAACAAGTAGCGTTGGTGTGTAATTTAATTAGAGGCAAAAAAAGAGGCGAAAAAAGGGGTTTCTACCAGGAATTAGAAGGGATGGACACTTTGTGTTAAGATATCACATAAGAGAATCAATAGAATAGTACAGTAGTATTCTATAAAATTTTGTACTGGGAAGGATTGATATATTTGCAAAAACAACCACAAACAGCAGGTGAACTGCGTCGGGATCTGGATCTATCGGGGGCGGTAGCCATTGGCTTAGGAGCCGTTATCGGTGCCGGGATTTTTGTAGTTACCGGAGTCGCTGCCGGCATCGCTGGACCGGCTTTCTTATTGGGACTTGTCATTGCCGGTTTTGCGGCAACGTGCAATGGACTCTCCTCGGCAAAGCTTGCCAGCGTTTACCCCGCCTCGGGCGGCACCTATGAATATGGCTATCAAGTCTTGAGTCCGTCGATCGGCTTTGCTGCCGGCTGGACTTTTTTAGTATCGAAACTCTCCGCCGGCGGCGTTGTTGCCCTTGGCTTTGGCGGTTACCTCAATGCCTTGGTCCCGGGCATTGACCAGCGGCTTGCAGCCATTGCAGCTGTAGTTTTACTGACCTTGGCTAACTTATCCGGCATCAAAAAAGTCGGTTTGATCAATAAATTCATCGTGACGATCACCATTGGCGGTCTGGCCTATTTTATCGTTTCAGGCATTGGGGCATTTGATCTTAATAATCTCAAACCATTTGCGCCAAATGGCTGGCGAAGCATCGCCCAATCGGCCGGCCTCTTGTTTTTTGCCTTTACCGGCTATGCCCGGATCACAACTTTGGGAGCTGAAGTGCGCCAGCCAGAGAAAACCATCCCTCGAGCGGTCATAGTCACCTTGATCACCTCGATCATACTTTATAGTGCAGTGGGAGTCATAGCGGTGGGAGCGGTGGGATCCCAAACACTGGCCCGAGGATCCGCTCCGCTGGAAGCCGCCGCTCAAGTCTTTACGACTCCCGGGATTGGGACGGTGATCGGACTTTCAGCTTGTACGGCCATGCTGGGGGTCCTGCTCTCCCAGATCCTGGGGATATCTCGAATGTTTTACGCCATGGCAAGTCGACGGGATCTACCGGGAGTCTTCTCTAAAGTCAATCCGGCCGGGGTCCCGGTGGTCAGTATCCTAACTGCCGCAGTGATCATTTGCATTCTGGCATTGGCCGGTTCCATTTCGATCATCGCCAGAACGGCGACCTTTGCCATTTTGCTTTATTACTCCATAGCTAATATCAGTGCCATTAAACTCAAGGAAGGAAAGAAGCTCTTTCCCACCTGGATCTCCTGGGCAGGATTAATATCTTGTTTAGTGATGGCAGTGACAATGGATTTAGGCATCATTGCCTCGGGAATATTTATCTTGATTATTGGCTTTATCCTTAGGTTTGTTGTACAAAAAGTTGTCAAATAGGTTAAAATTATTATATATCCCCGTGGGAGGAGACGTACTATGAATAAAGCATTGATCGTGGTCGATTATTCCTATGATTTTATCGCAGCGGATGGACAATTGACCGTGGGTGCGCCCGGTCAGGCCATTGAGTCGGCCATAAATCTTAAAATAGCAGAGTTTATGGACCAAGCTGGAACCATCGTATTTGCGATGGATTACCATCAGGCTTTTGATCCCTATCATCCCGAGACCAAATTATTCCCGCCCCATAACATTGTGGGCACCCCTGGCCGGGAACTCTTTGGCAGGCTCAAAGACACCTATGCTGAAATAAAAGATCAAAAAAATGTTCACTGGCTCGATAAAGTCCGTTATTCTGCGTTCTACGGTACACCGTTGGACGCATTGCTACGCGCCAGAGGGATCGATACCGTTGTGATCGTAGGAGTCTGTACTGATATTTGTGTGCTCCATACGGCGGTGGATGCCTATAACCTTAGCTACCAGATCGAAATCCCAAAATCGGCGGTAGCATCTTTTAACCAGGTGGGCCATCTAGCTGCCCTGGATCACTTTCAATTCTCTTTGGGTGCAAAGATTAGGGATTAAGCCGAAAAGATCAAAATTATAGCAGCTTTATACCAGTTTAAACAAGGCTCATGGACTTTAAACAAGGCTCATGGACTTTAAACAAGGCTCACGGACTTTAAACAACGCTCACGGACTTTAAACAGCGCTTATGGATTTTAACAAACCTTAATCGACTTT
Organism: Clostridiaceae bacterium; assembly: GCA_049294805.1. GTDB lineage: Bacteria > Bacillota > Clostridia > Clostridiales > Clostridiaceae > JG1575. Next base: position 3,830 of record JBAQDU010000154.1, read on the forward strand.
AAGATTCTTAGAAAAAGGAGGACTACTGCAGTGAACAAAAGAAAAGACTCAGACCATTTATGGATGAAATTCATACTCCTCTTTCTGATCTTAACCATGTCCCTATTTATGGGCTTTCGGCTTAGGACCGACGGGCCGCTCCTCTTTAGTCGGTTCTTTACCGGGAAAGCTCCAAATCAGCCGGTGGTCGAAGCTAATGTGGATTGGATGAAACTGGAACGGATCAAACGCTTTATCGAGAATCAGTACAACGGCCCCATCGTTGATTCTAAACTATTAGAAGGTGCCTTAAAGGGAATGGTCGGCACGTTAGAGAATGCCGGCGGTGAATATTTTAATGCAGTGCAATTCAATGATATTTTAAATCGCAATCAAATGACCCATGGTGCGGGAATCTCACTGGGGGTGAAATCCGGAAAGATCATCGTGATCGCCACAGAATCGGGAAGTCAAGGCGAATTAGCCGGGGTCCTGTCGGGGGACGTGATTTTTAAAATCAACGATATGGTAACAACCGGAACGGAAATTGAAACGGCTCGAAATGTTCTGCGCAGCAAAGAGAACCGGACGGTTCAGCTAAACATCATGCGGGATGAAAAACACATCGAAGTCAATGTGAAGCTGCGCAAACTAGATAAAAAGACCATCTTGACCCAACTAGAAGATCGGATGGGAGTCATCCACTTACCCGGCTTCTATTTGGATATGGATTCAGAATTCTCCGTTATTGTAGATGATCTGGTGAGGCAAGGAGCGTTGGGTATTGTCTTGGATCTGCGAAATACACCCACCGGCCAACTGACAGAAAGCGTCAATATTGCCGGCTCATTTATCCCCAAGGGGCAAAAGATCGTATCCCTGCGGGATACTCAGGGGAAGATCCGGGATTTCATGTCAAATTCCGGAAAATACAGTCATGTGCCCCTGGTGGTTTTGATCAACGGTCAGACCGAAGGAACGGCTGAAATCGTGGCGGGTGTGTTAGGTGAAGAAGAATCGGTGGTGGTCATCGGTGAGAAGTCTTTAGGTGAGGGGCGGATCTTCTCCTATATCAGCCGACCGGAAGGCGAAGGGATCAAACTGGCCACTGGATCCTATCTCTTGCCTTCCGGTGCAGAAATTCAAGGAAATGGAATTGGACCGGATTTGGTTGTTTTGGGCGATCGGAGCAATTCGTCCAGTCTGGTCAAACCGGAGGATGCTCAGATGATGAAGGCACTGGAGGTCCTGGCAAAGCAAATTGGACCGTAGCGGCGGGATAAGCTAAAAGTTTAGTAGACGGTCGAACCGCCTTCCACCGCAAGGGGGGCAGTCAATGGGTCAAGTCTAGGGTTTGGCTACACCCAGTTTCAAGTTAAGACCTGTCCAAGTTGGAACTGACCAATTCTAAGCTTGTAATTCGATCTATATAAAATAAAGACGTTGGAAGGAGGGGATCATCGGCATGAGTAATTTCAACCTAAAACAATTGCGGGTCTTCATCGAAGTGGTGGAAATGAAGAGTTTTACAAAAGCTGCCAAGAAGCTGTATCTATCGCAGTCTACAGTCAGTAATCATATTCAGACCCTGGAGGACGAGTTAGGGGTCGTCTTGTTTCGGCGCGAGGCAAAAAAGAACATCCAGTTCACCACCGAGGGCAAGCGGGTCTATCAATATGCCAAGGACATCATTTTGCGCTGTGACACCCTAGAGCGCAATGTCATTGGGTACACCGATCACGAGATCATCATTGGTGCATCCACCGTGCCTTCCCAAAGTGTTATCCCCACCTATATCAGTGAATTCCTGAATGTCCACAAGGAAGCCGCCTTTACCATTCGCGACGGCGACAGCGAGCAGGTCCATCAGATGATCATTGATGGAGCCATCCAAATTGGATTTGTCGGGAGCTTCTACAACCGAAAAGCTTTGAACTATGAACCGGTCACCCAGGATCGACTGGTCATGATCACACCCAATACGCCCAAGTTTGCAAATTTGGCCGCCAAAGGTGTCATGGGCAAGGAACTCCTCACAGAACCCATGGTGTCTCGTGAATTAGGTTCAGGTACTCAGGTCATGGTGGATAACTACTTCAGCGCCACGCAAATGGACATCCGCAACATTCATACGGTTGCCCGGGTCTCGAGTCCTGAAGTAACCAAGGAATTAGTAGAACTAGGGGTAGGTGTCGCCATTCTTTCGAATTTGTCGGTACAGGACGAAGTGGAGGACGGCCGCGTCCTGCTGTTTGAATTAGATGATCAACCAATTAGTCGAGAGATCTACATGGTGTATTATAAAAAAGACAACATGGGCGAATTGGCCAAAGAATTTGTGGCCTACGTCACCAGCCGAACCAGCCTGGGCAAAAAATGAGATAGCAAAAAAGCCATAATAGACCAATTCCATTAGAACCCAATCCATTTAAGGTGGCGATGGTGCCTTCTCGAGTTGGCCAATGGCTATTTGCAGCGGGTGAGGCAGCTTTTTCTCCGATAAATTCAATAGAACGTAAAAGACTTGTTATCTAGTAAATAGATAACAAGTCTTTTATCATTGGATCTAACTATTTGTTAAAAATTTCTCCATATTTTATAATTGGTTTGAACTATGACCCAAAGTGGTTCGTGAAATGGAGTGTGATCCAATGCAGTATATCGGAATTGATATCGGCTCGACTAGTGCAAAAACAGCCGTGTTAGATGATAACAAAAATTTAATTTACCATTTTGTGCAGCCCACCGGCTGGAGCAGCATCGAAACCGCCGAAGCCATTCGGGTCAATTTGGTCCAACATGGCTACGATCCGGAAGGTTCCGTAACGGTTGCGACGGGTTATGGCCGTGTTAGTGTGCCCTACGCAAACAAGCTGATCACTGAAATTACCTGTCATGCCGTTGGAGCCAGCTTTCTTCATGAACTTGCTGAGGTTACGGTCATCGATATCGGCGGCCAAGATACGAAAATTATCCGGGTTGAAAACAAAATGGTTGCAGATTTTATCATGAATGATAAATGCTCGGCCGGTACCGGACGCTTTCTGGAAGTCATGGCCAATACCTTGGGTGTGCGTCAAGGGGAGCTGGATGAGTTGGCTGCTAAAGGCAGTAATACATCGATCAGTTCGATGTGTACTGTTTTTGCAGAGTCTGAAGTCATCAGCCTCATTGGGCGAGGTGAACGAAAAGAAAACATAGCGTTTGCCATTGTAGATTCCATCGTGAAAAAGGTTTCATCCCAGGCAGTTCGTTTGGTTAAATCCGGATCACCGGTCTGCCTGACCGGCGGATTGTGTGAATCTAATTATATCCGAACTGCACTGGCTGAGGCACTTAAAGTAACGGTGATCGCCAAACCCGAAGGACGCTATGCCGGTGCGATCGGGGCAGCACTGTCTGCCCGCAAAGGATGGTAGGGATATGATTTACCTTGATAATGCGGCCACAACTCTTCATAAGCCACCGGAAGTCATCGCGGCAGTCACGGAAGCGATGACCTCCATGGGCAACTCGTCCCGGGGAACTTACAACAGCTCCCTTATAGCTGCCCGCACTGTTTATACCGCACGGACCAGACTTGCAGCCTTGTTTGGCTGCAAGCGGGCGGACCGGGTTGTATTTACGGCCAATTCAACGGAAGCGCTCAATACAGCCATAAACGGCTTGTTTGGGCCGGGGGACCACATCATAACCACCGATCTTGAACATAATTCGGTGCTAAGACCACTTTACCGATTAGAACAAGAACAAGGGGTGGAACTTGATTTTGTTTTTGCGGATCTTTTGGGCAATATAAACTACGAAGACTTTGAACCACTGATCCGACCGAATACCAAGGCCATCGTATGTACCCATGCTTCAAACCTGACGGGCACAATTCTCGATGTTGCCCGCATCGGTAAACTGGCAAAAGAAAACGGTTTGCTGCTGATCGTGGATGCCTCGCAAACGGCCGGTTGCCGGTCCATTGATATGGAAGCGATGAACATCGATGTGCTGTGCTTTACCGGTCACAAAGGACTGATGGGTCCCCAGGGTACCGGCGGTCTGTGCATCGGTGCTGATATTGATATTCGTCCACTAAAAGTGGGCGGTTCCGGGGTGCAATCCTATAGCAAAACTCAACCAGCTGAGTTACCGACCCACCTGGAAGCCGGCACACTTAACAATCACGGCATTGCCGGATTAAGTGCTGCAGTCGGCTATATCAATCGAGTTGGAATCGAAGTGATCCAAGAAAAAGAAGAAGGATTGATGCGTCGTTTTTATGATGGGGTAGCAAAAATTGATGGGGTCACTGTTTATGGGGACTTCTCCAATCCCGAACGGGCGGCTATTGTGGCCTTGAATATCCGGGACTATGAATCAGGCGAAGTAGCCGATGAACTCGAACAAACCTATGGCATCGCCACAAGACCGGGTGCTCATTGTGCGCCAAGGATGCATGAAGCGCTCCATACCACCCAACGCGGAGCCGTCCGGTTTAGCTTTGCCTGGTATACAACTGAAGATGAAGTTGATGAAGCGATTAAGGCAGTTGGTGAAATAGCCAGTCCAAATGAGGGTGCTAACACCACCGAACTGATTTAAAACCACAGCAGTGCAGATAAGATAATTAAATAAAAAAATAAAACCTAGCTCAGGATCCAGCTAACAACCGATGGAACCTGAGGCCCAGGACATCCTAAAACACTTGGAATAGAAGAATACCGAGATGGCTAGACTAAGAAGCAAGAAGCCAAGAAGCCAAGAAGCCAATAAGCCAATAAGCTTAAGAATACAAAGCAGTCAAATGGACCAAGCTCAAATGGACCAAGCTCAAATAATCGTAAATTTATGGGGGAACGAACATGTCAAATTATGTAGAAATGTGGAAAGAACTGGGAATGGACATTGATAACCATGACAACTTATGTCAGGTTTTGCCCATGGCAGTTGGAGATGTTTTCCTGTCTCAGGAAAACCGGCCTAAGGCAATGGATTTCTGGGATCTTGTAATCTCGGAAGTTCACGGAATCAGACCGGCGGAGCTCGTCGAAGCCCAAAAAAATGGTCAAAAAGTGTTTGGAACATTCTGCGTCTATGTCCCTGATGAAGTTGTTGTTGCAGCCAATGGAATCGTCACCGGCTTATGCGGCGGATCACAATTCTGGGTTGAAGATGGCGAAGCGGTCCTGCCAAAGAGTACTTGTGCATTGATCAAGGCATCCGTTGGGGCCCGCCTTGGAAAAACCTGTCCGTTTTTCCGGATCGCAGATATGTATGTGGGGGAAACGACCTGTGACGGTAAGAAAAAAGCCTATGAGATCTTAGGCGAAGAAGTACCGATGTATATCATGGATGTTCCTCAGATGAAACGGGAGAAGGATCTACTTAAATGGAAAGAGGAAATCAGTGATTTCTCCAAAACCGTCGAAGAAGTTACCGGAAATTCCATTACTGTGGATAAACTCAATGATTCCATCAAAGTTCTCAATGAGAAGCGAAAAGCCCTGGCCAGAGTTTACGAAGCTCGGAAATCAGAAATTCTTCCGATTTCCGGTCGGGATGCGCTATTGATGACTCAGATCGCATTCTTTGATGATCCCGTAAGATGTGCTCAGATGTGCAACCGTTTGGCTGACGAACTGGAACAACGGATCGCAGACGGTGTCTCCGTTGTTCCAGTTGGAACAAAGCGGATCTTAGTGACAGGGACTCCTTTGGCAGTTCCAAACTGGAAACTCCACAATATCATCGAAACCTCCGGAGCTGCCGTAGTTTGCGAAGAAATGTGCACCGGTACCAGATACTTTGAAAATCTGGTGGATGAGACCCAGACGACCTTGGACGGTCAATATAGGGCATTGTCCGAACGGTACATGAAAAATAATTGTGCTTGCTTCACTCCCAACGGTGGTAGAATCGATGATATCATCCGGTTAGCTAAGGAATATAAGGCGGACGGCGTTATTGACTGCAACCTGAAGTTCTGTGGAATCTATGACATCGAAAAGTTCAACGTAACAAGAGCCCTTAAAGAAGCTGGAATTCCGATCCTAAACATTGAAACAGACTACACTGATTCAGATTCCGAACAGCTTAGAACCAGAATCGGCGCTTTTGTCGAAATGCTCAATGCTTAACCAAGATCTTAAATATTACATCTTGTTCAAGAATTATATGCAAGGGTTGAAGCTGCATGATCTCCTCTTGGACAATGGCATTGAAAACCGGATCGCTCCGGCTCCCCGATCCATTCAAGGGAAATTATCCTGTGGAATGTCCCTCTTGATCCGGCCTGAAGATATTGATCAGACCAGAAGCTGCATCGAAGAACACCAGGCGGAATATTATGACATCGTTCCATTGGAAGGGCAGATCAAAGCCCAGCGCGACAAATACTGCTAATTGAACCATCTGCAAAACAAGGCTTGAACTATAAGTTGATAATAAACCAGAGGCTACGACTCCATTGGGTAGGTCTCTGGTTTTTTGTCGTTTTAGTCAAGTGGCTGATCCGAGCAAGGGGCTTATACCTAAAGATTGTGAAAAACCTATTCTGCTTGAAATGTAACCGTTTATGGCCTAATATTAAATTGACCGAATTTTTAGGCGGTGCCGTTTGACACGTCGAGCCAGCATCATCGCTAAAGAGTCCTATCCTGCCGATTTAGTCAAAGGTGTTACTAAATTAAGAGTAAAGCACCACTCGAGCCAAGACGAGCGCAAAGAAGTGAGTAGACATTAATTTTTGAAATTTGACCTGAATCATATTTAGATTCGATCACGCTACTTATAATGAGAATAGAAACTAACAAAAGGAGCGAGTAATAATGGAGCTAAATATACAGCAACAACCGTCAGGGGAGACTGTCAAGGATCTGATCACTCAGAATCCGGCTAGAATTAAGTTTTTCAACCAGAAGAACATAGACTATAGCTGGGGCGCTGATCAGTCCATAGCAAAGGTTCTGGCAAATCAAGGGTATGACCGAGATGTCTTTTTTGCAGAAATGGGTCAATTTGAAGCAGAAAACAAGGATCTGATCCTTCCGTTGCTGCCACTGGATCTTCAAAACCTGTCCGTGCCAAAGCTCTTAGATAATATACAGGGGATGCATCATTTTCCGGAGCGAAAACTCTTATTCGAAATTGATAAGTTCTTAAACAAAATCATGCAAGTTCATTTTGACCATCACGGCGAAGTATTGATGAAGCTCCATGATCAGTTTGCGGATCTTAAGAAGGAACTTGAGGTCCACTTGGTCAAAGAAGATGAATTATACTTCCCGGCCATACGACTCGCCTTGGAAACGAAAGCGGTAACACCGGAACTCATTGCTAACTTCAAAGATCTGGAAGAAGACCATAAAATAGTCGGTGAGATTATTCATGAGATCCAGACCTTGACCGACAAGTTTACTCCACCTGCTGACGCTTGTATGACTTATGCCAAAACCTTCGGCTTGCTGGAGGAATTGACGGAGTCACTACTGATCCACGTTTATAAAGAAAACTTCATACTAATCGATGCATTGCAAAGGAGCGTAAATTAATGAAAAGACAGGTAAAGAACAACGTATCATGGGTAGGTAAAGTTGACTGGGAACTCTATAACTTCCACGGGGATGACTATAGTGTGAATCATGGTTCCAGCCAGAATGCCTACTTGGTTGAAGAAGAAAAAACTGTTTTGATCGATACGATCTGGAAACCACATTCAACGGAATTTTTGGATAACCTCAAAAAAGAAGTGGATCTAAAGAAAATTGATTATATCATTGTCAATCACGGAGAAGTCGATCACTCCGGTGTTCTTCCCATGTTAATGGCGGAAATCCCAGAAACTCCAATTTATTGCACAGCCAATGCGGTAAAGTCCTTGGTTGGTCAGTATCATCATCCTGAATGGAATTATAACGTGGTCAAAACCGGCGATTCGCTGGATATTGGTAACGGCAAATCTTTGGTATTCGTCGAAATGAGAATGCTCCACTGGCCTGATTCCATGGCTACCTACCTAACTGGCGATAACATCCTCTTCTCCAACGATGCATTCGGACAGCATTATGCCTGCGACGAATTATTCAATGACAAGGCCGATCAGTGCCTCTTATGGGAAGAATGCATTAAATATTATGCCAACATCCTGGCGCCCTTCTCCCCTCTGGTCAAGAAGAAATTGGAAGAAGTCATCGGGTTGGGTCTGCCCATCGATATCATTGCGCCCAGCCATGGCGTCATCTGGCGAGATAACCCAATGCAGATCGTAGAAGCCTATGCCAAGTGGTGTGACAACTATCAGGAAGATCAGATCACCATCGTTTATGACACCATGTGGGACAGCACCAAAATGATCGCTCACCGCATCGGCCAGGAACTTTCAGTATTAGCCCCTAATACCAAAGTTAAAACCTTTAACATTGCCCATTCCGATAAAAATGACATCATGACCGAAGTCTTCAAATCAAGGGCCATCGCAGTGGGTTCACCAACAGTCGGCAATGACATCCTGTCATCCGTGGGCGGTTGGCTGCACTTCCTTAAGGAACTTAAATTGCCCGGCAAGAAGGCCGCTGTATTTGGTTCCTATGGCTGGAGCGGCGAAGGCAACAAGGTTCTGCGGGAAATGTTGACAACCGCAGGCTTTGAAGTCAAAGATACCGAGATGCGGATCAATTGGGTGCCAACGGAAGAAGATCTCTCCGGCGCCAAAGCCATTGCAGAGGCTCTGAGCTAAAGCGACCAGCTTTAAATTGACGATTTAAACAAACTCTTGAAAACTCTAGAAAAACAAACGCTAGAGTCACAAAAAAATAAAAGGCACAGGAACCGGATCAATCATTCGGTTCCTGTGCCTTTGTAATATCTAAGGGTGTTATGAAATTGGGACTGATCCTAATTCATTGGTCGTTTCCATCGGATTTAGGCCAAGCTGCCAAAAAAGTCCGTAGGGGTCCTTGATAACACCGAATTTCTGGGCGAAAAAAGTAGCAGAACATTCAGTTTGAATGGAACCGTCCTTAGCCATAGTTGACCAGACACGGTCATACAAGTCCGGATCAGAAGTTGACCAGTTTAAGACGATCATGGCATTGTCGGTAGGGACTGGATGGGAGATGGGGTCATCGCTGAACATCAGATTCATATTTTCAAAGGCCAGGGTGGCATACATCACCAGCCCCTCTTCAGCTTCGGTCACTTCCATGGGATAGTCGCCTTTGCTGTACTTTAAAATTTCAGGGGGATCCAGTTCAAACACAGCAGCATAATAATTAACTGCTTCTAGGCAGTTACCGTCAAAATAGAGATAGGGTGACAGACTTCCGTTTTTACCCATTTTTAAAGCTCTTTTTTAGCAAGTGGTTCATTGTTTCTGAACTGTCAGTAAGACAAGATTAGTTTCTTATTTAGTGCTCAGTATGAAGTGTTCAGTATGAAGTGCTCAGTATCAAGTGCTCAGTATCAAGTGTTTTTCTCAAAAAAGAATTATCAAAATGCGGTTTTTCTAAAAAGTAGTTTTTTGAGGTAAATAACTTCATGAGTGGTATTGGTAAACAAATTCATGAGCGGTAGCGGTAAACAAATTCGTGATCAATGGATAAAATAATAGGTTGGTGTTTGAGAGTTTATCCTCTTGGGATTTCAATGAATCCATTATGGTTTGAATATAGTGGATATGGACCATGATTTCCATGGATAATTTGAGAAATTAGTGTGAAAAAATGAATGCTAAACCTGCTCCAGAAAGGGTCTGTGGCAGGTTTAGCATTCAGAGTCAATTGAAGCCTTTGAGTGGAAAGGCAAGCGGTCAATAGGGCTTGAATTGGAGTTCAGTAATGGAGACGGCCCAAGGGTGCTCTTTGTAAAGATCGGAGGTAAGGGTTTCTAGTTTATTAGCTAGATACTTCTTTTTTAAGTCCAGAAGATTTGGATCTTGGGTATCCCCCAAATGAAACGCATCAGCCAGAGCAGGGTAGGCATCAGTGGAGAGTTCTGACAAATATACGAGATCAAGTTTTCCCGTTGTATTATAAATATCAGCAGCTTTATGGACGATGATTCCATCAATGTTTAATAAACTCAATACGATGAACATCGTGATGGCCAAAAGGGTCAACGGATTGATCAGTTCTTTGATCTTATTCAGCAGGAACAGCACCATCAACACCAGACCTAAACTAAAGAAAATCAAAGCGAACTTAACGATTAGTCGAAGGAAGGTAAATCCATAGGTGGCTTCATAAAGACTCATTTTATAAAAACTCGAACCGATCAGGTTGATGGTAAAGAACGTCATCATGAAATAACCAATTTTCATCGCTTGGTTAAGTCGAATTGAACTTTTAGTAGAACTGTTTAAGTACCAAAGGAGAACTAAGTTGATCAAAATGACCAAAAGGAGGCTAAAGAAACCGGACCGAGCATATTGAGCAATGCCCAGATTCATGGCAGTTAATGCTTCTTTGGGGAAATACAAGGTCTTTAGTTGAGTCAGCGTAAACAAGAGATAAAGAAGGTTAACGGACCATAAAATGATGACTGATGTGATAGCTGATTGATTGCCTTTGAAATTCATTCGGATGGCAGCTTGCTGTTGGTTAAGCCGGATCCCCATGACGACACCCAAAAAGTAGACAAGGGCGATAAAGCTAATCAGGATCCGCGATGACAGATCGCCGAGGTTGAACTGTAAAAACCCATTGAGAAAAGCATTGACGGACTGGGCGAAGTCTAAATCGGCTTTGACTAGGAGGGATAAAAGATATAACACGATGGGGATGGCGATCATAAGGCCGATCAGGATTTCCCGGAGCTGTTGCTTAAACGTGGAGAGCGGCCTGGCTTGGTCTTTGGGATTTGTTAAGAACGGAATGATTCGAAAGATCGACAGCAATGGTTTGATCAAGAGACTATCTAGGGTAGATAAGAAGGGACGAAGGGTGATCTCACGATGGCTTCGGGTCGCGACGATGAGGCAGAAGACTGAAAGGAGGGGCAATGCCATAAAATTCAAAGCAGACATATCCATTTGCGCGTAACGAATGGAATGGATAGAACCGGCTAAAACACCCAATCCGGATAAAACCACAATGGGATCTTTGAAACGAAGTTCATCTTTAAAAAACCACAAAGTGATCAGAAGAAACAGCGGCCAGAAAATACCTTGATAGAAGCCGCGCGGGGCAGCTAAATAATGATTGGTGAAAAACCAGGCCATGGGAAGACCGTAGAGGGCTAGAAGGCGTCGCTTTGACAAAGAGCCGGTCTGCAAAGTTTTGATGGAATGATTCCATAGAATAACAGGGTCATATCGGGATGGATTGGGGGCGTCTATCGTAGGACTTGATTTTTGTTCGTTTTCCATGATTCCTCCGGATGGGCAATGAGTTGAGTAGGGGGTATGATCTTATGATATTTCTAGGATTTACAATGAGTCCTTAAATTAGAATGGTTTCTTTCATTATAAATTGTCAAAGAAACCAGGGGTTACAATGTGGTATCAACCTGCCTCGATCCTCTCTGGACCAATCGATAAATCGGCAGATCAGCCAGCAGATCTGCCATGAGATCAGCCGGGAGATCAGTCTTATGATCACCCGGGAGACAAACCAGGAGATCAGTCTTATGATCAGCCGGGAGACAAACCAGGAGACAAATATAAGATTAAACAGGGGTTCAACTAGGGAGTCTGCCGAAGAACGTTTTAACCAAACAGGAATTTAAACCTAAATCGAAATTCCTTCTTATATGTAAGGAAGCAAACAGGTGGATTGGACACAGAGAGGGGAAGGGCTTGAAAGAGATTGGACTGCAGATGGACTCCCTAGCTTGACTGAGTCATTGGTGGGGTGAATGGATAATACCATGGCAAAGAGGTGGGGTTTTGGTTGGGATGGATGCGGAAATGTCTAATTTTGCGAAGTTTTGGGTAGGAAAAATAAGATTTGAAAATATTTTTGGGCTAAAATATAAAAAACTATTGTATTTATGGGGTCGTTGCTCTAATATAAGAAAGCTTGATGAATTTAGCGAGGGGAAAATAAGTTTGTTTAAGAAATTTTCAAGGTCGGTTGGAAATAGATTGAATCCTTATTTAAACCTGTGTTATAATTATTAAGTTGCGAAACAGTAGCGATGACTCAGGAGGTTACTGGACTTCCAGGGAATTCCTGATGAGCGAGCCCCGGCTTATAAGTTGGGACGCCGGAGTCATGTTCTGTTCCCTTGCGCTTTTTTTAGGGCGCAACACCCGGGACAGTTTACGATGATACCGCTGTGGTGCGTTGAAGTTTACGTACACGAAAAAGGAGGAGAAAAAATGGCAACTCAGAAAATCAGAATCAGACTGAAGGCTTTTGATCATGCATTACTTGATCAGAGCGCCGAAAGAATTGTGGAGAGCGCGAAAGGCTCAGGAGCAAAGGTCGTAGGACCGGTTCCACTGCCTACAGACAAAGAAATCATCACGGTCTTAAGAGCAGTTCACAAGTACAAAGATGCTAGAGAGCAGTTCGAGATCCGGACTCACAAGAGATTGATCGACATCATCAACCCGACCCCGAAGACAGTCGATGCACTTATGAGACTTGATTTACCAGCTGGTGTCGACATCGAGATCAAGCTTTAATGGTTTAGGTAATCCTAAGATCATTATGACCGTAAATGCAGAATTTACGATCCGCTAATTATTTACAGGAGGTATATGTAATGATAAAAGCGATTATGGGTAAGAAAATCGGAATGACCCAGATTTTTGATGAGCAGGGAAGAATGATTCCTGTAACCGTCGTTGAGGCAACGCCTAACGTCGTAGTACAGATCAAAACTGAGGAAAATGAAGGCTACAATGCGATCCAGATTGGATTTGGCGAAATCAGAGAACGATTAGTCAACAAACCAAGAAAAGGTACTTTTGCAAAAGCTGGAGTTGAACCAAAGAGATTCCTGAAAGAATTCAAACTGGAAGACATTTCCGCATACAGCGTTAAAGACGAGATCACGGTCACAGTCTTTGAAGCCGGTGAGAAAGTTGATGTATCCGGAGTTTCCAAGGGAAAAGGGTTCCAGGGTGTTATCCGCAGATGGAACTTCAAGCGCGGACCTGAAACTCATGGTTCCAAGTTCCACAGAGCCCCAGGTTCACAGGGTGCATCATCCGATCCATCCAGAACATTTAAAAACAGAAAAATGCCCGGTCACATGGGCCATGTCAAGAGAACGGTGCTGAACCTTGAAATTGTCAAGATCATGCCCGAACAAAACGTCATTCTGATCAAGGGTGGTATCCCAGGTCCTAACAAGGGAACCGTTGTGATCAGAAACAGCGTTAAAGCGTAGGAAGGAGGACTAGAAAATGCCTAAAGTTGGATTATATAATATCGAAGGCAGCCAGGTCGGCGATGTGGAATTGAATGCTTCCGTATTCGAATTTCCCGTCAACGAAGCTGCGATGCACCAGGTAATAGTGGCTCTCCTTGCCAACAAGAGACAGGGAACTCAGTCCGCTAAGACCAGAGCTGAAGTTCGCGGAGGCGGAATCAAGCCTTGGCGCCAAAAGGGAACCGGCCGTGCCCGTCAGGGTTCAACCAGATCCCCACAGTGGGCTCACGGTGGTATCGTCTTTGCTCCCAAGCCAAGAGACTACCGGATCGCGATTCCAAAAACCATGAAGAGAGTTGCAATGAAGTCAGCCTTATCATCAAAGGTAGCTGAAGCGAATCTTTTGGTAATTGATTCCCTGGCGATGGACGCACCAAAGACCAAGACAATGGTTGCTTTAATGGCAGCACTGTCAGTCAAGAAAGCGTTGATCGTAACCGGCGATGTTGAAATGAACGCTTACAAGAGCGCCAGAAACATCGAAGGAATCACATTCGTACCTTGCAACAACATCAATATTTATGACATTGTCAAACATGAAAAACTCATCCTGACTCAGGATGCAGTTAAGAAACTTGAGGAGGTGTACGCATAATGGCACTTAAGCTGACAAGCTGGGATATCATCAGAAAGCCGGTCATAACTGAAAAGTCCATGTCCGGTATGGAAGCGAAGAAGTACACATTCTTAGTTCATGTCGATGCAGACAAAACCATGATCAAGCACGCAGTTGAAGAAGTTTTCGGCGTGTCCGTGGAATCTGTAAAGACTCAGAACCGGCTTGGTAAAGACAAACGCGTTGGAGTTCACCAGGGCAAGCGGTCTGACACCAAGAAGGCAGTAATCACACTGACAGAAGATTCAAAAACCATTGAGTTCTTCGAGAACATGAACTAAGTTAGGCAGCTAATTTAGTCGAAATGGCTTTTGACGCGGGGAGCATATCCCTGATATTGGCAAGTTGAGCCAGATAATAAACACAAACAGGAGGAATAGGTAAATGGCAATTAGAGGTTTTAGACCTACGACACCTTCTAGACGACATATGACCATGAGCACCTTCGAGGAAATTACGACCGATAAGCCTCAGAAAGCACTTCTTGAACCCAAGAAGCAGAAGGCGGGCCGTAATGCTCATGGAAAAATCACTGTCAGACACAGAGGTGGCGGACATAAGAAAAATTACAGAATCATTGACTTTAAGAGAGATAAAGATGGTATTCCAGGTAAGGTCGCAACCATCGAGTACGATCCAAACCGCACAGCATTCATCGCTTTAGTCGTCTATGCAGACGGTGAGAAGAGATACATCATCGCTCCGGCTGGCATCAAAGTCGGCGACAAGATCGAAGCTGGTCCAAATGCAGATATCAAGCCAGGTAATGCGCTTCCTTTGAAGAATATTCCGGTTGGTACTGTCGTTCATAACATCGAACTCCAAAAGGGCAAAGGCGCTCAGATGGTCCGTTCAGCCGGAGCTTCCGCTCAGCTGATGGCGAAAGAAGGCGACTACGCAACATTAAGACTACCCTCAACCGAAATGAGATATGTTCGGATCGAGTGTAAAGCGACCATCGGAGTTGTCTCCAATGCCACCCATCAGAATGAAAACTACGGTAATGCCGGACGTGTCAGACATCTTGGTTTCAGACCAACTGTCCGTGGATCTGTCATGAACCCGAACGATCATCCACATGGTGGTGGTGAAGGTAAAGCACCAATCGGTCATGCAGGACCACTTACTCCTTGGGGTAAACCAGCATTGGGCTATAGAACAAGAAAACATCACAAATACTCTGACAGACTCATCGTCAAGAGACGGAATGAGAAGTAATCCAATGAGATTACAGATCACCTTACATTCTCGAAGGGAGGAAGAACTTGAGCAGATCAATTAAAAAGGGGCCTTTTATCCATGAAGGTCTTTTGAAGAAAATAGTAGAGATGAACGCTAAGGGAGAAAAGAAGGTTATTAAGACCTGGTCCAGGTCATCAACCATCTTCCCGGAAATGATCGGTCACACCATCGCTGTCCATGACGGCAGAAAGCATATTCCAGTATATATTTCCGAAGATATGGTCGGACATAAACTGGGTGAATTTGCTTTTACTCGGACTTACAGAGGCCATGCTTCTGAGAAAAAGTCCCGGGTCAAGTAAGAAAGGAGGATAGCTTAAATGGTTGAAGAAATGAATTTAAACACAGATGTTGAAGCCGTAAACGCTGAAGCATCCGAAGCAGTAGAAAACAACGAAGCTGTTGCTCCTGCTGAAGCTGCTAAGGAAGCACCGAAGTCAAAGAAAGATTCCGAAAAGGAAGCTAAGTTTGCTGCCGGTCGCCAAAAGGCAAAAGCCAAGCGTGATGACAGACGGGAACGACTCGCCAACAAAGAGTCCAAGCCAAAAGAAAAACTTCATCTGACCGCCGAAGAAAAAGCGGAAAGAAGAGAAGCCAAAGCTGCCGCAGCGCAGAGAGTAACGGCTAAGGCCATTGCTCGATACATCAGAATGAGCCCCCTGAAGGTTAACATTGTTCTGGATCTCATCCGCGGCAAGAACGTGGACGATGCCATGGCAATTCTGCAGTACACACCCAAAGACGCAGCAGTCGTCGTGGGTAAAGTTCTAAAGAGCGCCGTTGCAAATGCAGAAAACAACCTGGAAATGGATCGGGATGCTTTGTATGTGACTGAATGCCACGTTGGCCCAGGTCCCATCATCAAGAGATTCCAACCCCATGCACAGGGACGTGCGTTCTCCATCTACAAAAGAACCAGCCACATTACTGTGGTTGTAGCAGAAAAAGCATAAGGAGGTAAAAAGCTAGTGGGACAAAAAATTAATCCACATGGGTTCCGAGTCGGAGTAGTCAAAGACTGGAATTCAAGATGGTATGCAGATAAGAAGAACTTCGCCGACAACTTAATCGAAGATCATAAAGTCAGAGAATTTGTTAAAAAGAAGCTCTACACAGCTGGAATCTCCAAGATCGAGATCGAACGGGCTGCCAAGAGATTAAAACTGAACATCTATACCGCCAAGCCGGGTATTGTAATCGGCAAGGGTGGTGCTGGAATCGATCAGTTAAAGAAAGAAATTAGTGCAATTACTCCTGACAAAAACGTCGTCTTAAACATCGTTGAAGTCAAGAACGTTGATGCCAATGCCCAGCTAATGGCTGAGAACATTGCGGCTCAGCTTGAAAAGAGAATTTCCTTCCGTCGTGCAATGAAGCAGACCATCCAAAGAGCCATGCGTATGAATGGTGTCAAGGGTGTTAAGACCATGTGCGCTGGCAGACTCGGTGGTGCAGAAATTGCCCGGACCGAATCCTACCACGAAGGATCAATTCCACTGCAGACATTAAGAGCTGACATTGAGTATGGATTCGCCGAGGCAGATACGATCTATGGAAAGATCGGAGTCAAGGTCTGGGTGTACAAGGGCGAAATCCTTCCTGTCAAGAAAATTCAGGAAGAGAAGACCCAAAGAAACTAGGATCTTATGAAAGGAGGAACTACACATGTTAATGCCTAAGAGAGTTAAACATAGAAAGCAGCAAAAGGGCAATATGCGAGGCAAAGCAACCCGTGGTAATTTTATTGCTTACGGTGAGTTCGGCCTTCAGGCAACTGAGTGTGGATGGCTTACATCCAACCAGATCGAAGCCGCCCGTGTTGCGATTAACCGTTATATAAAAAGAGGTGGAAAGCAGTGGATCAAGGTATTCCCTGACAAGCCGATCACCGAAAAGCCGGCTGAAACCCGTATGGGATCCGGTAAAGGCTCTGTCGAATACTGGGTTGCTGTTGTCAAGCCAGGCCGCGTTCTGTTTGAACTGGCCGGTGTTGAAGAGGACAAAGCCCGCGAAGCAATGAGACTTGCTTCACACAAGCTGCCGATCGCCACTAAATTCGTTTCAAGAAAAGACTTTGAAGATATGGGTGGTGAAGAGTAATGAAAGTCAGAGAACTTAACGATATCAGAGGAAACTCAGTAGAAGATCTAGAAACAAGATTGCTTGATCTTAAGAAAGAGCTCTTCAACTTAAGATTCCAGCTTACCACCGGTCAGCTTGAGAATCCAACTAGAATCAAAGAAGTCAAGAAAAACATTGCTCAGATCAAGACCGTCTTAAGAGAGCAGGAAATCGGCTACTCCGTTGAGCAGTAGACTTTGAAGGGAGGTCATTAAAACATGGAAGAAGTTAACAAAAATGAAACTGTGGAAACAGTGACAAACGAAACTGCCTCAGGCAGAAAAAACAGAAGAACATTCATTGGTCGTGTTGTGTCCAATAAGATGGATAAGACAATTGTTGTCGCCATCGAAACCAAGGTCAGACATCCGTTATACGGAAAAACTGTCAATCGGACCACAAAGTACAAGGCACATGATGAAAATAATGAAGCTCAGATTAACGACAGAGTTTTAATAATGGAAACAAGACCTTTGTCAAAGGATAAAAACTTTAGACTGGTCGAAATCATCGAGAAGGCCAAGTAGGGCTTTGGAAGGAGGTCAGAAATGATTCAGCAGCAAACACTTCTAAAGGTCGCTGATAATTCCGGCGCAAGAGTAATCATGTGCATCCGAGTTATGGGCGGATCCCGTAGAAGATATGGAAACATAGGAGATACCATCGTCGCTTCTGTTAAAAGTGCAACACCAGGCGGAGTTGTTAAGAAGGGTGATGTAATCAAAGCTGTTATCGTTCGTACGGTAAAGGGTGTCAGAAGACCTGACGGAACTTATATCCGGTTCGACGAAAATGCAGCAGTTATTATCAAGGATGACAAAAACCCCAGAGGAACTCGTATCTTCGGGCCCGTGGCCAGAGAATTAAGAGACAAGGACTTCCAGAAGATCCTGTCCCTGGCACCGGAAGTATTATAAAAAAGGAGAAAACAAACAATGAAAATGCATGTAAGAAAAAATGATAAAGTTGTTGTTATCTCCGGTAACGACAAGGGTGTAAAGAGCGAGATCTTAGCAGTTCACCCCAAGAAAGGCACAGTCGTCGTTAAGGATGTCAACATCGTAACGAAGCACTTGAAAGCCTCCAAGAACGCCGCTAAATCTGAAATTATAAAGATGGAAGCGCCCATCAACTCAAGCAAAGTAATGCTCTGGTGCGAAAAATGCTCTAAAGCAGTTCGGCCGAGTTATCGCATCCGGGAAGACGGTGCCAAAGTACGGTACTGTAAGTCCTGCGATGGCGAACTTTAAGAAGGAGGTTAACATATGTCAAGATTACAGGATAAATATAACAACGAAGTTGTAAAAGCCATGATGGAAAAGTTTGGTTATACAAACGTTATGGAAGTGCCTAAGCTCGAAAAGATCGTGATCAATATGGGCGTTGGCGAAGCAAAAGAAAATGCAAAGGTTCTGGAATCCGCAGTGTCGGACCTCACGACGATCTCAGGTCAAAAGCCAGTGATCACCATCGCGAAGAAATCTGTTGCTAACTTTAAATTAAGAGAAAATATGCCGATTGGTACAAAAGTTACTTTGCGTAAAGCCAACATGTACGAATTTGCAGATAAGCTCATCAATATCGCGCTCCCCCGGGTAAGAGATTTCCGCGGTGTTTCCGATAAGAGCTTTGACGGCAGAGGCAATTACTCACTGGGCATCAAAGAACAGCTGATCTTCCCAGAAATTGAGTATGATAAGATCGATAAGATCCGGGGTATGGATATCGTATTCGTCACAACTGCAAGAACCGATGAGGAAGCCAGAGAACTTTTAAGATTCCTCGGCATGCCCTTCGCACAGCACTAGGAGGTAAATAGATTTGGCACGTAAAGCTATGATCGAAAAGTGGAAGAAAGAACCCAAGTACTCTACCAGGGCTTACACCAGATGCAGAATCTGCGGAAGACCTCACTCAGTACTAAAAAAGTATGGCGTTTGCCGTATATGCTTCAGAGAGCTTGCGTATAAGGGTGAAATCCCCGGCGTCCGCAAGGCCAGCTGGTAATTAAGAGAAAGGAGGCATATAAGATATGATGACAGATCCAATCGCGGACCTTTTGACGAGAGTCAGGAACGCAAATGATGCCAGGCATGATACAGTGGAAGTTCCGGTTTCCAAAGTAAAAAAAGCCGTAGTGGAAATACTCCTTCAGGAAGGCTATATCAAGAGTGTTGAAGAATACAAAGTAGGAATCGTTCCTATGATGAAGCTCACACTTAAGTATGGCGAAGGTAAGGAAAAGGTTATTAAGGGACTCAAACGAATCAGCAAGCCTGGTTTAAGAGTTTATTGCAGATCAGAAGAAGTACCGAAAGTTCTTAACGGACTGGGCATTGCCGTAATTTCAACCTCCAAGGGTGTGATTGCTGACAAGGAAGCCAGAAACTTAGGACTTGGCGGCGAAGTAATCTGCTACATTTGGTAGAAGTTACAGCTAAGGAGGAACTATAATATGTCAAGAATAGGCAAAATGCCGATAGCTATTCCAAGTGGTGTAACTTTCACCGTGACCGACAGCAATGTCGTCACAGTTAAGGGCCCTAAGGGACAGCTTGTCAAAGCATTAAGTAATAGAATGAACATCGAGCAGAACGAAAACAATGAAGTCATTGTTACACGATCCACCGATGAGAAAATCGACCGTTCACTGCACGGCCTGACCAGAACCTTGATCAACAATATGGTGATCGGTGTAACCGCCGGCTACCAGAAAACGTTGGAACTCAATGGGGTTGGTTACAGAGCATCTGTCCAGGGCAACAAGCTTGTCATGAACCTAGGATTTTCCCATCCGGTTGAAGTCGTTGCACTTGAAGGCATTACCTTTGAGACACCAGCTCCAACCAAGGTCGTTGTCAAGGGCATCGATAAAGAATCAGTAGGCGATATGGCTGCTGATATCAGAAAATGGAGAAAGCCAGAGCCATACCTAGGAAAAGGTATCAAGTACGAAGGCGAAATCATCCGTCGTAAAGTCGGAAAGACTGGTAAGTAAAGGAGTGAATCGGGATGTTTAAGAAGGAAAACAAACAGGCTTCCAGAGAAAGACGTCACGTAAGAGTGAGAAGAAAAGTCACAGGCACTTCCGAGCGCCCAAGACTTTCTGTCTATCGAAGCGAGAAAAATATTTATGCACAGATCATCGATGATACACAGGGTATCACACTGGTAACTGCATCATCCATCGATAAGGATTTTGAAGGAACCGGCTGGGACGTCGAAGCTGCTAAGAAAGTCGGCGAAGCCGTTGCTAAAAAAGCAAAGGACGCCGGCATTGACAAGGTCGTATTCGACCGCGGCGGATATATCTACCATGGCAGAGTCCAGGCCCTTGCGGATGCCGCAAGAGAAGCAGGACTTGAATTCTAGAAGGAGGTAACATCAATTGAGAATAGATCCAAACACACTGGACCTTAAAGAAAAAGTGGTAAAAATCGCCAGAGTCACTAAGGTCGTTAAAGGTGGACGTAACTTCAGATTCAGCGCCCTTGTGGTAGTTGGAGACGAAAACGGTCATGTTGGTGTCGGAACAGGGAAATCCATTGAAATTCCGGAAGCCATCAGAAAAGGAATCGAAGACGCCAAAAAGAACCTCATTGAGGTTTGTCTGGAAGGAACGACCATTCCTCACCGGATCGACGGAGAATTTGGAACTGGACGCGTTTTGATCATGCCTGCTAAGGAAGGTACCGGTATTATTGCCGGAGGACCTGCCAGAGCAGTGCTTGAATTAGCTGGTCTTAAAGATGTTCGTGCCAAGTCACTGGGATCCAATAACCCCAGAAACATGGTTCGTGCCACATTGAATGGTTTGTCCGAACTACGTTCCATCGAGCGGATTGCTAAACTTCGTGGAAAGACCACTGACGAGATCAGAGAGTAGGAGGAGAGCTATGAAGATTACACTTACAAAGAGTCTGATCGGAAGAAAGAAATCCCACATTGCCACTGCGAAGGCACTTGGTCTGCATAAGATCGGCAAGACCGTCGAAAAAGAAAGCAATGTAAACATAAACGGAATGATCAAGGAGATCGGTTATCTCCTAAAGATAGAAGAATAATTTTAGCGAAGGAGGTGTAACACGATGAAATTACATGAGCTAAAGTCTCCCGAAGGATCCAGAAAAGCCCCGAAACGAGTCGGTAGAGGTACCGGATCAGGCTTGGGCAGAAACTCCGGTAAGGGCGAAAAAGGTCAGAATTCCAGATCAGGTGGCGGTGTCAGACCGGGCTTCGAAGGTGGTCAGATGCCATTATTCAGAAGACTGCCTAAGAGAGGATTCACCAATCCTTTTTCAAAGCACTTTAATGCGATCAATCTGGATCGTCTGAACATATTTGAAGACGGAACTGAAGTCACTGAACAATTGCTCTTAGAGAAGAGAGTTATTTCCAAGCGTCTTGACGGCGTTAAGATCTTGGGTAACGGTACCATCGAAAAGGCATTAACTGTAAAGGTAAGTAAGTTCTCTAAGTCTGCTTCAGAAAAAATTGAAGCTGCTGGAGGAAAAGCGGAGGTTCTATAATGTTCGAGAGCTTTACCAAAGCCTGGCAAACCAAAGAATTACGGAAACGGATGCTCTTTATGGTCCTGATCGTTCTGGTTTTCCGGCTTGGAAATCATATCACCATACCCTACGTTAATCCGGCGGATCTAGCCAATTTGACCAACCAGGGCAACCTGCTTGGTTTGTACAACCTGATTTCAGGCGGTGCGTTAGGCAGATTCAGCTTATTTGCAATGGGAGTCATTCCGTACATCAATGCGTCCATCATTATGCAGCTTTTGACCGTAGCGATTCCGCCACTGGAACAGCTGCAAAAAGAAGGCGAAGAAGGACGGAAAAAGATTCAGAATTGGACCAGATATGCTGCTCTGATCATTGGTGTGTTCATGGCTTATGGTACCTATATATTGGTCGCCAATGCCGGAGCCGTCAGTAACCGAAGCCTCTCTGCAACGATCTTGATCATCTTGACGCTGCTGGCAGGAACATTCTTCCTCATGTGGTTGGGCGATCAGATCACTGCACATGGAATCGGCAACGGAATTTCTGTTCTGATTTTCATCAACATTATTTCCCGCCTGCCGCAGACTCTGCAGCAGATGGCATTATCCGCTTCCACCGACCCGATGACCGCGATTTTGGTTGCATTACTATTGGTCGCATTGTTTATCGGCGTCGTATCCTTTTCTCTGGGTGAGCGCAGAATCCCGGTCCAATACTCCGGCCGAATGGTGAATGGACGTGCTATGAAGGCACAGACCCAGCACTTGCCGATCGGTGTATCCTCTTCCGCCGTCCTTGGTATTATTTTTGCCATGTCGATGATGGAGTTCCCGGCTACGCTGTACCAGATCCTGCCCAATAATACGATCCTACAGGCGATGGCTACAAGCACCGCTTGGTTTAACCCCTTTAACCGGGTGACCTGGATGTATATTGTTGTTTACGCTGTCATGGTCGTGTTCTTCTGTGTGTTCTATACCCAGATCACTATGAAGCCCGATGAAATGGCTGAGAATATGCAAAAATCCGGCGGTTATGTCAATGGTGTCAAGCCTGGACATGCCACAGAAGAATTCCTTGACGGTACGTTTAACCGCGTGGCCTTCTACGCTGGTATCTTTGCAGCTGTTATTGCAATCTTCCCGTTACTTATTGGAAAACTGAATCCATCCTATCAGCAAATGAATTTTGGTGGAACAGTATTGTTCATCGTTATCGGTGTTGCCTTAGATACCATCAGACAGCTGGAATCCCAGCTTATGACAAGGCATTATAAAGGCTTCCTGAAATAAGGAGCATTGGATGAAAATAGTTCTTTTAGGTGCGCCGGGTGCCGGAAAAGGTACACAAGCGCAGAGCATCAGTAATTATTACGACATCCCTCATATTTCAACCGGGGATATCTTCCGTCGGAACATCACCGAGGGGACCAAACTGGGAAAAACAGCCAAACGCTATATGGATGCAGGACAGCTGGTCCCGGACCAGCTGACACTGGAACTGATCGAGGATCGACTCCTGGCGGATGACTGCAAAAACGGTTATCTGTTGGATGGTTATCCCAGAACAGTCGTGCAGGCCGAATTTCTGGAAGAACTTTTAAGCAAAAACGGCACCGGCTTAGATTACGCACTGCTCATCGCGGTTCCGCGGGAGAACATCATGGATCGAATCACCGGCCGGCGGGTATGTCCCTCCTGCGGTGCCTCCTACCATGTCCTGCATAACCCGACCCATAAAAAAGATGTCTGTGATATCTGCGGCCACCAAGTGATCCAACGGGTCGATGATCGACCCGATACCGTTGAAGAGAGACTGGACGTTTATGACGAACAGACGAAACCTTTGATCGATTTTTATGATCAACGACATATATTAAAATCCGTTGACGGCACCAGGGCTATCAATCAGATTTTTAACAGCATTGTGCAAGTACTGGGTGAGGTCAAGAGTAAATGATCATACTCAAGAATAACAATGAGATCCGGAAAATGCGGGAGGCGGGAAGAATCGTGTCTGAGGCGTTGCTCCTAATGGAGAAAAACATCAGGCCGGGGATTTCAACCTGGGAGCTGGACCGGATCGCAGAAGAATTTATAACTAAGCAAGGAGCGGTACCGTCCTTTAAGGGTTACGGTGGTTTTCCCGGTTCCATCTGTGCATCGATCAATGATGTAGTCATCCATGGGTTTCCTTTGAAAGAAGCGATCCTAAAGGAAGGCGACATTATTTCGGTGGATATGGGAGCCGTTAAAGATCACTACCACGGGGACGCCGCCAGAACCTTTGCCGTGGGTGAAGTTACCCAGGAAGCCAAAGATCTCATTCGCGTGACCAGAGAAGCATTCTTCGCCGGTTTCGCAGTGTGTGAGATCGGACGCCACCTAAGTGATATCTCCCATGCAGTGGAATCCTACATTACACCATTCGGATATGGGGTAGTGCGCGATTACGTAGGTCACGGCATTGGACGAAACCTCCACGAGCAGCCGAACGTACCAAACTACGGGAAACCGGGGCATGGTCCGATCCTGCGGGAGGGAATGGTCCTTGCCATTGAGCCCATGGTTAATGTGGGCAGTTATGAAGTAGTACTACTCGAGGACGGGTGGACTGTGAAGACAAAGGATGGCAGTTTGTCTGCCCATTATGAAAACACCGTTGCCTTTACCGAACACGGTCCGCAGCTGTTGACATTAACAACATAAGATGCATTGTTAAATCAGTGCTGCTTAGTTATAAATTCCCTCACGGATTTATGACTTTAGGTAATCAGGAGAAAATTCATGGAAGATCTAAAGGGACGGCTGGCTGTATCTGTGATGGGGCGGGATCAGGGAAAAGCTTATGTGGTGGTGGAAATCATCGATGAGTTTTTCGTCAAAGTCTGCGACGGGACGAATAAGTCTTTGTCGGCTCCGAAGCGGAAACACAAGAAACATTTAGCGGTCAATATGGCTCTGGAGCAATTAACCATGGACTGGACTGACGACAAGCAAGGCGATGACAGGATAAGGTATTATTTAAAATGTCACGAAAAGGAGGTTTGATTACCGTATGTCAAAAGACGATGTAATTGAGATGCAAGGTGAGGTTCTAGAGGCACTGCCCAATGCGAATTTCCAGGTTAAACTGGAATCGGGGCACCTCATCACAGCACACATTTCAGGAAAACTTAGAATGAACTATATAAAGATACTGCCAGGAGATAAGGTGACCGTTGAATTGTCACCCTACGATCTATCCAAGGGCAGAATCACCTGGAGATCCAAATAAGGAGGTTTGAACGATGAAAGTAAGAACATCAGTAAAGCCGATCTGCGAAAAGTGCAAAGTCATTAAGAGAAAAGGGAAAGTCATGGTTATTTGTGAGAATCCCAAGCACAAGCAGAGGCAGGGCTAGTTAGAATTTTTTAAAACACGGAGGTGTAGAAACGTATGGCGAGAATCGCTGGTATAGATCTGCCTAAAGAAAAACGGGTTGAGATCGGATTAACATATATCTACGGAATCGGGATTTCCACAGCCAGAAAAATCCTGGCTGAGACGGGTGTAAACCCTGACATCAGAGTCAAGAATCTGTCAGAAGAAGAAGAAAACCTACTACGTGATTATGTCAATAAGAACGTCAAGGTAGAAGGTGACCTTAGAAGAGAAATTGCGCTGAACATCAAGAGATTATCAGAAATCGGATGTTACAGAGGCTTAAGACATAGAAAAGGTCTCCCGGTTAGAGGACAAAGAACAAAAACAAACGCGAGAACCAGAAAAGGTAAGAAGAAGACAATCGCGAATAGAAAGAAGTAAGGAGGCAGGAAAATGGCAGCAGTTAAAAATGTCAAGAAGACAAGAAAGAGAAAAGAACGCAAAAATGTCGAACGTGGCCAGGCTCATATCCAGTCGACCTTTAACAATTCCATTATCACGATTACCGATGTTGCAGGCAATGCCCTTTCATGGTCATCAGCCGGCGCATTAGGCTTTAAAGGTTCCAAGAAAAGTACTCCGTTTGCAGCTCAGTTAGCCGCTGAAACAGCCGCTAAAGCAGCCATGGAACATGGCTTAAGAAGCATTGAAGTATTTGTCAAAGGCCCCGGTACAGGAAGAGAAGCCGCTATCAGATCCCTCCAGGCAGCGGGACTCGAAGTTACATTGATCAAGGACGTTACACCATTGCCACACAACGGATGCAGACCTCCCAAGAGACGGAGAATGTAGTCAACCGACTATGTTCTTCCCAAAACATTCGTTTGTGCTGGTTTTAGTACGTGAATAGATCAGTTGCCCTCACGTATAGTTGCCGAATTAAATAAGGAGGGTTAAAATAAATGCTTGAAATCGAAAAGCCGAGAATCCAGGTCATAGAAACCAGTGAAGACGGGAACTACGGTAAGATCGTAGTGGAACCTTTATTACAGGGGTATGGAATCACTCTAGGCAATGCCTTAAGAAGAATTCTGCTATCCTCCCTGCCTGGTGTGGCACCGAACGCTGTAAAGATCGACGGTGTGCTCCATGAATTTTCCACTGTTCCCGGAGTGAAAGAAGACGTTACCGAACTGATTCTCAACATCAAGAACCTTGCTATCAAAATGCAGGGTGAAGGACCAAAGAGCATCTACATTGACGCGGTGGGACCCTGTGTGGTCACCGGCGCTGACATCAAAACCGACGGTAATGTTGAAATAGTCAACAAGGATTTTCATATTGCTACCTTGGATGAACATGGTAAGCTCTACATGGAAATCATCATAGACCGCGGCAGAGGATATGTTTCTCATGTAAACAACAAATCTGAGGACCAGTCCCTGCAGACCATTCCGGTTGATTCCATCTACACTCCGGTGAAGCGGGTCAACTTTACGGTCAACTCCACTCGAGTCGGCCAGGTCATGAACTATGATGAATTAACATTAGAAGTCTGGACCAACGGGACCATTAAAATTGAAGAAGCCATCAGCCTATCTGCAAAGATCCTGATCGAGCACTTCAAACTCTTTATGACATTGGTTGACAGCAACAATGACATGGAGATCATGATAGAGAAGGAAGAAGACAAAAAGGAAAAAGTTCTGGAGATGACCATCGAAGAGCTGGATCTTTCCGTCAGATCCTATAACTGCTTAAAAAGAGCAGCAATCAACACCGTACAGGAACTGGCCAGTAAATCCATTGAGGATATGATGAAAGTCAGAAACCTTGGAAAGAAGTCCCTGGAAGAAGTTGAAAGAAAATTGAGAGACCTTGGATTAGGTCTCAGATCAAGTGACGAGTAGGAGGAGATAGAATGGCTATTCAGAGAAAGCTGGGCAGAAGCACTGACCAAAGACGGGCCATGCTAAGAAGTCTGGTAACAAACTTTTTAAAGCATGGAGTTATTCAGACTACCTATACAAGAGCGAAAGAAACACAGTCCATTGCTGAAAAGATGATCACTCTTGGAAAAAGAGGCGATCTTCATGCAAGAAGACAAGCTTTGGCTTTTATTACCGAGGAGTCTGTAGTAGCAGAACTGTTTGATAACATTGCCCCTAAGTATGTTGAACGCGAAGGCGGCTATACAAGAATATACAAGGTTGGACCAAGACGTGGCGACGCGGCTGAAGTTGCAATCCTGGAGCTTGTATAACAGCATAAGAGAACAATAAAAAAAGACCGGCAGCACTGTCGGTCTTTTTTCACGTAAATATCTGCACACTGGATCGTACGACAGATTGGGAACGAGCCCACTATCGGCCCTTGAGTCGGCTTGAGATCGGGTCTAGAGGACTAATAGCGGGCTTAGACATATAGGACTTAGACTTTTATTTGAGCGTAGACTAACAATTGGGCTTAGATTAATAATTCGGCATAGCCTACTATTTGAGCATAGACTAACAATTGGGCTTAGACTAATAGCAGGCTTAGCCTACTATTAGAGTGCTCCAAAATCCGATGAGTTTCCAACTCAATGAAATTCACCCAGGATTAAATCAACCGTTGAGATCGGAGTGGTCCTCCTCGGGCAGATGATTTAATTCAAGCGGTTTGCGGCGAAGTTTCAAGATGATGTTTCGCCCATCATTATTCTTAAAGGTTAAAAACAGACACCCCAGACTTGCCGTCATGGCCAATGAGATATAGAATCCGGCGGATAATAAGGGCAGATTCTTGGAAGACCCATAGAAAATTTGGGCCAGGAATAAGAACACACACAGTCCCGAGATTACGCTGTATTGACCCAATAGGGCTAATAGGATCGCCGCACTTGCGATCCCTAGGATGAAATACCGGGTTTGGATTAGGAAATCTACTCCGCTAAGATCAGGCTGGACTTTGTAGTCGACCCAGGTCATGAAAAAGGACGCAATGAACAGCAAACTGAGCAAGCTGCTAATAATGGTTTTTTTTGTCATGGAATCATCCCCTTTATGTCATCATATAACTGGGACCTCCTAAATTCAAGCGTCGCAAAAGACCGAGCCTGGGATAATTCTGTACTGTAAAAAAGGAGCCCAGGGCGGATAAATCGTTGTGAAGGCAATTTGTTTCATATATAATTTAATTGTATAAGTACGCATTATTTTAATTTGCAAATATTCCTGCCCTGGCGGACGAATAGACGACAGAGCAAGATCACTAGGTTAGGACGGATCAAACTATGGATAAATTAACGGGAATACCCGGATTATCAATGATACAAACCGAACATCTTTATCATTACTACGATGAATTTGATGAAGAGGGCAATCAAAAAAAGATCATAAATGTGGAAGAATATTCGATTAAGGATATCACTTTGACGGTTCCCAAAGGCCAGTTCCTGTGTATCTTAGGACATAACGGATCGGGCAAGTCGACTTTGGCAAAGCATTTCAATGCGCTGCTCCTGCCGGTATCAGGGACCATTTTAGTGGACGGCATCGATGCCACAGATCCTGAGAATACTTGGGAAGTCAGGTCGCGCGCCGGAATGGTTTTCCAGAATCCAGACAACCAGATGGTGGCAACCATTGTAGAAGAGGATGTCGCCTTTGGGTGCGAAAACTTAGGGCTTCCCCCAGCTGAGATCCGCAAACGAGTGGATCAGGCACTGCGCGATGTTAACATGTATGAATACAAGAATCATGCGCCGCATCTCCTCTCCGGTGGTCAAAAGCAACGGGTCGCCATTGCCGGGATCTTGGCCATGCGCCCAAAATGCATTATTTTCGATGAACCCACTGCCATGTTGGACCCCTTAGGGCGTAAAGAAGTCATGGCCAGTGTCCGGGAATTGAACCGGGATTTTGGGATCACCGTGATCCATATTACCCACTATATGGAAGAGGCGGTTCAAGCCGACCGCATTGTGGTCATTGATCAAGGTGAGATCGTCATGGACGATACCCCGGTCAATGTCTTCTCCCGAGTGGAAGAAATCAAGCGCATCGGCCTGGATGTGCCTCAGGTAACTGAAGTAGCCTACTTACTGAAACAAGCCGGTGTGGATATCGATACCCACATACTTACGATCGATGAAATGGTGAAAAAACTATGTCAATTAAAACAGAACATTTAAGCTTTGAATATTCACCGGGCACCCCGTTTGCTAAAAAGGCGCTGGACGATATTAATCTGGTGATCCCCGAGGGCAAATTCGTGGCGCTGATCGGTCATACCGGTTCCGGCAAATCGACGTTGATCCAGCATTTCAATGGACTGATCAAGCCAACTTCCGGAAAAATAATTGTGGACGGACTGGACATCAACGGCCCCGGTGTCCATAAACCGGAGATCCGTAAAAAAGTCGGATTGGTGTTCCAGTATCCGGAATATCAGCTGTTTGAAGAAACCGTTGAAAAAGATGTTGCCTTCGGACCCAAAAACCTTGACTTATCAGAAGACGAAGTCAATTCCAGAGTCCGGCGGGCCATTGAACTGGTGGGACTTGATTTTGAAGAATTCCGTTCCAAGAGTCCCTTTGAACTCTCCGGCGGTCAAAAGCGCCGGGTGGCCATTGCCGGGGTGGTTGCCATGGAACCTAAAGTCTTGATCTTAGACGAACCCACCGCCGGGTTAGACCCCCAAGGCCGGGAAGAGATCTTATCTGAACTCAAAGAACTCCATGCCAACTACAATATGACCACCATCCTGGTGTCTCATTCCATGGAAGATGTGGCTGAATTAGCCGATGTAGTGATCGTAATGGAAAACGGCCGGATCGTCTTGGAAGACACCCCCAAAGCCGTGTTTTCTCAATCGGCCCTGCTTGAATCCATTGGCTTGGCATCCCCTCAGGTCACTTATTTGATGCATGAATTAAAAGTCCATGGCTTTGATGTGGATGAGAACATCATCAATGTGGCAGATGCCACCCAGGAGATTTTAAAATCACTCCAACGGGGAGGTAGCTGTAAATGATGAAAAATATTACCATTGGCCAATACATTCCCAGTGATTCCACGATCCATAAACTAGACCCCCGGACCAAGATCATGAGCACGATCTTCTTCATCGCCGCCTTGTTCTTTGTCAAAAACTTTAGCGGCTATGCCGTAGTGTTCGCCTTGATCTTATTAATTACCCAATTGGCCAAATTGCAGTTTAGCTTTTTATACAAAGGTCTCAAAGGGATCTTTATGCTGATCCTCTTTACGGCGGCTTTGAATTTATTTATCACCGGCGGGTCGGGTACACCGTTGTTTCAATTGGGACCCATCCGTGTTTACCCGGAAGGGGTCCATCTGGCCGTCTTTATGACCTTACGGCTCCTGTTCCTGGTCATGGGCACGTCACTGTTGACGCTGACCACATCGCCCATTGAACTCACCGACGGCATCGAGAAGCTGCTTAGTCCGTTCAAACGGTTTGGAATGCCGGCCCATGAATTGGCCATGATGATGAGTATTGCATTGCGCTTTATTCCGACTTTAATGGATGAAACGGATAAAATAATGAAAGCTCAGATGGCCAGAGGAGCAGATTTTGAATCTCGAAACCTGGTCAAGAAAGCCAGAAGTTTGATCCCGATTCTCGTACCGCTCTTTATTTCATCCTTCCGCCGGGCAGAAGATCTTGCCATGGCCATGGAAGCCCGCTGCTACCGAGGTGGCGAAGGCAGGACGAAGATGAAGGAACTCAAATACCGCGCCCGTGATGCCAAAGCTTATCTGGTGTTTGCAGCCTTTGTGGCAGCCATCATATTCCTGGGCCTTAAACGGTTCGGTTTACCATAATAGGGGATCAGTAAATGAACAACGAAACCAACGAAACCAATGAATCACTTGAAACCAAGCAACCACTTGAAACCAAGCAACCACTTGAAACCAATGGGAAGGATTCAACTGATTTAGTTCGATCCGCTGACCCCAGTCGAATATCCCCAAGCAGAGTGAATGAGTCTGATGGACCCTTGCGGAACATCGGGCTCACTCTTGAATTTGACGGAACTGACTTCTATGGCTGGCAGGCCCAGACATCCCAACGAACGATCCAAGGGGAAATGGAACGGGCCATCCAGAAAGTCACGGGAGAGAGCGTACGGGTGACCGGTTGTTCCCGAACCGATGCCGGTGTCCATGCCCGAGGCTTTATCATGAACTTCTACACGAGCGCCCCGATCCCGCCAGAGAAGCTTCGCTACCCGCTCAATGCGGTGTTGCCGCCGGATATCCGGGTCATCGACAGCCGGGCGGTGGACACAGCGTTCCACGCCAGAAAGCAGGCTACCCGAAAAACCTATTCCTATACCATGATCAATCAGGAACAGGAACCGGCCATCGGCCGGCAGTATATCCACCGGGAAAAAGGAAAGCTGGACCTATCGGCTATGGATCGCTGTGTAACTCTGTTTTTAGGAACTCACGATTTTGCAGCATTTCGCTCCACCGGTTCTTCTGCAAAAACCACCACCCGAACGATCTTTGAAGTCAAACTTGAACACGTCGGGAATTGCCACACCATGACCATCACCGGTGACGGCTTCCTCTATAATATGGTGCGGATCATTGCCGGCACGCTCCTGGAAGTCGGCCATGGGTCGAGGTCGGTGCAGGATGTCCAGGAAGCCTTAGCAACCGGTGATCGCATCAAGGCGGGCAAGGTGGCACCGGCTAAAGGATTGACTCTGGAGTCAGTGGAATATTAGGGAACAAGGAGGGTAGAAGGATCATGCGGAGCTTAATGGAATCACTTCGTTATTTTTATCGAGGGACTTGGCAGGACTACCTATTTCCGCTTTTTTCGCCAGTCCATTTCCTGCTGTTAGCGATCCTCATCACCGGTGGGATCCTCATCGCCGTAAATAAAGAGAAACTAAGGTCCGACGGTCGGCGCATTCTGGGGAAGTTATTTTTAGGCAGTCTTTTCCTGGAGCAAATTTCTCAATATTCCTGGTATTTTTTAGCCGGTACCTTCACCTTAGGGGATGGGCTCCCCCTCTACATTTGTCGAACGGCCATCCCAGCCATTATTTTGGCCTATCTCACTGGCAATTATTTCGTGATGACCATCAGTGTGTACTGGGGCCTGTTTGGCGGCATTCTAGCGCTCTTGTTTCCCGTCATTTATCCGTTTTATTTTCCCCATATAACGAATTTTACCTATTTCCTAGGCCATTTTGTCATGGTCTGGTCTGTAATTTATTTTCTGGCAGTTGAAAAATACCGGTTTACGACCAAGGGACTACTATCTGCCCTGGTATTCACGAATTTGTTTAACGTCTTTGTCCACTGGCTCAATCCGATGGTCAATGGCAATTACAGCTATTTTAGCTACCCGCCGGTATTTAAAGAGGTACTGGGAAAACTGTCATCGACAAACTATGCCGTCGTTGTGTTTATCACCTACAATCTACTGATCCTTTTGATTCATGGGGTCGGAGCCAAACTCCAAACCAACTCAAGGCCAACTCAAGGCCAACGCCAGACTGAGAAGTGGTAAAACAGGCCGCTTTCAAGGTCGAAAACGGCCTATTAAAAACCCTTTATAAAGGAAGCGCAAAAAAGAATTGGAATTGTCGTTTAAAGTAGAGAAACCACATCATTTTTATGGTAAGATAGGAATTCAGACCAAACGGTCAGACAAGGTTACAAACCGGAATTCTCATGATTTAGGAGTTTTTTGCCGGAATTTTGTTTGACACGCGCGGTTACGTGTATTATAATATTTATGTTTGTTATATAAAAAAGTATTGATTCACTAGCCCCGAATCTTGTTTTTTACAGCGGACAATAAAACGGGAGGTTTAAAGATGAAATCATATTTAGCGAAAGCTGGAGAAGTTGAAAGAAAATGGTACGTAGTCGATGCTGCCGGAAAGCCTCTTGGTAGAGTGGCTAGTCAGGTTGCATCAATCTTAAGAGGAAAGAATAAACCTGAGTTCACGACCAATGTAGATACTGGAGATTTTGTAATAATCATTAATGCTGAAAAAATTGTTTTGACCGGTAAGAAACTGGATCAGAAAATGATGCGGCATCATTCCATGTATCCGGGCGGACTTAAGGAAACTCCTTATAGAGTTATACTTGAAAAGAAGCCTGAATTCGCAATGACCGAAGCGGTCAGAAGAATGCTCCCCACGGGTCACCTGGGAAGAGCCATGGCAAGCAAACTTAAAGTGTACAGAGGATCCGAACATCCTCATGCTGCACAGAATCCAGAAATTCTGGAACTCAAGTACTAAAAGGAGGAATTTATTAATGGCAAAAGTTCAATATATGGCCACTGGAAGAAGAAAGAAATCCGTAGCGAGAGTAAGACTTGTTCCTGGTAATGGAAATGTAACCATCAACAAAAGAGAGTTTGAAAATTATTTCCCTCTGGAAACCACCCGGGTTACCGTTGATCAGCCTTTGGTCTTAACTGGTACGAAGAATAGCTTCGACATCCTGGTTAACGTTCATGGCGGCGGAATCACTGGACAGGCTGGAGCGATCCGCCACGGTGTTTCAAGAGCACTCATCAAAGCAGATGAAACGCTAAGATCAGAGCTTAAAAAAGCTGGATTCCTCACAAGAGACTCCAGAATGAAGGAAAGAAAGAAATACGGTCTCAAGAAGGCACGTAAGTCTCCCCAGTTCTCAAAGAGATAATGATTACAGTCGAAATAAACCCGGAGGCATGTGCCAAAGGGTTTTTCGATTTTTTACAAAGAAAAGAGCAACAAAAGGCAAGCAACAGTCAAATGATAACCAAATGGACAATCTAAGCCAAATGGCATCCGCTCCGGAATGTTCCAGTCCCGGACCCTTTCTGTTCAATTTTTACAATCGTTGCTATAATGTTTTTATTGATATAGGAGGTTACCATGCGCATAGTTATTGGTGGCGGAGGAAAGGTCGGAGAGTTTCTGTGTCAGGAACTATCCAAAGCAAATCATGATGTCTTTATGATCGAGATCAAAGAGAATATATTGCAGAATATTATCGATAAAAATGATATTAGTGGTATTGTGGGGAACTGTGCCAGTTACGAAACCTTGCTGGAGGCTGAAGTCGATCGGGCAGATATGTTCATTGCCGTGTCCAGTTCGGATGAAGTAAACATGGTGGCAGCTGTTTTAGCCAAGCACATGGGTGCCGTCCATACCACGGTCCGGATCCGAAATCCGGTCTATATGACCAAAAATGGCTTGCTCAACAAAGGTCTGGGCGTTGATGTCGTCATCAATCCGGAATTTGAGGCAGCCATCCATATTGCCGATATGATCCGAAATTCACATGCCTTAAACGTGGAGTCCTTTTCCCGAAATCGGGTCAGTCTCATCGAACTGCACATTGATCCCAACAGTGAGCTTACCAATATGGCATTGTCGGAATTCCGGCGGCGGTTTGGGGACATTATCATCGCTGTCATCGTTCGCAATGGGGAGACCATTATACCGGATGGTACCACCCGACTAATGCCCGGTGATAATTTCTTTATTGTGGGCGATCGATCGGCCATCAATAACTTCTACAATGAAGTAGGCCGGGCCGAAAAAATTATCAGCAGTGTCCTGATTTTAGGTGGGGGTCATATTTCCTACTACCTGGGAAAATTATTGGAAGGCAGCGGCAAGGAGATTACCATTTTAGAAGTGGATAATGCCCGAGCCGATGAGCTCTCTGAGAAACTGCCCCATGTTCGGGTGTTAGTCGGCGACGGATCCGATCAGGACTTTTTGGAAGAAGCCCACCTTGGTTCCTATGACTGTATGGTCACACTGACTGGGATCGACGAAGAGAATATTATTGCCTCGCTGTTTGGACGCCATATGGGAGTCCGTAAAGTCATTACTAAAGTAAACCGGACTAACATTTTAAAATTATTGAAAAATCAGGGCATCGACGCTGTCGTCACTCCGAAATTTCTAGTAGCCAGCCGTATCTTAAAAAAGGTTCGGTCGGTGGAATCCTCTCGGTCCTCCAATGTGGATGACATTTACCGAATTGCTGAAAACAGTGCCGAGGCCTTGATGTTTACCATCAATAAAGAGAGCCTGACCCTAGGGATCCCGTTGAAGGATCTGCAAATCAGAGAAGATGTTATCATTGCTTGTATTATACGTAAAAATAAAATAATTTATCCCAGTGGAGCTGATTCCATTTTATGCAATGACCAGGTTTTGATTGTCACGACGAACAAATTGTTTGATGACATTGATGACGTACTGGAGGCAAAGTAAATGAATTACTCGCTGGTTGCTTGGGCGATCGGGAAAGTCTTATGGGTAGAAGCAGCCCTTTTGACCCTGCCGATTCTGGTAGCTTTGATTTATAAAGAGGGAATGACCACCATTTCGGCATTTGTCATCACCATCTTATTATTGCTGGTGTGCGGCGCGTTCATGAGCCGCAAGAAACCCTTGATCCAAAAGCTTTATACCAAGGAAGGCATGGTCATCACCGGCCTGTCCTGGCTTGTACTGTCCTTATTTGGGGCGCTGCCCTTTTTTATTTCCCAAGAGATCCCCTCTTTTGTGGATGCCTTTTTTGAAACGGCCTCGGGGTTTACGACTACAGGATCGAGTATCCTAGTGAATGTGGAAGCCTTGTCCCATTCCATGCTGTTCTGGCGAAGCTTTACCCATTTGATCGGCGGTATGGGGATCCTGGTCTTCACCATGGCCATCATGCCGCGGCTGGGGGATGATTCTGTCCATATCATGAAGGCGGAAGTGCCGGGGCCGATTTTCGGGAAAATCGTCTCAAAAACCGGCAATACAGCCAGGATCCTCTACATCGTCTATCTTGCCATGTGGTTGATCACTGTGATTTTCCTGTTATTTGGAAATATGCCCTTGTTTGATTCCATCCTGTTAGCCTTTGGAGCGGCCGGTACCGGTGGTTTTGGGGTCCGCAATGGATCCATTCTACCTTATAACAGTGCTTACTCCGAAATTGTCCTGGGAATTTCCATGATCCTATTTGGGATCAACTTCAATCTCTATTTCTTTTTATTGTCTAAAAACTTTAAGCAAGTCTTTAAAAATGAAGAATTGCGCTGGTATTTGGGGATCATTGCCCTGGCAATTTCGTTTATCGTGTTCCAACTGCGCGGCGTCTATGGAAGTTTTTCAGAAACCCTTCGCCACGTCTTCTTTACCGTCGCATCGATCATTACGACAACCGGTTTTACCACGGTGGACTACAGTACCTGGCCCTTGGCCAGCTCTACGATCTTGCTGTTGTTGATGTTTATCGGAGCCATGGCAGGATCTACCGGGGGAGGAATCAAGGTTTCTCGGATCGGTATTATGGTCAAGACCGGGTTTCAGGAGCTGCGCCGGATGCGCGAACCCAAACGGGCCATGGTGGTGCGGTTTGACGGGCGGGCCGTCAGCAAGGGCCTCTTAGAGAGCATTCTTAAATACTTTGTAGTTTATGCCATCCTGTTCTGGAGCCTCGTTTTCATCATTTCCTTTGATGCTCCGGATTTTGTAACGGCTTTTTCAGCGGTAGCGGCAACCTTTAATAACATTGGACCAGGTCTAGGACTGGTTGGTCCGGCCTACAGCTATTTTGAATTCAATAGTTTCTCAAAGATCGTCCTGTCCATCGGCATGATAGCCGGCCGTCTTGAGATCTATCCCATTATCCTGCTGTTGATGAAACATACTTGGAAAAAATATTAGGGATCTTACCGTGGGTCTATACCCCTTGAAATTACCGGGTGAAATTGCTAAACCTAGGCAGGCGTCCCGCCGGTTGATCAGTTGGGTACCTTGACTATGCGAATCTATAAGTATCTAAAAAAGTCGGTGTTTTTTTTAAACTGCCGACTTTTTTTATCCATTGGAACAAGTCACATCAATTGAATACATTCTTTTAACCTTCTATAAAGTTATTGAATAAGCGTCCATTTTTGCCCTCTGTCTTGCTATATTTTATAGTAGAAGAGAAGGAATTCATCTTCCCCTTCGGGCAGATCGAGGATTACCGGGTAAACCCTGCGTACACCAAACTCTGTCAAAGAACAAAAGTATGAGGAGGAAAACTATGGACAAAAATTCAAGCTTGCTAAACCCAGTAAATGAGCTAAATACGGATGGACCAAAGATCTCCATATTTATGCCGACCCACCGTCGTGAACCGGATAATCGGCAAGATGCCATTGCGTTTAAAAACCTTTTAAAAGAATTGGAAGAAAAGCTCAAGGGTTTGCCAGAGCATTCCTTTAAAGAAACCATGACAGCTTTATATGACCTGCAAAGAGAAACCACCTTCTGGAATAATTCCAAGGATGGGTTGGGAATTCTTGCCACCAAGGACAAAATACAAAAGTTCGAATTGGCTTATAGTGTTGCACCGAGTGTGAAGGTAGGCGATTCGTTTCATATTCTTCCGTTGCTGAAATATTTTGAGGGAGCCAACGAAGCATATATCGCAGATCTAAGTCGTAACCGATTCAAATTGTTTTTATTTGACGGAGTCATGGCAGTACCGGTGAAACCAGAAGGATTGAAAGAAGATTTTACCGACCTATTTAATGATTTTGATCCGGACGCCAATAAATCCAGAAGTTTTAACTCTTTAGTGGGTTCCTACCACGGCGGTCCCTCTAAAGCGGAGGAAATTCAACGAGACCGGGAGAAGTATTTTAGGTATTTAGACAGTGGCTTTGACCAACTTAGAAAAGACAACCCGATCCCGATTATTTTAGCCGGAACGTCGGATAATATTAGAGCGTTTCGGGATTTTGCCAAAGGTGATTTCTATATCACCGAGGCAATTGAGCAGCCCTTGGATTCATTGAGTCCCAATGAGATCAATCAGCAGGCTTTTGCAGTCCTTGATAACCAACGCAAAGTCCGTGAAAAAGATTTAAAAGACAGTGTGGCAGTTTCGCTTCGGGCGAATTTAGCAGAGACCGACCCGGCCAAGATCAAGAAACTGGCTGAGGAAGGGCGTATCGCAGAGCTGTTGGTCAATGACCGATATATTGGAGAGGATTCCACGGAGCTGGATGAATTGATCCACGATCTATATGCCACAGGAGCGAAGATCCGAAGCTTAAACAATGAGGATGATGACCGCAAGGAACCGTACCTTGCCATATTGAGATATTAAAACCAATACCAAAACTATACAAACGACGAACAAACAAAAAAACAAAAACAGCTAAATATAAACCGGAAAACCATTAGGATTCTGAGGAAAAACTAAAAAACAGATCCATCCTTTTGTTACCGGATCATCAACCTAACTCACCAAGCGCTTGATTGCACAATCAGACACTTGGTGAGTTTATTTTTTGATTCAAAGAAGTGATCTTCAATGCCCGTTTATTAGAGCCGTTTCAAAGCGCCCTTTAGAAGAGCTGGTTTAGAAGAGCTGGTTTAGAAGAGCTGGTTTAGAAGTGCCGGTTTAGAAGAACTGTTATAGAAAAACCAGTCTAGAAGAACCGATTCAAAGAAGGTGCATTTCAAGCAATTTCTGTAGTTGCGAATTATTCGATTTTTATGAAATAGAGTTTGTAATTTTGAATTACCTAGGATTGAATGGTTCGAGTCCTGTAAACTTTGAGGAACCTCGAGAATGATGGATTAAAAGCAAAAGATAATGTTAACAATTTATGAACAGAATTACTGGATTTATGGATTGTTATTTTATTGCAACTGAATATATTGACGGGAGATGACGGAAATCTTGCATAAAACAAGGTATCCTTTTGTCTATTCCTTGATCAGGCGATAAAAGTGAAGAATAGAGTGACAACTTATTCAACTTCCATGGTAATGGCACTTAATGGATTAATTATTCTAGGGAAAGTATAGGGTTTTAGGGTCCATTGGACTCTATTGGACCTTAAAAAATCATTGAATTATATCCTGTGACGTCTATAATATAAATGAATGGAGTTGACTATAAATGGAATTAATGTTGAACAAAGGATCTGGGATCCCCCTCTATAAGCAAGTTAAGAACTCCATTATCGATAAGATCCGATGCGGAGAGCTTCATTCTGGATTCAAGATGCCAACGGAGAGGGAATTATCTGAACTTCTGAAAATCAGCCGCAATACAGTGTCGGCTGCCTATAAGGATTTGGAAAAAGACGGTCTATTGATCTCGCGTCAGGGCAAAGGAACGTTTGTTTCGGCCGAATCTGAAGACATATTATCCGATCAGTTCCATGACAAAATAT
The DNA here is from genome assembly GCA_049294805.1 of Clostridiaceae bacterium. GTDB lineage: Bacteria > Bacillota > Clostridia > Clostridiales > Clostridiaceae > JG1575. Next base: position 43,262 of record JBAQDU010000154.1, read on the forward strand.
TACGATTTATTGACATGGGCATTGATGAGGCGTTTGCCACTGGCATCGAAGCCAAAGATTTTCTAAGACTGGTGGAACAACGGGTCACTGAAAAACTGGATCTCAAACGAACAGCTAGCGCAGTCTACATTGAATGTAATACCGAACAGGCCAGGGATTTTTCAAAACAGATCGAATCGGGGACGAACATGAAATGTGAGCCTCTGACCATCTCCGATCTCATTGAAATGTCCGATGAAACGAGTTTGACGCTCTACAATGCCAAGGTCATCATATCCACCTTCAATCATGTGCCGGAAGTAATGGAATATATTAAAGACTATAACAAGACCATCCTCGGCGTAGCAATTAATCCGGATCTAAAAACCATGGTCCGAATTGCCCGGTATCCGCAAACTACTAGATTTGCCTTTGTCTGTATCTCATTGGAATTTATGGATAAGGTTCGTACCTCGTTGGAAAGTTCAGGACTCAATGATCTGGATCTCGTTTATACCAATACTCAGGATTCGGCGGAGCTGGAAGAATTGATCCGCGATCGCGACATAATTTTAGTTTCACCGGGCCGTTACCGGGATGTTAATAAGTTTGTGGAAGCAGACCGCATCCTCCCATTGTTATATAACCTGGATGATGGATCTCTTAAGACCTTAAAACAACGGCTGCTGGAGCTTAATATCAATTAACGGGATAAGGCCAGCCAGCCACCCAGTCAGTCAGTCAACCAGTCAGTCTATTAGAAGAAGCAATTAAGTTTAAAAATATATCGTTCGATTCGTACTGATCGAATAAAGCAGGAAGGATTCACATGGAAAAAAAGAAATTAGTTATCGGAGTTATAGGAGCTGACTGTCATGCAGTTGGCAATAAGATTTTGGATTACAGTTTTACCCAGGCAGGTTTTGAAGTGATCAACGTGGGGGTCTTATCAACTCAGGAAGACTTCATCAACGCCGCCATTGAAACAGCTGCCGATGCGATCATTGTGTCATCGTTGTATGGTCATGGTGAAATCGACTGTCGGGGAATGCGGGATAAGTGCAATGAATCCGGACTCAAAGATATTCTGCTCTACGTGGGTGGAAACATTGTTGTCGGAAAGCAGAACTGGGAAGAAGTTCACGCCAGATTCAAAGCCATGGGCTTTGACCGGGTCTATAAGCCGGGAACGGCAGTAGAACAAGATATCGCTGATTTGCATCTTGACTTAAAAATGGACGTTCAACCACAACAGCATAAAGAGGTAGGTGCATTGGCCTAATGGATTATTATCTTCTCATCGACTTCGGCTCAACCTATACCAAGTTGACAGCCGTCGATACCGGGAATGAAGAAATAGCAGCCACTGCCAAAGCCATTACGACCATTGAATCCAACATCATGGATGGCTTTAATGCTGCCATGGAGGAGATTCAGGAAAAGCTGGGCAGGCAGGCTCACTATATTAAAAAGCTTGCCTGCTCTTCTGCTGCCGGGGGGTTGAAAATGGTGGCCATCGGGCTGGTCCCGGATCTTACGGCCGAAGCCGCCAAACGGGCTGCTCTAGGTGCCGGCGCCAGAGTCATCAAGACATACAGCTTTAATCTTTCTTCCGATGAAATCCACGAGATCATCGAGTTAAAACCCGATATTATACTCCTAGCCGGCGGAACCGACGGCGGGAATAAGGATACCATCATATTCAATGCAAAAAAACTGGCTGATTCAGACCTTCGAAAACCCATCATCGTTGCCGGCAATAAAAGTGCTCGAGATGACATCCGCCTGATTTTCGATCAAACGGAGCTTGAGTACTATTTGACGGACAATGTGATGCCCAGACTCAATGTTTTGGATGTTGAACCGGCCCGAGAGGCGATCCGTAAGGTGTTTATGTCCAGGATCATCCAGGCAAAAGGCATGGGCGATGCCCAGAATTTTATTTCCGGGATCCTGATGCCCACACCTCAAGCCGTTTTAAAAGCAGCTGAAGCCTTGTCCCTGGGGTCCGATGCCGAAGATGGCATCGGCGATTTGATCGTGGTGGACATTGGTGGGGCAACCACAGACATCCACTCCATGTGCGATGGAGAACCGACCAAAGCCGGTGTGACCTTCCGAGGCCTTGAGGAGCCCTTTGCCAAACGGACCGTAGAAGGGGACCTGGGCATGCGCTACTCGGCCACCTCCTTGTTTGAAGCCTCTTCCACCAAGGAGATCAAACGCTATCTGACCTTTAAAGATCAGGATGTAGAAGGGGAATGCCATCGCCGGGTCCAGAACATCCGGATGGTACCGGAAACGGATCCGGAAAAAGACTTTGATCAGGCCATGGCCAAAATTGCGACGGACTATTCCATGTCGCGCCATGCCGGCGTCGTCGAAGCCGTTTATTCCCCCATGGGCATCATGTACAGCCAGGAAGGCAAAGACCTCCTGGAGGTCAAATATGTGATCGGAACCGGCGGCGTGCTGGTGCACTCGGCAAACCCAGGAGAAATTCTGGCGGCGGGTTGCCATCGGCCGGATGAGATCAATTCATTAAAACCACAGCATCCCCATTTCCTGCTGGATCGATCCTACATACTCTCAGCCATGGGACTTCTGGCGGAAGAGGATCAGGATATGGCAGTACGGATCATGAAGAAGTATATGATTGAAATCAACACCTAGAGCATAG
>JBAQDU010000155.1:0-2229 GCA_049294805.1 Clostridiaceae bacterium
CACTTAAATTGGTAGGCACTGAAGAAGAGAGTATCTATTTGGAATTGAGCAGACTGTTGGACGATAAACAAGAGTATGAGGCCATGAGTCGCGCCAGTAACCCTTATGGTGATGGTTATGCCTCCAAACGGATCGCAGATATCTTGGTTCAAAAACTTTAAGCCAAAGGATCCTACTAATAATTTTCCAGTTAAGAATGCCTTGTTAAGCCAAGGCATTCTTTGATCAGTGAATGTTGTTTTTCTCCTTACGGTTTATTCATATTTAACATATTTGGTATCTATGATATTATAAAGAGGACTTCTAATGAAACAGTTAACCGGCTTTTAATAGGGAGGACTTCACTCTAACCTAGATTTTTTATGGTTTATTTTATGGAAAATTATCATTCCTTATTTCATTTAATTTGGAAAAGCTGTTAAGACGTATTAATTTCTTTTTCTCTTATTCCAAGTCTTATTTCAATAGTTTTTATTCCAGATGTCTGATTCCAGAAGTCTAAATCAAAAGTCTATTTCTAACGTTTAAGAATAACTTCAAATTTCAATAAAAAGGGAGAAATAATTTGAACACTGAGTACCAACAGGAAGAGGAAATTATTAGTTTAACAGAACTTTTTTCACTCCTAAAGCGGCATTTTCTAAAAATTGCCGGGGCAGGGTTAGTCTGCGCAATTCTCGGATTTACAGTTACCCAGTTTATGATCAAACCGGTTTATGAGGCCAGAGCAAAAATGATCGTCAACACTAGACAGAACCAAACGGGAACTGTAACCAACGATCAAATTAATTCAGCGAAGAATTTAGTGGATACTTATGCAGTAATTATCCGCAGTAGGGCAGTCTTGCAACCTATCATCGATGATTTGGCCATCAATAAAACCTATGGAGAGCTTCAGAGTCTGGTCTCTGTTTCACCGGTCAATAATACTCCGGTGATGGAAATTAAAGTAAAAAGCACGAATCCGACTGAAGCAAAACTGGTTTTAGAACAAATTTTAATAGCAACTCCCAATAAAATTATAGAGACTGTGGAAGCGGGCTCGGTAAAAACCATTGAAGGAACCTACTTGTCAGATGGTCCAGTTTCACCCAATAAACGGATGAATACGCTCATTGCGGGTGTTTTGGGTATATTGGCAGCTGTGTTTATCGTTGTCGTTCGATTCATCATGGACAATACCTACAAAACTGAACTGGATATCCAAAATGATCTGGGCTTGCCAGTTCTGGGAGTCATTCCATCCATTGAAACCAGTGGAAAACCGAATTTAACATTTGCAGAAAGGTTGGTGAAATAGGATGAAGCTGTTTGATCTAAAGAAGAAATACGATGAAACCGATAAGCCTTCGGATATTCTGTCGCCTTTATCACCTTTTTCATTTAAAGAAGCTTATAAAATGCTCCGAACCAACTTGAGTTTTGTTTCCATGAATGGAAAATTTAAAAAAATTATCATCACCAGTGCGGTCCCCAATGAAGGTAAAAGCACGGTGGCGATCAACTTGGCAGCTACGTTGGCTGAAACCGGCTCGAGGGTCATATTGATCGATTGTGATTTAAGAAACCCATCAACCCATCGGAATTTGCGGTTTGAGAATAAATCAATGAAAGGCTTGACCAGCCTTTTGGCTGGTACCTCGAAATTAGAGGACGGCAATAATTTTTCCCATCATAAATTAAAATTTGATTTTATTCCGGCTGGAGCAATACCACCCAATCCAGCGGAACTATTAGCATCGCCTATGATGAATGACTTATTAAAGGCCTTGGAGATGGGGTATGACTATATTATTATGGATACACCGCCAGTTGGAGTCGTCACCGATGCGGCGGCTTTGAGCCGATTTAGCCACGGAGTAATAATGGTCATTCGACAGAAATTCTCGACGAAAGACCAGGTCCATGTTGCCAAAGCAAATCTTGATTCGGTGAAGGCAAAAATCATCGGAACGGTCCTGTCCCGCTATAACCTGGAAGAAGATGGCCGCGGAAACGGAAAGTACAATTATTATCAATACAATTACGAAGGGAACGATTAAGGGTGACGGACTTACATACTCATCTTTTACCGGGGATCGATGACGGCTCTAAAAACCTTGAAGAAACTCGTGAGCTCTTAATACGCCAGAAAGAAACCGGAGTGGCCAGAGTCATTATGACACCGCACTTTTACTGTAACCGGATGGATTTTGACGATTTTTTGATCAAACGAGATCGAGCATTTCA
>JBAQDU010000156.1:0-18103 GCA_049294805.1 Clostridiaceae bacterium
GTGGTATAATTAGTGTATATAAAAGTGCAGATATTAGTGAAAAAGCTTGCACAAGGAGAACCGCAATGTATAAGTTCAAGAGCAAACAGATTAGTTTTTCCGATTTTGGTCAACCTGTGGGAATGGAAATGAATCCAGATAATCGCTGGATCAATAAAGCAGCCGCTATTCCATGGGCTGAAATTGAAATGAGATATGCGAATCTGTTTGTTAATCGCAAGGGTAATGTGGCCAAGCCATTACGCCTTGCCTTGGGCTCCTTAATCATCCAGATGGAATATGGTTTTTCAGATGAAGAAACTGCCTTGATGATCCAGGAAAACCCTTACCTCCAGTTTTTTTGCGGTTTTGCAAAATACGAGTACAAACTTCCTTTTGATCCCTCCTTGATGGTCCACTTCAGGAAGAGGCTAACACCAGCTATTGTGGGAGAAATCAATGAATTGATCATCAAAAAGGCTATAACTGAGAAATCAAAGAAAGAGGATGATAGCAGCCAGGGACCTGGAATTTCTACACAAGACGATAACGATGGTGAAGACAATGCCGATGAAGATGACAGCAGTCAAACACCTGAAATCACCAGTGAGAACGAAGCGGATGAGAACATCCAAATTCCTGAACCCTTTACGGACAACGAAGGTACGTTGATTGTCGACGCTACTTGTGCACCCTCTGACATCAAGTACCCACAGGATATCGAATTGCTAAACCGAGCTCGCGAAAACACCGAGGAAATGATTACGCAACTTCATGATCCAAAGGATGGTAGAAAGCCCCGAACCTATAAGAAACAGGCACGCAAGGACTATCTGACCATGGTTCGAAAGAAGCGAAAGACGGCCAGGGAAATCCGCAAGGGAATTCGAAAACAGTTGCAATACTTGGAAAGAAACCTCAGATCCATCGATATTCTCCTTGGAAAGGGGAAAACTCTAATCCCAAAATGGCAGAAACGACTCGGGATCATCTTGTCCCTCTTTGAACAACAGAAGTACATGTTCGATAACCATACTCATAGTGTGGAAAGTCGGATCGTAAGCCTGTCTCAGCCACATCTTAGACCCATAGTCAGAGGAAAGATAAAGGCTCCGGTAGAATTTGGAGCAAAGCTCGATATCAGTGTTTGCGATGGGTTTGTCCGACTCGAAAAGCAGTCCTTCGAGGCCTACAATGAAGCCACAACTTTGAAGGCTGTTATCGAACGTTTCAAAGAGAGAACAGGAAAATATCCAGACCGAATCCTTGCAGACAAGATCTACCGGAATCGGGATAATTTGGCTTACTGCAAAGAGCGGGGAATCAGGTTGTCCGGTCCGGCCCTGGGTAGGCCGAAAAAGAACGAAAAACCTGACAGAAAACAGGACTATAAGGACATCTGCGAACGAGTTGAGGTCGAACGAAAATTCAGTTTTGCTAAACTAAATTGTGGTTTGGGTAGAATATATACACGTCTGGCTGAAACAACCGAAAGTGTCATTGCATTGTCATTCCTCGTGGTGAATCTGAAGAAGATTTGCCGCGATTTGGCTACGCTTTTTTTGCGTATTTTACTGGCTGAAATCCATCATGAAAAATTGGCATTTATTCAGTAGCCATTATTTAGTTTCCATATTAATTATTACGTACTTTATCCCATGTTTGATATTAGAAATGGTTTTTTAATTGCTCCATCAACATATCATCCCAAATCCGATCAGCTTCGGTATTTAGATCAAGTTGTCTTAGTAACTCAAACCCCAATAGCAATGCCGTGGCCGGTCCTCTTGATGTAACGATGTTATCTGAGACTACGACCAGTTCCTGCCGGTATAGATTAAAACTCAATTGTTTTTCAAAGCTCGGGTACGATGTGCCTTCGTGCCCAGTCAAAACCCCGGCTTTCTCTAACACTGTGGGTCCGGCACAAATGGCTGATACAATTTTATGCCGGCTATTAAAATCTTGGATCGCTAATAGTACCGTTTCGTTGGCTGCCAGATTCTTTGCCCCTTTTGATCCACCAGGAATATAGATGGCATCATATTGGGACATATCGGCTTTTTCAATGGTTAGATCTGCCTTGATTTGAATATTATGGGCACCCGTGGGAAGTTCTCCCGAAACTGAGATCAAATCCGCCTCTACTCCACCTCTTCGTAATACATCCACAACTGCCAGAAGTTCAATTTCCTCTGTTCCGTCGGCGTAAAAACAAGCTATTTTTTTCATGAAAAACCCTCCATTTCTGTATTTGCTACTTCCATCCTACCATTGGACAGCCGATTGCAAAAGAACGAAGGGTTAATCTTTTTTGTTATTTTATTTCTGGCTTATTTCTGGCTTATTTCTGGTTTGGCTTATTTTTGGCTTATTTTGGGTTTACCGTATCCACTTGCTCATCCAAGACCATCTTCATAATATTAGTGCCTTTACCGGCTCGATTTTGATTTTTAATGGAATTGATATCCACAAGGGCTTTGCCGCCTCGGTTCGTTTCGATCTGGAGCAACTTAAAGCCATTTTCCATGCCGCCCCAAACCAGTTGATCCTCATCTTTTAAAGAGATGCCTTGGACACCGCCGGCAATTCGACCTAATACGGATACGCTCTCGGCCGGGAATTTGATGGCCATGCCCCGCTGGGATACTAAGATCATATACTCCTTGGGATCTTTGAGTAACCTTGCAAATACCAGGCGTTCTTTTTCACCGCGGAATTTAACCACCGGGAAGCTCTCCGTGCTGTCCAAGAATTCCCTCACTTCAGTCCGCTTGATGAGTCCTCGGGTCGTCCCCATGATCACTTCTTGCGGCAATAGATTGGTGGGATCCCCTGAGAAGGCCCCCACTACTTTGGTTGTTTTTGGGTTCAACGTGAATAGAGCCGATAGGGCAATGGGTCGTTTGATTTCTTCAAACAAATAACCCGGCAGTCGGTGGCCAATGCCATCTGACGTAATGAAGACAAGATTCGTATAGGAATCCCCTGTTAAGTACATTCCCAACGGTTTGCGCTTGCCTTGGGCCGGTTTGATCTCACCTTTTTCGTCTACTTCCAGATCATAGGTTTTTATTTCCAAGTCAAAGACATAGCTCAAAGTCAGGATCCGGTCTTTTTCCGGGATGACGGCAAATCGGTCTGGCAAGACCATTTTTTCGCGAATTTCACAATCCCCTTCCGGCACTGTGAAGGATAACCCCAGGACAGTGGTGATCTGCAGAAACTGCGGGAAGTTTAGATACTCAAAAAGGGTGGCGTCTGATCCCTGCGAATCATCCCATTGCTGATCCGGATCATCATTGATGGTCGTCAAGATCTGCGATCCCGACTCTTTCGTGACCATTTCAAGCTCCTTACTGGCAACTAACGGATCCACCCGGTTATCATAGAGCGTTCGGCCTTCTTCGATCATGACCCCTAAGAGTTGTTCGCCGTCCTGTAACTTCAACGCGACGAGCTTGGTATATTTTGAATCGAACACTTCTCCCGGTGTCCGCTTCAACCCGCCTTTGTCCGTTATGAATTTAAAGATCATGGTTTCGCCAATGCGCGGCAAACTAAAAGCAGCTACGACTTTCTCTTCCTCCGCCATTTTAGTGCGCATGAATTCGTCAAACCGGATCCCCTTGTCCTTCCATTTAAATTCGGGGATTTTTTTCGATTCAAATTGGTACATGTTGCCCGTGTTCGTAAAGATCAGGATCGTATTCATGGTATTGGTGACAAACTGACAGACTAACTTGTCCCCTTCCCGATACTCGATGGAGGCGGGATCGGCTGTGGAGCGTTGGAAGCTCTTCAGAGGCATGGCTTTAATAAACCCTTCCCCCGACAGCGTCACCATGGAATCCTCCACTAAAATCAGTTCCTCAATGGTTATGGAGGCAGCTTCTTCATCATCGATCAATACGGTTTTACGCTCGGTGGCAAATTCGGCTTTGACTTCCTGGAGCTCTTTTTTAATGAGTTGATCCAGCTTTTTTAAATCGTTTAAAATACCGGTGAGGTTTTTGATCAGCTTGGTCAGTTGGGCATGCTCTTTTAGGAATGCATCCATTTCCAGACCAGTCAAGCGATAGAGCATCAATTCCAAGATGGCTGTGGCCTGAAGCTCACTAAAGCCAAATTGTTCGCGAATGTTGGCATTGGCATTGGCTTTATTCTTGGAGGCACGGATCGTCTTGATCAATTCATCCATGACATCAATGGCTTTCATAAACCCTTCAATGATATGGAACCGCCGCTGTGCCGTATCCAATTCTTTTCGAGTCCGTCGGGTGACCACTTCCCGCTGATGCGCTACATATGCGGTCAAGATCCCTTTTAATCCAAAGGTCAGTGGTTTGCCTTTATCGATGGCTACCATATTGAAGTTCAAATTGCTCTGCAAGTCCGTCTTTTTCAATAAATACTTTAGCACTCGGTCAGCTTCAGCTTCATTGGCTGCTTTGCGAAGTTCAACTACCCCGCGGATTCCGGCCCGGCCGGATTCATCCCGGATGTCAGTAATGGCCTCCAGTGCCTTCATGTGTTTTTTATCCCCGGTCATTTCAGAAATGGTCTGCATGATTCGGGCTTTATTTTTGCGGTAGGGAAATTCCGTGATGATAATGCCCAATCGGCCGTTTTCAAGCCGTTCAATATGAGTTTTAGCCCGTAGAACTGCTTTGCCTTCTCCCGTTTCATAGGCATTATACAAACCATCTTTCCCGATCACCGTGCCCCCGGTTGGCAAATCCGGGCCCGGTACATACTTCATCAATCCTAAAGTGGTCAAAGTGGGGTCATCGATCAAAGCACAAGCTGCGTCCACCACTTCCCCTAGGTTATGGGCCGGAATATTGGTGGATAGACCTACGGCGATCCCAAAGGTGCCGTTGACCAAGAGATTTGGAAAGCGAGCCGGTAACACCACCGGTTCCTGTTCGGTATCGGAATAGTTATTAACAAAATCCACTGTGTCCATGTCCAGATCCTTGAGTAAGGCCATGGCGGCTTTGGACAGGCGAGCTTCGGTATACCGCATGGCAGCGGCCGAATCCCCGTCCATGGACCCCCAGTTGCCCTGGCCTTCGATCAAGGGGACCCGGGTGGCAAAATCCTGAGCCAGGATCGTCATAGCATCATAGACTGAGGAATCCCCGTGGGGATGGAATTTACCCATGATGTCACCGACGATTCGGGCTGATTTCATATATTGACGGTCAGGAAAGGCTTTGAGCAAATAGGCCCCGTAGAGAATTCGGCGATGGACCGGCTTCAGCCCATCCCGCACATCCGGTAGCGCTCTGTCCTTGGCCACTTCCACGGCATAAGGCAAATAGTTATCCGGCATGGCTTCTTCTAAAGGGAGTTCGATAATGTTCCGATCTTGAGGAATTTTAGTTTTTGTCATATTGTCATCTCCCCTTAAAATTCTGCGTAGGCATACATATAATTCTTTCTGGGTTCCACCACGTCGCCCATTAACAGTGAGACCATTCGCTCGGCTTTGGCGGCATCGTCAATGGTGACTTTAAACAGCGTCCGGGTCTCCGGATTTAACGTGGTATCCCACAGCTGGTCCGCATTCATTTCGCCCAAGCCTTTATAGCGCTGGATCTGATAACCGGAGCCAATTTCTTTTTTCACAGCCTCCAATTCATCCACACTATAGCAGTATTGGCTGATCTCTTTATCCTGGCCCTTTTCCCGAACTTTTTTGTAGACTTTAAACAAGGGCGGTTGGGCCAGGTACAGGTGACCATTGGTGATCAGGGGTCTCATGTAGCGATAGACGTAGGTCATCCAGAGCGTTCGGATGTGGTAGCCATCGACGTCGGCATCACTCATGATGATGATCTTGTTGTACTTTAGATCCTCTTCCCGATAATTATCCAAGGTACCGGTCCCAATGGCCACACTAAAGATTTTTAGTTCTTCTGAGGCCAAGACATTCTCTAGCTTTTGTTTTTCCGTGTTCATGATCTTGCCCTTACTAGGCATGATGGCTTGAAAACTGGAGTCTCGGGCTTTTTTGGCCGTACCGCCGGCGGAATCACCTTCGACGACGATAAACTCATTAATGGCCCGATTTCGGCCATTGCAGACCATGACTTTACCGGCTAAGGGACTGGTCCCTTTACCGACTTTTTTGCGCTCCAGATCCGAGATCTTCTTGATCTTTTCCCGGCGTTTGGCTGCCTCCACGGCATTGCCTAAAATTAATGCAGCGACCTCTTTATTGTCCTCGATCCATTCGGATAGTTTGGTATAGGTCAAGTCTGCCATTAAGGTATGGGCTTCCGCATTGCCCAGTTTATTTTTGGTTTGGCCTTCAAAGATGGGATTGCTCAGGCGCACTTTGACGATGGCCGTCATTCCTTCGCGCAAGTCATCCCCTTCAAAATCATCTTTCGCGCCTAGGATCCCGGTTTTTCGGCCCATTTCCTTAAACGCCCGGGTCATGGCAGTCTTAAAACCCGTCTCATGAGTGCCGGCTTCAGAAGTTGGGATGTTGTTGACATAGGAGGCTATGGTCTCTAAAGGCGAGTCCGTAAACTGAATACAGACTTCTCCCGTCATCCGCTGATCATTGATCTCGCGGTCCCCTTCAAACAAAATTGGCTTGGGGTGGATGGTTACTTTGCTTTCATTAAGATAGGCAATGAAATCCAGCAGCCCGTTTTCCGAATGATAGCTTTTTTCAACGACTTCCTCGCCCCGCTCATCAATTAACTTTAGCGTGATGCCTTTATTTTGGAATGACAATTCCTTCATACGCTCATCAATGGGTTCAAACTTAAATAGATGATCCCCAAACACTAATTTGTCCGGCATAAAATGAACTTGGGTACCGGTTCGGTCAGTGCGTCCTTTAACTTCCAGCTTCGTTACCGGTGTGCCGGGCATGACTTTTCCAAATTTCTTGTCAAAGGCATTTTCAAAGCGCATATAGTGATGCTTGCCTGCGCGATAAACATCGACTTCAAACCATTCCGAGAGCGCATTGACGACTGAACCGCCGACGCCATGAAGGCCGCCGGCTGTTTTATAATTCTTATTGTTGAACTTTCCACCGGTGTGAAGCTCAGTATAGACCATCTCCACTCCGGTGATCTTTTTATCCGGATGGACATCGGTCGGTACGCCGCGCCCGTTGTCACTGACGGTACAGGACCGATCTTTATGAAGCGTCACAACGGCCGTATCACCGAAGCCATTGCTGATCTCATCGATGGCGTTGTCCAGAATTTCCCAAAGGCAGTGATGCAAGCCCCTTGAGCCGGTGTTGCCAATGTACATTCCCGGACGCATCCGAACCGGCTCCAGCTTGTCTAAACTGGTCAGATCCGTTACGTCGTATGAACTTTTTTCCATATCTAATGCAGGCATATATTCTCCCCAAAGCTTTATTTCTAAAAAAACGATTGTCACTGATTCATTATACCTTGATAAATCGGAATAAACAAATTTAAAACCGGTTAAACAGTACATATGTTTGTTTTGTTCGTTAAAATTCTCAAAAAAAGAAGCTGTTGAACATTTAAAATGAGTTCAACAACTTCGTGGGTATTAAATGAGAGGTATTCATTGGTCGTTTTTGATAGTTTTTGCTGGTCTTTCGAACCGTTGGATCAAACAGCTAATTGTTTTTGATCCTGGATCATTTCCCAAAGTCCAGCCAAGACCGCTTATTCCCGGATGCCCGGGTGCTCTGCACCGGCTGCTCTAAAGCGCTTAAACAGCGTCCGGTAGAGGATCGGTACTAAAATTATTTTTAATACGATGACGGCAATTTGGTTGGGAATTCGGGGGATCAACCGGAACATGAATTTACTGAAATCCCCATCATGGAGCATCAAAACCAGCCAAGTGGTATTCATTAAGGTGTCGACCAGTAGTGTTGAAATCAGAGCATAGGCTATGATGTTAAACTTCTGGCTGGATTTTTTTCCTTCTAAGAAGAAGCCGGATAGGGCTCCGCTCACCACTGCTGACAAGGTAAATCCAGGGAAAAACACACCCACCGGGAACAGGGTAAACCCGATCAAATCGGCGATCAGACCGACTATACCGGCTCTAACCGGACCCAGATACATACCGGCAACAATATTGGCGATAAAGCCGGTGCCGATCCGCATGGTGATCATGTTAAAACTTAAAAACCGAACTGCCACGACATCCACGGCAATCATAATGCCCATAAACACAATTTCTCTTACAAGATTGGTGGAACGTCCACCACTCAGATTATTTCGCATGGTTTCGATCCTCCGGCACTACGCCTGTCTTATTCAGATAAGTTTCCAATTGAGCCACCTCTTGGGATGAGAGATGATCCGCTTTGATAATGAAACCTTCGGAATTGCCTTTAAGCCTCAAAAAGTAATTTCCAGCACTTCGAACAATTCGATCGAAGGAGGACCAACTAAACTGTTTTTCACCATTTTTATCCGTGGACGTAAAACCTTCATCATTGAGGTCCAAGTCTCGTTCAATGTTTAATTCAGATTTAGTATAAAATTTTTCGATGGCTCGATTAAGTCGTCCGTTGTAAATTTTTGGATAAAAATAGACTAAGAGGACAAACGCAAGGAGACCGACAACGGCAGGAATGACGAGATTATCCATGTTTGCAAATTTTTGCAAAATAAAATAAAGTCCGAGCATAACGACCAAACCATAAAGAAAGTTGACCAGGTATTTCAAAAGGAAAGTCATCACTTTACCTGGCGCGTAGTTCTCCATCATAATTTTTTGGAGCTCTACAAAATCCGTTGTGTTTAACTTGTTACTTATTTTCATAATGCACCTCCGACAAGTTGTCTTATTATTATATTATACAGTTGTTCTGTACTAATTCATGATACTCTCTTCCCCTCTCAGTTACAAGATATTCGCCAATTTGGTCCTCAAAAAATAGTTCCAGTGAGCCGATTTCGTAAGGGTTAATCGCCCTCAAATAATAAACAGCCTCCCATTCAACGGCTTAAAAAGCATCGAATGGAGGCTGTCTGAGGTCTTTTAGTTTTATTAATTATTCTTTCGTTCATGAGTCGAATTGGCCAATGACTTAACAGCCAATGACTTAACAGGCAATGACTTAACAGGCAATGACTTAACAGGCAATGACTTAAAGAGCCGCGGATTGAATCACGATTGGCTAAAAAGATTAATCCCTAAAGCGCAATGCCTGATTGGATCATTGGCTAGGCGGGCCAAACTCAACCTATCAATTTAAGAATGTTGAACTTTCAAAATTTATACTTCGGGAGTTTTTATGCCATTCCAGTTTTCATGGATGTTGTTCCAGATCATCATTCCGGCTTTTGCCAGGGAAATCATGCCGTATACTGAATTGGGCAGATCATTGGACATAATGGAGAAGACAAAGTTTCCGGATTCCGTATTGATCAAGGCCACTTCATTTTCAATGCCCACACCGTCTCCGGTTTTGGAAGCAAACTGGACCCGTTTTTCGTTGGGCAAATAGAATGCAATTTTCGACTTCACGCGTCTGCGAATGAGATCGACGATGTAGTCGGAATGTTTTTCATTGAGGTAGCTTTTTTTATAGAGCGCTTTAATTGTGGTTGCCATATCCTCGGCCGTGGTTTTGTTGCCTTCACTGCCCGGTGTATTACTAATGGTCGTATTGATCAATCCCAGCCCTTTAAAGAGGGCATTGATCTGGTCGACCCCTATGAGGTTCATCAATTTGTTGGCGGCAGTGTTGTCCCCAATGACCAGCATTGAAGAAACCAGTTCTCTGAGTGTATAGGTCCGCTCGATAAAGTCACCCAAGATCCCGGATCCGGCTTTTTTATCGGAATCCTTGATGGGTACCAATTCATCCAAGGAGAAGGCTCCGTCTTCGACTTTTTTAAGGAAGACCACGGCCAGCATTAACTTCATACAACCGGCGCTGGTTTTAAGTTCTGATTCATTATACCCATAAGTATAGCCTCCATCTAAGTCTTCAAAATAAAAGCTGTACTTCCCGTCACGTTCTTCATCTAAGTATTTCTTAATATCCTTCATTTTTTTCCCTCCTGGTATTAACGATTGATCAACAAAAATATAATTAACGCTCCGGCCAATAGGAACCGGTAATAAGCAAATACTTTCATTGGTTTCTTTTTAATATAAGTCATAAATGCTCTAACACAAATCAGCGCTACAATAAATGCTACGATAAAGCCGATGAGTAAGGTGGCGATCTGGGTTCCGGTGATGGTTGCAAACCCACCGCCTAATCCGTATTTGGCTAATTTTAAACCGGATGCACCAAACATGATGGGAATTGCTAAAAAGAATGAAAATTCAGCAGCTACTTCCGGTGACAGCCCCTGATACCATCCACCCATAATGGTGGAAGCAGATCGGGACATACCGGGCCAAAGTGCCAAGCATTGGAATAAACCGATTTTTAAAGCCATGAGCGGTGAGATATCTTCCACTTTTTGAACTTTGGATTTCCCACGAAACATCTTTTCAAACCATATCATTAGACCGGCCCCAATGACCAAGGCCAAAATGACGGTGGGAACACTAAATAGGTTGCTTTCGATAAAGTCGTCCAGGGTAAAGCCCAAGATGGCCGCCGGCAATGCGCCGATGATCAGTGCGATGGTAAAGTGTCTGCCCCGCGCTTCGCCGCGAAACAGTGATTTTACAAGGCCAAACAGCTTGTCCCAATAAAGGACCACGATGGCTAGAATCGCACCAAGCTGGATCACCACCATAAACATGTTCTCGAATCCGCCTTCACCGAAGCCCATTAGATAGTTGGTGATAATAAGATGTCCTGTCGATGAGATGGGCAAAAATTCTGTTATCCCCTCAACAATTGCAATAATGATTCCTTTCAGTATATAAACAATATCCATTGATTCACATTCTCCTTCAAGTCTACTCTACATTATAAATTTATAAAGAGATTAAGTAAAGACAGGACCCATGAGCATTTGGTTAAATCCATGCTAACTTTGTCGAATAATCTCTAAATGCGGGTCTCTTCCCTCGCTAATTCCCAGTGGAGTCACGCCTTTGGGCTAAACCTCTCATTTCCCCGGAGTTTCTCGCAAAATTTCAATAAATTGATGAATGATCCGGGCAGTGACGCCCCAGATGTTATGGCCGTTGAAATGATAAAAGTATTCACTGGTCACAGCCTCTGAAAACGGATAGTTGCGACCACCTTGGATCCGGTCATAGGGAAAATCTTCGTCTAGGGTGCGCTGTATTTTGATTGAATATATCTCCGGCTCTTGATTCATTAACCACTCCAGGGGGACAAAAATCAGCTGATCCACTTCTGCCGGATTGGGTTTGAATTGGTCCGTTTGGGTCCGGGCCACAAATGGGTGGATAATAGCACCCCAATGAGTGATATAGTAGTCCATGGGTCCGATCACTTCAAGATCGTCCATGGCAATGCCCAATTCCTCGCAGGTTTCGCGCTGTGCCGTTCGAACCGGACTCTCCCCTTCCTCCATTCGGCCTCCGGGCAAACTGATGTCGCCGGGCTGGGAGCGCAGCGACAGTGCTCGTTTTTCAAGGATCAGAAATTGACCCCGGGGCGTCCCCGTGACCAAGATCATCACTGCGCTTTTACGAAGGCTGCCGATGGGTTCCGGGCTACGATCTTTGAATCGATCAAGATTTATCAAAATATCCAACTCCTGTCATTTACTGAAAAAATTTGGTGTGTTAACATGGTATTAATAAAGCTATCCTAATTATACTATTTACCCGGCAGAATCCGAAAATGTATTTATTTCGGTCAATTTATGATCCTAGAGGAGTCCTATGAAAAAAATAAGTTCGTTATTATTAGCAGTTGTCCTGGCCTTTGGAATAGGTGCTCAAGGTGTCCTGGCCGCACCGCAAACTAAAAAACTATTGCCCGTGGAACCACGAGTGAAAGCTAAGGCGGCTATCTCCTTTGACGTCACTGCCGATGAAGTGATCCTTGAAAAGAACATGAACGAGAAAATGTATCCGGCTTCCATAACGAAGTTGATGACGGCATTGCTCTTAGCGGAAAATACGGCTCCCGATAAAGACCTTCCTATCAGTAAAGTGCCTCTGGAACAGCCGGCTTTTGCCATTAACAAAAGCATGTATATTCTCTATCCGGGGGATACCATTAAAGCCGAAGCAGCCATGAAAGCTATTTTGCTGCCTTCTGCCAATGATATTGCAGTGGTGGCAGCCGAAGATGTCGGCGGCAGTGTGGCCGGTTTTGTCACGATGATGAATGAAAAGGCCAAGGAACTTGGCATGAACAATACCAATTTTGCCAACCCGTCGGGTCTCCACGACCCCAATCACTATACCACGGCAGCGGACCTCGTTAAATTAGTCAAAGCAGCCTATGAAAATGACTGGGTCAGGGAAACCATCGCCACTGAAACCGCCAACATCCGGACCGAAAACCAAAAGGTTGGGGAAATCAAAAACAGCAACCAGCTCTTAGGCAAAGACGGCAACGTCGGCGGAAAAACCGGGTTTACCGACGAAGCCGGCCGTTGTTTAGTTGGAGTCTATGTCCGGGATGGTCGGGAGATCATTCAAGTACTTTTAAATGATGGTGATTCCGTCCGAAGCACCTTGGTTTTTACCGACATGGGAAATTTAGCCAATGAAGCCTATGCCCTGGAGAAGATCGCCATGGTGGAAAAGGATACCCCCGTAGATAGTATCACCGCAGAATACAAGCTCTTCCGCTGGTTTGGCCCTACTAGAAAAGTTCAGATCAAGGCCACCATCCAGGATGATCTTCTGTTATACAACAACACGGCCAATTATGTGGAAGGCGGCATCGTCCCGGTAATCACTCCGATCAAGGATCTGAACGTCTTCGAATTACGGGAAGGCAACCCGGTGGCCGACGTTACGGTAGTTTCCAATGGAAAAACCCTAACAACCAAAGCGATCTCTCAAACCAATACCATGGATTCGATCATTATGCCCAATGCCGTTCCCTACTTAGCCATGGCCATCGGTTTATTCCTATTATTCATCATTATTCTCATCATTATCTATAAACTCCTGCGCTCGAGAAAGTCCACGCAACGCAATATCCGCTCCCACCGCCAGGTCAAACGTCGAAAAGCGTCTAAACATCGGTATTAATTCTATTCATTAAATCCACAAGCCACCGTCCCTGCAAGGGGATCAATCACAGCGAATGATCAAACCATTCGCTGTTTTCTTTTGTACTTTTGTGGGATAATCCCAAAACTTCCGGGATATCCCACAAAAAAGTGACTGAGCCGTTTCCCCCAAAATTGTTCAGTCAGTCTCCCGTATACCCTACTTAGTAGGATAACTTCCCACGGATCAAGCTTAATTTGCTTAAATCAGGCAAATAAACTTAAAAATGAACCTCAAAGAATAATATTCTTAGGAATCATATTTTCTTTAAATTGATTGGAACTCCGATTCACTGTAAAATAGACTGGTATAATAGTATTTGTATGTAAACTCGCTTCAACCTATTTTGGGATATATTCACGAAGGCCCATTTGGCCCACAGGAGAAATTTAGAAGCTATGATCCTATCAGTTATTACCCCTGCTTTCAATGAACAGGAGTCCATCGCAAACCTTCATCGTCGGCTAACCCAGATCCTAGCAGCCGATGGCCTTGAAAAAGGCTACGATTATGAATTGATTTTGATCAATGATGGCAGTAGCGATCAAACCATTGAAGAAATTAAAAAAGTAGCAGCCCTAGATCGGCACGTCCGTTACATTAGCTTTTCCAGAAACTTTGGGAAAGAAGCTGCCATGTTAGCCGGACTGTCCTATTGCAGTGGCGATAATGCAATTATCATGGATTCGGATCTCCAACATCCACCCGAACTCATCCCGCGGATGATCGATCTTTGCACCGATGGGTACGATCAAGTCATCGCCAAACGAACCAGGTCCGGGGATAAACCGGGACGAACGTTCCTATCCAGGCTTTATTACCGACTGGTCAACCATTTTATGGACGTTAAACTCGAAGACGGTGTTGGCGATTTTAGGCTCCTCTCACGTCGAGCCATCAATGCTCTGACAGCTATGAAGGAATACACCCGATTCTCAAAAGGACTCTTTGCCTGGATTGGATTTAAATCCATTACCATCGATTATGAAAATGTCCAACGTGAATCCGGTGAAACCAAATGGACATTGAAATCACTGTTAAGTTATGCCGCCGACGGAATCATGAGTTTCAATGACAAACCTTTGCGTGTCAGCTTCTATCTTGGAGCAGTCACCATGCTGTTGGGACTCGTCTATATCATTTATTCGCTGGTGCGCATCGTTGTGGTCGGCATTGAGGCCCCTGGTTACTTCACCATGATTTCAGCCATTCTCATCATGGGCGGGGTACAGCTGGTTTCCATTGGAATACTGGGTGAATACCTTGGGAAAATTTATTATGAAGTCAAAGGCCGTCCCCATTTCCTGATTCAGGAATCCAATATACCTGGCCTGTTAACACAAACAAAGGAAACTGCAAATTATGAGAGACCGAATTACGAAACCCCTCCACGCAATTAAAACCTCCCTCCAAGATGGTAGCCTATGGCACCATCCGGTGGTTCGGTTTATCATGATCGGAGTATTCAATACTCTGCACTTCTGGCTTTGGTACAATTTGTTCTTAGCCCTATCCATTCAATATTCCATCGCCTTTACCTTGGGCTTTATTCTGTCCATGATCGGCTCCTTCTTTTTAAATACGTATTTTACGTTTAAGACCAAACCGACCTGGAAGAAGTTTATCCGGTTTCCACTGACGACCCTGCCCAACTATCTGATCAGTCAGGTCGGACTTTGGATCCTTGTCGAAAAATTGGGTTTTCCGAAAAACATCTCCGGTCTGTTAGCTTCCCTCTTAGCCATCCCCGTCACCTATTTTATTACTAAGTTTATATTAACTAGTGATGACGGTAAGGATCCCACTAAGCCTCACCGAGGCCATCTTCTGGTTGAACCTAAGTACGATTCGGCTTATCAACGGGATGCATTGGAACAAGGCCGCACCACGCCCTGGCTCCAAACCAAGGATATCTGGATGCTGGCGGGCTTTATTTTATTTTCAGTCCTTTGTCATCTGTACATCTTCCGGTCCGGTTTCCTCTATGGCGATGACAATACGGACTCAACGGTTCAAATGATCTACTTTTTGCCCCATCTGATCAAAGAATTTATCCTTAAGGGAAATTTCTGGTCCTGGACCTATGGCATGGGTGGCGATATTTTCTCGGAATTCTCCTATTACTACACCACCTCACCCGTCATCTGGTCATTGTATCCGCTCTTTAAGATCCTCCCGGCCAGCTGGTATACTTTGGAGAACTCCTTGAACCTGAAGCTTTTTATTTCCATGTACAAGCAAGTTTGGATCATGGTGGGCATGTATTTGTTGCTGCGTTATGAAAAACGCAGCCGAGGATCCGCCTTTGCAGCGGCTATTGTCTATGCCGGTGGGATCTACTATATGTGGAATGCCAATTTCTTTGATTTTATGACCGATGCCTACATCTGGGTCCCCTTTATGGTCCTGGGTTTCCGGGTCTGGGAAAAGAAGCGAAACTTCTGGCCCCTGGTCATTGCAGCCGCACTGGCTGCCATTAACAACTATTATTTTGCCTTCCATACCTTCATTTTCTTTATCCTGTTCGTCCTATTGATGGTCAAACTCCCCCAAGCCAAGCCCGGCTTCTTCCGAAATGTGGATCTATGGTTTCGCCAAGTCGGCGGTTATGCCTGGCAAGGCATAGCAGCCCTTGCGCTATCCATGTTTGCCTTTCTTCCGGCCGCATATGCCTTCCTCAAGCTCGACCGGTTTGATACGGTCAATCCGGTATCCTTGTTCTATACCAAGGATTTTTACCTCAACATGCCCATCAATCTCTTCTTTAATAACTCCACCTTGGGTATTCCCATGTTGATCATCTTGTTCTTATTCATCAATTATCGGCGAACTTCAGAGATGACCGATCGCAAGATGTTCCTGCTTTTGGTGTTTTTCATTCTCTACATGCTCCCCTTTACGGGCTATTTCCTCAACGGGATGAACTATCACTCCGAGCGGTGGTTTTATCTCCTACTCTTTGTGTTCGCTTATGCCTTGGCTGATATTCTCGATGAAATGAAAAAAATCCATCATTTTAACCTCCTTTGGCTGGGATTTATCCTCATCGGAACATCGATTCTGATTTATCTGCGCTGGGATGTCATCAAGGGCTTTGATGACAAAGACAAATATGTTGCAGTCCTAATTTTCAACATGTTGGCGTTTGCCGCCATTGCAGTTCGCAATAAGATCCCTAAAATCCGAGTCCGTAAAGCATTGGACGTGTTTGTTGTCGTAATGATCTTTGGGATCATGGTGGGCAATAACTTAGCTTATGCCGGGGATCAGAAGCTCAATATGAATACAGCTAAGTTGGAATCTGAGAAAATGAAAAGTCCCGATCTCATCGATGTAATGAGTCGGGTGGTCCCTTCTGAAAACGAGTTTTACCGGACTATCTTCCGCAACAACCGTTTTGAAAATGCCACGACCTACTACGACTATTATGGTATATCCACCTTCTCTTCCATGACCGACGGAACCATGCACGACTGGATCAAGCGAATTCTAAACATCCGCCATGATATCGTCTATCTGTCATCCTTCAATAACTTAGATGACCGGACGTACCTGGAAGGCCTTCTGGGGGTTCGCTATGTCATCGCCGAAAATGACACTTTTACGCCGGTCCCCAACTACAAAGAAGTCTATGCCAATGATAAATACACCTTGTTCGAAAATCAGAATACCGTGGGTATGGATCTGTGGTTTGAAGAAGAACTCCCGGTGGATGAAATCTACAAAATGATCAAACCGGATATGGATATGAACCTACTCCATTATGCCCTTACGGAAAAACCCAACGGTCTGCCCATCGGTATCCCGGTCCGATCTGAAGAGATCCCCTTGACCGAGGATGTTATGACCTTCAATCATGTCTACTTTGATGGGTCCCGCATCGAGTTTGACGCCAATGGAGACATTACTTTTACCATTCCTGATCCCTATCCCCAATCCCAGATCTACCTCCACACTTACATGCGTCCGGAGAACCGATTGGAATTTGATCAGACCGTCAATTCCAAAACGGTGTTTAAATCCTATGAAAGCAACCCCTATGTTTACTACACCAACGATTGGACGTTTGCCTTAAACGGCTATGAAGAGTCCATCAAATGGGATGCATCGGACAAAGCCTATGAAATCAGTGATTTCTACCTGCGTCGGGTGGATCTTCGAGACTTCGATGATGTCATTGCCGCCCGAAACAAATACAACCTGGAAAACCTCGTCGTCGCAGGCAATCGAATCGAAGGAACTGTAACCAACCAGGAAAAAGGCATTATGGTCTTAAACATTCCTTATAACAAAGGCTGGACGGTAAAAGATAATGGCAAACCGTTGGAAATCCAGCGAATGAATGGTTTCCTCTCCGGAATTGTGTTAGAACCAGGAACCCATGAACTGGTCTTTCAATTCCGCTCCAGAGGCTTCAACACTGGCCTGATCATCACCCTTATCACCTTGCTGGCCTTAATTGTCTTTGACATCTCCCGCAGACGGAACAAGCAAAAGCCCATAGGAGATTTAACAGTTATTGCACCCATCATTCCTGAGGAAGACACCAACGTCCCTTATCAGCGCAAAACCCGACGCACCCACCGAGGTAAATCTGGCAAGGACGAACTAGCCTCCAATATCCCGCCGGGCCCCGCCACTGACTCCACACACCCCGAGGATGGCCTGGAGATCAACGACACAACCTATTCACTATTCATAGCACCAGAGGATTCAAAGGAAGAGTAACGGACACGTAACCCCCTAAAGAGTCCCCCCTTGGTCAAACAGGCAGCCCTTATGATGAACCATTCATCGTAAGGGCTGCCTGTTTGACTTTTATTCCTTTTGTTCATTTTGGACATTTAAATTAGAGGACCAAATCCACTTCAATTTCAATTTGGACATTAGTTTGGGTCCGTAAAGATTTCCACTTCGATTTCCACTTTTCTTTAAATTTCGATTTCTACTTTTTCTACTTCTTTTTCTTTGGATAAAT
>JBAQDU010000157.1:0-5012 GCA_049294805.1 Clostridiaceae bacterium
TTATATCATATTTTTTCTTTCTTTTTTTTGAACAACTCAAGGCTGTCGCCGTTTACCTCCTTATTTGTGAACTTACTTTTAATCCAGACCTTAAATCACTTTGCGGGGACCATAAATTACGTATAATAGAAGACACCGTGAAAATTAACCTACCACAAAGGAGCAAGTATGATCATTATCATCAATGGACCCTCCGGGTCCGGTAAAACAACTTTAGGCGACTATTTTAAAGAGCTGGGCCTTAAGGAGATTGTTTCGACCACTACCCGAGCCCCTCGGGAAGGTGAGGTGGACGGTGAGAGTTACCATTTTGTCAGCCAAGAAGAATTCCTCAAGTCGCACCGCATTGAAGAGTCCTTTTATTCGGGCAATTATTACGGCGTGACCAAGGAAGAAGTGGAAGAAAAAGTCAAAGATGGTCAAAGTGCCTTTGCAAGCCTTGATATCAACGGTGTGAAGAGCTTTAAAAAGATTTTTGGCGATGAAGTGATGGTGATCTATATTAAGGTGTCACGAACCACGCTGAAAAAACGCATGTCCAAACGAGGCGATACGGTAGATAACATCCGCAAACGCTTGGAATTCCATAAAACTACGCGAGAAGACTTAAATGATCAGTATGCCGATCATATCATTTACAATCACGACAGCATTACCAAGTTAAAAAAGCAGGGACGGCGGATCTTAGAACAAGCCGGAATCATTAAACCGGAGAAATAACCAAATCAGCGAGGATCTAATCTTAAATCAGGCTTTTCATTAAAAGTTTAATAAAAATCCACGGAATGTACTTCATAACTTCATAGAACTGACACCAAACCGCCTTTTCTTTTATTTATAATCAAAGAAATACATAAAAAGGAGAAGTTATATTGATCAAGAAAAATTCATATAAATCCGGACTAATTCTTGTGGCATTGGTCAGCTTAATCCTTTTGTTTACCTGTTTTGGCTTAAACGAACTGATGGTTTATCTACTTTCATCAGTGTTAACGTTGGGTTTGGTAGCCGCCACGGTATGTTTGGTTCAAAGAAGTCATAAATTTGATCAGGATTAGCAGCGCAACTAGATGTTGTGCTCTTTTCATGTTCAGTGAAAAGCGTAGGATCAAGGACAGGTTTTAAATTCAACCGGAACAACCGGATTCTACTGCGAATTCATTCAGTGAAAACCCAGGTTGGCCCTTAAACTCAGGATAATTCGAAAGCAAAGGCGATTTTGTTGTGTTTTCCAGTGGTTTCAGTGATAATTGAAGTATCAACAAACAAACATCAGGAGGCGAATCAATGCACGACTTTAGTAGAATACTTAAAGAGGAACTTATATGCGCACTGGGCTGCACAGAACCAATTGCTGTGGCGTTGGCCGGAGCCAGAGCCAGAGAAGTGCTGGGTTCACAACCGGTTAAAGTCGATGCTTATTGCAGCGGAAATATCATCAAGAATGTCATGGGGGTAATGGTCCCCAATTCAGATGGTATGAAAGGCATTGATTCAGCAGTCGCCCTGGGTATCATCGCAGGAGTGGCACAGAACGGATTGGAAGTTCTCTCCGATGTCTCGAAAGACGATATCGCCAAGGCCAGACAATTAATTGAAGATAAAGCCATCACCGTTCATTTAAAGGAAGGAGTCCCCAACCTTGATGTGGAGATCCATTTAGAGGATGCAGCTGGAAATAAAGTAATTGTTGAAATCATGAATAAGCACAATAACATTACGCGGATCTCCTACAATGGCAAAGAGTTTATAGAAGCTCAAGTGTTAGGCAAAGCAGCTGAAAAAGATCTTTATGAAAAATTGAACATGGAAAGTATTTTAGAATATGCCGATCATGTGGATCTTTCGGAAATCAGGGAAGAACTTGAAAACCAGATCACCTTAAACCAGGCGATTTCCGATGCCGGCCTAACGGAAGAATTCGGGTCCTCCATTGGTAAGATCCTTCTTTTGGGCAATGATGATCTAAGAACCCGGGCTCGGGCTAAGGCCGCTGCCGGTTCTGATGCCAGAATGAGTGGCTGTGCACTTCCGGTCGTGATCAATGCCGGTTCCGGCAATCAAGGGATCACCTGTTCCATTCCGGTGCTGGAGTATGCTCGGGAACTTCAAGCTGACCACGAGACAACACTGAGGGCTTTGCTCATATCGAACTTGACCGCACTGCACATCAAGAAATACATCGGTCGATTATCTGCTTTTTGCGGAGTGACCAGTGCCGGTGCAGCAGCCGGTGCAGGAATTGCTTATCTTTATAATTCTTCCAATCGGGAATTGATTTACCAGACGGTTTCAAACGCTCTGATGATCGACTCCGGAATGGTTTGTGATGGCGCCAAACCTTCCTGCGCAGCTAAAATTGCGTCAGCCGTTGATGCCGGCATCACGGGCTTTGAGATGGCCAGGACCGGTCGGAATTTCCAGGCCGGTGACGGATTGCTCAAAGGCGACATTGAATCAACCATCCAAAGCATCGGGCGGCTGGGTGCTCAGGGTATGAAAGAAACGGATATTGAGATTCTCAACATCATGCTCAATAGAAAAAGCTAATTAGATATGAAAAGGCTGTCAGCTGGACAGTCTTTTTTTGAGCTTAAATTTGCCACACTTTAGCGTGATATTCACGATAGATTGTTGGCTCCCTTTGATCAATAATAAGATTGAAAGAAAGTAATAGCCTCTATGGTAAGAAACCCCAAGAAGTGATCTACCAAGAGACAGCTAAAAACAACAGGAGGATCATTTAAATGAACAGAAACAGAATTATCGGTGCCGTCTTGGCCTTAGGTTTATTAGCTGGTGGCGGTTTTGGATTTAAAGCAATGGCTCAATCGAATCTCACCACTCAAACTCCCCAAAGTCAAGGTCAAATTTACCAAGGTGGCATGATGAACGGAAACTTTGGCAATAACTTCGGTGGATTCATGAGAGGCATGCGGGGCTTCTGGAATGGAAACCAGGGTCCAGAATTAACCCAAGATCAACAAAAAGAAGTAAATAACTTAAGAACTCAACTGCAGAATTTGATGGTCGATTATCGGGATCAAATGGTCCAAGCTCGGGAAAAGCTGACCAATGCCATAACTTCAGGCATTAAGACCGATATTCTCTCTGCTTGGGAGGAAATGAAAGCTTTGCAGCTGGATGTCCAGGCTAAAGTCAAACCTACGAAAGACCAGATCGCTGCTATTGTGGGAATAGATCAGGATGCTTTGGACTTTATGACCGAAAATTTCCAGAATAGTTATATGAGCCAGCAAATGGATCAACTAAAGAATGCTGCCACCGATGAAGCTGCCAAGACAATTATTGATGGGCTCCAAGGTGACAGAGGGTTTGGGTTCAATGGACCAGGCATGATGAATCGCAACGGCGGAACCGGTTTTGGTGGTTTCGGCGGCGGATGCCAGGGTAGAGGCTTTAGACGTTAACAGCCAACAATTGAATTAACGAAAAAAAACCAGGAGTTATTGCAAATCTAGACTACTAGAGGCGCAACAACTCCTGGTTCAATTTAAAAAATAATTTTTCAAACGAAACGGTCCTTCTCCAGTTGAACCGCGCCTAGAAACTCCTAAAAATATGAAATCGCTCTTGCTCCTTGGGAAAACGTGGGTCATTTTTAAAACTTTACGGCGCTTTTTTACGAGGATAATAATTTAGCGTGAACTTGATTTCAAAAATGTTAAATAAATGTAATCATTAACATTCAGATTGGTATTTAATGGTATAGTAATACTACAGAGAGATTTCTAGGAGGTTGATCATATGACAGAATCAAGAAACTATGCTAATTCGGCTCCCTCAAACCATCATCAGGTGAAACCTAAAGAGAATCCGGTAAAGCTCAATGAGAATCAAGTCAAAGTCAACTTTACCTTTGAAGTTCCCTTAACTGATGCATTAAGAGAAAACATCGGTAAAGGCATTTATTCGCCCAGTAAAGTTTCGGCACGATTTAATAAATTAGTTGGTGAAGGACTATCTTCAATTGCTAGCAAAGATAATTCATTATTTCAGGGACGATTCGTTGTGACAGATATCAATGACGTTATTAAGGGTGTATATTTTTCGCAAAGTATGATAAAACTAACGACCGAATTAAATCTTCTTAAAGAACTGCGCGAATCACTGGAAGCATTGGCGGACACATCTCATGTCAGCGCCGAAATCAATTTAAACTGCTATTTCTAACCAGTACAGATTTTAGGACAAACCATTTTAAAACCTCCTTTGCACTGATACAATTTACTAATATCAGACCACAGGGGGTTTTTGTCATGCGTGATAAGTCGATCTTAAGAATGATCCATTTAGGACTTTCGGCTGCATTGGTATTTGTAGCAACTTATTTTATTAAAATTGTACTACCCATCGGATACATCCATATCGGTGATGGCATGATCCTGGCTTCAGCCACTCTTTTGGGACCGGTTGCCTGGCTTCCGGCAGCATTGGGGTCGTCACTGGCGGATTTGATGTTGGGCTTTACCCCTTACGCTTTGCCCACCTTTTTGATCAAAGGCCTAGTGGGACTAGTGGCCGGTTTTCTATTGACCCGTGTCCATAAGACTTGGTTGGTAGGGGTCATATTTGTTGCGGTGGAGCTGCTCATGGTAGGA
This sequence comes from Clostridiaceae bacterium, assembly GCA_049294805.1. Classification (GTDB taxonomy): domain Bacteria; phylum Bacillota; class Clostridia; order Clostridiales; family Clostridiaceae; genus JG1575. Next base: position 4,623 of record JBAQDU010000157.1, read on the forward strand.
GGATACTTTGTAACGGAGTCCTTTATGTACGGAATCAATGGAGCAATTCCAGCCATCCCGTCCAACCTGATCCAAGGAGCTTCCGGTGTGATCATCGGCTTCATCGTCTATCCTTATATGGTTTCGTTAAGACGGCGCGTGGAAGTCTAGGGACATCAGAACAAACTAAACCAAAAATCCAATCCAAACTAAATCAGGAATGAAACAAATCAATACGAAATGAAAAGACGATCTGCCAAGGATCGTCTTTTTGATGTTATAGGAAATTATACAAATCCGCATTTTTCTCAGCCCGCTTAATATAATGGTTTTAAGACCTTTTGCTGAAGGTGATTTTTATGGGTGTAATCAAAATCATTTTTAAGATCTTGGGACCAATTCGTCGCGGAT
>JBAQDU010000158.1:0-1865 GCA_049294805.1 Clostridiaceae bacterium
GGCGGATCAGATCATGACCCGCCTTTCCACCATAGACTAAAATATTTCATCGACAACATGGACGATTTTTTATGGCTCTACAATATTTGGTGTTGGTGAGTAATCACCCGCACCTTTTTTGTGCAAAAAAATAATGAGACATGGGGACTCATTGTACAATAATGTTGCAACACCAAATCGTTAAAGGAGCCTTACCATGCCTCATCTTGGTACGGCTTCAAGACGAGAAACACCCCTTACCTCTCAATTTAAGCAGCCTAGCTTATGTGCTATTAAAATCAAGGGCAGAGTATCTTTAATAACAACTCTTTTGTAATAGGGGTATTGGGTTTTATCAGCTGTTGATACCCACTCTTGCTGTGCTTTACTAAAGCTGGTATTGCGTCAACATCGATTTCTTCAAGAAAAATATACTCTTCAGAATTCTTATTAAGATTCTTTAGATCCCAATAATAAATGTGCAAATCATTCTCTGTCCTTATATCATAAAGTATCTTTGCGAAAACTTGGCACGACGGACAACTTTCACGTCCTATGTATACTATGTATTCTTCAGATATATCTTCTTTTTCAAGCATTTGTTGATATGTAACAGGTGATAATGCTGAAATATAGTCATCATAGGTTTGTTTCTTGTTTGAACATCCCAAAAATATAAAATTTACTGATAATAAGAATAATAGCATCATTTTAATGATACGGTTACTTATAGAGCTCCTAACTCTACTCCACATACAATATATCCTCCCTTTACTTTCCTATGCTACTACATAATTATTTCTTCATACTTATTATAGAAAAAATAACGATGCAAATCAATTCCTTAAGCTAGTACCTTGTAACATTTAAAACTATACTATAAGCGCATATTCTGATATCCTCTAAGTAGGGGGTGAGAGTATGCCTAAAGTATCATATGTTGTTGACCTCAGTGATAAAGAACGTGTGAAACTCCTGAACATTGTCAATAAAGGAAAGGCAACCGCGAAACGGATTCTTCACGCGAATATCCTATTGGCTGTAGACATTAATAATCCAAACAAAGCCAGTTCTCCGGTGATAGCCGAGCGCTTTCATGTGCACCGGCAAACCGTCCAGACAGTTCGGAAAACCTATGCTACTCAAGGATTGGAAGCTGCACTTGATCGAAAGAGACGTACAAAGCCACCCATTGATCCTAAACTTACAGGTGATGTAGAAGCCAGAATTATTGCCATCTGTTGCAGCAATCCGCCTCCAGGGTTTGAGCGGTGGACTTTGCGCTTGGTTGCAGAGGAAGCAGTCAAGTTAGAGATTGTTCCAACCATCTCACACACGTCGGTGGGCAGGATCCTAAAAAAAACGAATTTCAACCTCATTTGAAGAAGTGTTGGTGCATTCCTGCCGATCAAAATGCTGCGTTTGTCGCTTGCATGGAAGACGTTCTGGCAGTATACACTCGCCCTTTCAATCCATCTATTCCAGTCATTTGTATGGATGAAAAGCCTTGCCAGCTGCTGGATGAAGTCAGAAAGCCGATTCCAGCAGCACCTGGATCTGTGAGGAAGGAAGATAACGAGTATATTCGCAAAGGGACTTGCAGCCTTTTCCTTTTTACAGAACCTTTAGGTGGCTGGCGCCGCTGTGATGCATCAGAACGTCGGACCAAGCAGGATTGGGCGGAACAGGTTAGGATTCTTTTGGAAGAAGACTATCCGGACTGTGAAAAGGTCGTACTTGTGATGGATAATCTCAATACCCACAACCTGGATTCCCGGTTCACGTAACGAGGAATCCTTTTTTATCCTCTAAAACTGTTGATATAACTTAATTTTAAGCTATAAAGTCTTGCGATTATCCTAGTTATGTGTCAGACTATACATAAC
>JBAQDU010000159.1:0-20645 GCA_049294805.1 Clostridiaceae bacterium
GTGGTGATGGCGATCCCCACCACCGGGGCTTTGGTCGCCGTGGCCGGTTGGAGGATGCTGTTTAAGTGATACACGCCATTGCCGTAGGGGGTAATATCCTGGATGCTCAGCGGGAACACCACCGGAAACTTTCCCGTCGTCGTCTGCATGATGTCTAACAGCTGGTCACTGACTTTTAAGATATAACCTTCTTTCACCGTGGGGGAGATGGCAAAGCCGCAGTGATTGATGACCCGGTTGCCTTTGGTTGTATCCACCGACAGGATGGCATCCAGATCACCGTTGACTTCTTCCTGGTTTACCGTAGCCATATCCACCGGAGAATCCATGAACGCTACCGGTTTATGAGGCTGCGTCGGGGCATACGGGCAGATGTGCGTAGAGATAACAACATCGCCGTCCAGGTGATCCCCTTTATTCTGCATATCCAGGAGCTTTGCCGCTACCGCCAGGGCAATCAGCGCCCCGTCGCCATCAGAAACCATGCCGATGCGCTCCGGGCGGGCACCGATGCCGCCCAGGCGTCCCAATAAGCCCAAGGTCGGGGCGAACCCACCCTTGGACCGGCCGTTTTTACCGGGGATCGTCACCCGGATAAAATCGGTTTTACCTTTATCCCCGACAATGGTCTTGACGACGACTTTGGTCGCGCCATAACTCTCTAGATATTTCTTAAGATCGTTGCCGCTGGCCGTGGACGTGTCCACTAGTTCATATACTTCCATGATCTGCTTAATAATCATCATTAACCTCACAATTTGTTATTCTAAAAATTTTAATTCACACCCAACAGGTCACATAAGGACATTAAGTAGATTTTGTTGGCGTTTAGGACGTCCTCGATATCCACCGTCTCATTGTAAGAATGGATCCCTTCCGTGTTAGACGGTCCATACTGGATGGTCTGAATCCCCAGTTCCCGGTAGTAACGCGCATCACTAGAGGCCCACTGATAGGCAGGCAGAACATCGATGTGCCAGAGTGCTTCCGCATGTTTTTTGACCGTCTGGACGATGGGGGCGGTGATTGACGTAAAATTGCCGGTGGCTTTCCAGGTGATCTCGTACTCTACATCCGGCGCTCCGCTCTGGGCAATGAGGCTTTGGATCTTGGCTTCGACCTCGGCCTCATCTGCTCCGATGGGGAGCCGGATATCGACCCAGGCTTCACAGTAATCCGGCACCACGTTTAGTTTGGTGCCGCCATTGATCAGACCGACACTGGCCGTGACATGATCGATGACATTTTCGATCCCCGGAGTTTCCAGTTTGTCAGCGGCGATCAATCGGGAGTTTTTAAGTGCCTGGGCTTCTTCTGGTGGAAACTTCCCCTGGATCTCATGGAGCTCGCCGATGCGGGAGAGGACCTTCCCAAGTTTTAAAATGGCATTGTCGCCCTTATAATTTCCCAGGCTGCCGTGAGCCGGTGTGCCGTGGGCTTTTAAAATCAGTTCGTTGGATCCCTTCTGGCCAATCTCAATGGTGTATTTTGACGTGGGCTCTGCCACGATACAGGCATCGGCACCATCGGCATAACCCTCGGCCAGGAGCCATTTCGTACCATACTGCCCGCCCGACTCTTCATCGGACACGATGTGCAACCGAACATTGCCAGTCAATTCGACCCCCGACTCCTTTAAAAGACGCATGGCAAAGAGGATCCCGGCTACCCCCGCTTTCATATCCGACGTGCCCCGGCCAAGGATCAGCTTGTCCGTGACTTCACCGCCGAAGGGATCAAACTGCCACTTGGCTAAGTCCCCGGCCGGGACGACATCGACGTGACCGTTTAAAATAATGCTGTAACCCTCGTCGGAGCCAATTTTCGCCAGGATACAGGGAAATTCTTCATTGGCGCTGATTTCTTTAGCCTCGATGCCGAAGTCTTCCAGATATTGTTTGACAAAATCGATGACTGCCCGCTGAGACCCCGTTGGGTTCTCACTGTTGATCCGGATGAGCTGTGACGTTAATTCGATGAGCTCGCCACTTCTCTGGCTGGCTTGTTCCATTAATTCAGTTTTCGTAATACTCATGATGTTCCTCCTAGACTTTTTCCTGGAATTTTCATTAGAGTGTTTAGTTGAGTTGCCTAGTTGTTCAATTTGTTCAAGTTTCTCAAGTTGCTCAGGTTCTTCAATACCTCTGTGTTATTGATAGATCTAAAAGACCTTCTTACGTCCTATAAATGGTTTAGTTCTTCATAACAGTTAGGCCACTAAGGGTTTTGTGTGTTGTAGAATTTTGTTTTTTTATTGAATAGACCAAAGGATTTGTTGAGTGTTGTCTCAAGGTATCCTTCGAGACGTTAGTGGATCGTTAGGATCAGCTTTCCTTAATTCTCCGGGTTGTCATAGAGGTAACAGGCGACCAGATGATCCTTGGCGACTTGGGTCAGGTTCGGGGTCACCTTGCGGCACTTATCCATGACATAGAGGCAGCGGCTGGCAAAGGGACAGCCGATCTGCTCGCCGATGGGACTCGGGATCTCCCCGGTCAGCTTGATCTGATTGTTTTTTTCAAATGGGCTCTCCGGCGGAATGGCTGATAACAGGGCCTGGGTGTAGGGATGCTTGGCATCGGTATAGATCTCTCCAGCGCTGCACTGTTCCACGACCCGGCCCAGATACATGATGACGATGCGGTCGCTGACATGCTTGATGACACTTAAGTCATGGGAAATGAAGACCATGGTCAGTTCATGCTGTTTTTGCAGGTTATTGAGGAGATTCAATACCTGAGCCTGGACTGAGACATCCAAGGCAGAGACCGGTTCGTCACAGACGAGAATTTCCGGATCCAGGGCCAAGGCCCGGGCGATGTTGATACGCTGGCGCTGCCCGCCGGAAAATTCATGGGGGTAGCGGTGGATGTGCGATTCGCTTAAGCCCACTTCGTTCATCAGGGAGCAGACCCGGGCTTTGCGTTCGGGTTTTGTCAGAAGGTTATGGACGATCATCGGCTCTTCAATGGTCTCCCCGGCTGTTTTTCGCGGGTTTAGCGAGGAGTACGGATCCTGAAAGATCATCTGGATTTCTTTGCGCAGTTCTTTAAGAGGCTGTCCCTTCATTTCATTGATATCCGCGCCGTGGAGGAGGATCTTGCCTGAAGTGGCCTGATGAAGGCGCACGAGACAGCGTCCCAGGGTCGACTTGCCGCAGCCGGACTCGCCGATGATCCCCAGGGTTTCCCCTTTATACAGGACCAGGTCGACCCCGCTCACGGCGTGGAGGATCTTCTGCGCTTCCCCTAATTTACTTTTTCTCAGCTTGAACTCTTTATTGAGCCCGACGACTTTAAGAATGGGTTCCATGAGTGACGGCCTCCTTTCGTTCCAGTTGTTCAACCTTTGTCTGCCGGTGACAGGCCACCCAATGACCGGCCTCTACTTCCAGAAGCTCAGGGACTCGCTCGTGACAGACAGGCATAGTATAGGGACAGCGGTTATAAAAATTACAGCAGGCCCCGGTCAGGCGCAGGTCCGGCGGCGCGCCGGGAATCGTCACGAGCTCGGTTTTGGAGCCCTGGGACAGTTTGGGCATGGAATCCAGTAGGCCCCAGCTATAGGGATGGCGGGCCGCGCTGTAGAGGCTTTTTGCTGAACAGTGTTCCACGGTTTTCCCCGCATACATGACCATAACTTCATCGCACATATCCCAGACGATCCCCAAGTTATGAGTGATCAGCATGATGGCGGTGTCCGATTTTTTCTGCATGTCTTTTAAAAGATCCAAGACCTGGGCCTGGACGGTGACATCCAAGGCCGTGGTCGGTTCATCGGCAATGACTAGCTTGGGTTTAGCGCTGATGGCCATGGCAATGATGACCCGCTGGCACATTCCGCCGGACAGTTCATAAGGATAGGATTCCATTCGGCTCTTTGGATTGGGGATCCCGACTTTTTTAAGGGATTCAATGGACAGCTCCCGGGCTTGGGCCACGGTCATCGCGCTGTGAGTTCGCAGCATCTCGATCATCTGGTAACCTACCTTGAATACGGGGTCTAGGGAGGTCATGGGATCCTGCGAAATCAGGACGACATCTTTCCCCCGGTAATCCAAAAGTTCCGCCTGATCAAAGCCCAGGACGTCTTTTCCTTCAAAGAGGATCTCACCGCCCACGACTTTCCCGGTGTTCTTGGGGAGGAGGCGCAGGATGGACGAGGCTGTCATGCTTTTGCCGGAACCGGATTCTCCGACGATGCCTAAGGTTCTGCCTCGTTTTAAGTCAAAACTGACCCCGTCGACGGCTTTTACGACGCCACTGGCCAGATACAAATAAGTTTTTAAATCTTTTGCTTCCAGAATTACTTCAGACAATTTGATCCCTCCCATCCGTACTGAGTCTTCATCCGTTCAAACGACGCTTTTAACTGGGCCTGCCGCTTCGGACTTTTTAAAAGATCCACGGCGGTCATGGCCAGGGCCTGTGCGCCGATCCGGATTGTCTCGTGACCCAGTGGACCGCCCACAGCCGCTTCAAATTCCGGGGTGTGCCCGCGCAGGGCGGGGGCGACGATAATATAGGACTGCAGGGCTGGGACGCGGTGGGTCAGATTGCCCACATCCGTCGTGCCGATCCCAAGGTCTTTGCGGCGGGGACCGACTGATTCGCCTATGGCCCTGAAATTTTCTTCCAAGATCGCCTCTAAGACCGGATTATTGCGAATCTCTTCGTAAGTCGGGCCAGTCAACTGGTATTCAAAACGGGTCCCCGTCATGAGGGCCAGACCCTCGACCATTTTGATCAGCCGGTCTAAGAGTTCAATCCGGTACTGATTGTCAAACGAGCGGACGGTAAAGGCGGCCTGGCAGTGGTCCGGGATCATGATCGCTTCTTCTCCGCCCTTGGTGATGACCCCTAAGATCTTGCCGCGGTCGGCCACTTCCAACCGCTGGGAATTGATTAAGTTGAATAATGCCAGGATCGGCGTCAGGGCACTATTGCCTTCCTCCGGCCAGGTGGCCGCGTGGGCTTTTTTTCCATAGAAATCGATGAGGACATCGGTCTTGGAGTAACTGATGTCGTTGACCACCGTTTCATTGGCGGGGTGGAGAATCAGGAGGGCATCGAACCCGTCAAACGCGCCGTTTTCCAGCATGATGACTTTCCCGCCGCCGCCTTCTTCGGCCGGCGTTCCAATGACACTGACTTTTCCGCCCAGCTCCCCAAGGACGCTTTTTACGGCTGCGCCGGCTCCCACCGCCATGGCGGCGATGAGGTTGTGGCCACAGGCATGGCCCATCCCCGGTACGGCGTCATATTCGCCTAAAAAGCCGATGTGCAGGCCCGGTTTACCCGAATCATAGACAGCCCGGACTGCCGTATCTAACCCGCCTGTCCCCTGTTCCACCCAGAAGCCCAGGCGGGTGAGAATCTCGGCAAAAGCCGCGCTGGACTTAGCTTCCTTGAAATTGTACTCCGGGTGCTGCCAGATATAATCAGACAGAGCGATGAGTTCCGGCATCAAGCCCGAAATCACTTCCTGTACTTTTTGTTTTTCATCCATGCCGTTCACCTACTTCTTCATTTTGGGATCTAAGACATCGCGGATGCCGTCCCCCAAAAGATTAAAGCCCAGCACCGTAACGAGGATGAATAGACCCGAGATTGTGGCCACGTGGGGGGCCGTATTAAGCGTTTCTTTCCCGGCCCGCAGGATATTGCCCCAGGAGGCATCCGGCGGCATAATCCCTAAGCCCAGAAAGCTCAAGGCCGCTTCAGAGATGATGGAGCCGGCGGTAGTTAAGGTCGCATAGACAATAATGGGCGACATGATGTTGGGGAGAATATGCGAAAAGACGATGCGGGCATGGGAGGCCCCGATGCCTTTAACTGCATTGCAATACTCCTCATTTTTTACGACATGGACCTGGCCGCGTACGACCCGGGCGAAATTCGGGATATTGGCAATGCCCACGGCCAGGATGACATTAAACACCCCTGGTCCCAGGATCGTCATGAGGATGATGGACAGGAGGATAAACGGAAAGGCCATCATCCCGTCCATGATGCGCATGATGAGGGTATCCGTCATCCCGCCGGCATAGCCGGACAGGAGCCCCAGAAGGATCCCGATGGCTGCCCCGACAAACGTGGCCCCCACCGCGACGAACAGGGAGATGCGCGACCCATAGATGATCCGGCTTAATAGGTCCCGGCCGAATTCATCGGTGCCAAAGAGGTGCCCGGGGCTGCCGGGCTTTAAAAAGGCACTGCCCAGTTTTAACGCATTGGGATCATACGGTGCCAGCACATCGGCAAACACGACCAGGATCAGCATGAGCATGACGATGCCTAAACCCAGCATGGCCGTTTTGTTCCGCTTGATTTTACTCCAGGCGCTGTTGGCCCGCCGCTCTTTTTCCAGCATGCGAAGATGGGCATCACTGCCCAGGACATCAGATTTTTGCTCCATCAATTCTTCCCTCCCCCGCCGGCGTAGCTGACTTTGGGATTGACGACCATAAAGAGGAGATCCACTAGAAGGTTGACAAACACGAATGCCATGGCGGTAACCAGGACAGCGCCCTGGACCAGCATATAATCACGGTTTTCAATGGCCCCCGTGATGAGCGTGCCCATCCCCGGCCAGGCAAAAATCGTTTCCGTCAGGATGGCGCCGGTGAACGCGCCGGCCAGTTGAATACCGACAACGGTAACAATGGGCGGCAGGGCATTTTTAAGGGCATGCTTAAAGATGATGACCCGTTCGCTCAACCCCCGGGACCGCAGCGCTTTGATATAATCACTGTTGATCGTCTCGAGCATACTAGAGCGGGTGATGCGCGTGAACGTTGCCGTGGGGATCGTCGACAGACAGATGACGGGCAGGATCATGTGCCGGATGACATCCCCCAGGCCGTTATCAAACGACCCCATTCCCATGGTGGGCAGCCAGCCCAACCCAACACTGAAGATTAAGACCAGCATGAGGCCCAGCCAGAAGATCGGCATAGAAACACCCACCAGGGCAAAGAGCATCGCCGTATAATCAAAGACGGAATATTGCTTGACGGCGGACACGATGCCTAACGGGATCGAAATCAAGCTCGCCAGGACAAGACTCGTAATGGAGAGAATGAGGGTATTGGGCAGGCGGTTTAAAATGAGATTTAAAACCGATTCACTGTAGGAATAGGAGTGGCCGAAGTTTCCGCGGAACACATCCCCCAGGTAACTTAAGTACTGCTGGCCCATGCTGGCATTTAAGCCCATTTCGGCGCGCAATTTATTGATTTCCTCCAGCGAGGCCTGGGGACCGAGCATGGCGGCCGCAGGATCGCCAGGGATCATTCGGGTCAGGATAAACGTGATGGATACGACAATGAGCAGTGTCGGAATGATCTGAAACAAACGTTGCAGGATGGTTTTTAACATAGTCTCCCCCTTTACGGTTAAGATAAGCGCCGATATAAAACGGAAAGGCCTTAAAATGGCATACGCACACTTTTTTGGCCTTTCACCGATTAAATTACTATTGAGCCAGCCAGACGTTGACTTCTTCATTGACGAGGAAGATGCTGCCATCCGCACGCTGGACCAGGTCCTGGACTTTCGGTGAAACACCCCAGATCACATTTTCATTGGAGTAGAAGACGCCGGGCCGTTTGGCGATGATGGCTTTGACTGCCTGACTATACAGCTTGGCCCGCTCGGTCTGATCGGTAATGACTAACGCGTCGTTGAGGAGCTTGTCGACTTCGGCATCATTGAAGCCCTGACCGTTGCCCAGAGAGCCGATGGCGCTAGATATGAAAATCTTATTTAAGAAGAAGTAGGGATCAGGATACCAGGTCCAGGACATAGCGAAGATATCGGCATTGCCCTTGGAGGCGATTTCACTGAAGGTGCCCCACTCTGAGGTCATGATCTCCACGTCCACGTTGAGGTTCTGTTTCCAATACTGCTGGACAATGGTTGCCATGCGGACCCGGGACGGTGTATTGGAGATGTAGAGCTTGGTTTTAAAGCCATTGGGGTAGCCGGCTTCGGCAAGGAGTGCCTTGGCTGCAGCCGCATCATACGTCGGTACATCCGCTTCCAAGGTCTTGTCATAGCCCCAGGATCCTGGAGGCAGGGGCAGGCTGGCTGGCTGGGCTTCGCCATACTGGTAGACGCCTTTGACGAGGTCCTTGACGTCCAAGGCCCGGATCAGTGCCTCGCGGACTTTAATGTCAGCGGTGGGGCCTTTGACCATGTTGAAATAGATGTAAGCAACATGCAGTCCTGGCATTTCCAAGAGCTTATTGGCCTTGTCATCCCGGATAAGTTTGACGGACTCGCCGGTGAGGTTCGAGGCAAAATCAATTTCACCGGTACGCAGGGCATTGGCATTCTGGTTCATATCGGTGATGACCTTAAAGACGACGCTGTCCAGGTGGGGCTTGGCGGCCCAGTACTTGTCATTACGAACCAGGGTCGTGGCTTCGTCTAGCTTGAATTCCTTCATCATGAAGGGGCCGGTGCCGATTAAGTGATTGCCGAAGGCATCGCCCCAGCCTTCCACTTCTTCCTTAGGGACGATGATGTTGCCGGAATTAGTGAGGGCAGTCAGGAAGACGGCACTGGGTTCGGGTAAATGGACGATGATTTCAAAGTCATTGACCACCTCGACGGATTTAATCATGTCGAGACGTTTCATAGCGGATTTTTGCGCCGAGCGTTCCAGGGAAAACTTGACGTCTTCGGCTTTCATCTGTCGGCCGGTCTGATAAGTCCCAGGATGGAAAAAAGCATCCTGGCGAAGCTTGAAGGTATACGCTTTGGCATCCGCTGAAACCGTCCAAGAGGTGGCAATGGCCGGAACAATCTTGGATAAATCCATGCTATAGCCCACCAGAGTATCCCCGACATTTTGGATGATCTGCGACTCATAGGTACCTGTATACTTCACCGGGTCAAGATTCTTGGGTGAGGAGGTCAAGGCAATGGTGAGTTTGCCCCCATCTTTGGGTTCGCCCACCACAGCGGTAGTCCCTGATGTCGCTCCCGCCGTTGTGGCTGCTGTAGTGGTCCCCGAATTACTCGAGCAGGCACTGAGGGTTAAACTCAAGCCCAGGGCTAGTCCAACCAGCGAGTAGATTTTTTTCTTCATTTTTGTTCCCCCTTAAGTTGTGAATCGTTCGAGATTATCATCATTTGTCACTTGTCACGTTATCGTTACGAATACGTTTTCTTATCCTCTAATGGTACGGTAAATCCCCTATCTACGACCTTTCGTATTTTTATTCAGTATAATAGAATATCAACCAATTAACTATGTGCTTTAGTCATGAAACGAAGGCCAGAGTTTTTATGGCAATCCATAACGAGCTGTAGTAGAATTTAAAAGAACCTTTAAATTTAGTGAAATTTTTAATCAGATTGACCAGTAAACCAGTCATTCACGCAATGGATTTAAAACCAGTCCAAATAGGGGGACATCATGAATTCCATCACCGAACATTATAAAAAACTTTTTCAGGAACCGGCCGACGCGCGGCGGACCGCTGGCCCCACGAGCTCCATCACGGTCAAGGAATACATGGGCCTGTCGGCCATGGCCTCCACAAGGCTCCTGGCCGGTTCCAAAGGACTGTCCAACCTATGCACCTCCATCGTGGTCTGGGAAACCCCCGATGGATTAGACTGGCTCATCGGCGGAGAATTTATCTTAACGGCTGGCTATGCCTTTAAGCATGATCCGGCGATGCTAGACAGCCTCATCGATAAGATCCATGAACGCGGGTGTGCCGGAATCGCCATTAAGGAACAGCGTTTTCTGGACGAAATCCCCAAAACGATGCTAGAGCGGGCCGATGCTCTGGGTATTCCCCTGATCATACTACCCCAAACCATGATCTACACCCAGATCGTGTCGGCCTTTTATGAGGCCCTCTTTTATAAATCCAACTCCTACCTTTTAGAGTCCAAAAAGACCCATGAGGAACTCCTGGATCTGGTCTTTAACAAAATGGATAATACGGGCATCCTGGAAGCCCTGGGCAATCTGGGGAAACTGTCCTTATACCTGACCGGACCGGAGAATCTCATTCGGAACAGCTTCCTCTACCATGACATCAGCGGACATCCCGTCGAAGAGGAGGATCTGGCCCAGGCATTTGACGGGACCCGGTATTCTCATCTGCGCATCCCCGTCCAGTTTGACGACGGCCGAATGGGTCGGCTCCATGCCTTTTCTCAGGCCCCGTTCCTGCCCCTGATCCGCAATATGCTCGATCACAGTACGAAAAGCATCGAGGTCAATCTCGCGCGGGCCGACCAGGAACTCGACAATGATCTGCGCAATAAAAAAATGATCACGAGCATCCTTCTCCAGGACCGGAACCTCACCGAGGACTTTATCCGCAATGTCGCATCCAATATCGGCTGGGATTCCGCCCATGCCTCTTACGGGATCGCCCTTAAGTTCTACCAGGCGGATGGACAGCCTTTGACGGGACAACACCTACAAAGCGAATTAAATACCATCCTCAACAGCTATGGCCAGAACATCACCTACCTCTTAAGTGAGAGCAACGGGATCGTCGTGATCTACTTTAACAATCTGACCCAGGCCAGCCTCTATGAATTCATCGACCTCATTCAGCGCAAAACCAACGCCCGCAATAAACAGCTCACCCTGTCCATCAGCGTGTCCGCCCCGTTTTATCTCCTGTCGGAGCTGCCGAAAGTCCAGGATGAGTGTATCTTTGCTGCCCTGATCAATAAACCCGGAAAAATCCTGACATATGAATCCTTAGGCATTATCCGCCTCCTCAATTCCCTGAAAGGCGACGCCAATGTCCTGAAGATGTACGGGGACATCATGGAGCGCATCGAAACCTATGACGAACAGAATGCCGGCATTTTAATGGAGACCCTCCTCCAGTATTTCCAGCATAACCTGAACAAAAAAGAAACGGCCGATGCCATGCACATCCATGTCGAAACCCTGCGCTACCGGCTCAATAAGATCCAAACCCTGACTGGATGCTCCACCTCCTCCTCCGAAGGTCTCTTCATCCTCCAGATGATGGTTAACCTGAAGAACATCATCCTGTAAGCCTCTGTTTGGACCAGAGAATCCCCGCCTCAGATCTGGCACCCCAAAAAAATACTACCCGTCCCGATCAAGCCTCACAGGCAGACTCAGACGGGTAGTTTTCATAGCTTTTAATGACCCCACTGACTATTACCCAAAAAGTAGCCCTCCCTGACTTAAGGATTCAACACCGAGTCTCAGGGAGGGATTGTTACGATATAGGTAGAGTCATCGACGTACACAGTAACAAGTGTACACCTACAGGTTGGACGGATTAGGCTTTTTTAGCTTGGATGTAATAATATTTACCATTCATAATAATGATCTTAATATTGTTGCCGTTTAAGAAACGGGGTTCTCCTGCGATAAAGGCAGGTTTCTGGGATTGAACCGTAATTTTCTGGACAAATGCATCATCCAGTTCTTTTTTAGTCCAGTCTTTATTAAATACGCCAGGGATCACTGATACAATTCCCTCGAACCCTTGTTTAGTGAATTTTTTACTTGCCAGGTCAATTCCGAATGCTGTGATTTGTACATCATGCCATTGGCTTAACACCATTCGGGCTTCGTTAGATTTTTGAAGATATTCATTATAGGTAGAAAAGTTCATATCGCTGGAGCTGTCCCCTTTGTCGAATATAAACATTAAATTACTGATCTCTTCCAGGATATTAATCAGGATCCTCTGATGATCGATTAGAACTACTTCTTCATCAATTTTCTTCACATATTGAGTAAACTCTATTTTTGAATTAACGGCTGTTTTAGAAATCGTACCGTTAACCTGGTTCAGGAGTTGCATTACATTGGATTTTAATGTCTCCAGAGCCACCAGTTTACGAGTTCGTACTTCTTCTTTTTCTAAAATCTCAGAAGTAAATTTTGATAATTCCTTAACCTCTGAATGGGCTGTCAAAATTTTAGATTTAAATTCCTGATCCTGAAATTCCGATATTTTTTGAATTTCAGCATCCATATTCTCCAGCTCCGTGCTGGACTCACTGAGAACGAAATCCGCAACAAGTAGCATTGCTAATTTATACATTTCCGGAAGGACGGCTAAATAGGAGGCGGGGCTTGTGATTTTACTTACATCTGACTTGAATAATTTTGCGTATTTTTGCATTAAGGCTGGATCTTTGATCAACCCTTGTAGGATGTCAGAAATTTCACTGGAGGTATTCTGATCAATTTCAAGGGGAATTACGGCTTGAAAAATTTCGCCGTTATTTTCAGCTGATTTAGTCAGATAGCCCGGTGAGTCCGGTATCACTTTTGAAATCTGGGCTATGATAGTTGGATCTGTAATCTCATGCCAACTCAGTTCGTCCTGATTCCCAATTACAGCAATTTTTTCAAACGTAATTTTTGCTTCTTCCGGTGGTTCTGGGTTCACAGCGATTGTTTGGGCGGCTTGCGAACTTTGTGTCGTTACAGGCTTGGTTGTGCCTGGATCAGACTGACTACCAGTAGTCCTCTGTGATGGCGGCGCACAAGAAACGGCAATGATCAGTACTAATAAAGCCGGCAAAAGATTCATTGATTTTTTCATCCGAGATCCCTCATCTGTTTTTTTATTTTTTTCTGATCTCTTTTTAGTTATTCAGCTGCTATACCGCCAAATATGCCTTGTCGCAGGCTATAACTTTGGCTTTACTTTTATGTCAGACCATCGGAATAACGATTAGTATTAATTCTATTTGTGTTCGCTCCAGGTAATTCTGAATATATAAGCTCATTGAGACACAAGTTTTTATCTTTCCAGGAAAGTTGGTCTTATAGTAATAAAGAGCCGTTTAGCCAATCTAATGTAAATTCACTTGAAAGAATACACATATGAAAGCCCCTCTCCAAACCATTAACTTAATCTTACACTGTAAACGATTCTTTTGAAAGATTTTTTCCGATATACTAACAATAATGGCCTAGCCCGAGTAGATTCCTATAAAAGATTAGCCAATGATTTTAATATCATTTGATTTTCAGCAGACAATTCTGGAGATCACCAATCTAAAGCTAATTAAATGTCCTAGGGTGGTGATCATTTGAACAAATGACCATTCGCCCTGCCATAAGCAAGTAGATTAGAAATATCATTTAGTCTCGTATGGAAACTGAGTCCATTAGCGGACTCTCCTATCACTTACTAAACACATGATTCTTTGATTGATTGATTGAGTAAAAAGTCGTTTATTCCGAACATAACCGTAA
This sequence comes from Clostridiaceae bacterium, assembly GCA_049294805.1. Lineage (GTDB taxonomy): Bacteria > Bacillota > Clostridia > Clostridiales > Clostridiaceae > JG1575. The sequence goes on from JBAQDU010000159.1 coordinate 13,240, forward strand.
TAATCCGGCTAAGATTTTAGTTAAATTTTGGGCTTACTGTGAATAACTACGCTCCTTGAAACGGAAATTTCTGCGGCAATTTGAGGCCATCGCGTATTGCCAGCAGTTCTTTTTGGACTGCCTCACCAACAGGCACCCCTTTATCCTTTCGGTCGAGCCAGGCTAAGTACTCTTTTTCTCCCGCGGTATAGATGCAGTCATGGCCAGGGGCTTTTTTAGAGGCTCGGATGTCTCGCAAGATGTTCCCGGCGGTTAGTTTGAATTCATCGACGCCCATAAACGCAGCCGGATCGATGGCAATGAAGAAATGCCCCAGATTCATCGGGATTTTTTCGCCGTGTTCCCCAAATCCACTGAGCATCTTGAGATAGCTTCCGGTCTGGAGTGCTGCCGACAAGATCTCGACAACGGTGGCATAGCCGTAGCCTTTATAACCACCCAGTTCATCGCCGATGCCGCCTAACGGAGCCAGCGCGGCCCTGCCATGGGTAAGGTCCTCCAGGATCGCTTCGCTGTCGGTTAACGCAGAACCATCCTGACCGATGACCATCCCTTCTGGGGTATCTTTACCGATTCGGGCAAAATACTCAACTTTCCCCCGCTGGGTGATACTGGTGGCACAGTCCAACACAAATGGGAATTCTTCATCCGTGGGTAAGCCAACAGTGAGCGGGTTAGTCCCCAGCATGTTCTCCACCCCAAATGTCGGGGCCAGGGAGGGTCTTGCATTAGTCCCGGTGATGCCGATGAGGTTTTCCTGGGTTGCCATGGTGGCGTAGTACCCGGCAATACCATAATGTGTTGAATTACGGACCGCCACCATGCCCATACCAAAGGTTTTGGCTTTTTCAATGGCCATTTTCATGGACTGATGAGCAATCACCATGCCCATTCCATTATGACCATCCATCACCGCTGTTGTGGGGGTCTCCCGGACGATTTCAAACTGAGTAACAGGTTCCTGGATGCCGGCCAGGATCCGATCGATATAGATCGATTTAAAGCGGTTGCAGCCATGACTGTCAATTCCGCGGCGGTCACTTTCCATGAGTACATCCGTACAGATCAAGGCATCTGCTCTTGGCACTCCAACTTTAATAAAGGCACTCACCATGAAATCCTGAATCAGCGGCCAGGACACATACTGTATGTTATCCATGTTCTCCTCCCCCATTCATACCTTGTTTTACTTATTTTTTAAGATCTTCTCTTTTTTCAATCCGCGATATCTGCAGAGTTTAAGTGGCTTTTTGGATCTTATCAAGGATCAGCTCCGATACTAGTAAGAATCCTCCCTGTCGCTCGATGTCGTAGACTTTGAGGCAGGGAGGACTTTTTTTATCCTTCATAATTATTATGTTTATTATATCCGTCTGATCAGGGACATTCAAGCACCCTGTGCTTGGCTTTGTTCGAACCTGAGTCCCTGGTAAACATCAGCTGCCCGCTGATCAATGGTCCAGGCCCAACAGCTCTAAGAGATTCGATAGGACTGGCTCTGCTCCGGTATAATCGATGGGGACCCGTCCAACAGCTAGTCCAAGGAGAAAAATCTAACGTCTTAAATAAATCGTCTCTTAAATAAATCTCTGGAGATTTTATTGCAAACTTGCTTATTGAACTTTACTAAACATATTTACTTTATGAGTTTCTCCTTGATTATGATATTATAAATTTCATAATCAAGGTATTGTTTCGGTGTATTGACTCAGTTTGTTATTTAAAGTATCATTTATATAGATTAGAATAGAATAATATTGAAAGAAGGCCTAACCATGAAAACTTTATCCACCAGCAAATTGGCTGAAACGGTAAAATACTTAAGAGAATCGAAAGGGTATACTCAAGAAAAGCTCGGCGATTTAACCGGGATCAACCGGCTGATGATTGGCCGAATTGAAAGAGAAGACTTCACACCTTCCATCGTACAGTTCGAAACTTTATCAAATGTTTTAGGTTTTGATCTTACCGACATGTTTATGGATAAAGAACGGACGAATTCTTTTGTGGCTCTTCGAAGCGAAGCATTGAGCGACAGTGAAAAAGAAGGCGTAGAAAAGCTATTCACTATGATGCTTTCATTACGGCAGCAAATTAAATTGAGGAGATCGTTTGAAAATGAATCCAATCGTTCTTAACGAAGTTCAAGTAGAAGAGATCCGAAAACTAGCTGAAGATGATCGCCGATTACTGAGCTTTGTAGGTGAAACACCGATTGCCAATGATATCTTTACCATTCTTGATAATTTAAATATCATGCTGCTGGAATATCCCATCGAACCTGAAGGGAAAAGACCAGCTTTTTCTGCTGCTATTTTATCCTCCGAAGAAGGCGACCAAAAACTTACTTTTATCGGTCTCAATACTGCAGATTACTACGATAAACAAATCTTTGCAATTGCTCATGAGCTATATCATTATTATACAAAATCCGGCTCTCACCTGAGCAGGCCGGAGGATGGAGACAATAATCTGATTGAAGTAAAAGCCAACCGTTTTGCAGCCGAATTTTTGATGCCTGAAGTAGTTTTAAAAGCCATTATGCTTGATGAGTTTAAGACTACTTCGCTCAAAAAGATTCGACACAAAACACTCTTAAGATTTATCGCCAGACTCCATTGTACCTGGTGGCTGCCATACCGTTCACTTGTGAGGAAATTGGAAGAAATCGGTGCAATATCACCAGAGCAGTATACCGAATTGTACTCTGTCGACGAAAGAGATTTGCAAGGTGAATATGGTACAATAGGCCAGGCGATTGATAAGGATATATTCCTTAAACTAAATCAGCCAACAAAAAATATTGGTACCTCCCCGTATGAAATTGAAATCATCATAAGAAACTTTGAAGACGATTTGATAGACGAAGGAGAGTTTACGGAAACCCTAAGGCTTTTCAATAAAACACCCGCTGAATTTGGCTATGAGATTGCAGTCGATCCAGAAGAAATCGATGAACTTGATGCTTACTTCCACGGGAATGATGATAATGAGGATTGATCGTTCCCGTGCTAATCCGGCATTTATTAGTATTATTGAACATCCAGATCAAATCATCACCTTAGATGCAAATTTTCTCATGCCCCCTGATCGAAGGCCTTTAACAAAGAATGGTATCAGGTTTGAACAATTCCGGGAGATTTGGTTAGACCCCATTTTTAGTGTCTTCCCTCATTTGGCCATTCACGAGTCCGTCTATGCCGAATTGGTTGAAAAAGCTCCCCAAAGTTTTGTGGATTCAAAACGAGAGAGCATTCCACCTGAAATCATTATCCATAAAGACTCCTCTTTAACAGAAATAGAGGGGATTTTAAGGAATAACTTTGAGTCCAGAATTGCTTCTCATACAAAATACGAGCCATTGCTCGATAATAAAGACGATCGTGGTGAAGTGAAATCACTGTCATATATCGCGGTCAAACATCTTCTCTATTTTGCGGCAAATGATAACAATGCGATTCAACTAATTGAGAAATCAAAAGAGTGGTCCACTGGTCTAGATAATGTTCAGGCCATCAAAATGTATGAGTTGATTTACTACCTTTACAGAAATGATTTGGGTGATAAAACAGCAATGAAAATGCTATATAAATACCAATACTATCTGACCGACCGGGAGAAAAGAACAAACCCTGATTGGGGAGATTTTTCCTCCATTATGAATAGTTTGTACAAATCCCAATTCAAATCAATAACAACTCACCCATGATTCATTCACACCAAAATACCGGCTATAGCGAATGCTAAGCCGGTATTTTTGGTGTCTATTATCAGACCTTAAGTCTGCGATTCTTTGGCGACTTCAAGGAGGAAGCGGATACCGACCCGGGCTTCACAGCAATCTGGTAATACGTTAACTTTGGTGCCGCCGCTGATCAGGCGAACACAGGCGGTGACATTATTAGTTTTTCAGGACCCCGATCACTTTTCCGTTGATGGTGATATCCTCTAGTTTCATCTGAATGGGCTCATACTTGGGATTCTCTGATAAGAGCAGCACAGTATCCCCCATTAACTGAAACTTCTTCATGGTTGCTTCTTGGCCGTTGACCGCGATGATGATGTCTCCATTTTGAGCGGTGTTTTGATGATGCACCACGACCACATCATTTTTGTCGATGCCAATGCCATTCATGCTGTCCCCCGTCACTTTAAGGGCAAATGTTTCTTTGCAGGAAATAAGCCACTCTTGTGGCAGATACAGGAAATTGTCGTACTGCTGGTTGACGGTAATGGGCATCCCGGCAGCGACTTCCCCCGCGATGGGGACTGCTTCCAGATTGATGTAATCCAACATCAAATTACTCTGTGGATCTGTGATTTCGACTCGGGCCGCCTCGTTGGTTTCACTGGCGTAGGCAAAGCGTTTATTGGTACGGAAATTGATATAGACTTTGCGTTCTTTATCATCCGGCAAGAACTGTGGTACACACCGGGGAATATCGTTTAATTCATTTCCTTCCCGGTCGATCACCATAATCTCAAGTCCATCGGTAACGACCCCGTACCTAACCTTTTCATTGGCCGCAAGGTAACTTTTCAGTTGCTCTAGACCATCCGTGATCCCGGACCCGAACTGTTTGATCTCGGTGAAAATATAGGGTCGTTCTCTCCCTTGATGCCAGATATTCACAGCTACATCGACAAACCCTTTTTTTGAAAACTGCTGGACTGGGTATTCTAACTGCAAGTGTTCCAAGGGATATCCGTAAGTCCGATGGAGCTCTTTGATGACCCATTGCCGGACCAGTTCTTCCCGGGCGTTTGGATCGACGATCTGATCCGTCAGCATATACTCGTAAATCCCTAAAGAACGATAGGGCCGCAAGGCGCAGTCGCGTTTTAGCCGCAGGTGATCCGGTTCAATTTCACTGATAAACTTCGAAGGCTTGCCCGCTGAAGAGATGTAGAGCAGTTCATTCGCCCGTGTCATCCCCACATACAGGAGCTTCCGTTCCTCCGACTCCATGGTGGTTTCGTCATCATAATCCACCTGGAGGTTATTGGGGATTACCCCTTCATTGATATCGATGAGAAAGATCACCGGGAATTCCAGGCCTTTGATGGAATGAAATGTGATCAATTTGACTTTGTCCGATTCAAAATCCGGTTTCTGAGCATTCAACAATTCAGCGGGGATCCCTTTATCCTCCAGGTATTTTTGGGCGGTTTCAATGATTCGGTTTTCTCGCGCCACAATGCAGATGTCTGAATGTTTATAGTCGTTCAAAAGGGACCTGATTTCATCAAACAGAAACTGTAACTCCTTGTCTTTGGTTCTGAAATATTTGTAGATCGGCGGATGACCTTGGCGGTCAATTAACGAAGGTTTGACGAAATCCAGATTATTCCGGACGTTTTCATCATGCTCGATGAGGCCATAGGCAGCCATGGAAATTTCCGTCGTGGTTCGATAATTTTTTGATAACGTCCGGCTCTTCCCACTCATATCATAGCCGATGGTCGTGTAGGGCCTGCCTTTGCCCAGCCATGACTGAGAATAGATGCTTTGGGTATTGTCGGCAATGAACATGATCGATGAATATTTCTTTTCCTGATAAATACATTTCAGGAATTCCAGTTGAATTCTCGTAAGATCCTGACTTTCATCAATCAAGATATGCGTATACTTCGTGATCGGAGCGCGCCCAGCTTGGCGAAGTGCAAGGATATTCATTTCTTTAAAGTCGATCAGTCCGTCTTTTTCCAACAACCTATTGTAGGTGGTCAGCAATTCAAAAATCGCCGCGCGCAGTGGGGAGTTCTTAATGAGCTTCTGGGGGTTGCCACGACTTCCGCTGGCTCGTCCGGTCCGATCAATATTCTGATACATATCCTCACTGTCGATGCTGCAGGCTTTGAGCCAGGCAAGCTCATCGAGGAGGAAACTGGAGTACTTGGAATTTATCAGTCTGATCTCCGGGTATTTCTCGGAAACCAGCTGAATGGCCTGGACTAAGGCTTTATATTGTTCGACCGAGTTGGCCGTTTTTAACGTCAGCTGGTTACTTTTCAGGTACTCCCGATAATATTGATGCATCAGACTATCGATGGTCGAAATTTCAACTTCTTTTTTGATGCCGTCAAAAAACCGAATCTGATTCGGCTCCTCATCTTCAACTTTGTTGTATTGATACTTGATGTAATTAACCAAAGTCTTATTGAACGTGACTAACAGAACCTTGTCATCGGCTTCATGGCAATAATGATTGAGTAAAAACGGGATCCGCCTGACCGCCACCGTTGTCTTTCCGGAGCCTGCCACACCCTTGACGAGCATATGACCATTCGGTTCAAGTTCAACGATTCTTCTCTGCTCCATGTTAAGCTTCATTCAGTGATCCCCCAGTCTCAAAATCCATATTTTTGTTCCAAGAGGAACCCGCCCAACGGCTAGTCCGGTCGGATGTCTTGATTTTTCGTTTACCCATGGTTAAAGCATATCATGCTCAAAATGATAAGTTAACCTTGAAGCCATCAATAATCTGTTTAATTTCATTTTTTTCTACAAATTCACCCTGATTAATTTTTTTAAAACCTGAAAGATCGGTAAAATCTGCAAAAAATCATGAAAATAATTTCTTCATTTCAGCTTGTCCCTTTACCCTGGCACTATCTCTCCATTTCCGGAGCGTTGTCTGTGGCATCCCCTCTTGCTTGGAAATCTCGGAGATTGATTGATTATTCGGAGGCAGCAGGTTCGAAACCATTGCAGCTTTTAACTCTTTGCTATAAACCATTACCATTATCCTCTCAAGAGTAATGCTCACTAAACTATTTTGAATACCTACTGACAACTAGTCTGACACATAGGGATCACAAGGATTCATAGCGATATTAAACCGGGGCTTTAGGTTATATGATGAACTGGAGAACAGTAGCACCCTGATTCAATCAGTTCCCCGGCTACAACTCGTTCCCATGTGACTTTCTGTCCTTTTCAGGTGCTTCTGGAGGCGATAATGCTCTTTCATTCATTATTAAGAGGATATTATTGACTATCGTATAACATGGACTATCGGTAAAGCTAAGTGCCTTTCCACAGGCAGCCTCCAATCCTTATATTTTATCTGCCGCAGCACTTCTTATATTTCTTGCCACTTCCACAGGGGCAGAGATCATTGCGGCCAACTTGTATATTTGGCTGCTCTTCCTTCTTTTCTTTTAAGCTAAATTTCTTAATGATTGCTTTTGAAGCGCTCTTCACTTCTTTATACCGTCTTTTTAAAATGCCAAAAACCTCTGGCTGGCTATTATGAAGGGATTTAATAATCTCAGAAATCTGATTTTGCTCATTTTCGTTGAACTCAACATCATATTTGAAATTATTAAGATTCATCCGGACCGCAAACTCCGCCTCCTGAGTTTCCTTGGAATCATCAATTTTATAGAATGTCAGCATTGCT
>JBAQDU010000160.1:0-14538 GCA_049294805.1 Clostridiaceae bacterium
CAACGCATAGATTACTCCATACGCTGGTTACTGACTAAGTGGCTGCCCTATCTTTACCACTACAGGACTTTCACCTGTTAGCATTTGCCAGCTTTGCTGGACGCACACATCAATACGATTGCCTCGACGTGGCTGGTATTGGGATAATTATCAAGTAAGATCATTTTTTTTAGAAGCATGGTATCTTTCATTTTTAGAAGATCTTGAGCCAATGTTCTTGGGTTGCAAGAAACGTAGATGATCTCGTTTGCTCCAAATGCCATGGCATAGCTCAAAGCTTTGGGATGGATTCCGCCTCTTGGGGGGTCTAAGACAATGAGGTCAGGTGCTTTTGAAAGACCTGCCAAGACGTCTTTGACATCCCCCGGAATAAAGGTCGTATTTTCATTATTATTTAACTTCGCATTTTCCTGAGCGATCAAGGCTGCTTCTTCAATAATTTCGATCCCGGTCACATGTTTGGCGTGCTTTGCCAGAATGTTTCCGATGGTCCCGGTACCACAATATAAATCGAAAATTTCTTTATCGGCAATATCACCCGCAAACTCCATGACTGTTTCATAAAGCATTTCAGCAGCTGTTGTATTGGTCTGGAAAAAGCTCATGGGTGTGATCTTAAACGTTAAATCGCAAAGTTGCTCTGTGATAAATTCGGATCCATAAATCAGTTCCAGTTTATCAACTACCACCGCATCCTGTAGTGAGTCGTTGGTAACATGATAAATTGAAACCAACTTATTTTGAAGCTCGGTTTCTAATAGAGCACTCTTCCAAGCCTCTATCTCTAGGTTCTCGTCTGAGGCTGTGACTAAGATCGCCATTAATTCGCCGGTGCGTTTCCCCTCTCGAATAATGAGATTTCGCAGAGTCCCTTTATGGGTCATGGGGCGATAATACGGGATTTCTGTCTTTTTAAAGTGATTGAGTGTACTGGTCAATAAGCGATTGAAGTCCTCTGATACCAGTTGACACTGATCGACGGTAACGATGGAGTTTTTGCGACTCAACAGATGGAGTCCCAGTCCCAATGGTGCGTCCTTATATTCATCGCCAAAGGTATATTCCATCTTGTTTCGATAGTGGAATTGTTCGGTGCTTTTCAGTATTCCAAGATAGGATTCAAAGTGGATCCCCGCCTCTTTAAACATGGCGAGAACTTCCGCCTCTTTATAGTCTACCTGCCTCTGGTAAGGAACTTCCTGGCTCATGCAGCCCCCACATTTTTCATAGTGGCTGCAATAGGGCTCAACTTCCCAAGCGGCGCCTTTGATCTTACCCAAGACCATTAGTTGCCCAATGCCCTGTTTGTTCTTTAAATGCCGGCCCAGGATAACTTGGCCGGGAAATGTATTTTTAGCATGCATCGGTTTATCTTCGAGATATCCAACGCCAATGCCCGGATAGGTGGTTTCTTTGATTTCGATCTCATATTCTGGTCGGTTTCGATTTTCTCGTCTTGATCTGTTTGCCATATGCCCTCTTTAGTCCATAGTTTTTGAGTTATTGAATTCCAGTAAGGCCAAAAATACAATGGCCAGATTGATCAGCAGGAAACTACTTTTAAGCAGCTCCGGGATCGTCTTGTAAATATAAAGTGTCATCAGGTCCTGGTTGATTTTCAAAAAATTATGGATCATAAAATAATTAACCAGGAACGATAAATAAAGGAACAGGCTATTATACAACATATTCGTACGAGCTTTAAACTTATTGACTTTTATTGCAACAATTAAGTTTAAGACACCACTTATCATTAAATAGAGAGCAACCGGATATCCTCTTAGAAAATAGCCAGCAACCGTATAGAACACAGCGAAATATAAACTGAATATTTGTATGATGACTCGTCTCATCCTAAAAATCCTCCAAATGCTCCCTTGAGCGGGTATTGTTCAATTATATCATCTCAATGGCTCCGGTGATAACATATGCATCATTTCTTATCCATTAATGTCCATTCATGCTCATTTCTTGCTAGTTTATTCTGCCCTTCATTAGTTACTCATCTTTTGCTCATTTCTTGTCATTATTTCTTACCCGAATGGGCGAAATTAATGGTAGAATGGAGAAAGAATTTTTTTAGGATTTTATTTTTGACCCATGAAGGAGATCAGCATGGTTTACGGCAGTTCTTTATCATTTATATTTATCTGTATTGCCGCATTTATCGGAGCGTTTGTCGATGCGATCGCTGGGGGTGGAGGGCTCATAACAGTCCCGGCCTATATTTTGGCCGGTTTTCCGCCTCATTTTGCCCTGGGGACCAACAAGCTCTCGGCAACATTTGGCTCTTTATCCTCCACTCTTGAATTCTTTCGAAGCGGAAAAATTCAACTTGATCTTGTTAAATATATCATTCCTTGTACGCTGCTAGGTGCCATTTTAGGTGTTAATTCGGTTCTTTTGATCGATCAGGCTTTTCTCTACCCGCTGGTTTCAATAATGATTCTGGTGGTAGGTGTATACACTTACTTTAAAAAAGACCTTGGCCTGATAAACACTTTCAAGTTAACCTCTAAATTTCAAATTGCCATGGGGATGTTCTTCGGCTTTTTACTTGGCTTTTATGATGGTTTTTTTGGACCAGGCACTGGTTCATTCCTGTTGTTTGTGTTTATTAAGTTCTTTGGCATGGACTTTGTCAATGCCGGTGGAAATACCAAAGTGCTCAATTTTGTCAGTAACTTAACTTCACTGGTCGTTTTTACCTTAGCTGGTAAAATTAACTTTCAAATCGGTCTTATTGCCGGCCTTTTTTCCTTAGTTGGATCCATCATTGGAACCAGAGTTGCCATCAAAAAAGGAGCTTCGTTTGTGAAGCCCATTTTTCTCATCATGAGTTTTGCGGTTTTTATCAAAGTAATTTATGAAATGGTCACTAAATAAACGGCTGCTTCCAGATATCTCACTATTTATTTTTTCTTGTCGTCATCTAAGACGCCTTGTCCACTTGAAACTTTTTTAATGGATCGTCCCAAGGTTGTTGCACCATTGCCCAACAAACTTTGAAACGATTCTTTTTTTGTATCTCCACCCTGAGCAAGTTCAGCTTCCATTTTAGCTTTTACTTCCTGATCTTCATAAAGCTTATCCAGGGCATCTGAATTCGCCGGTTTATTTAATTGACCTGAAGTGCCGGTGGAATCAGCTTCATCCATTTCATCAGGTTTTGAGTATTGACTTTTTTCTCTAGTATATTCATCATACCCTTGTGGTTGATCTTTCTTTTTAAATTGATCCCAGAATTTCATGGTTTCCATCTCCTTGTATTTCATTTTGATCTTGTCAATTCCACTCTTGGAAGTTCAATTACAAGTACTTCTATATGTGTTTGATTAATGTTCTTTAGGAAAATTCTTGATTGATGTTCATGGTTAAGACTCTTGGTTAAGACTCCTGGTTAATACTCCTGGTTAAGACTCCTGGTTATGGTTTTGGGTTAAGACTTTTGATTATGTGCCTTTTACTAAGGGTCCTTAGTTTCAACTAAATAAAGTATACTACTTCTTGGTTTAAGATAACTTAAAGCGTTGCACTCTCTCAAGATGCGTCTCTTTAATTATAATCCCACAATAAACAACTGGGCCACTTTCCCGTTGACTAGTCGATTATTTTAACAAAGGATCTATTCCCATTCAATCGTCTAGCCGCTCGATTTATAGGAGATGATCTGAATCCATTTTATTTTATCCAACGGGTGCATTTGTTCAATCTGTCTGATTCACAGAATCATTGAACATAGTATAATGGTGATATTAATTCAAATATCACGGTGGTGCAATGGATAAAATTAAACTAAAAATCAATCTTAAAATTACATCCGATGGTGAAAACATTCTAGGTCCCGGAATCATTGAACTTCTCCGGTTGATCGATCAGAAGCACTCTTTACGAAGCGCCGCAAAAGCCATGGCGATGTCCTATTCAAAGGCTTGGCGGATCCTAAACCATGCCGAAGTCCACTGGGGATTTCAATTAACTGAGAAGAAAATCGGCGGTGAACATGGTGGTGAATCAAGTTTAACGAGCCAAGCCCGTGATCTGATCTGTCGTTATGAGCAACTTGACCGAGAGACCAGAGCCAGCGCTGAGGTGTTATTCGAAAAATATTTTAAAATAAATATATGTGATCCGAAGGAGAATCCGAATGCGAAAAGTTAAAATTGAAGAGGCGGTTGGGCTGGTGTTAGCTCATGACTTGACCCGAATCATTCCCGGAGTTGAAAAAGGCCCGTTATTTCAAAGGGGGCATGTTCTAGCTGCAGCGGATATTCCTTTGCTCTTGGATATTGGTAAGAAACACATCTTTGTATTAGATGGAACTGAAACAGAGATTCACGAAGACGAAGCCGGGCAACGGATCGCCCAGGCTGTTATGGGTGATCACATTCGAATTTCCGATCCCTCGGAGGGGAAGGTCAACTTAATAAGTACCCTGGATGGCATCTTAAAGATCGACCCACTGTTATTGGATGAACTTTTAGATGATCCGGAAATCTGTTTTTCCACAGCCACTCCTGACTTTTTCTATAAAGCCGGAAGTCTATTAGCCTCTTGTCGAATCATCCCCCTCATGAAGGCAGAAGATAGCCTAATCAAGCTGGAGGCTCATTTTAAGAGTGAACGGCCATTGATCTCAATCGCTCCGATCAAACCCCAGCGAATTGGCCTGGTCATTACCGGCTCTGAGATTGCTGAGGGACGCATCCAGGATGCCTTTGGACCGCTCTTGACCCAAAAAAATCAATCCTTGGGCGCTGAAATCGTTGGCTTGACTTATCCGGGTGATGATCAAGGTTCCATTGAACAGTCTATTTTAAATTTTCTTGATCAAGGCTGCACCATGGTCCAATTGACCGGGGGAATGTCCGTGGATCCAGATGACTGTACGAAGTTTGCCATCTCTGAAGTTTGCGATGAAACCATTCTCTATGGCACATCAGTTCTGCCCGGAGCAATGTTCATGTTAGCCTATAAAGATGGTCATCCCGTCATCGGATTACCTGGTGGTGTAATTGCCAGCAAATTTAGTATTTTTGACTTTGTGGTACCCCGCCTTTTTACCGAGGAGAAGCTTACCCGCAAAGATTTTAAAGCCATGGCTCTTGGCGGCTTAATAAATGCTCGCCGTTAATGGGATCATCCTCTGTTGACCCGATCCCAAGTGTCCATTCCAATCGATTTCCTTGATCGATTTCCTTGATCGATTTCCTTGATTTTAAAATAGACGAACCACTTTCGTTTCTTCCCATTCAATAAGTGAACCTGCCATCGAAGAGCCGTTTTAAACAGCCTTCGATGGCTTTTTAAGGTGCTTTTTAAGGTACTTTTTAAGTGTAGGGCATTTTGCGATCAGCCTATTTAAAATACTCTTAAATTCTCTGAACTAGTCAGGAAGATCTTAACCTACAAGACAGACCTTCATTTACTCAGATCCTATGTCCTCGACCTGGGCACCGATCAAATGAATCAAGTCCCCTGGAGCGATCTCTATTTGATAGCCGCGTTTCCCAGCTGAAATTAGAATATTATCGAAGCTTTTGGCTTTTTCGTCGAGGATTGTCTGAAACTGTTTTTTCATACCAATGGGTGAACACCCACCCCGGATATACCCGGTGATTTTTTCAAGGTCCTTGACATCCACTAATTCCATGGATTTTTCATGTAAGGCTCTGGCTGATTTCTTAAAATCCAGGGACTGTGTCCCCTGAATGACTAAGACAAAATATTGTTTGGAAGATCCCTGACATAGGATCGTTTTAAAGATTTGTTCCTTGTTAAGTCCGATCCGTCGGGAAATCTCGTCATAGCCAATTTCCTCATCGTCCTTTAATGGGGTAAAATCATGCACTTTATAAGGAACCTTGGCTTTATCCAAAAATCTCATGGCATTGGTTTTTATTGCTTTCATGGAATTACTCCTCCAAATCGATTGCATCCAATCTATCATTGACATTCCGTATATAATGGACAAAAATTAGAATGTAACAAATTATAGAATTTCAAGTTACATTTTTAATTCAACCCACCTGCTTTTAACCTGATTTTATCATATTCAAGTAATGTAGAAGAAATTTCGACACAAGGAGTAGCATAGGATGACCATTGATGTATTTAGGCAAGCAAAAGAGGGCGATCAGACCGCCATGTGTCTGATCATAAAGAGCTTTGAGGGTTGGGTCGTAAAGCAAAGTCATTACTATAACCTACGTGGCTACGATGTGGAAGACTTTAAACAAGTCTGTTATCAGGCCATCGTCTATGCGGTCTACCATCTCAATGATGAAGAACTGATCACGGCCCCCTCTTTTATCATTCGGTGTATGCAAAATGCTCTCAAGTTTGAGTGCCGCAAAGTATTATCCAAACCAGCTTCTGAAAGTTTAAATAAAGAAACTGAATCAGGGATGGAGTTTGTTGAATTGATCATCGATGAATCCGCCGATACCGAAACTCAAGTGATCCATAACCTGGAAAAAACTGCGTTAAAAGCCAGCTATGCGAAACTCACTTCCGAAGAAAAAGATCTCATCTCCTACTATATTATGAATCCCTATGGTGGGTTAAAAGAATATGCCGATAAATACGGCAAAAATTATCGTAAGGTCCGCTATCTAAAAGACTTAGCATTGGCCAAACTAAAAGCTGATTTTTAAAAGCCCTAGAAAAGTGTTTAACTCGTAATTTTAAGATAAGATTCCACTTCCAAACTGTAAAAAATCGCCCGTTTCTTAGATTCCCTGATTCCACTTTAACAGGTAAATGTGAAATAGACTTGATCTGAATTGACGCATCCAACTTGACCAGTGCAGCTTGACCAGTGCAGCTTGACCCATTGAACTTGACCAGTGCAACTTGACTAGTTCAATACAATAACAGGACATTAAGGATCAACCGGTTGGCTGGTCCTTTTATAATCGTCTTTTTTAGTCCGCTGTGAAATTGATTTTAACATCCGGGTTTGGCATATATTCATCGTTACTGGGTACATGTTACACTTTCGTAACGGTATTGCCTCAGTTTTGTCATACCTAACACCTGGTTTTTTTTGTAGTATATAATACAGAAGGAATTTGTTCGACCGTCGACTAAATTTCAAAAAACAGCATTTCATCAACTATAAGTTGTCGAGGTTCACTGCATGATCCCACCCAGTTTGCAATTCTCCCCCACCAGGTTTACCCACCAGGTTTACCGGTGTTTTTTTGTGGAATTCGTGGCCCTATTATGGTAGTATGAAATGTATGCTTTCACGGCATAATTTCTCATTACTAAGAATGTAAAAAGGTTTGGAAAATGGATAATTTAACACTCATTCCAGTGATCATGGCCGGAGCTTTTGCTTTGGGAGTTGCTGAGAAAAAAATGGTACAAAAAAATATTGATAAAATCCCCTTGCGAATTGTGGTTAACGGAATTCGGGGCAAGTCCACCGTTACCAGGCTCATCACCGGGATCTTAAAAGAAGCTGGTTATAAAGTGGTGGGTAAGACCACGGGATCTGCCGCTCGAATGATTTATTGGGACTCCGATGAAGAAGAAGTAATTTACCGAAGACCGGAAGGCCCTAATATCACGGAGCAAAAAAGCGTCGTAAAAAAAGCGGCTAAAAAAGGCGCTGATGCCTTAGTTTCTGAGTGCATGGCCGTTAATCCAGATTACCAGAAAGCCCTCCAGGAAGAATTTGTGCAGGCGAATATGGCCGTTATCGTCAACGTCTTGGAAGATCACATGGATGTCATGGGTCCGACCTTAGACCAGATCGCGGAAGCCTTTACCAACACCATCCCCTACAATGGGCACTTGATCGTATCCAACGATGACTATGTCAATTACTATAAACGGATCGCTAAAAGAAGACGCACCCGGGTCTTTGTCGCCGATGATGCCCTCATTTCCGAAGCCTTCTTAAAGAAATTCAAATATATGGTCTTCCCGCAAAATGCCTCTTTGGCACTAGCTGTGGCCGATGCATTGGGCATTGACCGGCAAACTGCCTTTAAAGGAATGCTCAATGCCAATGCTGATCCAGGTGCTGCCGAAGTATGGAGCATCCCCTCATTTGGTAAAAACATCTTTTTTATCAATGGATTTGCGGTTAACGATGCCACTTCTACTTTATCCATGTTGGAGCGGTTCAACGCCTTGGGTTACAACACTGATAATGCCACTGTTATTATGAACTGTCGTCCCGATCGGGTCGATCGGTCCCAACAGTTTGCAGACGATGTATTGCCTTATATGAACGTAAAACGAATCATTACCATGGGTCAGATCACTCAGCCCATTGTGCTTGCCCATGAAAAAGGGAGCTTTATTGCCCCGGAATTCATCGACATGGAAAATGCGTCGATCCCGGACATCATGGCTCAATTGAGGCGGCAGGAATCCAATTCGGTCATTTTCTCTGTGGGAAATATTCACGGAGACGGAGAACCCCTATTGGAAGCCCTTGAAAAAGTCAGCGAACACGCTGATCTTTACAATGATTCAAAGACCACCTGGACAACAGGTAAAAATACAACATCAGCCAAGTTTCAGGAGGATTAGAAGCGCATGTTCGGTACTGATTTATACATTGCATTAGTTGTTGGAATTGTCGTTAGTCTTATTTATAATGACGTCACTGGAATTTCCCCATCGGGTCAGGTCGTCCCCGGTTATTTATCATTGATCTTCGACCAACCCATGTTCATCGCCTATATTTTCATTTTCGCTTTATTGACCTATCTGATCGTCGTCTACGGCATCGGTCGGTTTACCATCTTGTATGGTAAACGAAAATTCGCTGCCATGTTAACTGTGGGATTATTGCTCAAGCTCGTATTTGATTTTATTTATCCCATCATCCCCTTCCAGGTCCATGAATTCCGTGGAATCGGGGTCATTGTACCGGGTCTTATCGCAAATACCATCCACAAGGAAGGCGTTGTTCTGACTGTGACTAGTACCGTTCTTATGACAGCGGTCACTTATCTGATCATTCTCGGATACAACATCTTGTTTTAAGCGAAGGAAAGGAACCAAATGGAAAATAACAACAAAAAACCAAAAAAGAAATTAAATTTTCAGGAGAAAATACTTCTTTATCAAAAGAAAAATCGCAGACAAACTGATTCTCAAGTCATTATTCTGCTTTTGGGACTTATCGTGGTTTATCTCATCACTCAAGTCCTTAATACCTTCACCGTCCAGGCTGAAGTTAAAGTTGAGAAAGATGCCAAGTTTACGGCAACCATGGTGGGGGATATGATGTTTGGCCGAAATATCCAAACAATCGTTGACCATAAAGGCTACGATTTTCTGTTCCGCTATGTGAAACCCTATTTTCTGGCTTCGGATTTTACCACCGGTAATTTTGAGAATCCCATCATCACTCGGGATGAATCCGAATACGAATTACCTGATAAAAACATCTATCTTCACGCTCGCCCGGATGTGATCCCCGTATTGGAAGCCATGAAGTTCACCAATGTGAATTTGGCCAACAATCATTTAATGGATTATGGTGTTGCCGGACTCAATGAAACCATCGATGCTTTTGCGGCCTCCAGTGTTACTGCTGTTGGAGCCGGACTCAATAAAACTCGATCCGGGGAGATCAAATATTCACAGATCAATGGCATTAACGTAGCCACTTTAGGTGGCACTGACGTCGGCTATCAGTGGGGCTATTCCACCGATCATCAAGCTGGGGCCAATAAGACCAGATTGATCGATATCCTGCCCCAGATCAAAGAAGCCAAAAAAAATGCGGACCTAGTCATCGTTCACTCCCATTGGGGAATCGAATATGATTCGACCCCCAATCCCCGGCAGCAGGAAATCGGCCATGCCCTAGTCAATGCTGGTGCTGATATCGTGATCGGTCACCACTCTCACACCTTGCAGCCGGTTGAAGTCTATAAGGGAAAAGTAATTTTCTACTCCTTGGGCAATTTCATTTTCGACCAAGGTTGGACCAAAACCAAAGACTCCGTTCTAGCACAGTACAAAATCAAAGACGACGGCAGCCGGGTGGTTGAATTGACCCCCATGAAAATCAATGAGGCTTCACCCTCACCACTGAGTGGACCTTTGGCTGGTATTGATTTTAAGCGCATGACCATGCTTTTGACTAAAAATCTGGGGTCGGACATCAACTGGGAAACCAAGGATGGTAAAATCATCATCAACTTGGGCAGCAAATAGAAAGAGGGAAACTTTAAATGGGTGATAATAATAACAGATATAGAAGTTGGGGATCCAAACTGACCGTTGTAATTGGCTTTCTGGTCATCATTGTTATGGCAGCAAATCCCATCGTTGCTCTGTTTCAGAACACACGAACCACGGGAAACGTCCAGGATTATGTCAATTTGGGTGATACCACCCCTGGCGTCGGGACCGGAACCAACGCAACTAGAACCGTTTCAGGAGTATCCACTCTGCCGGTTGCCACACAAGGCCAAGTGCCAACTACAACAACCGCTGTCAGCCAGGATGGCGCCTATGGCGTCTCCTCCTCGAACGCCATCGCAGCCGATATTGCCATGGAAGTTCTAGCTCAAGGTGGAAATGCTGCTGATGCTGCTGCTGCCGCTGCCCTTGTTTTAGGGGTAGTTGAACCCCATGCTTCGGGTTTAGGCGGAGCCGGTGGCGCGCTGGTCTATACACCGGCCGACCAAAAAGTGACTCAGATCATGTATCGTGAGCGATCCTCCGCAAATCCTGATAACTTGGGCAAACAAACCGGTGTGCCCGGTCTTGCCAAAGGCCTTGAATATCTAATTGCTAAATTCGGTTCAACCGGCAATGAAAAAGCTCTGATCGAACCGGCTCGGCAACTTGCCGCGAACGGGTTTAAAATGGACTCCATCCTGTTTGATATCTGGAAGCGTTACAACTTTGGCGGCATGCTCGATAAAGCTGCCAATGATACGTTCTTTCCCAGCGGCATCATGCAGACCTTCGTAAAACAACCGGCCCTGGCGGAAACCTTAAAGTACCTCCAGGACAATGGCTTGGGCTCTTTTTACCAGGAACCCTTTGCCTCCAAGCTGGCTGCTAGCGTCAACGGACTAGAGACCGCAGACTTGACCGGATATACCATTTACGTGGAAGATGCCGTCAAAGGCAGTTTCGAAGGGTGGGATATCTATACCTCATCTCCCCCCATGTCTGGAATCACATTCCTGCAAATGCTGAATATGATGGAATCCGTTCAGCTTCAGAATTACTCCGTGGATTCCACTGAGTACTATCACTATATTTCCGACATTACGAACCTAGCTTATCGGTCCAGGTTCCTTGAATTAGCAGATCCCACAGTGGATCCCTTGGATATCAAGACATTGGCTTCCAAAGAATATTCGGCCCGGTTAGCCGGACAAATCAAACCGGGGATCAAAACGGTCCTAGATCAAAGTGAGTTTGTTCCATCCCAGGATCAAAACATTAACCCCAATGATCCCACTTCAACTACCCCGGCCGGAACGACCGGTATGGCAGAACCATTGAACACTTATGTCCCCAAAGAAGAATCCCATACCACCCATCTGGTGGTCGTCGATAAAACCGGTATGATGGTCTCAATGACCAATACCCTTGGAACCTTCTTTGGAACCGGACGGTTCCCCAATGGTTTCTTCATGAACAACTTACTGACCAACTTCAATGATTTCGATCAAAATCCTGGGTTCTGGGGCGTGTCCAAAAGTCCTCGCTCCTTCACCGCTCCATCCATTATGGTTAAAGATGGAAAGATCCTAGGCCTTGGTTCTCCCGGTGGCGCCCGGATCCCATCCATGATGGCTCAAGGTGTGGCAAATTTTGTCTACTACAATTTGCCGTTAAGTGATGCCATGGAACGCTACCGAATCTTCACCGATAAGGACGTCATTAAAACAGAACGGGCTCTCAATGCCACTGTAACCAAGGATCTTAACCAAATGGGTTACCGCATTCTGGTCAATGATGACTCCTTCTATTTTGGAGGAATTCAAGCTTTGTTATACGATCCATTGACCAATACTGTGGAAGGTGCTGCCGATTCTCGTCGGGGCGGTGTTTGGAAATCAAATTTAACTGAACAACCTAAACAATAATTAATAAATACTATTCAAAATCTCAGATCCATACTATAATAAATATTGGAAATGAGAGAACCACTAAAAAGGAGTACCTAAAACTAATGCTTACTGCGAAACTAAAGCGTCTTGGATTACGATCATTAAAATACATATTTTTCCTGACTGCCGTAATGGCCTGGATGATCCTGTTAGCCCCCAAGGAGAATTTATCCCTTGCTGAACAAGCCTATCTACAGGAGTTTGTTGCCACGGCAGATTCGCAAACAAGTTCTCAATCTCAGGTCGCCACTGAAATCCCGATCGCCTCGGGCATTGAATATGGCATTGTACTGGAAGATGGACTTTATGTAAGGACCGGTCCAGGAACTGAATATCCAGCGATTAGGATGCTCCATATCAATAATGAAGTTCAACTTGTTGAAGAGATCCCTACCGGCTGGTGGAAAATTTTAATCGACGGCATAGGTGGTTACGTTAAAAGTGATTTTATCGCACCCCGAGCCATCACGGGACTTCAATAACTATTGTAAATTTAAACTCAAACCCTAACAAGCCATTAGCAAAATTCGCTAATGGCTTGTTTCTTTATTTATTGATTCTCTTTTATGATTTTTAAAAACCATGGGGTCTACAGTACCCTGTTGTCCAGGACTCGAACAATGGATCCACCGATTTTCAAAGTGACCCATGTTATAACCTATTTTTTAAGTTTCATCCGGCCGAATGTAACTTTGGATCATCCAATGGATGCCATACGGATCTTTAAGAATCCCATACAAGCTAGCCCAAAATGTTGGGGACAGCGGCATTGAAATAGTGGACCCGGCATCTACAAATTGCTGCCAGACTTTTTTAACATCCTCATCGTTCTCACCGGACCATGATAATGTAATGTTGTTTCCTTCAACAAACTCATCTGCATCTTGAGTCATTTCATCGTTGACATCCGATGCCATCAAGTTAAAGCCATTAATATTAATGGTTGAGTTCATGATCATATCCATGTTCGAGGTATAGTTTTGCATTTCCGTCTTATCAGGTTCCGGCAGGTCAGAAACAGTCAAATATTGAGGTTTCTCCGTTTCAAAAACAGTCGCATAAAAATCCAATGCAGCTCTGGTTGTACCTTTAAAGTTTAGATAGGGTTCAATGACACCTTTCATTTGCTCAACTCCTTGTTGAATAGTGGAGATCTATAAGTATCTCCACCATTATCATGCCATGATTCCTCCATGGATTCCATAAACGGGGCATTAACACTTTTGCCTTCTCATTACATTTATATGAATAAAGCAAACAAGCTTAATCTTGCTTCACATTGATCCCTGATACCCTGGTGTACCCAGTACGCCAATTCCAAATCAATATTCTAATCCCCGTTCAATGTCGCCTTTAGTTTGAACAACCGGACAAGGGCTGCATCGATTTGACTCTCATCGATGGTTTTATCCTTGACGGCCTGAACAATGGACTCCAAGGCTGTAGTGGGATCATCCGTGATTAAAAGGTCGTTCCCCGAAGTCACTGCCATTGCAAACGGATCATCGGTGATTTTTGTCAATCCCTTCATCTGTAAATCGTCCGTTATAATAACTCCTTGAAACCCTAGTTCACGGCGAATGAACTCATGGGCTTTAGCAGAAAGACTTGCCGGCAGTTTTTCATCAAAGGCTTTAATAACAATATGGGACACCATCAAGGTCGACGCACCGGCACGGATCCCTGCCTGAAATGGCTTTAGTCGTTTGGTCAATTCCGTAATAGAACTTCCGTCCACTGCGACAGCCTCATGGGTATCTACATTGTCGTTATATCCCGGAAAATGCTTCAGACAGGACAATATGTTGGCTTCCTTCATGGTCTTGATCATCGCAGCAATCGCTAGACTGGTTTCATCGATGGATACCCCCAGGGTCCGGCTGTAAATAAAGCTATTGGGGTTCGTCGATACATCTGCCACCGGGGCCAAATTCAAATTGATCCCAAGCTCTTTCAAAAACTGGGCTTTCTCTTTGGTATCTTGGATCAGACCTGGTATGCCCTCATCATTTACGATTTTCTGGGGAGCCTTAAATTTCTGACTGCGATATTGTGTAAATCCAGAAATCCGATTCACCGTTCCCCCTTCTTCATCCACTGCAAGGAGCAGTGGATATGGGGTATTTGATTTCTCACTAATTTGCTTTAGTAGTCGTTTGACATCCGCCGGTTGCCGATCCTTAAAAAAATCAGCGAAAAACAAGTATCCTCCATATTCCCCCGCATTGGCTGCCTCACCCGTTGTTTCATCAAAGTGAACCACCAGCATTTGCTTAACTTTCTCTTCTAGTGTTAATTTTTCGATTACCTGATAGATGGCCTCTTCCGGGTTCGTGATCGGTAATGCAGTACTTGGATTGGTGGTATATACACTAGTGGTATTTACACTGGTCGTATTGGCACTGGTCGTATTGGCACTGGTCGTATT
>JBAQDU010000161.1:0-1655 GCA_049294805.1 Clostridiaceae bacterium
AGGCATTGCGGAAGCTCAAACATCCGGCGACAAAGTCTCGCCAGTATCAAAAAGATCGAATGACCAAGGGCCTCATACAAAAAAGCTCCACCCACGTGGGGCTGCGAAGCATCCCCATTTTTTCCAAGGCCGTTCCAATTCCAGGGTTTTAGAGAGTGGAGACAGCTCTTTTGTTTGATTCACGAGGCGATGGGTTTGATTGAAACCCCATAGCCGGATCAGCTCACGCGATTTCGTCCAATAGGAAAAATTGCTTCGGGTCATCAATGCTTCACTGCATCTGATGACTTTTTGTTTTCCCCTCATCAATTCTTTCCTAAGTAATTATACTACAAAGTTGGCACAAGACAATTCCATAGAACTAACATCGGATGAAGTAAGCAATATGAAGCCCTCAGATAATGCAATTATCTATCTTCAAAAGTATCTCAAAGCTCAAAAACGTATTTTTGAGGAAGCAGAATAAAAACCTAAAACTCCACGGGGACTTGTTGGTAGCGTGGAGTTCTCCTTTTATGCCGCGAAGTCTATAATGCTCAGGAATTGAGACACGACAAACTTGAGCAGCTGACTCCGTCAGTTCCAGGAATGGACAGCCTAGATTTCTCGAAATGCTCCGTCCGAGTCGCAAAAATAAATTTTTCTTAAATATAAAGTTTTGATAATAGCATAAACGAGCAACAATGTGTTATTGTCAGAATTACGAATCGAATCATCAAACAAAGGGATGCCAGGAACAACAAAATGGTGAGGTGAATAATACATGGCAGAAATAACTAATATTGAAAAAGGTGCATTCCTAAAATTATTTAATAGAGGTGGATATGTTCTGGATTTTTCAACGGACTTGTTTGACAAATTTACACAAAATAGCATTGGACTAGCTTTATGTGATTACTATGGGGTATCAAAAGGGAAATCATTAATAGCTTATGTTAATGAAGCTAAAGAAAGAGAGGTTATTCTTCTTCTAAGTGACTTACTAGAATATTACGAAGTGTATTATCAACTAGAGATAAGTGGTGAAGAAGATACTTTTTCAAGTAGGGCAAGTAAGGAATATCAGGCATTTTATAAGAAATGCCGGTCGATAATGGACAGAATAAAAATCAATACATTCCCATTTAGTGACGCTGGGCAATCATTAAAGGACAAGTTCTCAAGTACATATATTTCTATGCAAATAGATAGCATGCTTAAAATGCAAGATGAAAATCCGACAGAGGCTATTGGTAAATCAAAGGAATTCATTGAGAGCTGTTGTAAAACAATTCTCGAAGAAAGTCAGACAATTATCGACAAAGATTGGAATGTAAGTCAACTGGTGAAAACCACCATGAAACTATTAAAAATCTCAATTGATAACGTCGATGAAAGCACATCTGAAAGCCGAACGGTAAAAGCGATATTGGGTAATCTTCATGGAATAGCTGGCAACATTGCAGAGTTACGAAATTCGTATGGAAGTGGCCATGGGAAAAGTGCAAGTTATAAAGGGTTGACAGTACGCCATGCAAAATTAGCCGTTGGTGTTGTTCGTCAATTAATTTGATGGTTCAGACGTCACTTTAATTGATGCTGAATCTCGTCTACTTCAGGTTCTTCTTCACAATAGTCGATGCCGGGTCGTCCAGATATTTGATGGGCTTTTTTAG
>JBAQDU010000162.1:0-8641 GCA_049294805.1 Clostridiaceae bacterium
CCATGACATAAACACCGTTTCGATGAATGCAGACCGGCTTATATTGTTCGATCACTTTACTTTTAGCTTCTTCTAGTTCGTACTCACTAATATCATTGTTTTTTAATAAATCTTTACAATCCCGATACTTCGTAATCTTGACGGTCCAATTGTCACCAAAATCATAGTAGTAAGTCAGTTCCTTCGTTGCAGGGAAAGTTTTTCCGTGGTTCAAGCGTTCCCCTTGAGCTGCCAGTAATTGATCAATTTCTAATCGTTCCAAAAGGCTGGAAGTTCCGCCGTCAATAATGATGGAGTCGTTTAGTTCTTGTAATGTCAGATCAATTAAGGGGGCTCGTTTCACAATTTTGATTCTTTCATCTGTAGTATCTTGGGACCTTTCTTGATAGGCCATAAAGGACTCGTGGACGTCCAGCATTGGAAACTGATCGATCAATTCCTGCATATCCTGTTTTGCCATTACTGGGATCTCCAGAAACCCCTGATAAATATAGGGACCAGTGTATTTCTTTCTAAGCCAGGTTTTGAAGCTGCCGGACTCATAATTATCATCCCAGAACAAATCAGCCGCGGCTTCAGACGGCGGTTGAAATAAGACACCCACTAACTCCGACCAACCTCTTACGGTTCCACCGGTCAATCGCTCATAATCATCTTCAGCGAGTTCAAATCTGCGTAGATGGGAGTTTTGCCACCCAAACAATTTCTGGATCGCATAATGCAGATTGTGTAGAGGCATATCAGACGGGATAAGGATATCTCTGGTGATGGAATCACCGGTGCGGGATTCTCCATATCGTTTCAGCATCCGCTTCTGGTCATGGGTCAAATAATCCGCTCTTAATTCTAAATGCAGGCGAATTGGCTCGGTAGAATTTTGTAATTCACTATTTCTCATGGGCAGTTTCAGCTCCTTTGGAAAATTCATCGATCTTTTTAATTTCATCGTAAAGGGTTTGTTTGAGGAATACCTTTTTTTATATTGTACTATAAATTCTGCCTACCTTTGACCATTCTTCTGGACTCCATGATTTCGCCTAAGGCGGCTATCAATTCGGCTGCCTTATAGCACGTCGTGCGGTAACCACCACCGATAATAGCCCTGGCTTTCGAGACGATGGTTTCGTTCAACCAACCGATGGATTCTAAATAGGGATCATCCGTTAGTTTGACGATTTCTTCCATTTTAAAAAGCGTCTTTGAAAGGGTTGATTAATGTCGGCAATTTCACCTGGGATCAGGAGATTTAGAAGTATATTCTACAAAGCTAAACAGAGGAGCACATCCACTCGAATCCTTAAGGTCCTCGTGTTCATGTTACTCATACAATCCGGACAATTACCAGAATAATTATTGCAGTAAAATAAATTTCGGATTTTGGGGCAAGTTAAGTAAACAATCAACGGAGAGAAAGATCAGATTAATTGGATCTACCGTACAAATTTTAAACGATGCAGTCAAACAGGACATACAGAGAAATAGAGACCACACATAAATTAAGGGGAGTAACCCGTCTGAGGCTTGGAAAAATTTAAGGAATAAGGGTCATGGTTGCTTCTAGATTTCTAGATCGACCATGACCTTTATATTTAGCTTATTGTTTTACATAGGCAGTCGGATCAAAAGTATAATCGATGATCCCAGTCATTTTAATATAATTTAACAATGCATCTCGAACCGGTACAAAGGTATCAACAACGACAGTAGTACCTGTGAAGTTGTACTTGTCTCCGCCTGTATACATAAAGTCCAAGATGGACAGGGTGTAAATCGCAGCTGGATCAACCGGGGTTCCATCCTCTAGAGTGAAGGAAGTGATTCGGGAACCTTTGGCTTTGCCTCCATCAAAAGTTACCTTGACTCCATAGTATTGACCGGCGCCAGCTCCATCGGCAGTTAATAAGTTGTCGATTTGCTCTTTAAGTTTTGCTCCGGTGATCTTTAAAGTAACTAAAGTATTGTCAAAGGGGAAGAGGGTATACATGGTACCCATGGTGATATCTCCAGCTGGCAATGGTTCGCGAATACCGCCGCCATTGATCAATCCGATCTGAGTTCCGCCGATTGTTGCTAAACTTTTCGCAGTCCATTGCCCAAGTGGGGTTAAACCGGTACTTGCAGCATGGGCAAGAGCTTGCTTGTTTTCTCCAATTTTCACACCGAAAATTGGGGCCAAACGAGTTTCATATTCTTTTACTAAAGCATCTACTTTAGGATCGATGGGCAATGTGGACATTACTGAGCGTATGTCATAAACATACCCTTCGACTTTTACAAGCTTTCGATTCCGGTTATTAAATGTCAATTGTCCAACTTGAAGGGATCTACCAACATAATAAGCCTGGAGAATTTGAACGCCATTGACTACGCCATCAATGGTTTGATGAGAGTGTCCAGACAGGATCAAGTCGATTCCTTTGGCGCCCATGGCAAGATCATAGACCTCACCTGTAATGACACCGGTATCACGATTTTGGGATCCGCCCAGATGAGTTAAAGCAACAACTGCGTCGACTTTTTTTACTTCCCGCAGGTATTTTGCCCAGCGGGTCGCCGCTTTGACGGGATCCGTAAAGTCGATGTCGATGACATTAGCAGCTGCGGTCTTGTAAGCAGTTTCGGGAGTAGCCAGACCGACGTAACCGATTTTTACGACTTTTCCACTTTTTAAAGTAACTTCCTGAATCATATAAGGGTCGGCATAGTCCACCGGTTCACCGGTCGCTTTGTAGACAATATTGGAAGCCAGGAAAGGATAGCCGCCTTGCGTAGACCATTTTTCGATCCAATCTGTGCCCCAATCATATTCATGGTTTCCAATGGCTGAAGCCTTAAGATCCATTAATTTAAAAGCTTCATTGACCACTTCACCGTGAGTTAAGTTAGAAATAGCAGTACCCTGGAAGTTATCACCAGCTGATAAGAAGAACGTTTGGTTCAGTTTCTTCATTTCATTGATTACACCGGCGATTTTTGCAATCCCCGGGTTACGGGATTTGATGTCTTCGGATACACTTCCATGGAAGTCGTTGATTGCCACCAGATTGATCGTTTCAGTGTTGCCTAATTGTCCAATTGCCCATGCATTACCGCCATTTGCCTTGGCATTACCGGGTCCGGTTACCTTTGCAAACGCATTTCCGCTACCAACCAACAAAGAGAGTACTAATGCCAACACCAGAAATAGTGACTTAAACGAATTCTTCTTTTTCATCTCTACCTCCAACTATATTTTTGCACCTTGGTGCACTTGTAATGATAACAAATCAACATTAAATCGGTAGAAAACACTGATTCAATTATGAGAAATTTGTAAACTTTAGCAAGTGAGAGGTTTGGTATGGTTACACTATTGGATGGGTAATGTATGTAATTAAAGAGAGAAATTAAATTTATGTGGCTTTTTTGAACGCAAAGTTTAAATATTAATTATTTGGTCCATAAGACTACCATAAAACTAAGATCATTCGTATTGTTGATTAATAGCCTCTAGAAGGATTTATTCCATTTCTAAATTTTCTATGTGATCGAGTACTTCAATATTCTCGATGGGATTACCTCTTAAGCGCAACCGCTTGAAACTCTTAAAATCCTTGAGTGGACTAACATCTTTGATCTTGTTATCGATCAGCTCTAGATCCTTTAAGTTCGTTAAGCCGGACAAGGCGGAAATATCTTCAATTTGGTTTTGATAACACCCAAGAACTTCTAGGCTCACCAGATTTTTTAATGGGGTCAAGTCCTTGACGTTATTTTGAGTCATGTCGATTCGTTTGAGTTTGGTCAATTCAGCCAATGGACTTAGATCCTCCAATTGATTAGAACCGCATGATAGGTAAATCAATTCCTTGCAACTTTTAAGTGGGGTCAAATCCGAAACTTCATTAAAAGACAAGCTTAAACTAAACATGGACGTGGCCCCTTTAAGAAAGCTGAGGTCTTTCAGTTTACTCTGAGTCAGAAATACCCGCGTTAGTTTAGCCAAAGTTTCTGGTGGAATGGTTGAATAATCGATTTCCGGCTGAAGTGTAACATCTAGAACGTTCAGATTTTTGAAGTGACCTAAGTCAGCCAATGATTTCATTGTGCCAAATCCTTTATAGCGGGTATCCTCAAATTCTACTTCGGTCCCGAAAAACAAGATAATGGACTTCTCCTTAATATCGCCGCCGGATAAACTAATGAAATGGTCCCCACCAATTATGATCCGGGTATAAATATCCAGATCCTCTGGATATATTACATCTTTTTTCAATTCAGCTTTTAGAAGTTTTTCGAAAATCGGATCAGCCATGACTAGGGGTGTACTGGGCTCGGTTGTGACTGGAATAGTTTGAACTGCGGTTGTAGAAACAGGTACCACCCCGGAAGTAGAACTACTAGCAGTTTGAGACCCATTCGATGATGCTGCAGCAGAGGTTTGAGTTAAGTTAGTGGCTTGGCAGGAACAGCCTGAAATAAAGCCAGTCATAACTAATAAACCGGCTACAGCTAAAAAAGAGTTTGATCGATTTGTTTTCATGATAGTGCCTCCCATTGATTATTATTGTTGATTTTTTGGTCTAGTTCGATTGTTGGATTCGCATTGGTTCTTACATAATTATACAATTTGTTAATAATATATTCAAACCATTCCATAATTGATAATATATATTTTAATAATAAAAAACTCATCTCATGAAAAAAAGTAGTACCACAAGAGTACTACTTTTTTTAGAGACTGCTACATTACTGGATTAGATCATGACTTCTATTTTTTTGCAGTGTCCGTAGGCGTGGGCTTTTCCACCGTGGGCCTTGGCATTTTCAATTCCTTTTAAAAGGGGAGTTTTAACGACAGGAGCCAATTCTTCGTTCAGAGCAACGGTAGGGTCTGCGACAACTACCTCATCTTCATCAATTTTAGCATCACCTTTAGCAAAGGCATTGCCGCCATGAGCCTTGGCATTTTCAACACCGGTTAGTTTATCAGGAGCTTTGCCGTAAGCATTTGCTTTTCCGCCATGGGCTTTGGCGTTTTCAGTACCTTTTAAAAGGGGAGTTTCGGCTTTGACTTTAGCCACAGTAACTTCAACTTCAACAGCTTCTTCCTCTTCTTCAACTTTTTCCTTGGCATAGGCATTGCCGCCATGGGCTTTGGCATTCTCTAGACCGGTGAGTTTATCTTCGGCCTGACCATAGGAATAAGCATTGCCGCCGTGAGCTTTGGCATTATCGGTGCCCTTGATCTTTGATTCATCCGGTACCGTTACTTTAATTTCTTTTACTGCTTTATTGCTATTTTCGTTGGTTTTTGCAAATGTTTGATTTGTACCAGCAAAAAGCGCCACGGTAAAAGCTAACGTAAGTATCACAGATTTTAGTTTGGTTCTTTTCATGTTGTCCTCCAATAGAAGAAATTTACATTTTAAATGCAAAGTAATAATATCAAAGTCTAAACTGACAAATCAATGAATTCCTTGGATTTAATTATTAAATCAATAAATAATATCCTCTAAAAGGTCGCTTAAGAATAAGATTAATAGAACTGAGCCGTTATTTCGGATAATAAATATTTTTTTTGGTGATTCCGCACGTAAGTGTGGATTTTTAGAAGGAAGTGAATATAAGAGAATAAACAACTTGATTAAGAGTGACCGGGAAATTTGAAAACCGCAATGCTTTTTGGGCATTGCGGTTTCAATTACTTGAGATATTTTTCAAACCACTCCGTGATCTCAGTCAAGCGCCGCAGGCGATGCTTTGGCTTGCCGCTTCGGGAGAGTTCATGTGTCTCACCATGGAAAACCACCATTTTGGAATCCACACCATGGAGCTTTAAAGCCGTAAACATTTGATACGCCTCAGGGATCCAGCAGCGGTAATCCTGGTCGGAATGAATGAATAGGGTCGGGGTTTTGCATTTCTCAGCATACTTTAACGGGGACTGATCCCACATTTTAATGGGGTCCTTCCAGGGCGAGGCAGCGGTCTGATCATCGGCAAAATAATAACCGATATCAGAGGTGCCGAAGAAGGAAAACCAGTTAGCAATGGAGCGTTGGGAAACGGCGCATTTAAACCCATGGTTATGGCCGATGATCCAATTAGTCATAAACCCACCATAGGAGCCACCGGTCAATCCCAGGCGTTTCTCATCAATTTCAGGATAAGTATCCAAAACTTTATCAGTGAAATCCATTAGGTTATCATAATCGACGGTTCCGTAGCGACCGCGGATATCGGCAAAGTCATTTCCTTTGCCGTCGGATCCCTTGGGGTTGCAGAAGAAGACAAAGTAACCCATATTGGCCCATACTTGCATTTCATGGACAAAAACTGATCCATAGACCGTTTTGGGTCCCCCATGAACGACTAAGATCCCGGGATATTTCTTGCCTTTTTTAAAATCAGTCGGTTTCAAAACGAAACCGTTGATGATGTCGTCACCTTCGCCTTGGGAGCGAACGGATTCTGGCAGAACCACCTTATGATTTAAAAGATAGTCTTCGTTAAAATCACTAAGTCGTACCTTTTGTTTATTGTCCACTTCATAAAGTTCTTGAAGCCCTGACGGTTCCATTGCGACACAAATGACATGACCCGTTATCGACACATCAAAGGAGTCGACGGAACCATCATCGTCCGCTAATACTTCAATATTGCCGTTTTTATCCATGCGTTTCAAAATGGAATCCGTATCATTGGTCTCACTATAATAGATCCAGCCATTTTTAGTATAGACGGACTTACCGCCTCCATAGCGCATGTCAGAGTTAACTGAGCTTCCCACGGAAATATCCTGATCCTCGATCATGACTTGGAGATTATTATTCTTGAGATCCAACAAATAGAACTTTCCATTTTCGTTGAGACCATAAGTCTTGCCTTCACTAATGATGAGGAAGACCGTGTCGTCATCTAAGAATTGGGCGTCCCTAAATCGATGCTTCCCGATTTTGATCTCACTTAATTTCTTCGTGGTAAGATCCAAAATGCCGAGTTTTGAGTCCAGTTCCATGACTCCCTTGTTTTCATCCAACAAAACCAGAGCTTTGGTTTTGGTTTCATTGAGAGAAAAGTCATTGATGCTGGTTTTGCCTTTATTGATCACCGTTAATTTTTCGGATTTTATGTCATAATGGCAAAGCCTTGACCGTTTGCCGGAGGTAAAGCCACCCCCATTACTCCAAAATGGGATCTCTTCCAGAACTTCATAATCCTGTTCGGCTTCTCGCCGATCCTGCTCTTTCTTTTTCTCTTCGTCTTTCTTTAAGGCAAAGAGATTCTTGCCATGGAGATCTGACTCCATTAAAAACAAACAAGTTTCATCATCCAGCATAGTAAAACCGGAAATTAAGGCAGGGACTTTGAACAGCTTCACTGCCTCCCCACCATGGATATAGATCCGGTAGATATTGGTAAACTCTTCCTTCTTTGCCTTCTCTTTATCTTTTGCCTTGCGATTTGCCTTAAAAACCAGATTGGATTCATTAAGCCAGGCAAAGCCGGTTACTTCCTCTGAGGCAGTGAGCTGCCAGCTTGCTTTTTTTTCTACATCATACAACCAGACATCAGACTGGTAGTCATTGTCCTCAAGGTTAGCCTGAGTTCGGATAAAGGCCAGCCATTTGCCATCCTGATTAAATTCAGGGGAGGATATAAATTGGATATTTTCTAAATCTTCCATTTGCACTTTCTGCATGGTTTTGTTTCCTTTCACCAACGATTTTGTCGCATTTAGTACTAGTTTACTACAAAATCACAACAATTTTATTTAAATTATACATTTTTTTAATAATATGCAGTACATTGTTTCATCTGTTATGCATGTGTTTTGCTGCCTAGTGTTTTGAAATGAATCTAAAAGAAGAAATAGTCAAAGTGATAGAGTTTTGCCAGTGAATCGATAGATAATTATCACTATAATACAAGCCGTTGCGAAATAATAGCTCCAGTTCTGGAATAAGTACAATTAATTGTAGATTAATATTAATAGCTGCGTACGGATAAAATGCTTAAAATAGTCCATATATAATGAGTTCCTAATAGAGAAGTTCGCACCCAGGATGCGAAATCACCGAATGCGAACTTACGATACTCTATTAATTTTCTTGATTAGTTGATTAGTTGATTAGTTGATTAGTTGATTAGGTGATTAATTGATTTGTCTTCGATATTTACTTTGCCAGCATAATTAAGTATTTTTGTTTAATGGTTTCTACTGGAGTCCTTAGTTGCTGAAGTTATCGAAGTACCCCTGAATATAGATAATCGGGGTCCCTTTATCACCGGATCCTGAGGTCAGATCACACAGTGAACCGATTAGATCAGTGAGTTGACGCGGGGTAGTACCTTGCGACTCCATATTACCCACCAAGTTATCTTCCTTGTGGGAGATGTGGTTTGAAATGGCATTGCGCAGATCTTCACCGGAGAGATTCCGGAAATTATTATCAGCTAAATATTTGATTTTTACTTCATTGGGAGTCCCTTCCAGACCTTTTGTAAAACCTGGAGAAACCACTGGATCCGCCAATTCCCAAATTTTACCAACGGGATCTTTGAACGCACCGTCGCCATAGACCATGACTTCAGGCGTTTTACCGGTTTTTTCAAATAACTTGGCTTGAATTTTATTGACCAGTTCGCTGCAGTCCCG
>JBAQDU010000163.1:0-2735 GCA_049294805.1 Clostridiaceae bacterium
TAAGGCAGTTGCACCAAGCATTGTAGAATGCCCTAATTGCCACGATATGATGCTGTCACATAGAATCTGCAAGAACTGTGGACAATATGACGGCAGAGAGATTATCGCCAAGGTTGACGTTAATTAATTACATATGGAATTGATCAGGGGTTGTTTCATTCTAGGTAGCTAGATGAGAACAACTCTTTTTTTTTATTCAAAATCTTCCACGATGCATTTTAAGATTGTTTTTAGTTAAACCAGTTTTGTTTTTCTTAAAGTATTGAAGTCTAATGAGTTCCATAGATCAGATAAAATATCAAATCCGATTTTGTTTCTGCTTCTGCTTCGTTGAAGGCTGTATCGGTCGTACAAAAAACGGGAGGTTAGTAAAGATATATGTGAATAATGTTGGATAATTCGGTATTTTAACGGTAGTTTTTTAATCATAATTTATAATGGTGAGTCGATAATGATGATTTTATAATTTTACTAAGTTTTGAAATTATAAACATTGATTATGATATACTTTGATTAATATAAATTATTTAAACGTTTTTATGGCTCGATGGAAGCCAATCTCAATCCCTAAGGAGGTGTTAAGTAAGGTATTAAATAATTTTTTACCTGAGTTGTTTAGTAAATCTAAATCTTTGGAGGATCGAAAATGAAAAACAAAGTCAGCGGTTTTTTATGTGTTTTATTGAGTTCTGTATTATTATCTTCCCAGCCTTTACAGGCATCTGAAATTAATCCTAGATATCAAGACATGGATGGTTCAACAGGTGAATATAGTAAGGGAAATGGATCCTCGTACGCTCCATACTCCGACGATGTTTTAAGAGTGTATTTTGCCCCTCCAATGTATTCTAATTAATTCAAGTTTTGTTGGAAAACAGGAACAGAAAGCAAAATAACGATTAAGAGGGGAGCTCTCCATGAAATACAAAATATTATCATTTGGACTAGGTGTATTGTTGATCATCTCTTTAATTTTTACATATACAAATACATTGAACAAAAATGTTTCCTATAGTGATTATCGGCTAAAAGTGGAAAAAATCAGTTCGGAGTTTAAACCGGATCAGTTCATTGGAATCAATAAGCCGCCTGAGGCACCATATGCTCATATCACGTCTTATCCAGGTCATGACTGGACTGGCGAAACAAACAACTCCTACAATAACAATATTATTGACGCAAGACAAATCGATTACTACTATTTGAGTCAGAGCATGCCAAATGTCGTGTCGAAGATCACTTTTTTTTACGCACCTGATTCACTCACCAGAGATTATATAAAAGTGGACTATTTTCGGGGTTTGAATTTTCCTTCAGTGGTTGAAGCGCCTTATGTGAATATACTTGTTATTCCACACTACGAGGTGGCATTTAAGGGGAAAGGTTACTATGTTTATGTTCAAACTACTTATTATGAGGAATATTATAGAAATAATCAGATTACAATGGACGAAAAGGATGCCTTGGCCACCCTCAATGGGGACCTGGTTAGAAAGTTTCAGGAGTACTTGATTTCCAATGAGCTTTAACCTGGTTGATAAACAGCATCATAACTGAATATAATTATTGGCGTTTGAACTTAAATTTGTTTTTGTTATTTTTGGAAAAAAGATCGGCTGTATCCGGCTAATGGATTCAGCCGGTTTTTTTAAGCAGCCTGGATTTATATGCGCCAAAGAATTTAGTTCAGTTCAGACTTGACGGATGCAGTTCAAAGGGTCTCCATTTAAGACGGTTGACAAACATTATTAGATTGTGCAATCCCATGCATACTTAATTACCAATCAGCTTTGACCAGATGGGTAAAAACAGCATTATCGTACCATAGTTTTTTTATTTTACCCGAAATTGGGCGGCTGGATCCTGCAAAAAGGAAGCAACCACTTTTCATGAGATGGGGTTGCAAGACTTTTGATAAACAATCCAAATATTAAGCTAAACTGGTTTTCCTATGTTAGAATTATTTCAATAACCCGAGGAGGTTTTTGATTTGAGATTTGCAGTAGACGGAATGGGCGGCGACCTGGCCCCGGTGGAAGTAGTCAAGGGCTGTGTCGAGGCAGTGATAGAACTGGGAGTGGAAATTACCATTACCGGTCCGAAAGATCAGATCGAAACAGAACTTGCCAAATATGATTATGATAAATCTAAAATAGAAGTGCTGCACACGACGGAGGTGGTGGGAACGGATGAAGCCCCGGTTCTGGCCATCCGCCGCAAGAAGGATTCTTCGCTGCGCCGGGCCATTGACCTCGTCAAGGAAGGCCGCTGCGACGGAGTCATTTCAGCGGGCTCAACGGGTGCCTTAATGGCGGGCGGCCTGTTCATCATCGGACGGATCAAAGGCATCGACCGGCCGGCACTGGCCCCCCTGATGCCCGGAAAAAACGGCCGTTTCATGATCATCGATGTCGGCGCCAATACGGACTGTAAGCCCGTGAATCTTCATCAGTTCGCCCATATGGGCAAGGTTTACTTTGAATCCATCCTGGGCTATGTGCGGCCCAAGGTGGGGCTTGTGAACATCGGGGCGGAGGCCGAAAAGGGCAACGAATTGACCAAGGCGGCTTATGAGCTCCTGGCCGCGGACAAGTCCCTGAATTTTGTCGGCAATGTTGAGCCTCGGGAAGTCATCAGCGGCGATGTCCAGGTATTAGTGGCCGACGGTTTTGTCGGCAATACCATCTTAAAGACCTTTGAAGGGACGGTGAAAACCGTCATGGAACTGATCAAAG
>JBAQDU010000164.1:0-2198 GCA_049294805.1 Clostridiaceae bacterium
CTTTATGGATCATTTGAACTCGGCGATCCGTATTGGTATAGGTGCCTTCTCGCTCTAAAAAGCTGGCTGCCGGGAGAACGACATCGGCAAATTGGGCAGTTTCAGTCATGAAGATATCCTGAACGACCAAAAACGGAACTTTTTCCAGGCAATGAATGGTGTGGGTCTGATCCGGATCGGATAAAACCGGATTCTCTCCGACGACAAAAATTGCTTTCATCTTCCCTTCATCGATCAAATTAAACATTTGAATAATGTTATTTCCCCGCAGACAGGAAAAATCTCCCCAGATCTTACTGAAGCGCTCTTTCGTGGCCGGTTGCTCCGGTCGTTGATAGCCTGGCAGGAAGTCCGGAAGTGCGCCCATATCGCCGGCGCCTTGAACATTGTTTTGGCCGCGTAATGGGTTGATCCCAGTGGAAGGCCGGCCCAGATGATTGGTCATCATGGCTAAATTGGCCAATGCCCGAATGGTTTTGACCGCGGTTGTCTGCTGAGTCACGCCCATTGTAAAGAGGATCATCGCTTTGTCGGTGGTGGCATATTTACGGGCAAATTGCCGAATGGTTTCGGCTGGTACTTTGGAGATGGATTCCGCCCACTCCGGCGTACAGTCCACTACGGATTGTTTCATTTCTTCGTAGTTTTCGGTGCGGGTCCTGATAAAGTCTTCATCCGCAAGATTTTCCTCGATGATCACGTGGATCATGGCATTGACCATGGGCAGATTAGTTCCCGGTTCAATGGGCGCATAGCCATGGGCAAAGTCAGTTAACCTGATCTTGCGCGGATCTACGACGTATAGAGTAGCTCCTTTATCCAAAGCTTCAAATATTCTGGTACTGACTAAAGGATGCTGCTCTGTCGTGTTTGAACCAATGACTAGGATCAGTTCTGCGTCAGAAATTTCATCCATTGTGTTTGTGGCACCACCGGTTCCCAAGGAGGTAGAAAGACCTTCTACCGTAGGGCTATGTCAGAGACGGGCGCAGTGGTCAATACTACTGGTTTTAAGGCCGGCTCTGGCCATTTTTGCCATGAGGAAATTCTCTTCATTAGTACAGCGGGCAGATGAAATAAATCCGATGTGATCGGAATTATCCTCTTCCAGCATTGCATTTTTAAAACCGGTTGCAACCTTATCCAAAGCTTCTTCCCAACTGGCCGGTCTGAAACTTCCGTCTTCATTCCGGATCAATGGGGTGGTCAGGCGCCGGGAGTCTCTGACAAAGGCATAGCCGTGCCAGCCTTTGGAACATAGTTTCCCCTTACTGACCACGTGATTATAGCTCGGCGTGACCCCTAAAATTGTATCATCATCCGCTACATTAACATAAATTCCACAGCCGCAGCCGCAATAACCACAAATCGTTTCTACACGTTTCAAGAAAATTCCTCCTCTTTATATTCAACTAAATTCAAAGATTTACTCTACTGTAAACGAGTACCTCAAGTTGATATAATTTTATCCTAATATCACTGAAATTGTAATGATGTTATCAGAAAAATATCCTACTGTTCCTTCAAATTTTATACAATCATTATCCTTGAACTCGGCTAAACCACTTTCTTTCCATTGCTGGGAATTAAAAAATCTCCGGTTAATTCGAGCATGACGGAAAAGAGATGCTGCCAGAAGTCTATAAGACAACCAGTGAACCTGAAATGACAAGATTAATTACTGAGATCAAGGATACCTGTTATGACTCGGATAACAAGCACTTGAGGTGGTTCGATCGCCTTATGGACAGACATTTTGAGAGGATTATTGCATTTGCGACCTACTATATTTCCAACGGTCAAATCGAGGGTGTCAACAATAAAATCAGGAGATTACGGCGTCAAAGGATATGGCTATCCAGATGATGAATATCTCTTCATGAAGCAATTTGATATCAGTCGGAAGACTTTAGTAAGAAAGCCACCATCCCACATAGTTTATGATTGTGCCGAAAAACTATTAAACATTTTATAAATCTGATTTTTATCAGAAACTACTAAATCAGTGCCTCTATGATCATAAAGATACAGGGTTTTTCCTAATACTTTTGAATTATGCATCATAAGTCTGGATAGCTAAATTTTAATTTTCCGTTTTTTTTATTTTCGTCTGGCAAAACTTTGCTAGCTTCGAGTTCATTAGAATTCACGTTAGTTAATTAAGGTTCTTGGAACAATATCATAGCTTTCGGAATAAT
>JBAQDU010000165.1:0-10977 GCA_049294805.1 Clostridiaceae bacterium
GGGTCGGCGACAAGATCAGTTTAATTGTTATTCCCATCGTTGCCGCCCTGGGAATAACAGTTGCTAAATTATCCGGCCGAGGACTGGGACATACGGGTGGAACCATCGATAAATTGGAAGCACTCCCGGGGTTTAGCACTGATTTGAGTTTGGACCAGTTTATCAACAATGTGAAACAGTTTGGTGCGGCCATTGCCGGGCAAACTGGAAACTTGACCCCAGCCGATAAAAAATTCTATGCGCTGCGCGATGTGACTGAAACAGTGGATTCCATTCCCTTAATAGCGGCATCGATCATGAGTAAAAAGCTGGCGTCGGGGTCCGATGCCATTGTGCTGGATGTCAAAACCGGTGAAGGGGCCTTTATGAAGGACCTGGCTGATTCCAGAAAACTAGCTCATACCATGGTGGAAATTGGTAATCACCTGGGTCGAAAGACGGTGGCAGTCATTACGGACATGAATGAACCACTGGGCCGTGAAATCGGCAATGCCAACGAAGTTGTAGAAGCAATCGACCTCTTAAAAGGCAAAAAGATCCCCGGTTTGTATGACGTCGCTCTGGAAATTGCCGGCTATATGGTCTGGCTGGGCGGAGTGGTTAATAGTCATGAAGAGGCGAAACCTTTGATCGAGGAAGTGATTGCCTCGGGCAAAGCCTTGGCCAAATTCAATGAGTTTATCCAAAGCCAAGGTGGGGACCCGGCCATCACTGAAAATTACAACTTATTGCCTCAGGCTAAACATCAGATGGAAATCAAAGCAGAGTCATCCGGGTATGTCACCGGGATCAAAGCCACGGAAATCGGCTACGCTGCAACGCATCTGGGAGCCGGTCGGTTAAAAAAAGACGATGTCTTAGATTACGCCGCCGGGATCCACTTAGTGAAGCTAGTCGGGGATCCGGTTAACGTGGAAGATACTCTCTGTATCCTTAAATACAATGAGAAGGATCCCGAAGATTCCATCAAGTTGGTCAAAGCAGCTTATCAAATCGGCCAAGAAGCCAAACCCAAAGCGGATTATATTCAGGACGTCGTGACTGAATAAATCGTAAAAATGTAACACTTTTCAAAAAGAATGGGCTGTTGCAAATTAGCACCTAAACAAGACTAAAAAATGGACTATTGGAGATCCAAATCGGATTTTCGATAGCCCATTTTTGTTTGTGAATATAAGTGGAACTGGCTCTTAAAGCCAGTTCCATTGAGTTATAATTAGGTTACAATGCAAAACTTAAGTTAACTTAACTTAACTTAACTTAACTTAATTTTAATCAAAATATTTCGGTAATGCAAAAAAAAATGAACTTCAATGTTATGTTCAATGTTATGTTCCCTAAGACAGGCAGGTCCATCTGGCGGGCAATACCATTGATGAGTTTTCTAATATTAGCAAAGTAAACCAATCGGACAATTGAAGTCTCCCTATGGAGATCATCAATTGTCCGATTGATTTCGTGAGGTGAGGGTTCAAGAAGAGCCGCAGATTCGATCGAACGTTATAATTTGACTCATTAGCCTAAAACATGATCTAGGAAAATACAGATCGCTAGATGATCAGCAGAACCACCCGGTGACAGATTTTTGCTGATGGCCGCTTCATCAAATGCCTTAAAGCAATCCAGGAGTTCCGGTTCAGTTAGTTTTGGGGCGGCGATTAGTATCGATAAGGAGCGAGCCTGCATGAAATTCAACCCGTCCAAGCCGCCTCGTTTCATTAGATTCGTATCACTGGTGACTAAGATTAGTTCCAATAGTGTCATAAGTAAGGGTAAGTCGGGATCAGTATAGACGGTGGTATACTCCCGCAGTTTGGGCAACCCATACTTAAAAATGGCCGGGTAACCTTCTTCAGCTTCCTGGCGAACACCTTTTAAACCCAATGCTTGGTATACTAAAAAACCATTGGTCGCCTCCTGAGAGCTTTGCAGCTCGTTGGTGAGGCTTTTGGTATTTAGCCGGATGAGATCCACCAGAGCCTGTCGATCGGTCCAAGATGGCTGCCGATCAAGTTTCATGGCCAAGCGGACCAAGCAGGCAGTTATAAGACCCAGGCTAAAGATCAGCCCTTTATGGGTATTTAAGCCATTGGTTGCCAGATACATTTTTGCCTCGGCTTCTTTTCCGGGCTGACGCAACATCGGCAGGATCATATCGCTGCCATATGAGTTGCTTAATTTCATGAAGTGCTGGAATTCAGGCGCCAGAATCTGAGCTGAAGCTCGAAACGTAGTGATATCCATATCCTGGTGGCTGCCGTTATTATAGCGGTCCACTAAACCGGGTTTGGGGCCGGCTTTGACTTCGGCCAACATGGCGTATTCGGTTTGTTGCGTTAAATATTCAATGTACTGATTCATATCCATAGCTTAATTATATCATAGGCTTGCGCTTGGCCTCTATGTTATAATTCCTAGGTAGGTGATCGAACGATGGAACAAATCAATTTGCATCTTGAAAATTTTGAAGGACCTTTTGATCTCTTGTTAAAATTGATCAAGGTCAACAAAATGGAAATAACGGATATTAAAATTTTTGAAATTACCGAACAGTATATGACGGTGTTAAGAGCCATGGATGAATTGGATCTTAATATTGCCACGGAGTTTTTTGTGTTAGCGGCGACGTTGATCGAAATCAAAAGCCGAGAATTGTTACCTAAAAAAACCCAAGAGGAAACTGAAATACCGACAAAGGAAATGCTCCTTCATAAACTGCGAGAGTATGAATTTTTCCGGGATAAGTCCTATGACCTAATGAGTCGATTTTGCCAAGACCAGGTGATCGTCACACGTTTGCCCATGACCTTGCCGGAGGACAAGCATGTCGAGATCATTATACCGGAAGGCTTTGGACCCGATAAATTCTTCCTTCTTTATATGGAATTATTGGATGGACAACGCGAAAAACAAAATGTTTATACTAACATTGAACGAAGAATTTCCATCGAATCTTTTAAGATCGAAGATATTATCAAAGATCTGACGGAACGAATCGAGTTGGTCAAAACAATCCGGTTTTCGATGTTGGCCCAGCAAAGCAGCGGTAAGGCAGAGACCATCGTTATTTTCCTGGCGATTTTAGAAATGGTTCGAAATCTCCAGGTCATGGTTTACCAAGACGAGGCCGCCGGTGAACTCATCATTGAGGAAAGAGGAACTGAACATGGAACAGATAGAACTGACAACAGAACTAAAATCAGATCAGACAACGGAACTGAAAACGGAACCGAAGACAAAGCAGACCATAACGTCGGACCCAATCAGTAAGTTAGATCAAAGGGAAGAATCCACCCAGGGGGGAAGTCTCGATAAAGAAACCCTACAAGGTAGTCTGGAAGCGATCCTGTTTGCCGCCGGTGAACCGGTTTCGATCCGAGAAATGGCCGATATGCTGGAAGTTGTGCCAGACGCCGTGGAAACCATTTTGGATGCTTTAGATAATCAATACCGTAGTGCCAGCCGGGGTATCTTCATCATACGCCTGGAGGACAAGATCCAATTGGCTACAAAAGTTGAGTATTCCCGATGGGTGTTAAAATTGGCACAAGTCAATGAACGGCAAACCTTGTCCAAAGGTGCCCTAGAATGTTTGGCCATCGTAGCCTATAAGCAACCCGTCACCAGAGTGGAAGTGGATGAAATCAGAGGCGTTAGTTCTGATTATGTGATGGCAAAACTTTTGGATCGAGGGTTCATTTCGGTAATCGGCCGCAAAAATGTACCGGGTAAGCCAAAGCTGTATGCCACCAGCGAGGAATTTCTGCGTCAATTCGGGTTCGCCAATGTGAAGATATTTACCCAGGATGAGACGTTTCAGGAACTCATGAAATCCGTAGAGTCCACTACATTAGATCAAGATGGCATGGAGATCCTACCGGATATTGAGCCCGATGCAATTGACGAGACCCAGATCAGTATTTGGGATTAAGAACCAGCGTTTGTGCCGGATTTTTCTAAAAATCCACGGATATCCCAGTTGGTTGGTTCAAAGGATCATATTAATTAACCCCTCGTGCTTTGCGGAAAATTTCAGCGCTTGGGCTTACCATTAAAAGTAATTAAAAATTATTCAGGGTGATTGCAATTAATTTTAAGTAATCTTGCAATTATAATGATGGAAACCGCTTATGGACCGTAAATGTTGTGTGAATATTTCGTGAAAATGAAAGTTTTGATGCATGACCTGACATAATCGTGTATAATTTAATGAGGTTGCAAGTGTATTTTGTCCAAATAAGTTCCTTAAATTCAACCCATTGCAAAGAGTTGTTCGCGAACAGAATAAATTCGACCGGTTAATGGGTTCAATCGACCAAGTCTATTGTTTATACCTAGAGCAAATTTCTAATGAAATGGCTTATAGCATTTGGAAAAGTCCAAAGGACCACGAAAAAAGAACAAAAACATCCTGTAAACCCAGTCTTGCCATCCGAAAAATAAAACTTTTAATCGCTCTTTAGCGGTTTGATTTTGTTTTTTTAACATGCGAAATGGATTCGCCCAGCCTATTGATGATAGAAAGAAAGAGGGAATAAACGTAAATGGAAACAATGAATCGTGATTTAATGAGAGTGATTCAGTCGAAATTCACCAGATTGTCCAAGGGTCAGAAAATGATCGCGGACTTTATATTGAAGCATTATGACAAAGCCGCTTTTATGACAGCCGCTAAGCTCGGACAAAATGTAGGGGTCTCTGAGTCAACGGTGGTCCGCTTTGCCATTGAATTAGGCTATGAAGGTTATCCGGAACTACAAAAATCGCTGCAGGAATTGGTGAAAACCAAGCTGACGGCCGTACAACGTCTGGAATTGACCAATGATTTGGTGGATGAGGAAAATGCCTTAAAAAGTGTTTTAAAGGCTGATATGGAAAATATTCGAACCACCATGGAAAAAGTCAATCAAAAGACATTTGATGCTTTTGTGGATACCATTGTGGAGGGAAAGAAAGTTTATATCATCGGTCTGCGCAGTTCCAGTGCGTTGTCTGAATTCCTCGGCTTCTACCTTAATTTGATCCTCAACAATGTGGAAGTGCTCCATCACGGAATGAGTGACATTTATGAGCAACTGCTCCATTTGGGTGAAGGGGACGTAGTCATTGGCATTGGTTTTCCCAGATATTCCATCAAAACGGTGCAAGTCTTGAAATTTGCCCGGGGCAGAGGCGCTAAAATCATCAGTTTAACGGATTCGTTGTTATCACCATTGGCATCGGCGTCCGACTTGACGGTCATCGCCCAAAGCAATATGGCATCCTTTGTGGATTCCTTGGTTGCACCAATGTCCATAATCAATGCAATTATTATTTCCGTAGGACTCAAACGGCGTCAGTCAGTTACTGAAGCATTTTCAAAACTAGAAGAGATCTGGGAAGAAAATAAGGTCTTTATGACTAAGGACATTGATTAAAATAGGATATCAAATGAGCAATTGAAATGGACTTCAATGCTCCTTTTTTATGGACCGATACCCTTAGTTATTATCAAACGAGCAGAAAAAAACGCTAAATGCGCATAAATATTTTATTATTCATCACCGACCTCAAATCAGTTTTGTTAATTTATCATTCAACTCATTAGTCTTTTCAAAATTTTAGACCTTTTAAATTGGAAGAAGTTAAGGGATGTAAATGTTTTTATGATAAGCTATGAAAGATTTTAAATTTGCTTTTATAAGTGTGAATAAATAGTAAAATGATTAAGTAAGCAAAACGAATTCAGGAGGATTAATTTCATGGCAAAAAACAACATGGCTCCCAAAGAATACATTGAAAGTGTTCTTGAGGATGTAAAAAAGAGAAATGCCAACGAACCGGAGTTTATTCAAGCAGTCGAGGAAGTGTTCTATTCATTGACTCCAATTCTGGAACAACATCCAGAATACATTGAACATAACTTACTCGCTCGCTTTGTAGAACCAGAACGTCAGATTATGTTCAAGGTTCCATGGAGAGACGACAACGGCAATCTGTTTGTGAACAGAGGATACAGAGTACAGTTTAACGGTGCAATCGGACCCTACAAAGGTGGATTAAGATTCCAGCCGAATGTAACGTTAAGCGTTATCAAGTTCCTTGGCTTTGAACAGATCCTGAAAAACTCACTCACCGGACTGCCCATTGGTGGTGGTAAGGGTGGAGCCGACTTTGACCCAACCGGAAAATCTGATGCTGAAATCAGACGGTTCTGTGAAAGTTTCATGACGGAACTCTATCGTCACATTGGCCCGGACGTTGACGTACCGGCTGGTGATATGGGTGTTGCTGGCAGAGAAATCGGCTATCTGTACGGAACGTACAAGAGAATCCGCGGCGCCTTTGAAAATGGCGTATTGACCGGAAAAGGCCTTCCCTATGGTGGATCCTTGATCCGTCCGGAAGCAACCGGCTTTGGTATTGCGTATTTCTGTAATGAAATTTTAAAACATGAAGGGGATTCCCTAGAAGGCAAGACGGTAGCTTCTTCAGGCTTTGGTAATGTCTCATGGGGCGTTTGCCAGAAAGTTACTCATTTGGGCGGAAAAGTTGTTACTTTATCCGGGCCAGATGGATACATCTACGATGAAGACGGAATTAATACTCCTGAAAAATGGAACTACATGGTAGAGATGAGAAACTCCGGTAGAAATAAGGTAAAAGACTATGCTGACAAGTTTGGCTGTGAATTCTTTGCCGGTGAAAAGCCATGGGGCAGAAAAGTTGACATCATCATGCCTTGCGCAATGCAGAATGACATCCGGATCGAGCATGCTGAAATGATCATCGCCAATGGCATCAAGTATGTCTGTGAAGGCGCTAACATGCCTTGCACCAACGAAGC
This sequence comes from Clostridiaceae bacterium, assembly GCA_049294805.1. GTDB lineage: Bacteria > Bacillota > Clostridia > Clostridiales > Clostridiaceae > JG1575. The sequence continues at coordinate 6,827 of JBAQDU010000165.1, forward strand.
AGTGAAGCTGTTCCAGGACAAGGGATTGATCGTCGGACCCAGTAAGGCAGCCAATGCCGGTGGAGTTTCCGTATCAGCTCTTGAAATGGCGCAAAACTCCATGAGATTTGCTTGGACTGAAGAAGAAGTGGATGATAAGTTAAAACAGATCATGTTCAACATTCACACCAACGCAAGAGATGCCGCAGAAAAGTATGGCTATGGCTATAACTTAGTTGCCGGTGCTAACCTGGCTGGTTTTGATAAAGTTGCCAAGGCTATGATGGCTCAGGGCGATTACTAAACAAAACTAAACCAAACGAATATTGGTTTAAAAGAGTACTGTCTGATCACTCAGCAGTACTCTTTTTTCACATATCCAAGTCGGGTAAGTAATTGATGAGCTTCCATTTTTCAAGGACGCAGGTTGAAAACTTTTTTCCATCGCAAGTTCCTCAAAGGGAATGATTTAATTTCTCAAGTTGTTTACAGTTACTTTGAAACTCATAGTAGGTTTATATGTTAAAATTATAGAACAAATGGATCATTAACTAGGATCAAGCAGTTTGTAAAAAGCTAATTTAAAACGAAAGTTGGAATATAATGAAAATAATAGTAGTGGGAGCCGGGGCTTCCGGAATGATGGCTGCCATTACGGCTGCCCGAGAACCGTCCAATGAAGTCATTTTATTGGAACGAAATAAAATCGCCGGCCGAAAAATGTTCATTACCGGCAAAGGCCGCTGCAATGTAACCAATTCCGCAGATATCTCAGAATTCTTCAATGCCATACCGCGTAATCCGGATTTTTTATATTCGGCGCTGTATAGCTTTAGCAATGAAATGCTGATGGAATGGCTCAGAGGCAAAGGTTTGAAACTAAAGACGGAACGGGGTCAACGGGTTTTTCCCCTATCGGATAAAAGTTCCGATGTCATTCGGGTCTTTACCAGGGAATTGGAAGAGCTTCAGGTGGATGTTCGGTTCGACACACAAGTTTCCGCCATCAATGTGGAGGCAGGTCAAGTGACCGGTTTAAAAACCAATCGGGGTTTCATGACAGCCGAACACTATATTATTGCCACCGGCGGCGGCAGCTATGCCTTGACGGGATCAGACGGTGCCGGATTAGACCAACTGAAACGAATCGGGGTTAAGACCCATCCCTTTACTCCCAGCCTGATCCCGTTGACGGTCGCGCAGAAAAACGTCAGTGAGTTAGCCGGAGTCTCGTTAAAAAACGTTGGGTTTACTTTATTAGACGGCAAACGGGTCTTATTTAAGGACTTGGGTGAAATGCTCTTTACCCATAATGGAGTCTCCGGGCCCTTGGTTTTATCAGCCAGCTGCCTGCGGACCCCAGGGGAACTAACTTGTGAGATCGACTTAAAACCGGGATTGACCGAAGAGTCCCTGGAAGCTAGGATCTTAAGGGATTTTGCAAAGTATCAAAATAAGGACCTGCGAAACGGCTTGACCGATCTTTTGATCCAACGGTTGATCCCGTTTATTTTAGACCGAGCTGATCTAGACGGGAACATCAAAGTAAATGCCGTGACCAAAGCCCAGCGCAAAAGCCTGATCCAAGCCATAAAACATCTTAGCTTCACCATCAACGGAACGCGCCCTTTAACCGAAGCCATTATTTCCAGAGGAGGCGTCGACGTCAGCGAAATTGATCCCTCCACGATGAAATTAAAACGGTTTAAAAACTTATCCGTATGCGGTGAATTAGTGGATGTGGATGCCTATACCGGCGGCTATAATTTACAAATTGCCTTTTCCACGGGCTATTTAGCCGGGGCGAGTCTTCCTTAAAGAGACCTTTGGAATAAGTTCAATAGAAAACCAAAATGATCCAATTAATTAATTTTCGGATAATGAAAAGGCGGTCCCGAAACCATTTTATGCAACCCGGAGCCCTTTAGTAACTACGCACCAAGCAACTTGAATATAAAAAACAGTCTGAAATAGGCCTTTTTAGCCCGGTTCAGGCTGTTTTTTTGAATTCAATATATTTTTTTAGCACTTGGTTAGATTTGGTTGAAACAGGATGAAAAACCTGACAGCTACTTCTTTTTCAGTTTCCTCATTTCTTGAATCAAGCATTTGGATCCAGCTAGTTTTATCACCTTGAATGGCAGTGTATTTCCATCCATCACTAATGCCTTTCGGGTAAATTTTTTGGTTTCAAAACCACCGATCCCCTGGGCAATGTTAATAAAAGCCAGTGCTAAGTTGTTCATCAAGGCCAGGTTGTTGGCAATATTTCGGTTGATGTAACGAATCTGGTCTTCCTGCAACAGAAGATCTTTGTGTCGATGCAAATCGTTCTCGATCTTCCAGCGGCTTAATACCGCTTCCAGAATCGCCTCATTCTCTCGAATGGAGGTAAGGAAGTAGAATAGCTGTCCCTGACGGGCGCTGTAATAGCGTACATAATTTCGCTGGTTCGGCCAGTCTTCCCCGATGTAGCTATCCCACAGCTTGATGACCTCGATCGATCTGGATTTATCCTGCATGGGGTTTTCTTCAGTAGCTTCGGTAACGATGCGTATTTTCTTGGGATAACGGTCAAAGACGCGGATGATTTCTTCTTTGAGTAATGGCTGGTTATCTTTGATATTGAAGAGGTAGTACCCTTGTCTCTCCGTAATCAAACGAGCTGTTTCCAATTGACTATGGAGGGCATCGGCACTCACGATCGTTCGTTTCAACTGACAGTATGACAGCAATTGTTGGGCGACGGGGATCTCATTGGTCTTCCTTGAAATCGAGGTCGAGTACAGGCAAATACTGCGACTGCAGTTATAGACATTGAGTGTCTGCAGGTTGCGCTGCGGGGTCTGAGTCTGCTGGGAGCGCCCTGTACCGCGCAGCTCTTTTCCGTCAATCGCCATGTGGATATACTTGCCTTCCACATTAAACTGTTTCTCAACTTGTTGAAAAAAGTGATCCAGTTCCTCGTAGATGGACCGTTCTAACTCCACTGGATCGATCAATAACAGGATCCGTCGGAATGTATCATGGCTGGGGATCACTTCACCCGAAACTAACCCCAGTTTTTCCAGCAGCGGATAGCGTATTTTAGCGAACCAGGCAAATTCACTGCAATTGCTGCAGCCGGATAGTACCGCAAGAAAGATGATTACGAGAATGTCTGCCAAGCGGAAGGTGCAGCGACCTGCCACCCGCACATCATTGATATTTTTCTCCAAAATGCAAATGAGATCCACGATGCTTTCACGACTGACTTCTTCATCTCCCAACAGGTGGTAGTTACCCAAGTGCTCTTTCAGTACGAGCATCGTGTCTTTGATCATTCGATTAGTCAAAGCGGTACCCCCAGTGTTTAATTTGAGCTTTTAGCGACTGACTGAACCAATCTTTGGAGCGATCGGCTTCGGATGATAATGTGACGCTTCTCAACTCAAAGAGCAGGGAACGTCGAGCCGGCTCGTCGGGTATGGCCTGTTCCAAAGACTCCCTCATTCGCTTCTCCAGGCGAATAGCAGTCGCTCTTCGTTTCGGGGTGAGATTCTGAAAAGAATCTATGCCTGTGATGCGAGGAAGATGAGTGAGCGTAAGGTACTGTTGATCGATATCCTCAAACAGATATTGAATAATAGTGGCCGTCAGAATCAACTGGCGGCTGATTTCGCTCTCACTGCTGTAGATATGACGCTTGAGCTCCCGCATAAAATTCAGGTATAAAAAGTAGCTCAGGCCATATTCCAGGCGGACGATACCGGCCTCATCATCTGGCCTTATTTTCTTTGGGATCAATCCATCTTTTTCTGTGATGACTCCAATGTGTTCTTGTATCAGTTGGGGATAAGGCTTATCGGGCGTCCTGACTGATGTTACTTTAATCAAGATAAACTGACTCGCCTGAAAGCGGACAGTGTAACCTTTCGTTTTGTACTTGAGCACCCAATCGGGCATATCTTTAATCTTCATACTCTGTATTATATCTTAATATAATACAACACACAAGTAAAACCCAGTTCCCTGGGTTAAGTAATATTTTTGGTGCGTAGTTACTATTTCCTGACTAGCCCCATTGCTTTTTTGTGTAAAAATAGTTATCATAATATCGCACCCCTTAGGTGTACACTGTCAAGTTGATTCTTTACAGTGGGAGTAGAAGGCAGACGCGAACTTTTGTCGGA
>JBAQDU010000166.1:0-5255 GCA_049294805.1 Clostridiaceae bacterium
ATTGTGGCATTGACCATGGTTTTGTTTTTAGTCCTATATTTGGTGTTAAACAAGACCAAATTGGGCTTGGCTTGGCGAGCCACCGCCGAGGATCCGGAAATGTCCCGAGCCGTGGGAGTAAATACCCATATCTCCATGGCTTTGAGCTATATTCTGGGATATGGTTTTGCAGCGGCCGCCGGTATTATGGTCGGAATGCTGTATAATTCAATATTCCCAACCATGGGCGACATTCCCTCTTATAAAATGCTCGCCATCGTTGTCTTGGGCGGCTTAGGCAACCCCGTAGGAACGGTTGTGGCCGGTTTATTAGTGGGTGTAGTCGAGACGCTATCGTCGGCCTACATTGGGTCGATCCTGCCTCGCGATGCGATTTCTTTCATTGTTATCATTTTTGTTTTACTTGTTAAGCCTTCTGGGCTATTAAGTAAAAAAACAGCGTAGAGGGGGCTTAAAGATGTATTTTGCAGTAGTAGCTGTTAACGTTGGTATTTTTATCATGTTGGCTTTAAGCCTTAATATAATTATTGGTTATGCCGGCCAGTCCCAATTGGGCCATGCCGCTTTCTTCGGGATCGGAGCCTATACCTCAGCCATCATGACAACGACCTTTGGACTTAATTTTTGGCTGAGTTTGCCGGCGGCGTTTGTGGTGACCGGTGCGGTCGGGGCATTGCTGGGCGTCATCAGTGTCCGCTTAAAAGGTGACTTTCTGGCCTATACGACCATCGGGATCAACTTTGTAATTGTCGCTATTTTCCAATATTCAGATTTTTTTGGAGCTTCCTTAGGAATGTCCGTTGCCAAACCAAAATTTTTCGGGATCAAAATGGCAGCACCGCAATATCTGATTTTACTATCAATTTTAATTATTTTGACTTGTGTACTGATCAGTCGAATGAACAAATCTTATTTTGGCCTGGCCTTATCCAGTATCCGAAACGATGAAATGGCCGCGGAATCCTTCGGGATCGATGTCAATCGCTATAAAGTCCTCACCTTTATCATCGGCACCGCCATTGCCGGCTTGACCGGAGCCATCTATGCCCACCATATGTCGTTTATTTATTCCAGTGACTTTGCCTTTATCGTCTCCATCAGCATTATTTCAATGGTCGTGGTCGGAGGCATCGGCACCATCCGCGGACCGATCTTTGGGGCGATTTTACTGGGAGCGGCGCCGGAGCTGTTCAGGTTCCTGGCCGACTACCGGATGATCGTGTATGGCGGTCTGTTGGTCGTAATGATGAGATTTCAACCACAGGGCCTGTTGGGCGAAAACAGCTTGGTCATGAACGGCCTGAATAAGCTTTATTCGACCATTCGAAAGACCAAAGGAGGTAAAGCCAATGCCTGAACTATTAAAAGTTGAAAACTTAGAAATGCACTTTGGCGGGTTAAAAGCTGTCGATGGTCTAAACTTCGTCGTCAACGCCAAAGAAACGTTAGGGGTGATCGGACCCAACGGCGCCGGAAAAACCACGTTATTCAACTGCATCTGCGGAGTCTATAAGCCAACCGGCGGCAAGATCTATTTAAATGGGGAAGAAGTTCATAATTCCAGCCCCTTTGAAATGGCCAGAAAAGGCATTGCTCGAACATTCCAAATTTCAAAACCGCTGCGGGATATAACTATTTTAGATAATGTTGTAGCAGCCTTAGGGATCCATGAATATACCGGCATCCGTTCGCTGTTTAAAAAGAGCCATACCAAAGAAAACGTCGAAAAGGCCATCGCGATCTTAGAGCGAACCGGACTAAAAGAAATTAAAGATAAAAAAGCGCGTGAAGTCAGCTTAGGGTATCTGCGCCGGCTGGAAATTGCCAGAGCCCTGGCTACGGATCCAATGCTGATCATGCTGGACGAACCTTGTGCCGGACTGAGCAATTTTGCGATTAATGAAGTCATCGAACTGGTCATGCGCCTTAAAGAAGAAGGCAAAACCATTATGCTGATCGAACATAATCTGCCGATTTCAATGAAAGTCAGTGACCGGATCGTGGTTTTAAACTTCGGTCAAAAGATCGCTGAAGGTCTACCCAAAGAAATACAGCAAAATCGTCAAGTAATTGAAGCCTATTTAGGGGAGGATGATGAGGATGCTTAAATTAGTAGATGTTGAAATAGCCTATGGCCAAATGGAAGTCATCAAAAAAGTATCCATTGAAGTAAAACAAGGCGAATTAGTCACTGTCATCGGCCCCAACGGCACCGGAAAAACCACCTTGATCAAAGCCATCATGGGGTTAAAGGAAATCAAAGCCGGCCAGATCCTGTTTGAAGGCCAAGATATTTCGCAGCTGCCGCCCTGGAAACGCCCGGAATTAGGCATCGGTTATATTCCCGAAGGCCGTCGAGTGTTTGGGAGTTTGTCAGTGGAAGAAAACCTCAAGATGGGTGGCTATCAAGTTAAGGATAAAGCGGCCATCAAGAAAAGCATGGATAACGTCTATGAGCTCTTCCCAAGATTGGCTGAGCGTAAAAAACAGTTTGCCAAAACCATGAGCGGCGGCGAACAGCAGATGCTAGCCATTGGCCGAGCCATGATATTGGAACCCAAACTCCTGTTGATTGATGAGATCTCCATGGGACTGATGCCCATCATGGTGAACACCTGCTTTAAGATCATCAAAGACTTGAATAATATGGGGATCACGGTCCTGGTCGTTGAGCAAAATGCCAACAAGATCCTTAAAATTGCTCACCGCGGCTATGTACTAGAAACTGGAAACATGATCTTGACCGATACGGCCGAGAATTTAAGACAAAACGATGTGGTTCGAAACGCCTATTTAGGGACGGCCGAATAACATCGGCAATACAAAAGAGACAAGCTCACAAAGTTTATAAGGACTTTGTGAGCTTGTCTCATTCAATTGGGCTTTATCTACGATACTTTTGTTTCTCAGGGATGACTCCTCGTACGCCCCCTTCAGGATCCTTAAGATCACCGAAATAGCGGGGAATGATGTGAAGGTGCAGATGAGGAATAGTCTGCCCGGCAGCTTCACCTTGGTTGACCCCAAAGTTGAATCCATCGGGATGATAGGTTTTTTGCAGAAAGTCTTTGCTTTGTTCGATGAGTTCCAATAAGGCAGTGCGTTCCGCAGCGGTCAGTTCAAACAGCGTTTCAATATGCCGCTTGGGGATGACCAGTAAATGGCCCTCGGTCACCGGATACTTATCAAAGTTTCCATAGAAAAAGTCATTTTCCATAACGTGAGGTCCAGTGGATAGTTTGCAGAAAATACATTCATCAGATTTCAATATTAATACCTCTTCTTCAAGTTGGTTTTAAAATTCAGCGTTTTAAATACGTATCTTTAATGTCGAAGTTTTGTGGTTTTTGCCTTCCGTGTTGTCGCCGCAGCCCATCTTAAGATCAGTAAAAGTAAGTTAAACCTAGAGCTCGTTGATAGTCTAAACCGAGCTGGGTTCGCATACTTACTACACTTAAAACTAGTCGTCTGTGCCCATACAGCACTTCTTATATTTCTTACCGCTACCACAAGGACAGGGATCATTTCGGCCTATTTTCTGTTTAATTTTCCGGTCAGTTAATTGAGATTCTCCAAACTCAAAAGGTTTATTTGGAAGTGGCCTAAGATGTGGCTTTTCAAGCTTCTCGAATATTTCATTTGGTGTATGACCATTATTTTCCCAGATCCTAGTGTTATTAGAGAGCTCCATAACAAGCTGCATGGCTTTATTGGTCTGGTCCATATTGTGAAAGCTTAGCTTCATCTCATTGAACAAATCAAATATTTTCGATATATTTACATCAAACTGACACATTCCCTGGATATTTTCAGCCAGGTTTTCGGCTTTTTCATCTCCCGGCTCGAAGAAGTTCTTCTCCAGATAAGTCAGTAGATCATTATATTGCTTTGATTTTTCAAAATAGAACTCATCAACATAGTTGAGAAGCTCATCTTTTGCAGGAACATAATAGGGCTTACCGATTTTTTTTCTAAACATTAAGTCAAATTCATTGTATTCTAGAATGCTTTCCTTTATGAAATAATCATTGTGCGTGAGGACGAATGCATCGGTTAGCTCCTGCGGTGGATTTCCGATAAGGGCTTGTACATCAGCAGGACTGATTTGGTCTTCATTCTGGCTGTTATAAATTTCTAGAACTTTATCCTTATGGACCATCCCGTAGAGATTTGACAATGCGATTACGTAATTTATTAATTGGGTCATGTAGTTTCCTCCGTTCAATGCTATTTGTTTTGCTTAAATGTTAGCCATGCTGGGTTAATGCGATTACAAAAATAGTTCTGGGACTTTAATTCAAAAATCAACTTTACATGGATTTTGCTGGCCATATTCAGCCATCGCTCCAAATTAATAGTAGCTTCGCTAGAAGTTCATTGGAGACAAAGTGGAATTATTAGTTCCAGCTAGGGATTTCAACCGTGAATTGTTAGCAATTAATAATGGACTTCTAAGTCAATATCAGCGGACTTCAAACAAACATCGAGGGGATCCTTACTGCGAAATACTCATTTGTTTGACAAGGATGATTAGTTGATAGGATTTATTTGATAAAGACAGAATTAGTATCTGAAATTATTTATTTCACTCTATTTCATTTTATTTAATACCCGCCGAGGGGCTCGTAGTAATTTTTCAAATCTTCCAGCATCTAAGTTTTTAATCGATGAATTCCGTTGTTCCGGGTCAAGTCATCCCAAATGTGGTGGTGGATCGAGATTTTCTTTAGATCTTTAGTATAATACAGGAAACGTTTTCGTTCAAATTTATCGAAGGGATTGGATAAAAGGTTTTGGGTCAACGCACGGTCATCCCGCAGGAAGTATTCGGCAAGATAAGGGCTGTTGGCCCGATCAACGACTTTACCCAAATGAATGCGCTCCAGGTAAAAAGAGCGGTATCGTTCAACCAGCATTTTAATATCGGCATCGCCGGTGCTGTCGATTGTTTCTAGAAGCGGCAAGATGAAAATCATCTTATAACTGAAACTATAAGTCCGCTCCTCGATAAATGCCCAAAAATCTTCTAAAAGGGTTTCCTCGGTGTGGATCCGGAGGCTTTTTTGAGTACGAATCACATCAACCTGATCTGGATCGAACAGCCGAATTGTACTCCTTCCCATGGGCAGGCTCACAGTCGGTGCTATTTCCTTTTTTAGGATCCAGCTATTAATGGTTCCCTTTGAAACAAACAACTCGCGCGCCAAGGATTCACCGGATAAAAAACCTTCATAGAGTTTTTGCATCGTAAAGAG
>JBAQDU010000167.1:0-23613 GCA_049294805.1 Clostridiaceae bacterium
CATAGTTTATCCATGAGCGATGTCATTGTCCTGAAGCAAAACGAAGAGATTACGGCTCACTATGTGGACAGCTTCGGCTTCAAGGAAGTACCTGAGTTTATTAAGCCTATGAATCCTTTGCGAAGTATCGAGGACACGGTCGAGCAAAACGACAACCAATTCGATGGCTTGATCAACAACGTCCCTGCAGTAAATTTGGATAGGACCAAGGAGTTTGCTGACAGTAAAGAGGATAAAAAGCCTAAAAAAGAATCCGTGAAGCAGGGCCTCAAAAAGAATGCTGAGAAACAAGAAATCAGTAAAGCGCTGCCACATAAAATTACCGAAATGGAGAGATGAAGATGGACAGATTCAGTATTGAAGAGTTAAACCTCACGTGCATCTATGATACCGGCAGCAGGATCGGCCTGATCAGCGAGCTTCAAAAGCTCGAACCTGAGCTTGCCGAGGAGGGTGCTGAACTAATGGATCTCATTCAAAACGTTCTGCAAAAGCTGACAGCAATGAGTGACCAAGAATACAGCGAGCTCATCCTAGTGCCGGACTATAAGGATGAAGACGAGTAGTACACGATTGCAGCCCAGCAGAAGGAGGGTGGTTAATGAGGAGGTGATGGTGTGGCACAGCGAAAACGACAGATTCCAATCATAATCATGGTCAATGAGCGTGAGAAAGCGCTTATAATAGAAAAGATGCACCAGCTAGGGACGAAAAACATGGGTGCCTATATCAGAAAAATGGCAATCGACGGATATGTAGTCCGGCTGGATCTCTCCGATATTTCCGAGTTGGTGTCGCTGCTACGCAGGAGCAGCAATAACCTCAACCAATATGCCAAGCGGGCCCACGAGAATGGCCGGATCTACGAGGCGGACATCGAGGATATCCAAAGCAGCCTGAAAAGTGTATGGGAAAAGGCGGATCAGATCATGACCCGCCTTTCCACCATAGACTAAAATATTTCATCGACAACATGGACGATATTTCATTTCCTTGCTACGATCATGATAGAAGATAAATTTTTTCAGATGGAGGTGTGCAGCATGAGATTCATCATCAAGCTTTTTCTGTCCCCTATAACTCTGGCTTTGACGATCCTTGTTGCGGCATGCCGGTTACTGTGCCAGCTTTCAACAATGCTGCTGGGTGTGCTGGCTTTTGTGGTCTTTGCCATTGCATTGGGGACCATGGTCCTGCTTCAGGATCTTCCGGAAGGGTTGCGGATTTTGGGGTTAGCCTGGCTGATCAGTCCTTTCGGACTGCCGCTGATTGCAGCATTCCTGGTTGAGCTGCTGGGATTATTCAATGATTCATTAAAAGCGATTTAGCAAGAAATAAGGAAATTTACTGGCGCGGTGGAGAAATCTGCTGCGCTTCTTTCATTTGGAAGGAGGTGCTCGTCGTGGCAACCACAAGATTAATCCCCATGCATGTCATTAAAGGTCAGTCCGTGGCCCACACTGTGCACGAGCGCCTTTCCTATGCAATCAATCCGGGGAAAACTAACAATGGCCAGCTGGTCAAGGCTTATGGCTGTGAACCGGAAACCGCTGCTGGTGAAATGCTTTTGTGTAAAAAAGAATATGAGACCTACATAGGACGTGGTGAAGAGAAGAAGAGCGATATCGTGCTCTATCAGATCCGGCAATCCTTCAAGCCGGGAGAGGTCACATCAGAGAAGGCCCAGGAGATCGGTTACGAACTGGCCATGAGCTTTACCAAGGGTAAGTATCAATTTGTTGTATCCACCCATACGGATCATGCCCATATCCATAACCACATCATTTTTAACTCCACATCCATCGATCAAACACAGAAATTCAGGAATTTTCTTGGATCAAGTGAAGCCATTCGAAAGATCAGCGACCGGCTATGTCTTGAGAGTGGGCTCTCGATTATTGAGAATCCAAAGCAAGGTCCGTCTGATTACGGCAAATGGCTGGGTGATAAAAAGCCGTTATCCTGGCAGGAAAAGTTAAGGCAAACCATCGATGCCGTTTTGGCGCAAAAACCAGAAGATTTTGATGCGTTCCTTAGGCTGATGAAAGATGCCGGATATGAAGTTAAGCAGGGGCAGCATCTTGCTTTCAAAGCCAGCGGTCAGCAGAAATTCACCAGATTGCGGTCCCTGGGTGAAGGATATTCTGAGGATGAGCTGCGATCTGCGATTCTTGGAAAGACTGTACACAAACCCAAAGCAAATTCGTCTTACCGGAGAACTCCAGCGAAGGTCAATCTTCTGGTGGATATTCAGGCCAAACTACAGGCTGGAAAGGGTCTAGGATACGAACGCTGGGCGAAGGTCTTCAACCTTAAGCAGATGGCTCAGACCATCAATTTTCTAACGGAAAATAACATCACCAACTACGAAACGTTGGTTGAAAAAACAAAAGCTGCGACGGATCGTTATCACGAGCTGTCACAGCAGATCAAAGAAATTGAAAAGCGGATGGCTGAGATTGCGGAACTTAAGAAGCATATAATCAACTATGTGAATACCAAGGAGGTTTATACAGCTTATAGGCAATCAGGATATTCCGCCGAATTTTATACTGGGAATGTGAAGGATATTTTGCTTCATCAATCTGCGAAACAAGCATTCAATTTACTCTCTAAAGAGCAAATCCCTACCATAAAAAGCCTTAACCTAGAATACCAAGAATACCTGACTATGAAAAATTCGCTAATGAAAAATTATAAGTCAGCTAAAAGCATTATGAAACAATCTGTGGTTATAAAAAATAATATCGATCTTATCCTGGGAGCCTCAGACTCAATAGGCAGAAAATCAGAGCAAGTACTTTAAAATGAGAATAATCATGATAACCGATAATATAGTCAACTAACCCAAATGGTGGCTAAGCAACTTATAGATTTAGATCACTTCTATCACAATAAATATTAAAATGCATGTAGATTTGTTTTCAAACTCGTAATGGCCCGAGTTTGGTCAAATGATGTTAGATGGCCAATTTCAATACCTCACGTTAGTGGGAACATGTCAACAACCATTTTTGCGTTTTCAGGTTAAGGGAAACGTATCGACGGTTTGTCTGTTTGTGGGAACATATCAACCCTTGACTTACGTTTACATTTTGGACAGAACAGTGGGAAATTTTCAAGCCCAGTATTAGCGTCTATTCTTAACCAAGTCTTGTTGCTACAAACAGGATATAATGTCTATTCTTCATTTTCCATAGCAACTTTTCGCCTTCCTCCACATCTACTCCCTAAAATATTGTTTCTTCGGGAAAATCAAAAATATCCTCAATCGATGCACCGACAGCGCGTGAAATATCAATCGCCAATTTTAATGAGGGGTTGTACTTTGCGGATTCAAGCCGTATTATCGTTTCACGCCGAACTCCAACCTTCTTTGCAAGTTCCTCCTGCGTGAGTTCGGCAAGCTGACGGTATTTCTTTAAGTGGCTAATGTATTGCTCCATTTATATGCCCTCCGTCAATGCTTTTCATAATACCAAAACGCTAAGGCGTAGGTGATGAAGGTTGCTGCCCATCCAAGTGCGGCAATCAGCACGATAGTCCCACGCGGAATACTAAAGGACACAAGTCCAATACCTACTGTAAATAAAGCAATAGCAGGAACAAATGTCGTGGTCGCTTTCGCTTTCAATCGGTTTTCCTCGTATCGCTCGTCCGGCATTTCAGCCGCAAGCCTTGCAGTAAAATAAGCACTAAAAAGAGCAAAGAAGCTGAAATAAAACAGGTCGCTGATTTCATAGCTGAAAAAATAACGGAACCCCAAAAAACCCATAAACCCTAATATCCAAAAAAAACGTCTATACTTTCTTGGTGGTCTTCTGCTCTTAAACACATCAAAATCCTCCTGTCAAAAATGTTATTACAAGCGCAATCAACAACATAATCACCGGCACAATATATTTGCGCGGGTGATGCCATAAATCACTCTCTACTTTCCAATCAAGCAACGGAAACTTTATCTCAAGTGCGACGGTAAACCCTGCACTGACAATCGAAAACAGCACCGCGAACAAAAGCATTATAGGCGAAAAGCTCCCTAACACAACCTTCCAAGCTGTTAGGTAAACACCGCAAGCAATCATATTTATGACCGTTAAAAATAAGGCATAGGGGAGTAACACACCAGCAGTTTGTCCCGGCAAAAGTTTGACTTGTCGATATAATGATCTATCGCTCGATAAGAGAATACCAAGTGGTGTGTTAAAACACATCAAAGCAAACCCAATCGGCAGGAAGCTATCGGGCGTATTCTTGCCCATAATTACGGAAAATATCGAACCAAATGCCCATAAAGCAACTGTGTTGGCAAGATACTTTTTGTTGTTCATTAAGTACCGCAAAAGATAGGAAATAAAACTATGTCTCGTATGCTTGATATAGTGATACACCGCCATACTTTTCTCGGTGCGGAAAGCAAGCGGATATGTCACTATTCCGCTGACTATAAAGCACACGACAAAACCGATTACCGCAGATAGCTGAAACTTACTCACTGCAAAATATACAACCAACAGCAGACCTGCTTTTGTAAACAGAGTATATAGGGCAACCGATAGAAGGAAAGCAGTATGGAACTTCGCGGGATTTTCTGGCAACATAAGCTGACCACGCAGACTGTCTATCGTATCATCTGATGACAGAACTTGAATAAACCCACCAACTGTCAAGACTATTGTTGAGAGCCATACAACAATCGGCGCAATTTCAATTCTAATTTCGGAAGAATGCAGGACGAAAAGCAAGATAGCCCAAATTACAAGTGTTTTTATTACACGCTCGTACTTTGCTCCCATAAACTTTTTCATATTGGCGTTAAGAATCCGTGTCATGTAGTGCCTCCCGAATCTGTACCGCGTCAATCTGCCCATGTGCAAATTCGCGGCTGATACGGCCTTTTTCCAAGACAAGCACGCGGTCAGCGGTCAAACAAATACTTTCCAGAACATGAGAGGAAAACATCACCGAACCGTATTGACGGTAGCTATTTATCAGCGAATACAAATATTCCGTGCTTTGGAAATCCAGTCCGTTCACAGGTTCATCAAGCAACAAGAGCGGCAAGCATAAGGAGAAGCCTGTAATAAGAAATACCTTCCGCTTATTCCCTGTTGATAAATCCCGAATTAGAACATTCTGAAATTCACCGAAACCGAAGCCCTCCATCAATATATTTACCCGCTTTGGGTCTACAGGTTTACCGTAAGCCGCGAAAACATGGGAAAGGTATTCGTTGAATGTGTAATACTGGAATGAAGCGTCCTCCGAAAACACGGTGTATCGAGTTAGTTTGAAAGAACGGTCAGCAAAATCCATGCCACCGCTATAATTCTTATGAACACCAGAGAGTGTATTTATAAGCGTTGTCTTACCAGCCCCATTCAATCCGATAAGCCCAACGACCACATTAGGTGACAAAACAAACGACAAATCCCTAATAATGAGATTGTCTTTGCGATACCAAATATTTAGAGTGTTTACAGTAAGTAAATTATCCATAGCACGACCTACTTTTCCTTGTTGATTTTGAACGCTGAATATATAAATACCGCACCGACAAGAAGGAATAATCCGCTAAACCACCATTCCATATTGCTGTTAATCAAAGTCAATACTCCACCAATAAGCCAAATCGCCCCTATGATAATACGCGAGATTTTATGACGCATAAACAATCCTCCTCTAAAATAGTGATATATGTCTCACTAATTGTTACAAATATATCACCGAGAAAAGAAAACGTCAAGAGTGAATTTCACAGGCAAATTCTGATCACTAAACTTTTTGAAGTGCATTTAGAAAACAAAATGATACACATACTCAAAAACTTAAGCACTGCGATAGGGTATAAGTGACAACAATCTCACACACAGCAAAAAACCCGTAACTCCTTCAAGAGCTGCGGGTAAAATTGTATTACTGATTACTCGTCTATTTGGATTTCGATTCCGGACTAAATTCTACTATGAAATGGTCATCGTTGACTGTTATCTTATCAATGAGCTTCCTGACAAACTGCTCGTCGTATTCAGTAAGCTCGCAAGTCAAGTCTTCAAGAAAAGTTATCAACTCGTCAATTCCTGTCCTTCTGTCCCGCTGAGATGCTTCCCCAGCCTGGATAGTCTGCTTCTCGTTGCGCTGTTTTCTAATCTCCATACCAAGGTCATCACCTGAGTTCTTCATATCGGCGGTTGCCAAAAGCTCTTGCTGGAGCGACTTTATCTGTTCATCAACCGCTGCAATTCGATCGGAAGTATTTTCTTCCAGGCTACTTTCAATGTTTTCAATTAAAAGCGGCAGGATGGTTTTCTTTTCACGAAACGCTCCGTTGATTGCTTCGATCGCCACTTCGTGAAGATGTTCTTCTCGTACTGTCCTTGCAGTGCAATCAGGTCCGTCTTTTTCAACTCTGTTGACGCAGCGCCAAACCGTAGACTTGCAACCTCGGTTATTCCATTTGGCTCGAGTTACCACAAATGATGTCAGTTGGTCAAATTTCAAATCCTCCGTTAGTGGAAACAGGTCAACCGGTTTCGAGGTATAAGGAAACATTTTAACAGTTCGCCTGTTCGTGAGAACATATCAATCTATTAGCGAAAATAGATATCTAGCTTTTTAGTGTAATGGTACGGGCATTGTACTCTATCAAACCATCTTTTCTCATTTTATTCAGCTCCCTGCTCAGCGAAGTTCTCTGTACCCCCAACCTATCTGCAAAGTCTTTTTTAGAAATACCGAGTGCTATGGTATTAGTTTCTTGAAGGTAACATTCGTATTTTAAATAATCTATAACACACTGTCTTATTGTCTTAAGCGAAGTTGCGTTTATCTTATCCGTTAAAACGAGTGTTCTATCGGATATGGCAGTCATTAAACCAACCATAAAACCAACATTTTTTTTGCTAAGTTCAAGTATTAACTCCCTATACATATGAAGTACAACAGTTTTGGATTCAGCCACCACCGTCATAGGATAAGAATTTCTATTTGAAAATATCAGATTTGCTCCCAAGATATCCCCACCTAAAAAAACAGATATTGTAAGCACTCTTCCGTTTTCATCTATCTTCTGAACAGATACCGTTCCATCTAAAATAATATCCATTGTATTACAGTGCTCATTTTGGAGATGCATGATTTGTCCTTTGTCATACTGACTTATCCTATACCTGAATGAACCAAATACCAAAGACAGCTCATCATTTGTAAATCCACTAAAAAGATCTATTTTCGAAATAACATCAACATAAATATCAAAAGTTATTTTACTCGCCCCCCTAAAAAGTTTCCTTGGTAACTTTATTATACCCTACTCTGATGTATGATTATATATATTTTAAATTGAAAGGAGCTTTCGATATGATAGAAAAACTATATGATTTTTCAACGAAAGATACAAAAGAGGTTGAGAAACTAATTGATGACGAATCCATTCTCATAAATCACATGATTTTCCCAAAAGAAGAGGGGCTTCCCGAACACTATTCAAATTCGAATGTATACATGGTTATTATCAGAGGGATTATGACGTTGAGGCTTGATGAACAAGAACCTCAGAAATATACACATGGTCAAATTGTCAGCATCCCCTATCACACTAAAATGAATGTGCATAATTGCGATGAATGCATTCTGGAATTCTTTGTAGTGAAATCTCCTAACCCCAGGAACTATAAGGAGGAATCAAAGTGAAAAAAACATTACAGCGTATAATTCAAATAAGCCTTCTTGCTCTCTTCGTTTTCCTGATTATTAATGGTAAAGTACAGTTATGGATGGGGCTGTTTCTTTTAGGTATCGTCGCCTCGTTTGTGCTGGGACGTATCTACTGTGGATGGCTATGTTCAATCAATACCGTCATGATTGGTGTTACATGGGTAAAAAAGAAGCTTCATATAAAAAGTATGAAAATACCATCGATTTTAACAAAAGCATGGGTACGTTATGTTGCCTTAGGTGTATTTGTCATAGTTTTTATTTTTACTATGTTTACCGGAAAGAAGCTACCCATTCTGCCTATTTTATTGATGATAGGAATGTTATTAACCTTTCTTTTCCCTGAGGAGTTATGGCATCGCTACTTATGCCCATATGGCACTATTTTTCATCTGTCAGCAAAAACATCCAAGTACCACATGACTATCGATTCTCACAAATGCAATAACTGTGGTGTATGCATGCGTGTATGCCCTGCAAAAGCCGTTGAAAAATATGAAGATCATCATGAAATCCACAAAAGCGATTGTATCGTATGCATGGAATGCTCAAGAAAATGCAAACAAGAAGCTATTAGCTATAAATAGTAACAAAAAAACGAATATATGACAAAGGAAACTATTGCAAGACGTGATGCTTTAGTATTCAATGAATTTCTCTCCTGGAATACCACAAATGCTGCATTTATCCCGACGAATTTTTTCAATATTACCGCATATAGGAAATAGCTAATAAAAACCTTCTTCAGTTTGGTCAAGACTCTCTAATGCATCCTGATAGAGCACCTCATGAACCTCTTCGGATTTCATCGCAAAGGAAAAGAACATAAGGGCGGCTTTGTTTCCAACCGCTTTGGCTTCTTTTACAAAGTCAGGGTACATCTCCTTGTACTCATGGGTTTCCTCTGCAATGCCATCCTTAAGATTATCAACTGTTGAGCCTGGGGGCATTACATAAAAGCGAAACAGAAAATAGGGAAAGATTATTAACAAAGTCGAATTAGCATGAAGAAATCAATGGTAGCCAAGTCAAATATTGATAAAATACTACATTCATGTCAAATTGAAAAATTTACTCTATTACGTGAATAATCTCTTATTATGGTAATACCGGATTGAGTGCTGAGGTGCAACCCTGGGTACTCAATCCAGTTACTGTCTATTCTCTTGGTGGTTTATTTGTTATGGCATCTTCTATCAACTGCTCAATATTATTTTTGATATCATCATATACATATTGACTTGAGGAATATGAAGAGTCAAAGCATGTAACGTACTTTGATAATCGTTCTTTATTTTTACCGATTAGAAAATTATAAAATGGGTTGCTTCCTTTTGATACCTGATCACCATTCTGATTTTTCAATTTATGAACATAAATACCAATAATCCCCTTATTTAGCTCATAGGCTTTTTCGATCTCATAGTTAACCCATTTACGACTTGATGTTGTTGAACCAACTAAAACTACAAGGCATGAACGTTTTGCCAATTGATCATTAATCCATTCCTTAATTTTTGCATCGCTTTTTTCTTTTACTTCTTCCCAGTCGTTATCCGAAAAAGTCGAGTTGCTGTCTACCTTGCCCATGTTTCGAACTTGCGACGCACGCCACGAATCCTTATTATACTCAAAACTGAAAAACACCTGTCGTTTTGCCATTTTTGCCTCCTTGTAAAATTCCCAAAGTAAATTCTTGGTATATAAATTCAGATTTATCTTGTCTTTGTTAGATCATATCCTGCTGCATCATTTTCACTTTTATCATATGCATTATCAATGAATTTCTGGGGATCAGATAAAAACGTTTCTTCCTCAACATACGCGATATAAGATCCAGTCAAAGCATTCACCGTTTTACAAACATCACAGCTATAGGCTTTTGGATTTTGATTGAATCTATTATTGTTTATTATGGAATAGACTTTGGATTCATCATAACTTGAGGAAGTACAACCATCCCCGTTTGTTGATGTTGTTTTTAGCCAACTATACCCACCATTATATTTCATTATCACTCCAACAACACCGTTTGTGTGAGATGTTCTACCTTTTCGCATTATATTCTTAAGGCTATATTCTATTTCCCAATCAATCCAATTACTGTTTTTCATATTAGGAGAAATAATAACAATAGTGACAGAAGTGTCGTACATCATATTAGTTAAACTCTTTTTTATATTTTCAGTTGAAGTATCTGACAGGTCTGGAGATGAGCTTGTTTCCCCTTGATAATAAATTGCATCATCGCCTAACGCATCTATAATTGCATTTCTTAAATTTCCTGCTTCATTGTATTTGTATGAAATGAATGTTTTGTGTGACATAATTCCCCCCTAAATAACCTGTATTTTTTTTATAATCGCATTTATCAATTTAATGAGCTTATCCTTATCATTTTCAGTATCCAAATCATTGAGATATCCATCTAAATATGGATAATCAGTAGCATCTTCTTTAACTCGGGAAAATATTTGGGATGCAGCGCCCCCGGTACTTCCAACAGGTATAATTACTTTTCCTAATCGTTTGGCTATGTCAAATTCCTTAAGCATACCATCAGCAACCACGATGTTGTCCGCTACTTTCTTATTCCCAAAAATAAATACGGCGATCCCAGCTTGAGAAATCATATCTTCACGGTATTTTTTCCACAATTGTTCAAGTGGATGAGTTCCAGAAAAAACCTGAGGAAAGGGACGTAGACATAGGTGTTCATCTACATGTTTATATTTACTTTCCATAATTTCTTCTAACGCACCATTAATAATTGTTGATCCAATACCATGGCCAAAGCCCGAAATTATTTGATAATCATTTTTTACTAATTCTTTAGCAAGATTATGCGTAAAGAGAGTTACATTTTCTTCGTTCCATGGGGACTCATATTCTGCCAAACTTCCGGAAATAAATATATTTTTAAACAAGTAGCCTCTTTCAACCGATTTTAAAATATTGGTTATTTCATCATAGCTATCCAACAAAATTGCCTGAATACCATATCTTTTCAAATCTTTAATACGCAAATCTTGTTTAGCTACGTTGTAAATATAATCTCGCTCACTTTCTCCCTCTTGTTGCTTAACTTTCTCGAAGAAGCAATAGTGATCTCGTTCAGATTCTCCTAACAAAACTCGTATTTGACTAAGAATATACTCCAAATTTGGATCTTCAAAACTGAAACCAATGAATAGAAATGTTTTTGATATTAAATCACCTTGAAGCGCAGTTCTAAATAAAGGGCGCTCATTTCCATAGATTTCATAATCTTCTTTTGTAAGGACCGCTTCGGCAGGATTTCTTACATCTCCATGCATCTTATATACAATAGCATCTCTGTCGTATATATTATTAGCCAATGAATCTTGAGTTGTCTTAACATCTGTCTTTCTATTATTTTCTTTTAATGTTGTTTCCAACAATTCATCATAGTTTGTCGTCCAATATGTTTGGATTGGCAGCCTTGTAAGTATTTCTATATTTTCATTTCGAGTAGTACCTTTAGTAAATTCATTTAGAATCTTTTGATTAATCGATGATCGTGTACCACGTTCATTACGATAGTACTGAGTGATAGCAACCAAATCATTTTCTTTATCTACATCTAGTCCAATATCAACGGCCAAGGGTCTTACAAGTTCTTTCCAGTTTGTATAACCAGAACCACGCGATAATCCAGCACCCGCAAAAACTGCAGCATAACCTTGGGAAACAGCTCTTACATACTCCCTTATAAATTCTTGAGCACTTGCCATATTGATCCTCCTTGCAGTTTGGGTTGGGGATTATGACCCCAAACAGATTTTGCAAGTGTATAAACACTTGCATTGCTTGCCAATAATGTACTGTTGTTGACCCAATATCTGTTACCGCAATTAATCTAGTGAGCAAACATTTTCAACTCCAAATAAGGCTTTCGCCCTTTCAACAATCTTAGGAGTAGGATTGGGATAATAGACAACAAGATTATTCATTGCTCTGGAACAACATACATAGAAAATTCTTTCTGTTCTTTGTATTACAGACTCTTTATTAGGCGTTTGTTCAAAATAATAATTGAAGTTATAATTGTTCCATCTGCCATTGTCCATTATGACAAGTACATTATCAAACTCGGCACCCTTAATCCCATGTTGAGTCGAATATGGTGAAAATTCATTATAATATTTGAAATATGCGAGGACTTGCGAAGCAGGTAGTAACTTGATTTTTTCGTATGTTTCCGAATGGTTTTTAAGAAACTCAATAAAGCCATCGTCCTTACGAACAAAACGCTCTATGTCAAATGTCTCAACTAGTTGTTCTATGTTTATATCAAGATTTGCATGTATGCGAGATAACGCTTCGCTTATACGTCTTTTATCAGCGGTATTTTTTATTTTACATTGCATTTCACTGATAACATATGCAAAATCTTTTTTGCCATAGTAGAATAAAATTCCACCAATTCTTAGAAGATGCCGAGCTAATCGATCAGGTTCATTTCCGATAAGACAGTCGTTGTTTGAATAAGCGGCTAACAGTTCCGCAAACCCTAATCGAGTCGCGCTTAATCTATGGGTTAAAAATAACACCCGTGTTTCTTCAAAATTCTCAAAATCCCATCCAGAAGCGAAATTGCTTGTTTTGAAAGACTGCAAGTCAAATTCATTGTTTGAATAGACAAATGTAGTACTCCCCAATTTATTAGCAATAACACCTTCCGTTGTCCTTTTTGCAGGTTCTTGTTGAATATCAAAACGTATGCGGTTGAGCATGTTTATCACATTTACAGCACAGCGATAGTTGTCCTCTTTTACTACTTCGTATACATCACCATTATCTATATATGACTGAATATTTCCGACACCTGAATCATAAATGGACTGCATTTTGTCGCCAAAAAAGCCAACACATAATCGGTTATTTGCAGCTACTTTAATATGCGTTAGGAATATCTCAATCACAGCACGTTGAGTGTCCTGATATTCATCTATGAAAATATAATCATACTTATCACATAGAATTTTTGCTAATAGAGGGTATGTGGCAAACATATAGTTTGCGATTTTCAACAAATCATCATGAGAAATAATCCCATGCTCGAGGTCGCGAAAGTTTTGATATTCAATATTATTAAACGTCTGCTCATTGATTATAATCTCACCTGAGTAGACTAATCCGCTACCTTTATTCTCTTTTTCTGCAGATATAAGATTTAGCACGCTGCTTTTTAAGTTTTTTTGATACTCTTTAATTTCATCCCACAAAAAATCGTGAATAGTAGAAACACGAAGTTTTGAATATGGAGAGCGCTCCTTTATTTCATCTGCTGCCACATTGGTATATGTTATACAAGCTACATGTGCTTTGGGGTTACTTTGCATGACATGATGAAGTGTTTGTATCAATGTGTAAGTTTTGCCACTCCCTGCACCACCGCTTAACAAGAAATTCTTTTTATCATCAAGGCAGGAATTGATTTTTTCCATTACTGTGCCAACCATTCCAAACCCTCCCTTATGTACAACGGAGTTGTCCATTTTTCATTTTCTTTTCCGCCATATAGAAGAACATCTAAAGCGAATGAAGTTTTACTATCAATGCACATTTCAGCAATTTCATAGAAATCTGGTGGTGAATCGTCTAATCCGCCGAGGTTCTTTAAACTTGTAAAAATATTTTTATGATCTATGATAAATTGCAAGTTGTTACAGATAAACGCATCCTCAAAACTGCGTGCTTGATGCCCATTCTCTTCTTTTTGAAAAAGGAGGCGTAAATTTCCATTTTCTTTAAGATTCCAAGAACCGGTATTATTGTCATAAGTCAATGTCATGGGTGAATTACATAACGGTACAATATCTTGCAAATTAGAAAGATGAGTAAAATGCTTAATTGAAGCATTTGTTGTGGTCGTTCCTTCTAAAAATCTACATTTTACAGGTCTCCCGTTTTCACCCGGTTTTGCACAATCAAGATCCGTTATGATTAGTGTTTTAATACCTAAAAAGCCAAGGAATGTTGCAAAAATATGAGAGTAAGCGCCTACTTCGATCACCGATATATTTTGTGATAGAAGAGGATCGTGATTCTCAGCCTCTGGGTTCTGTGCAGCAAATTCATCGGCTTTTTTCATCATTGCATATATCAACATTCTTTCGGTATCGCCTTCAATTAGAATGGCTTTATCTGCAAAGAACAGCTCTGCACGATTTAATGTTACATATTGCTTGACAAATCTATATGCACGTTCTTGCTCTTCTTTAGTAGGAACATCCTCAGAGGTAACCATTTTTGAAAAAAGAGTCTTTAAACTACGTGATTTAACGCTTGTACTGGATTGCCTTAAAAAATATTTTATATCTTCAAAGTCACATTGAGATACGATGTGCGATGAATGGGTGCTGATTATTGTTTGCAACGAAAAATCTTTACCCGCTGCTAAACAATGCTGCGTGAGAATCTTCTTAATATTCTTGATGAATATGTATTGCATCTGTGGGTGAGTATGCGCCTCTGGTTCTTCGATGAATAAGAAATTTAGAGGGGCCGGGTTTTCGTCTGGTTTTCCTTTCTTTGATAACTGGTCGAGTTTGATTCGTATGTTGAAAATGATAGCAAAAAGATTCAAGTACCCCAAGCCGTTATAGTCTTCTGGCAAAAGGGTATCTTCATGCTTGTACTTCACAGTTGTATTATCCTGAAATATCTTCTTTTCACTTAAAGTTGAAATGATTGATAATTCTGCTTCCTGGGGATTGTAAGACATTGCAGCAATTTCTTTCACAACAGGAAGAAAAAGTTCTTGATAAATTCCGGTTAAACTTTCATCTGTTTCGCAAAGCTTTTTCTGTAACTCTGGAAATTCCGCTTCAGAGGCGACACTGGAATTGTAGTATCTTCCAGCGAGAAATGAAAGTGATCGGCTATGTCCCTGTTCATTATCAACATCTCTTTTTGCACCAATTATCTGCATCGAAATAATAGAATTTACAATATCGCTGTTAATAATCTTGAAATTTGTTTCATTTCCGAATTCAAGCGCTTTAATTCGTACAGTAAAATACCTATTCATGTTGTTTCTTAGATAATATTCAAAATCACGGTCTATACCTTTAGCCTTGTATTCGATATAGTCGCCAGCAAGTTTTAGATATTTTTCATAAACTAAAACATATTCGAAATTCACAACAAGATAATGCATATCATTATCTAAATCTAAAAGTAGCGCAGAAGCGCTGCCAAGGTTATCGGTATCGTTATACGAGATATAAAGTTTCAACGATAACTGCGGTTCAACGTATTCTTCAGGAGAGTTATTGCTGCTTTCACAGGCAAGAATATCCTTCTGTGTCTTAATATTGAAGTCATCAAATGTAAATTCAGGTTTATTTTCAGAGAGAAACTTTTGAAGAATTGACAGGAATGATGTTTTCCCCGAATTGTTTTTTCCAATAACTAGTGTAAGAAGATCCTCGAAATCGATATCCAATTCCTTTAGCATTCTAAAATTTCTGATTTGCGCTGATTCTAGTTTCATACACACCATCCTCTCATATTTTAATGCATCACATTTTCACCTTGAAGCGATACTAGAAAATGAGTCCGCCGATATTTCAGGTTACCTGTAGTATCACGTGAGTCTTTGTTACCATCCCATCAACAACTGCTTTAACTTCTCATCGTGATCCAAAACGAATGTACTAGCTTCCCAATCTTCTGTAGCAGGTATCTTTGTCTCGTACTTAATGGTGAATGGATTCTGATCCGGGACTCTATCAATACGCTCTTTTGCTTCTTCAATATTATCTAGAGCAACGTCAATCCAAACATCCTCTAAGGTGTCCGGAATTTGTCCGAACATATCCTTAATGTTTTTTAGCCTGGCGGACAAGACTGTGTGGACCTTATCTTCAACAGAGTCTTTATATCGCATGTTGAAAATCTTGACCTTCGGGGCAACTTGGCCAATACGCTGAATACGACCTTTTCTTTGCTCAAGCCTTGTGGGATTCCAAGGTAAGTCAAGGTTGATCAAAGTACTGAGCGTTTGGAGGTTTAATCCTTCACTCGCTGCATCAGTCCCGACGAGGATCTTAACTTCATGGTTTTTTACTTTGGCCTTGATACTGTCTTTTGAGTCTTTGCGAAAAGTACCGTTGAGAAAATAGCCAGATTTATCTCCGCCAGCATAAAGACCTATCACGTCATCGGACAAATCTTTTGAAAGTTTTTCAGCCACGAAGTACGCGCTGTCGTAGTACTGCGAGAATATGATACAGCCGCTATCCTTCCAGGGCTTATCACTTTCATCAATACCATTGCTTAGAATATCGAGGACCTTGATATACTTTGGATCATTATCATGATTAAGAGACAGCATTTTTACGAGTTCGCGAAGACATTCAGTTTCCGCATCCGTAAGATTCTTTACCTCGCTGACACTTTCTTCAAAATCATCGTCTTCCTCAAAAATTACATCAAATTCATCCTGCAATATCTCTTTCCCAGCCTCTGTCCAGGCGAGCATTTTCTTCGCTGTATTATCACCGGCGATAATTGTGCTCCCAATACGTTTCAATATCAGAGTAGACATAAAGCCGCCCGCCTTGACGCGGGATGAAAGTAAAGTGCAAAATTCTTGTGCTTTCGAGTAGGCTTGCCTCAAATATCCTTCGAGGGGGATTGCGCCATCGTCGCCCTCGCCGTATAGTTCGACCAGGATTCTTTTGAGATAGGTCTCACCACTGGATGGATTGATAGTATTCTCAAGAAAATCCCTTGTTCGCCTCACAATATGGCGAATAAATGGATTGTAATTTGCTATAAATTCGTCCGTGGTATATAAAGTCCGGATGCTATCCTTCTTCGAGCCCGAAAGGGATGAGTAATAATCAGCAGGCAAGACATAAGTTTTATCGGAAATATCAAGCCTGTCCCGAATGCGATTTACTCTATCTTGAGCTGATGAAGTTTTGGTAGGGAGGGGATTTCGAATGATATCCCACATTGTTATTTCGCTCTCTGGATAAGGTTCTTTCCCGCAAACCATATCAAGCATCAGCTGCGGCTTCTTGTGCCATTCGCTGTACATGTCACCCATAACCTTGAAAGTAGGAAGACTTAAAGCATTTATCAGATCAAAAGCTTCAATAGGATTAATCTGCACGGGAGTAGCTGTTGCCAAGAGAAGACTCTTGGTTCTAAAAGTGATGTTATTCAAGAACTGCAATAAGTAATTTGGATCTGCCTTATGCTTGTTAGGATCTTTGGTTGGATTTCGACGTCGTGCGCGGTGCGCTTCATCGAGAATGACACATTCAAATTCTTTCTGAGTAAGCAATTCAGCGGCTTCTGTTCTCCTTGACACAAGACCTTGTGAGATGATACCTACCCGTCTAGGGCATTTTAGTATGGATCTTACACTATCGGCTTGATAGAAATAACCATTTTCATCTTGCCAACCTGAACCGGTCCAAACAGCACTGGGCATATCCAGCAGTGTCTTCATTTCATCCTGCCACTGCCACACAAGTGTTTTGGGAACAATAATCAAGACTGGCTTTTCTCCATAGAGCGCCATTAATTTTGCAGACATTGCAAGCTGAAGAGTCTTTCCCAACCCAACTTGGTCAGCCAGAAGATACCGTGCACCGCCATCCTTTTTGTGTTCTCTGAAAGCAAGCTCGACAAAATACTTTTGGTGTTCCCAAAGACCAAATTCTTTTCGATAAACCGGTTCTTCGACTGCAGCTGAAGGGACAACATCATCGGAATTTTCTCTCCAGTCTTTCAGACCAATGACGATACGCTTTGAAATTCTGTTGAGGTCGTTGACGATAAAATCGGCCAGGTTCACTGCATATTGACTATTCCAGAAATAATCAAATTCATCTTGAACCCATTTGACAGATTCATCTGAATCATCTTCCCACAGCATTTCGTAATTTAGTGTGTAGGCGCTTTTGGTTTCATTGATGCTCCCGAGAAATGAGGTTTTGGAGCCATCTTTGTAAGTGATTACTCCGGCCTTGCCGTGCATAAGACCAAAGACTTGGTCAGGAATCACCCTAATTTCAAGCTTTCCATTGCTAAGCAAGCGATACATAGCAGAAAGACGGCTGCAGCTTTCAGGAGAGGTGTATTTTTCTTCTGGAGAATACTCACACCATTCCTGTTTCATTTTTTGGGCATAGTTAGCCACTGCAACATCTTCAGGAAGAAGTCCGGAATTACAAATAACCCGGACTTTGCCTTCTACGTTTTCAATGCTTTCTCCAGCTACTTCAAGAATGGAGGAGCAAAAATATCCGGCAATTCTGTCGTAAGATACTGCATTCTTCAGTTTTTCTTCCAAAAATTGCTGATCTAACTTATGTCTCCTTGAAGAATAGCGATTCATAGACTATTCCCCCTTTAAATGCTGTCGTTGGTAACAAGTGAATGCAACAAATCAGCCATTGTTGCGCTTTGCTCCCAGTGCGGAGTCATATTATCAATGTCTTTGGTATCTTTGATGAAGCTGAGAAGTTGCTTGATCATGTCGCGTTTGTCCCAATAATTCGGCAACTCATTTTTTATATAGCCGAGAGCTCTCGATGGATTTTCATCTTCCTTGATTCCTGTGTAAATTCCCATAAACACTGTACGAAGTATGGATTTCTCAAAATCAGGAACATCACTAATAGTTCTACCCGCCATTTCAACGGGCGTCTTTAGTCTAGCAGTATTTGCTTTTTCACTAGCCATCATTTGACTGTAACCACCTATACTAAAACCCCGAGCAAATTCCTGATAAGTGCTGATTTGATAGTTGCCATGTTTCTCACTTTCTAAGCCCTTAATATAGAATTTTTCGGCATTTGATAAGTCTTTCCACAAATAACTTTCAAACTCCAATGGAATAACGCAGTCATAAGCTATTTTTTTAGCTGCTTCAATAATTTTAACAACGCTGCTTTCTGATGGATTGTTTATCGCTAAGTTCAACTCATAATCGAGATCAAGATCTTCAATTGTCCTGAATGATGTCAGTACCTTTAGTGATGCCGCATAGGCTGCTAATACAAAGTCAGGATCTGCGAAATTAGGCTCCTCCTTATTGTCAAGTTCCAACATACTTGTTATTTGTCTTCTTACCTCAGATCGGATGTCAGAGTTTATTTCGTCTAGAAATGCCATTTCCTCACCAACTTGCTTTCGCAAAACAAGAAGTACGGTTCCTTTTACATAGTTACCATCTTTAAGCCCTGAAGCGTCTGTCTCAGTAGCAATATTCCAAGCAGCAGTAACCCTTAAGCCAGATTTCCACATGATCAAAGCAAGTTGAGCCCAAACAGCCGGATCACTATGAGTAAACATTACAACTTGAATTCCATCATCAGTCATGTGATTTGTGAGATTTGTGTAAATCTCGATCATTGTTTGAGAAAAATGTTCATCTCCTCGTACAGCCAAAATCCGTTTTGAGTCTGTATACCACTCTGGGAACGCTACCTGTAAAAGCCTCTTATCCCATGCCAAAAAAAACTCAGACAACTCATGGTAATTTACAGCATCTGCATAAGGTGGATCTGTAATCCAAAAATTTATCTCACGATTAACATCTCGTGCATCTGCTATTGTTACATTGCACTTGCTTAAATCGATATCCAAGTCAGAATCAATTGAGGTTTCACTAGCGTTTTTAACTAATGAAAAACCACGTACACCATATTGCCACATAGTATTAAATGCTTGATTGTAAAAAGTTTGGGCCATCGATTCCCTAGCTTGCCCCGTGCCCCACCTACAAAGACGGCTATTCCAATCGGCATTTTTATTCAGGATAAGAAGAGACAATACCAATTCTTCCTGTGATGAAGCCATGGAGATCATTTTTTGAATGAAAATTGAATTGGTTAACAGTTGTCTTGCGTTGAAAAGATGATGCCAATAAGTCCATCCGCGATTTCGCATTACTTCATCAGTTTTTGCTCCTGATTCAATTGGCAAACTTGGGATATAACCTTGTTCTTGCCAATTATTAAGGTTTTCTGAGACTAATTGTTTAACCTTTTCTTCATTCGCCAAGTCTCTTTCATTAGGAGCCCTGTAATAACGTTTGCCATCAGATGTCTCGTATCTTATTGCATATAATCTTTCTGAGAAAACATCACTATCTCGAAAATCAAAATCGTTCTTATCCCATTGACGAAGACCATAAATTACAACTCCTCCATCAGTTCTATCTCTTCGTAATATAGATACAGGAGTTGTTTTTTCGCAATGAGGACAGACCATGCCTTTGCTTGTTACCGTTCCATCAGCAGCCTTTTTCATTTCATCAGTTGTAGCATTCATTTTTACAGCAATATCAAACTCACCATTTTTTTCTTTAAGTATAGCAACGGTTTTTGATCCGACACCAATCAACCAAGAAGATGATAAAGGCACTTTTGTTCCACATTCAGGACAAATTGCCTCAGTACAATATAAGTAGTTTATGCCATTATCGTTTTTTTCGTTCTTTTCAACTCCGAGTTTTGAAATTTCTTTAAAAACCTCTTCGAAAAGCTTTTTCTGGAAGTCATTTATTTGATTCTTCATGCCTTTTGAATTGCCCAGTAGGTTGATATTTGCCCAAGTCAAGAGTGATGCTATAGGATTTAAATCACTACCATACGATTCAGCACCAATTCTAGCTGCCTCAAAGGGAATGCTTCCACCTCCAGCAAAACAATCGCCGACTTTAATTAAGTGGCCATATCGTTTTATCGACAGCTGATCAATTAATTCTGGTAAAGATTTAGCACTTGTCCCTAGATGATGATTGATTGCATTCCAACTATCTTTACGCAGATTAGGCAATTGTTCTGGCCGAACACAGTATTTTAGTTTTTCATCATAGCCAAGTGTCTTAAATAGCCTTGTTTCAATGCTGTCTTTATCCTCATCACTACTGATTTTGACTTTTGTTCCATCAATTTCAAACCAGTCATTGATATACTGCCTGAAATGCTTACTAGACTGAGCAATGTCAAAAAGTTCTTTTGCAGAAATTGCCTTCTGCTTACGATCGAGCAAGCCATCATTGTCCATTGACAAGATTTTCAGAAAGATATCCATATCGGCCTTTGGATTATCACTGCAAGGCATTAAACAGCCTAAAATCGCAGCACGAACGAGAATAAGCGGTTTTCGCCCCCACCATTTCCCAAGTCCGGTTAATGTTTGGCTCTGAACTGCCTTTCTCTCTTTGTAGCTTTCTTTGCTTACTTTACTGACAGGAAACTGCTTTTCTATAAATGACATCTGATTGTCCAATGTTATTCTCCTCCCATCAAATCAGTAAATAATGAGATCTGATTTGATTCATCTACTGGATTTTCACATAACGCATAACGCAAAGCCATGCGCCATCCGCGTTTATCATTGATCTTTCCAGTGCTTGCATTTGTCATGGTATAAAGCCACCAGCGTTCTTCAGGCTGGAGGCCCTTCCAGTTTCGAATGGCAGTTGGTATTCCGGCTGGATCATTGTTTTCAACACCCCAAAGCAGGACCATTAATTCTTTCCCAAACAACTTCTCAACAGGTGTTTCTCCAACTATAAATCTGCCAGTTGGCTTTTTGTCTGCCTTCAGTCTTGCATTGAACTCAGCTGCAACATCATTTGAAAGCTTTGACCATTTATATCGAGACATCCTGAGTTTAAGAATGTCCTTACTTGTAATTTTTTGTTCGTCTACGTCCCAATGAAAGCGCTCGTAAATCTCAACTTCTGCAGTTGCCTCTTTGGGAACAACCACATAGAAGTGATTTTCACTTTCTTTGGGATCATAGCCAAATCCATAATAAGCGTTACTCATTGTATGATTTCCCCACTCTTTATAAGATTGTTCAGATCAAATTTGTTCATATCAAGCCACTGAGTGAATAACTCACCGGTCAAGAACATCAGCTCTTTATAACCAAAGTCAACAATTACTTCGGTTTCCTTAAAGCTGGTATCTCGAACTAGATCTATCAACGATTGAAGATCTCCCGCCCAATATGGAACACTTGCATTGAATTCAATATAGTGATCCGTATTTGTTTTATTATAAATTTCTGCTGTAGCCCCCTTAATGAGGACCCCATCAAGCTTCGAGAGAAGAGCCAGTTCCTTATAACTTGCCTCAGTATCTCCCATCTGTTTTTTATTATGATAACGGTAGGCGAGCGCCTTGCTCTTATCAATCGTTTTTGCTGGTTTAGTACCGCCGCCTTTTGTGACGTAGATACTCTTTTCCTCAAGCAATCTATCCTTGTAATAAACAGCAACTCTAACGTATTTGCTGTCTTGAGGAAGGACAAATTCATCGTTATAGATGCCACCGTTTTCTTTAGGTTCGCTACCGTCAGTTGTGTATTTGACTACATACTTTGGATTAGTGACCAGCGTCATTACATCGCCATTAGGTGTATTTCTTTGTCCGTATTTGATTGGAACACTTCCAGTGAACTCAACGACATCACCGGTTTTTCTTTCTGCTGTTGGATCAATACAGACGAAACGAATAGCTGGTTCTGCGGTTACTAAAACCTGGTCCATTACTTCTTTGGAAGCGGAAGTAGGATCACTGCCGATGTCGTAATAGACCTTGCCGCCGATGCCCCGGATTTTCAAGGTGAATTCCCGTGTCTTCTCATCATATGATGTCTGCTCTACAACAACAGAGGTCGGGTCCTTCTCAAAAGGCCCCTTTACGAGATAACCATTGATTTCTCTCCACTTATCTTTTTTGATGCAATCCAGCCTCAGGCTTTCAAGCTGGTCCGGATGATACCATTGCCAAGCCACTGTCGTCGCAGCTCTCTCTTTAATCTGGGAGAATGGCAGTTCTTTAATGGTAAACAGTCTAGCTTCGCACTTCTTGCGAAGGTTCTCCAAGAACTGGTCATCCTTTGAGAATGCCTCGTATTTTGAACTATCAGTCAAGCAGCTTATGATCTGTTCTTCGCCGTTAAATTTATTTTCTTTGAATTCAAGTTTAAATTCTGCAAGCTCAATTCCATTCTTGGTTGGATAATATAGCGCAACAAACGTCTCCCTGATTGTTGAGAACAGGGCTTGAATGGCCTTATCAAGTTGAGCTTCAGCTTCTTTATATTGCTGATCAGACGCGGGAACGCCTTCGTTTGCCATGTTATCAACGATTTGTTGGATCGCTTTGAGTTTCTTTGAATTGCCATAAAGCTTTTCCATCATGTTTCGCTGTCCGGAAAGGAACATGACTCTATTCTTCAGTGAAATATTGTCGTGAAACTTCTTCAGCTCGGGATGCAGCTCACTGCCGGGATATGGCTCATAAATAACCAGAGAAATCTTATTCTGATCAAGATCGATTTCATCGATTGCAGGAAGCACATACAGCATTTCATAGCAAACTTTCAGTTTGGGACTGAAGTTCTGTTCCAGAATTCGCTTAAGCTCCTTTTTAGCATTCTCATTTGTATAACTGTCAACAAGGGTATTCATCTCGGCAACCATATTCTTTGTATTTTGGAAATACAGCCTGCCACGGTTGTCTTGTTTCATATACCAGCAAAGAGTCTTCAATTCTTCCAAACTGGACTTGATCTCGTTAATATCTGTATTAGGCGCACTCAAATAGCCGAATATTTCCGATTCGGTGAGTCCGAGTAGTCCATGATTTGCTGTAGATAAGGAAGACACGAGGAGAAGCTTTGCTATATCCTGTGTAACACCTTTATTCTCAGGCTTTTCTGTATCGATTACTTCTGCAATGGACTTGCCATCCTGTGTATAGAACCGCAAGAAATCTGATGCTGAAAGCACGGATTATAGTCGGAGTAAATAAAGAATAAGCATCAAACCCCTTGACTGAAATCCAGTCAGATAGTTTGATGCTTGTTTTGTTTTAATGGTAA
>JBAQDU010000168.1:0-4810 GCA_049294805.1 Clostridiaceae bacterium
AAAAAACTGAAGCGTGAGACGATTACCTTAGAAGAACTTAAGGCCATAGCAGATGTGATGGATGTTAAGTTTGAACAGACTTTTATTCTGCCGGATGGCAATGAAATAAAGGCAGGAAGTGAGTAAAGGAGGCAGCTTAATATGATGATTAGCCCGGAAGGCTACTATGAGGAAAATCTTAAAGGAAAAACTAAAGATCAAATTATGAGCGCTATTCGTGGTCTTAAGCAAGAAATCGGTCTCCTTAAAAATACTATGGAAAGCCCAGACTATGGCCAAGAGGCTATTATGTATCCGAGTGAAGATACCCGTATTCACTGGACTCGTGAATATTTGGAAAGAGCTAAGTTAGCTTACAATCAAGCCGGTGGAAATTATACTTTATCAAAATTGGAAGAAATGGCTGCTGATTTCGATTCAAACATGAATTCCATCTGCAAGATTATCTTTAGCATTGGCGGATTCTTTGGTGGTTACCGCAGCTATGTGGTAGAGCTATCAGATGAATTGAGAGCATATACAAAATTATGGGAAGATGAAGAACCACTCTCATTGTTGGATGCCGACAACGATGAAGCCTTCATAAAAGCCACCTTTATAGCGTCGAT
The DNA here is from genome assembly GCA_049294805.1 of Clostridiaceae bacterium. Taxonomy (GTDB): domain Bacteria; phylum Bacillota; class Clostridia; order Clostridiales; family Clostridiaceae; genus JG1575. The sequence continues at coordinate 609 of JBAQDU010000168.1, forward strand.
TGCAGACCTTCACATTGGTGAATGGCGAAGAAGATATTCAACTCATCGCTTTGGATACACGGTTTGTGATGGCACCCAGTGGGAATTGGAATTTGAATATAATAATGGCCACAAGCCGGTAAGATTTGACGGTGATAACTCATACCCATATAACTTTGATAGGCTCAAGATGTTATTTGGCATTGATGATACTGAGGAGGACAATGATGAGTAAATTTGATATTTTGATAAAATACATATCGATGATCCAGTCAGATAACATCGGTGAATGGATTGTTGATAAAGAAAATGATGGAACACCGGAGCATCCGATTCAAATGCCTTTTGTGGGTTATTCCGAAATAGTACATAACTTCATTGACGATGTTTACGTCTTTGAAGAAAGAAACAAGGATATGGAGCTTACCCGTTATGGAGATATTCTCAAAGATAACGGTCTAGAATGGGATACAGAATCTATGAAGAATGCTTACGTTTCAAATTTGAATGCACAATGCGTGCTGGCACTTATTATGGGTGCTGTTAGAGCTGAACGTTTCTGTGATGGAGCATTATTAGATTTCTTTACAAGTGGCTGCATGTTGAAATGGCTTGAAAGATTAAACAGTATTGAGTAATGGGAGGTTGAAAATGGATATAATCAAAATGAAAGCTTTGCCGTATGATGAGCTACGTTCTTTGTATAGAGAATTCCTACATAGCCAGAACATTTCAAAACTTACAATCAATACAGCTTATGCGGATACCTTCTACCTTTGGAGGAAAGGCAGTAAAGACCTGTTCTGGAATGCAGTGATCGATACAAATTTTGAGAATCGCGCAAAGAACGAGTTAATAAAGGCTCTTTCTGAGAATTCGACCGGTAATGCCAAATCACTTGCTAATAGTTATTTGTCTCATCTAAGAGGTTCGTCTATTCTTAGCTTCTGATGGAACCGCCGAGCCGACTGTACATGAATGGGAAAAGACTGCCGGACCTTCACATATACGTAAAAAGAAAATGTCTGTTGATGTTCCAAATCCATCAATCGATCAGGTTGAGTTTTATCTTGAAAAGTGGGAGGGTTTAGAGAACTACCGATTACAGGAGGATGCGCTTAATAAATTATTCTTTGAGTTATGCCCAAAGAATGCAGATATTAGTGATGTGCTATTGAAGGCATCAACACTTAACAACTTCTATAGCACGAATATCTTCTCAATATATCCGGTGGCTAAGCACATATTCGACCTGAATATTGATGAGAGACTTAAAGCCGGTGATGTTACCCTCGTTGGAGATATTCAGTATGTAACTATCAGTGATACGCAGAAGAATTTTTACTCCTTTGCCTCAAAGTATTGTAGCCATCACAATCCTCTTGAGTATCCAATATATGATAGTTTTATTGATGAGATTCTTCGTTATTTTAGAAATCGTGATGGCTTCTCGGAATTTCAGGATGGCGACTTAAAGGACTATGTTAAATTCAAAAGCATTCTTATTGATTTCAGTAATTTCTTTGGATTGAATAAATATAATCTGAAGCAAATTGATCAGTATGTTTGGCAGCTCGGGAAGGAATACTTTCCGAAGAACTACGGAAAGAAAAAGGGAGGTGAGTGAAAATGGATAGAGTCATAAGAACTGAAAATGCTTATATGAACTTAATGACTCCTGTACAGGATGAGATATCTCCCTATTCGGCGGAATATCCGGTCGAGCTATTATCAAATGGTTTGAAGTTGAAGCTTGCTCAAGCAGAGAATGTGGTCATAAATATTTTTAAAGAAGTTGCAAAAGCATCTCCGATGGTTGCACAGGTTCGTGAGGCAAGCAAAAAAGGCTACAAATATGTTGTTGATGCTACTGAAGGCACACTGGAAGCTATTGAAAGCGGAAAGATTAAATTAACAACAGAAAACTCTGGTAAAATGTACGCTCAGATCCGTGAGGCTAATGGCCATTACGGTTCAAAGTTACCTATAAAGAAAGATGTATTTGCAAAAGGCATTGATCCAATCCAGATGGCTAATGCACTTCAAATGAAAGCACTTCAAGACCAAGTTCAGCATATAGCTAATCAGATCGCTGTCATAGACCATAGTGTTAGAGAAGTAATACAGGGTCAGCAGAACGATAGAATTGCTTTGTATTATAGCGGATTGACCTTGTACTTAGAGGCCAGAAATGTCAATGATCCAGAGATGAAAAAAGCCTTGACTGCTCAATCTTTAAGGGCACTTTCAGAGGCTAGATTTCAACTTGGACTTTCAATGCAGTCAGATATCAAATATCTTGCTGAGGGTGAATTCAAGATTGGTAAAGGAAAAAGTGTCGGCTTAATCGATATTCGCATTAATAGCATCAATCAGTCATTTGCATTCATACATCAGGCCACAATGCTTCGAGCTGGAATCTATTGTAATGAGGGTGAATTGGCGGCTATGTCGACTGTCCTCAACGAATATTCTTATTTCATTGAAGTTACCGTAGCGAAGAACGCAGGCTTACTTGCACAATGCGATAAAACAGATACCGGAACTGAAAAGGGTGTATGGAAATCAAGGGCTAAATTGAAGCTCGATGTATCAGAGTTTAACAAGCGATTAAATGCACCTGATAAGACGATCTATCTTGGCGTTTCAAAGGAGAACGAGTGATGGGAAAAATAAAAGGTTGTGGCAATGAGTCGTGTGAGACTCATAAGAAGAAAATTACTTACAAAGAATCAGAGGCATTCTGCTCAAAATGTGGAAGTCTGTTAGTTTATGTGTGCAAAGATTGTTATACACAGCTGTCTGATGATACTGAGAAATATTGTGTAAGATGCCTTGCAAAGCACGAAGATAGAAAAGATAAGGCTAAAAAGGTCGCTGCTGGAGCTGGTGGAGGGGCATTGGCAGTTGGTGGCATTATTCTTACCTACGGAAAAAAAGCACTTGATATGGCGAAAAAAATCAAAGGTTGATATATTCCCCAACACCTAAAAAAGCCAAAATTCAGTTTCTCCGTTTCCACATAGTGAGGTATAAAAATTGACTCAAGACAGAGACATGGTAGCGATGTTACTTATTGTATGTTGACTCATTGTGTTCAAAACTATAAAATAGACGTTGAGGTGAATATACGCTATGGATATCGTGAAGGTGTTTGCAAATAATGTAAAAAAATACAGAAATAAAATCGGCATATCCCAGGAATCTTTTGCAGAGAAAGCTGGACTACATAGGACGTATATAAGTGCCCTAGAATGTGAAAAAAGAAGTATTTCATTGGATAACATACAAAAAATTGCCGATGCTTTAGGAATAGAAACTTATTTGTTATTTATTGAGGAAGGCAAAGAGAATAATCGATAATTTGAAAGGGGGTGTATGCATGAATCGGACACATTATTTAAATTATATTGAAGAAAAGCTTGGAACACTTGCATATCGCATAAATCTTCGTGGGAAAATAAACATACTTGATTTGAATATTCACTCTGAAACATTTTTTGCCGATTTATGCAACGTGCTTTTAAACCTCCGTTTGATCAATATAAATGAGTTTAGACAAAATGTTGAAAGTATAGATCTTATTGACGATGGAAACAAGGTTATTGTCCAAGTATCTGCGACATGTACGAAGCAAAAGGTTGAAGACTCCTTAAGCAAAGAGATTCTAGCTTCTTATCCCGGTTATAGGTATAAGTTTATTGCTATTTCGAAAGATGCTTCAACTCTAAGGGGAACAGTTTTTAAAAATCCATATAATATGTTGTTTGAACCGGAAACTGATGTTATTGATAATGCATCAATACTCCGTTCTATCGTCAACAAAGGCATCACAAAACAGAAAGAAATCTATGAATTAGTTAAGAGCGAATTAGGAAATGATATTGATATAGTTAAAGTTGATACTAATTTAGCGACCATTATTAACATTTTGGCTGCAGAGAACCTATCGGAGAATGTTGAGTCACCTGAAATAAATGTATTTGAAATTGATAATAAAATAGAGTTTAATGACCTACTAGGTGTCAAGGGTACTATTGACGACTACAAAATCTACTACCATAAAATCGATGAGAAGTACTCGGAATTTGATAAAGAAGGATCTAACAAGAGTCTTTCAGTTTTTCAAATAATTAGAAAGCAGTATACAAAATTGCTTAGCGAGTCGGTAACTTCTCAGGAAGTTTTTCTAGGCGTGGCTAACAATGTACTTGATATAATTC
>JBAQDU010000169.1:0-15765 GCA_049294805.1 Clostridiaceae bacterium
ATTATACGTAATTTATGGTCCCCGCAAAGTGATTTAAGGTCTGGATTAAAAGTAAGTTCACAAATAAGGAGGTAAACGGCGACAGCCTTGAGTTGTTCAAAAAAAAGAAAGAAAAAATATGATATAATCAAGTTGTATTTATTTTTTCACAAAATGTTGAACAATAGGAGTTGATGGTCTTTGGATCTCGGCAGTTCGGGGCAAGCCTTTTTACTTGCTACAGTAATTGCACTAATTTTGATTTCGGCCTTTATTTCACTGGCTGAAACCGCTTTTCTGAATATGTCCAAGGGGAAACTACGTTATCTGGTGGATGATGATATTCCCAATGCTGACAAATTAAGTCAATTATTAGAGGATCAGGAAAGTGTCTACCGGACAATGACCGTTGGAAATTCTCTGGTCAACGTCGCTGCTTCGGCATTGGGCGCAGCTTGGATCAATTACCAGAAACTGACCACTGATCCGCTCTATAACATCTTGATTTCCATCGCGATCATGACGGTCATGATCCTGATACTTGGTGAAATTATCCCGGAAACCATTGGACGGCGTAATCCGGAGAAAGTCTCCTTGTTGACCCTTGCGCCAACTAGAGTCCTCCTGTTTTTGCTCCATCCCTTTGTGATCATCTTCTATAGTATTTCCGGTTTGCTGCTCAGTCTGTTCGGCATTCGTCGAAAAAATGAAGAATCCGGCATGACCAAAGAGGAGTTTAAAAACATCGTGGACGGCTCCGTCGAAGAAGGTCTGTTGGATCAGGAAGAAAAAGAGATCATCGAGAATGTTACCGAATTTGGCCAATTGCGCGTGGGTGATGTAATGACCCAGCGCTATGATATGGTCGCATTGGATATCGATATGACCTTTGACCAAATTGAAGAAACCATCCGCCGCGAGAAATATTCAAGGATCCCGGTCTTTCGGGATACCACTGATAATATATTGGGCATCATCAATGTCAAAGATTTGATGTTTATCCAACCCGGCCCCGATTTTTCACTATTGGACTTTGTCCGACCGGCTTTTTTCACCTATGAATTTAAATTGATCCAGGAATTATTCAGGGAAATGCGCCGGGAACGGACTCATATTGCGGTAGTGCTTGATGAATATGGCGGTACCGTAGGCATTGTGACCATCGAAGACTTTCTGGAAGCCATTGTCGGGGAGATCGACGATGAATATGACGATGAACCGGTGAGCACAGTCTGGAAAGTCAGTGACTCGACTTATGAAATGGATGGGTTTACTAAACTCACCGATATCAATGATGATCTGGGATTTGAAATTGAGTCGGAGGATGTGGATACCATCGGTGGCTTTATCATTGAACTTCTTGGGAATTTTCCCGAGGACGGTCAAATCATCCCCTGGGATAAATTCGAATTCACCGTCATTGAAACGGAAAAGAACCGAGTCAATAAAGTACGGATCCGGGTCTTGACCGAAGAAGAACTAAATCATGCGCAGGAACCATCCTAGGATCGAATAACGGGGGCCACCAGGTCCCCTTTTTTTTAAGGAGGCCCCATGGATCAATCGGCCAAGCCAAACCAATTCATTGACTATATGACGGAAGCTCTCATAGAAGCGCAGCTAGCTTTGCAAGAAGGCGAAATTCCAGTGGGCTGCGTTGTGGTCCGCAATGCTGAGATCATCGGACGGGGCCACAACCGCAAGGAAACCCTGAAGGATCCGTCGGCCCATGCCGAAGTGATCGCCATCCGAATGGCCGCCGCTAACCTGGGCGACTGGCGCCTGACCGGTTGCAAGATGTTTGTCACCCTGGAGCCTTGCCCCATGTGTGCTTCCCTGATCACCCAATCCCGCATTCGGGAAGTCCATGTCGCTCTCCATGAGATCCAGTCCGGTGCATTAGGCACTGTATTAGATCTCACCCAGGATCCCTTAAACCACATTTCCCTGGATGTGCACTGGGATTATCACCCCTTGGCCCAGGAACTATTGAATGAATTCTTTCAAACCAAAAAGAAACGCAGGCCAAAGGATATTCCACTGTAATTTGACTAAACCAAGTTGCAATTGACCGGTTCTAATATAAAAACGAGGGGCATTGACCCCTCGTTTTTAGTATTTTATCAATAATTCCATATTAAGCTTTTTTGCCAAAGGCCTGTTTGATGCGGTCCAATAGATTCATTTTTTCATCGGGCTGATTTTGAGGACCGATTTGAGCAATGAGTTCGTTATAGATCCGCAAAGTCATCCCCTGCTCGGGAATAATATAGTATTGATTATCCGCTTCAATGATCCCGATGATGCTATTTAGCCGTTTCAGGTTCTCTTCTCGAACCAGCGATGCATTCTTTAACGTAAACCGTAATCGGGTGGCGCACCTTTTTAAGTCCTTAACATTGGTGGTGCCTCCAATGTTATCTAGAATCGCCTGAGCAATTTCTTTGCTAGATAAAGACATTATATCTGCTCCTTTACAGCCAGTTTTAAAAACTCTAAAATATCATACATGGTTTCAGTTCTTGATTCTTCCCATAACAGATCATGTCGGGCATCCTCATAAAACCGAAGATACACGGACTGTATGCCGGCTTGTGTCAGTGACCTAGCCAGTCTTGCGGCGCCCTTGCCGTAATTTCCAACATGGTCCTGGGTTCCTGAAACAACCAGGATCGGCAGGCTTTTATCCAGTTTGGATAGTTCATCTTTGCGATACCAGATGGACAGCCCCTTCGCCAGACTTTTCATAAATTCCAGGTTCATTTCAAAACCGCAAGCTGGATCCTGGTCAAACAATTTGACCTCATTTTCATCTCGGGTCCGCCAGGCGGAACGTCGTTTGCCGTTTAAAATGCCGGCATGCGATCCTTTTAAGACCAGGTCATACATGGCTTTCTCCACGGCCACATTCTTTTTGATCCTCCGAAACAACGATTCTGACAAAAGTGTAAACCGCTCCAAAATGGGTGGGTTTCGATCATTGGTGCCAGATAAAATCAGCGCATCCCAGCCCAATGGATCCATTTCCATGGCCCGCAGGGCAAGGAAAGACCCCATGGAATGTCCGAATAAGATCACCGGGATGCCCGGTCTTTCTCGTCGGATAACATCCCGCATTGCTGTGATCCCGCCTAATAAAAGACTCATGGCATCCCCCGAGACTTGCCCAAGACCCGGTCCGGTTTTTCCGTGACCAGGATGATCATGACCCAGGACTTCATATCCATAGTCATTTAAAAAAATGGCAAACTCATCATAACGACCCATGTGTTCCGACACGCCGTGAACGATTTGGACTATTGCTTTCGGTATTCTGCCCTCTTCCAGAGGCCAGTGATAGGTATAAAGAGGAATATCCCCCAAATTCGCCGTAAAATTACTCACAATTATCACTCCTACTATAAATTATACAGTAGAGATGTAAATAATATTTGGAGGATTTGTTGTTTCTCTTTTTTAATTTAGAAAAAATCTCGTAGATCTTACTTTTGTTCTAAATTGACGCCAATCTTTGAGAGCTTAAATCGATGAGCACCCATTTTTAAGGGAACGGAGTCGAATTAGTTTTGACTCATCAAATTTAAAAAGCTATTTCATCCAACAAACTATGAACAACCAACTAGGAGCACAAACTAGGAGCACAAACTAGGAGCACAAACTAGGAGCACAATTTAGGAGCAACAAACAATTTCTCAAATTTAATTGCATTAAATCTTCTTTCTTGTTAAAATTGGGTTTATCAAATGAGTTTTTTGGAGGTTCAATATGAAGAAAGTTATTAGTGCGCTCCTTTTAGGTGCAATGCTTACGATCACAGCCTGTAGTTCAGCACCAGCTGGCCCACAGACTAAAGAAGTTACAGTTAAGGGTATGGCCGACGGTTTAAAAGTTAAGGTTACTGCAACTGCTGATAAAATTAGTGCGGTTGAAATTGTTTCACATAACGAAACTGATGGAATTTCTGATAACGCCATCAAGAATATGCCCAGCAAAATAGTGACTGCCAATAAAATCACGGTTGACGGAGAATCAGGTGCAACTTATACATCTGACGGAATTAAGAAAGCCGTTGAACAAGCTATAGTAGAAATGGGCTTAGACGCTTCTAAGTTCAAGTAAATAGTACATAGTACATAAGATCTAAAGGCACACAATTTTGTGTGTCTTTTCTTATGCCCAAATTTAAATGACACTCAAACCGGATCATTGGTTAACCCTTAAGTGCCTGGGTTACTGCGAAGCAGTAAATCGACAATTTCCGCACCCCAGTCCTTTGAATCTCCTGATTATACGCTGCGCTCCCCTTTGTTTGGGGCAGGTAGGTATTCTGCAATGAAGTATATAACGAGAATTTAGTGAGAAAAGTATGGCGAGAAACAGTGGATCAGGCAGTCACATTGCTTAAGAGGCAGTAACCTGTCCGATCCAATTTGATTGGGTCCTGCCGATTGTTTCCGGTGAATCTCTTTTTAACGCCATTATTAACACAAAATTTTTATGTGATTACTTTACAACTCTCATTCCCAACGGTTATATTAAGGGTGTGAGTAAATATGAAATTTACTCCGGGAGGTAACCGAACATGTTAACAACAATGATGGAGACCAGGATTAATCGGTAAAAAAGCTGTCAATGTCTTACGACCTTGCTCTTTTTGTCACGTTTAAAATCCGGGAGAAATCATTTGTGATCATGTTATGCGCCTCGCTTTATTTTTTCCAACAGTAAAGTTGAACATTGCATAATTTTAGGTCATGGGGTTTTTCCATGACCTTTTTTATTATTTTTACGCTGACTACTCGCTAACACAGTTGAACAACACGGAGGACTATTTGTTCCATGAAAATTAATCTGAAAGACTATGTCGCACTTTTAAAGAAATACCTGGTCAAGGAAAAAGGCGGACTGGCTCTACTCTTTGGAGTATTGATCCTTAACGTCCTCGTCGAGACGGCAAAACCTCGGCTTCTGGGAGAATTCATTGATCAGGTCACCACATCCGTTCCCCTGGGTGGAATCTACCAGCTGGCCATTCTGTTTTTACTGTTGACCGTTGTTAAGCAGGGAATCGGCGTCGTCATTGCCTGGCTGACCCAAAACATCGGCTGGCGGGCAACCAACGGCCTGCGCATCGACCTGACCGGACATACCATGAATTTGGATATGGCGTTCCATAAACGCTTCACACCGGGTCAATTGGTTGAGCGGGTCGATGGCGATATTAACTCCTTGTTTGGTTTCTTTACGACCTTCATCACCGGAATTGTCATGAATGTATTTATGGTGATCGGTGTTTTTGCCTACTTCTTTTTCATTGACTGGCGCTTTGCTTTAATTTATATGACGGCCACCGCTTTAGTCTACCTGTATATGATCGTCATGGGGAAACGCATCGACATTACATCAGAGCATCTTCGGGAAGAAGAATCCAACCTCTATGGCATTGTCGGTGAGGCCATTACTTCCGTTGAAGATATTCGAACTTTAGATGCCCGGAATCATACCATGAACCGCATGAACAAGGTGCTGAAACGGCTGTTCAAATTCTTTAAGATGGACTGGATGTTTGGATTTGGCGCTTGGGCTTATGATGAGGCCATATTATGGGGTGCTGAATTTTTCGTGATCCTGTTAATGGCTAAGATGGTACTCTCCGGTGAATTATCCATCGGTACAGCCTACCTCATCAACCGCTTGGGTGAATTGATCCTAAACCCCATCCTGAGTCTTCGCGAGGAGCTCATGTATATGCAAAAAACCGATGCTTCCATCCGAAGGATCCAGGAGATCCTGGCCATTGAGCGGGACCTCTCACAAGGTACCTTAACTAAAACAGCCGGCACGGGCGGCATTGAATTGGACCACGTCAGCTTTTCCTATGAAGACGATGAAAAAGTCATCCGGGATGTATCGTTTCACTTAGAGCGCCACAAGATCCTGGGTCTGTTAGGCCGCACCGGCTCCGGTAAAACGACCCTGGCCCGATTGATCGTAAAGCTCTATGACCCGACTTCAGGCCATGTCTATATCGACGGCTCCGACAGTCAGTTATTAAGCGATAAGACCCTGCACACTAAAATCGCCTATGTTACTCAGGAAGTTCAGCTGTTCAACACCTCGGTGCGTGATAATCTAACGATTTATGACCCAACGATCAGCGATGCTAAGATCATGGCCACCATCGATAAAATTGGGATTCGGGACTGGTTCAATAAGCTACCTCAGGGCCTTGATACAAAAATTTCCACTGAAGCGCCGTTTTTATCCACCGGCGAATTACAACTCTTGACCTTTATCCGGGTCTTCTTAAATGAACCGGAGATCGTCATCTTAGATGAAGCCACCTCGCGCCTAGACCCCATCACTGAAAAATATCTGGAAGCGGCCTTAAGCACGCTGCTTGAAAACCGGACTGCTATTATCATCGCCCACCGCTTAAAAACAGTATTACGGGCTGATGAAATCATGATCTTAGAAGATGGGGCCATCTTAGAGGCCGGCAATACTGCCGCCCTTCGCAACGATCCGGATTCTCACTTTGCTAACCTGTTAAAACGCGGACTCGAGGAGGTGCTGACCTAATGCGTGCCAATACAAACAATATGATTCGCGGAATTAAAATATTCCTCAAACAATTGCCCTATATCAAATGGCTCTATCTGATCAACCTGGTGGGCTGGACAGCTCTTTATCTGTCCATGCTGGTACCGGGGATCATGTACCGAAACCTGTTTACTTATCTGGAATCAGGCGATGCCTATAACGCCAGCCTGGTCTTCTCCATTATGCTGCCCCAGATCCTGACGGCTCTACTTCGAGTCTCCCTAATCCTGTGCGTTGGGTATTTCCTGTCGTTGCTCCTGTTTAAAGCCAACTATGGCATGAAACAGAATCTATTGGATATGATTTTGACCGAACGGCCGGAGAAAAATAAATTCTCCATGGGTGAGGCCATTAATTCCATCAAAGAAGATCCCCAGCATGTCACCTTTGCCGTTGACAACTCCCTGGATTTCTTCGGAAAATTAATGTACAACATTGTGGTTTTCTTCATCCTGTTCTTCGTCGATGCCCAGCTCACGGTGATCTTATTCCTGCCCCTGGTGAGCATCGCCTGGATCGCCAACGTCATGAGTAACCGCATCATCAACAACCGCAAAAAGTCCCGGAAGGGCTCCGCCTTAGTGTCTTCGTTATTGGGGGATATTTTCAACAACATCCAGGCCATTAAAGTAACGGGCTCTGAAGAGAACATCAAAAACCGACTCATCGAGTATGGGGAGGTGCGCCGCAAAGCCATGGTCCAGGACAGCCTGATCCAGGAACTGCTTTGGAACATTAGCAATAACATTTCCGGAGTCGGTACTGCCATGATCCTGATCGTTGCCGCCGGTAAGATCCGCGCTGGTACGTTCACCACTGCTGATTTTGTTATTTTCAACTACTACATCTGGCACGTTATTTCATTCTTCGAATGGGTCGGCCGTCAGGCGGCCAGATTCCAGCAAAGTACTGTTTCCATGGACCGGATGCTGGAAATGACCGGACAGACCAATGCAAGTTTTCTCTTTGATGTCAATCAATTTGATGTTAAAAAACCATTGTTGGAGGTTCCCGAAAAAACCTTGAACCAACCGTTAACTACTCTGAGCATCCGAAATCTTACTTCTACCTTTGGCGGTGAGAACGGCGTCAGGGACATAAACTTTGACGTATTGGCCGGTGAATTCCTGGTCATTACGGGCCGAATCGGCTCCGGTAAATCTACGCTGTTGAAAACCATTTTAGGGGTCAAATCCCGGGACCAGGGCGAGATCCTTTGGAATGGGGAACCATTCAATGAAGACGCAGGTCTTGTCCCCCCTCAAGTCAGCTATACCTCGCAAACCCCGGCTTTATTCTCGGAATCCATCCGGGATAACGTAGTATTAGGCCATGAGCTTAGTTCCCAAGTGTTAAACCAAGCCTATGCCGATGCCATCTTGACCGAGGATCTTAAAAACTTTGAAAAATCAGATGAGACCCTCATCGGTTCCAAAGGCGTTAAACTATCCGGCGGGCAAAAACAACGCGTTGCCATTGCCCGGATGCTGGCTCATGATTCGGAAGTCTTCGTCTTGGATGACGTGTCTTCTGCCTTGGATGTCGATACGGAGCTCAAGCTCTGGGAACAGATCGGCCGACGCAATAAAACTCGAATTGCCGTCTCAAACCGCCACGTTTGCCTCAAAAATGCCGATAAGATCCTGGTATTAAAGGATGGTCGGATGGAGGCCTTTGGGACTCCCGCCGAGCTCCTTGAAAGCTCCGCTGAGCTCCGGGCGATTTGGGGGCAGGAAAGGAATCTCGATGATCGAAGTTCGACACCTGAGCGTCCATAAGAATGATGGAACGGAACTGTTACATGATGTCAGTTTCACAGTGAGCCCTTTTGATAAAATTGCCATCATTGGCGAGGAAGGCAACGGCAAATCCACTCTGCTTAAAATAATATTGGGTGAAACCGCCGCTTTAGACTATATAACGATTACCGGTGAGGTAGTCCGGGACAATGAGATCCTGGGTTATCTGCCCCAGCACCTCCCTGAAAAATGGCTGGATTCGATCCCTTCTGATTTTCTGCTGCAAAGCGAACCCACTGATGAACTTCGTGCAGAGGACTTTAATCGGCTGGCCCTCTTTTATGGGTTAGCCGCTGCCATGTATCTGACACCGGACTTTTTGGAGCAGGATCTGCCCTTATCGAAGCTATCCGGCGGTGAGAAAGTCAAACTCCAGCTCTTAAAGCTACTGGGCAGCCCAGCCACCGCTCTACTATTGGATGAACCCACCAATGACTTGGATCTTGCCACGTTGGAGTTTTTGGAAGAGTTTATCCAAAACTTGACCATCCCGGTTCTCTTTGTCAGTCATGATGAGATGCTCCTGGAGCATTGTGCCAATAAAGTACTGCACCTGGAACAAGTCAATCTTAAGACCAAACGGCGCGCTACCCTCTACAGCGGCACCTACCGGTCCTACGTGGACGAGCGCCTGCGCGGCTATGAAAAAACAATGCAGATCGCTCGAAAGGAACAGGCCGACTATCTGGAGAAAAAACGAAAACTAAATGACATCATGAATGCCGTTCACGCTGCTCAAAACAGCATTTCCCGGAAGGACCCGGCCGGCGGCCGACTATTAAAAAAGAAAATGCACGTCATCAAAGCCATGGCCAAACGATTTGACAAAGAAAGCTACACCACGGTGGATCATCCCGAGGAATCTATCGATGTCTTCTTTCCGATCATCACACTGCCGCCTCATAAAAAAATACTCGAAATCACTTCAGGCTCCCTGGAAGTGGCCGGACGAATTCTCCTTGAACCCTTTGACCTCTACGTAACGGCCAAAGACAAGGTAGTCATCACCGGTCATAACGGCTGCGGAAAATCTTTATTGCTTCAAGGGATTTACAACCAGCTCAAAGATCGATCCGATCTATCCATCGGCTATATGCCCCAGGATTATATGAAAGGATTGACCGGTTTTGCCTCCGCCGTCGCGTTTTTGGCGCCAACGGGCATAAAACAGCAGGAGGAACGAGCCCGCGAACTTTTAGGTGCCATGAAGTTCACCCGCGAAGAAATGGTTCGTGATCCCGCTGAATTATCCGATGGTCAAAAAGCGAAGCTGTTTATTTTGAAATTCATTAAAGATGGGACCAACGTCTTAATTTTAGATGAACCTACCCGGAATTTCTCACCCTTGTCAGCTCCAGTGATCCGCCAAATTCTTACGGAATTCACCGGCTGTATCATCAGCGTATCCCATGATCGAATCTACAATCTCACTGTTTGTTCCAGATACTTGGAAATTAAAAATAGCCACTTGATCGAACAACTACCGATCAACTAAATAAAACCCAAGGAGAGTAAGAACTATTCATTCAACTCCCTTTGGGTTTCTTTATATTCATTTCTTAAATTTTGAGTAGATGGAGCTTGGATTTTTATTCAAAGGTCACTGGTCAAAGCCTTAAGGATGCCGAATCAAACGAATCAAAAAACAGATCAATCGAACCAAACGGATTATTCGAATCAATCATTCGTCAATTTGACTCTTGCCATTGGGACTAGGATTCTAATTTGGACATGAAGGTCTTTATCTTTTCAATTTTGATGTCTTCGGAATCCTTAAATTGAATGATATCAACGAAGGCATAACTGTTCCCATCGGTCATAATGGATGTCCCAAAGGAAATACCATAGGACCCGTCACAAACTATTCCATCGACTCTTTGTTCAATTAAACCCATGGTTTTGCTGGCTTCAGCTTGTAGGGCCCTAACTTCAGCTGCTCCTTCGATGGTCATGTCTCCGACCATTTCCCAAACAATGTCATCATCCATAACCGATATGATTCGGTCCAATTGTTGCTCGCCCATAAACCAGCTATTAAACTCTCGGATAAATTCAGCTCTTGGTGAATTGCATTGCACGTCACAAATATAGCCTATGACATTTTTATAATCTTCCATGGTGGTCTCCTTTCCTTGATCCAATATTAGTTACTTTGGTGCCTTAAATTTAGTTCCTTAGTCGTCTTTAGTTGCTTAGCCACTCTAAAATTAGTTACCAAGCCACCCTAAAACTAGTCGCTCTTCCTTGTCTTTGAGTTAATAAGTTAATCTGGTGGATCTGCCATAATCATTTAAAATCTTGGCACCGGGAAATTACCGATTGCGGTCACCTCCCTCCCACTATCTATATTTTACTTGCGTAACATATCCATTGAATGGATGAAATTTAAAATTATCGTTAATATCGCTTATTTATAATCCCCCTTTTCATTGACTGCTTCTTTTACTCCAGATTTTTGTAATATTAGATTTTTGCTAGGTTCTGCCGGCTAAGAACACCGGCTCTACGCCCTCAACCTATCGGCTCCAGGGTATGCCAAAAAGTGGATGCTGCTCAAGGCAACATCCACTTTTTTAGTCTCTCTGATTTTTATGATTAGTCGAGCTTCATCTTTTTATAGCCTGAAGACTTACCTTGGAATTTCTTCACGTAATCACGGTCTGATTTCGGCTTTCTGCCGCCGGACTTCCGATCGGCAATCTCTAGGGCTGCCTTTCGTCCTAACAGTTTCACGCCGTTACAACCTTCAATGATGAGCTGAGCTGCATCCTCCCGGGCCTCGAAAAAGCTGAATTTCTCCTTAATTTCGATGTCACCGATGGACTTCGCGTCAACCTTGGCATTGTTCTGAATAAAATTGATCAGCTTCATGGGATTCAGACCATCCATGGTTCCGACTGTAATGAATATTCTGGCATAGCCATGGGATTCATCCAGTTTATTCTGGGTGTAATCAAAAGACACTTCTTCACGGTACCTGAGCATGAGCAGCGCTGCTGCGATCTCGTCCAGGTTGAAATCCTCGTCCAATGTTGCAACATGGGGCAGGAATTTCTTAAATTCATCTTTTTCCAATTCGCTTCTGACTTCCTGCAGAATATCATGATATTTTGTTTCGAAAATATCCTCAACTGTCGGAATGTCCTTGCGGCGGATCTTGGTGTGTATCATCTTTTCGATATCCTTGATATCTCGGTACTCTCTGGGGGTGACCAGCGTAAATGCAGTACCCGTTCTTCCGGCCCGGCCGGTCCGGCCGATTCTATGGACGTAAGCTTCGAGATCCTGAGGAAGATCATAATTGATGACATGAGATATATTTTCAACATCGATCCCACGAGCAGCAACATCCGTTGCGACCAGGAATTCGGTGCGTCCGTCTTTGAATTTAGCCAGTGTTTTCATCCGCTGAGCCTGGTTGATATCACCATGCATTGCTTCAACGTCATAGCCACGACCTTTTAGATGATCAGTTAGGGCATCGACGTTCCGCTTGGTATTACAGAAGATAAGCATGCTGGAGTGGGTCGTTGCATCTAAGATGCGGCAAAGTGTCTCAAACCGATCTTTCTGCTTGATCTCAAAATAGAACTGATCAACGGTGTCCACTGTGAGGCTGACTTTCTTTACGGTGATATGTTCAGCATCTGATTTGAGGAAACGCTTGGTCAGGTTTTTGATCGCTGTGGGCATTGTGGCCGAGAACAGCATGGTCTGCCGATCATGAGTCGCGTGGCTCAGGATCGTTTCAACATCTTCAAGGAAGCCCATGTTGAGCATTTCATCAGCTTCGTCTAAAACGAAGAATTCGATGTCTTCGACGATCAGTCTTTTACGTTCGATCAGGTCGATGACGCGGCCTGGTGTTCCGACAACAATATCAACGCCTTCTTTTAGAGCACGTAACTGGCGATCAATGGGTGCTCCACCGAAGACCGGGATGATGCGAAGCTTTGTCTTCTTAGCGATTCTGGTCAGTTCATCACAGACCTGGACGGCCAATTCTCTGGTCGGTGCCAGAACAAGTCCGGCAACTCTGCCCTTAGGCTTCTTCAGAATCGATATCATCGGTGCACCGAAAGCCAGTGTCTTGCCTGTGCCGGTCTGTGCCTG
This sequence comes from Clostridiaceae bacterium, assembly GCA_049294805.1. Taxonomy (GTDB): domain Bacteria; phylum Bacillota; class Clostridia; order Clostridiales; family Clostridiaceae; genus JG1575. The sequence continues at coordinate 12,495 of JBAQDU010000169.1, forward strand.
ACCGATGGCATCTTTTCCGCCCATCAGGGTAGGTATAATGGCTGCCTGGATCTGAGAAGGCTCTTCAAAGCCCATGTCCTTAATGGCTGCCAGGACTTCCTTGGATAAACCAAGGTTGTCAAAATTTAACTTTGAGGATTCCTCAAGTGTTTCTGCATTTAATACAACATTCAGTTCTACATTTTCAATTTTAATTTCGTTCAATATTTTTCCCTCTTTACATTATTATTTGCGTATGTCAAAAAATGACATAATTATAGCCCTGTACAAGAAATACAGAGCCGCGAATTTTTCATGTATTTATCATATGGGGTTAGACCATTTATTATCTTACCGCATCCAATTATAAAAATCAAGGTAAATCGTAAATTTTTTTCTTCCAGGAGAATTGCAAATTAAAGTGAAAGGGATATTAAGCTAAGCTAAAATTAATATAGGTTCATTCTGGATGGGGACTTTCCCCTCAGCCGAGACCTTTGGTCAGGGCTGTTAACCCTATCGGGCCTGGCCTTGACCGGTGGGCTCGGCCGGGGGATCCTACATCCTGCCAGGATGACACTTGGCTCTGAACTCGTTTGCCGTCAATCCGCCCAACACCCTTCTTGGATAGTTATTCAGCCACTCTTGAAGTTCCTTGATCTGGGCATGGGTATAGGCTTTGATCGCCGCTCCTTTTGGGATGTTGTACCTGATCAGTCCATTATTTTGCTCATTGGTCCCTCGTTCCCAAGAACTGTAGGGATGACAAAAGAAAATCAATGTTCGGGGCTTTTTACTGCTCGTTACGGACTTTTGCAGAGCTTTCCAATCCAGAAACTCTGAACCGTTGTCCACGGTCACGGATTTGAACATCTCATTGAATTTCACTCGTCCCATCCCTCGCTCCAGACGATTGAGCACCTTCAGTACTTCCCCATTGGTTTGACGAGCCAGCTTGAAAACCAGGCTCTCCCTCGTCATGCGATCATTCAGTGTCAGAAGGGCCGCAAGACCTTTTCCTTTCCCTGAAACCATGCAGTCCATCTCCCAGTGACCAGGCTCACTTCGCTCGGTGCTTTCCACTGGGCGCTCTGTGATAATTGGGGCGTCCAGGTTCTTGTTGGCACGTTGCACACGCTTGTAGGACCTTCTTGCCAGTTTCCCTTCTCTGGGCAGATCTGTGTTCCCTACACCAATGATGTAGCCCTTGCTGATGTAATTGTAGAGAGTACGGGTGGAAATCATGGTCTTGACCGGTGGGACTTCCTTCTTTTTCAAGTCCATTATGATGGCATCTGGAGACCATTTATCATTAAGGATCTTGTGGGCTACATAGTCCCCAAATTCATGATCATGGCCGATCTTAAGTTTAGGTCCCTTATTGGTGGCAGCATAGTCATATGCTGCCTGGGCGATCTCTGCGGAATAAGAAATATAACATGTCAGATCTGACTTCATCAGCTCGACTCGACCTTTTTTCAACTCCCGGCTAAGAGTAGCCTCACTACACTGAAGGACCGCAGACATATGTCTTTGACTCATCTTGTTCTTTTTGAGGTGCAGATGATTGGATCTGACCAGTCCTTCAAGCTTTTGGCGATCCTGGTAGGATAAGTGAGTGTATTTCTTTCTGGTAAATGAGGTGGTAGAATATAGATGGCTCATAGTTATGCTCCTTAATGTTTGTTTAGACACCTACATTATAACGCATAGCTAAGGGCCACTTTATTTCACTTTATTTTACAACTCGCCAATTTTTTTCTTCCAACTATTTTCTTACATTTTTCTTCCACTTTAATATAATTCCAGGCAGTTTCCAGAAAAACTTTTCGGATCGTCAAGTATTTCTGATAATTACTACCTCGTCCAATGCATTAAAGCTATAATAAGGGTAAACAGCCTTCATAAAACTCTTTTTTAATCCAGGAGGAACTAATATGGAACAAAGAAAACGGATCGACTTTAGAAGTGATACTGTCACCCGACCTACTCCGGCCATGTATAAAGCGATGGCGACAGCACCCTTAGGGGATGATGTCTACGGCGACGATCCCACTACTAATGAGCTGGAGCGTCTGGCTGCTGAAATTACCGGCAAGGAAGCCGCCATGCTGGTCCCGTCAGGTACCTTCGGTAATCAAGTATCGATCATGACACACATCAACCCGTCCGATGAGATCATCGTCGGAGCCGGCGCCCATATCATCCAACATGAATGCGGTGCTGCCGCCAAGTTGTCCGGTGCCATGGTCCGTGAAGTGGATGATGAATTCGGCTATATGAAACCTGCAGATATTCGTGCCAAGATCCGTAGGGACGGAGATATCCACTTTCCCAGGACCGGTTTGATTTGTATGGAAACAGCTCATTCCAATGGTCTTGTTGCCCCTCCGGAAATCATGCGGGAAACCTACGCTTTGGCACAAAAGCACAATATTCCGGTCCACACTGACGGTGCCCGTATTTTTAATGCAGCAACTTATCTTAAACTGGATGTCAAATTACTGACTCAATACACGGATTCTATGTCTTTTTGTCTGTCCAAAGGGCTGTGTTCACCCATCGGTTCCCTGGTCTGCGGAACCCAAGAATTCATCGACAAAGCCAGACGGAACCGTAAACTAATGGGCGGCGGCATGCGCCAGACCGGGATCATAGCGGCTTGCGGTATCGTCTCCTTAAATGAAATGAGAGACCGGCTCAGCGAAGACCATGAAAATGCCAAATACCTTGGCGAACGGCTCAAGATCAACATTCCGGAATTTGATGTCTATGAAACCAACATTAAGATCAATATGGTGTTTGCAAGTCATAATGGACCCGATGACTCGATCATGGACGGTCTGTCTGATTTCTTAGGCGAAAAAGGCATCCTGACCAATGGCCATGACGAAGGGATTGTCCGGTTTGTCACTCATTATGATATCTCCAGAGCAGATTGTGATTATCTCGTTGCATCAATAAAAGAATTTTTTAATCAAACAAAATAAACGGTGAAAAAAGGACGGATCCGCGACCAGCTCAAAAAGCTGTTCCGGGTCTGTCTTTTGTTTTGTAATATATCCATTTAATTTTCTTCTTCTTCACTACGACTATTATCCTCAGGTACAACAAAGATAAACAAATAATCTTCTCGTGGTGCGCATGCTGTAACTATTTCACTAGGTGTTAATGCTGGCTTTTAATGTCCAGAAACTGACGGGAAATTCTGTCCAGGAACTGCTGGAAGAAATGGCAAGTTGATGACTTTCTCAACTTGCCATTTTCTTAACTCAACTCACCTTCGATTACT
>JBAQDU010000170.1:0-11669 GCA_049294805.1 Clostridiaceae bacterium
TGCAGGATGTCGCTGGATCATGGACGGAGCCGCTCAACTCGCTTTATTAAACTAGAGGAATTGCGATGGGAGAGGGCGGTCTTTAGATGATCAGCCAATGCTGGGTCACCAATCAACGAGGCTGGGATCTGGTAGGCGGTTTTGACACCCTTGGCGGATTCTAAGTAGATGAAATATTCCTGGAAAGAATAGCCATTGAGTTCAATTGCTGCATAGATCTGGGATGCTGTTGAAGCAACATTATCGGAATCGGTATACCCCATATTGAAATACAGTTCCAAACACCGTTGATAAGTGCTTGATTTGGGCTCCAACTCTTGATCTAATTTGATCCGCTCCCGGTTTTCGGGATAGTAATCGTAGGATACATCGGCCTTGACCGTCTCGTCGTCTGCAATGTCTCGGGTTATGGGATCAAGGAGTTTCTGGAACTCAAATCGCCACCGGTTCATGGTGGTTTGGCGAGTGACCACATCTTCTTGAAAGGAATCGGTTAGGGTCCTTCCATCGTAAATTAATTCGAAAATAATATCGGCGCTGTCTAAGGAGTAGGCGGTGCCTCGTTTATAAGTTAGACCATGGCGTTGATAATCTTCGATGCTGACCACGCGAAAGCTCTGTTCGGGATAATGGGCCGCTAGATAGTCATTGAAAATTGGTCGGTAGTGATTGTTTTGCGGCCGGGTTTTATCGGCGGGCACCTTAGTACTGGGTTTTCGATTAACAAGGGCATGGGACACTGGGTTTCCCGGTTGAAACTCAGTGGGATCGCTAAGTATTCCCGTTGTCGGTGGCACGGTCGCTCCCGGTGTTGTGGAAATTATACCAGTGGTCGACTCAGCCGAAGATGTAGTCTTTGCCGAAGAGGTGGTTTGTGTGGCAACTACCGAAGAATCAGTTATTAATGTAGAGCTGGCAAATGAAGAGCTGGCAACGGTAGTATTTGAATTGAATAGACAGCCAGTTAGCAGAATATTGATCAATAGGCCAAGGATTATGAGTTTCGGTTTCACAATAAACTCCCTAAAGTAGAACTTATTAATTTTTCCAGTGGTATAATAAAGGCAGGTTATTTTTACGAGCTTTCGTCTACCCCGGTCACAGTAATATTCTATCATGAAATTGCGGTTTGTTTGGTGAAACGTTTGAACAGCCTCTTCTGCAAAATGGATCGATCATTGCTCCATTTCTTACTTTATTTACAAATTTAGCATGACCATGCAGAGGGTTAAAATATAAACAATAATCCAAAAGTTTGTGAAATACCAAATCTAGGCGGATTTTTTCAGTTATAACTAAATGAAAAGTATTAAATTTTGTGTTAACTTATTCTAAAAACGTTAACAACTGCAGAACCCTATCTTAAAATATCTCTGCCGATTGGCCAACAGTGCCGGGTTTACCGGCTTGTTAAATATCCTACAATTGTTTTTTGCGAGCAACACTCGTTTCGCATAAAATTTGGCATTCCTTGCCCGGTTCAATATAATTGAAATGAGGCTTGAAAAACCAAACACATTATTCATTTATGGAGGTTATTATGGAAGACGTTAAAAGAACGCCAGTCTATGATTCCTACGCCAAGTACGGTGGAAACAACGTAGCTTACGCAGGATGGGAAATGCCCGTAGAATACATCGGTCTTGTACCTGAGCACAACAAAGTGCGTACAGATGCAGGAATTTTTGATGTATCCCACATGGGAGAGGTTACCGTTAAAGGTAAGGATGCACTAGCCTATATTGACTATCTGGTCACCAATGATGTCACGAAGATGGAAGACGGCCAATGCCTTTACACCATTTTGTGCTACCCGGATGGCGGAGTTGTTGATGATTTGATCGTCTATCGGTTTGGACCAGAAGATTTCTTGCTGGTTATCAACGCCGGAAACACTGACAAGGATTATGCCTGGTTCCAGGATCACCTTGGCAATTTCGATGTAGTGATCGATAACATTTCACCAGAAACTGGACAGGTTGCTGTTCAAGGACCAAAAGCCGAAGAATACCTTCAGAAATTGACCGAAACAGATCTATCCAAAATCGGATTTTTCCGTAATCAGAAAGATGTAAACATTGGCGGAATTAACTGCTTGGTTTCCAGAACTGGTTATACCGGCGAAGATGGTTTTGAAGTTTACTGCTATAAAGATGATGTTGCCAAACTATTTGAAATGATCGCTGACTTAGGCGTTCAGCCCATTGGATTAGGCGCCAGAGACACATTGCGGTTTGAAGCGAATCTGCCCCTTTACGGTCAGGAATATGACGATACGATCTCTCCTTTGGAAGCTGGCTACGGTTATTTCGTAAAGCTTGATAAAGAAAGCGATTTTGTCGGCAAAGAAGCTTTGAAGAAACAGAAGGCAGATGGCTTAAAGCGGAAGATTGTTGGATTTGAAATGGAAAAGGGCAGCCCAAGACACGGTTATGATGTGTATAAGGGCGATACTAAGATCGGTATCGTTACAACCGGCTACATCTCACCAACCCTTGGAAAACCAATCGGTTTTGCTTTAGTTGATATTGCAGAGTCCGAAATGGGCAATACTTTTGATATTGCAGTTAGAAACAAACGCTTGCCTGCAACGGTCGTATCCAGAAAGTTCTTAAAGAAAGACAAAAAATAAGGGAAATACCCTCACTCGAACCGTTAATATTAGAACTTTCGGCTTCTCAAGGTTTACATCGACAGGTCCGATAAGTTAAAATCAAGATAACACCATACAAATTGTATGAGATAAAAGGAGAAATTTTTATTATGGAAAACGTTAAAGAGAATCTGCTGTACACAAAAGATCACGATTGGGTCAGAGTTGAAGGAAACAAGGCTTATGTTGGTCTGACAAACTATGCTCAGCATCATCTGGGATCCATGGTTTATGCTGAAGCTCCAGAAGTTGACACAGAAGTTACCAAGGGCGAATCATATGGCGTCGTTGAATCTGTTAAAGCTGCTTCAGATTTAAACGCTCCTGTTTCAGGTACCGTTGTTGAAGTCAACGAAGAAGTGGTTGATGCACCAGAAAAATTGAATGAAGATCCATGGACCAACTGGTTTGTTGCCATTGAATTATCTGATGTTGCAGAACTCGACGGACTTCTCAATGCTGCAGATTACCAGAAGCTGCTCGACGAGGAGGCATAAATTTGATACATCCATATCTTCCGGGAACCGAAAAAGACCTGAAGATTATGTTGGATCGGATCGGTGTTGCTTCTGTAGATGACCTCTTCAAAGCAGTACCAGCAGATGTTAAGCTCAAGAATGATCTTGAGCTTGAACCTGCTTTATCCGAAATTGACGTAAGAAGACGCCTCGGTGCCTTGGCAAATAAGAACACAACAGTTGATGAAATGGCCTGCTTCTTAGGAGCCGGTGCCTATGACCACTATGTACCAACAACTGTAAAGCATATTATTTCAAGATCAGAGTTCTATACAGCGTATACACCATATCAGCCAGAAGTGGCTCAAGGAACATTGCAGAGTGTCTGGGAATACCAGTCCATGATGACAATGCTCACCGGTATGGAAGTTTCCAACGTTTCCATGTACGATGGCCCAACGGCTGCTGCTGAAGGCGCCATGCTGGCCACAGCTACCCAAAAACGCAAGAAAATACTTGTATCAGAGGCTTGCAATCCTGAAACCAAGCAAGTTGTTGAAACTTACCTTTTAAGAAGAGATGTAGTTATTGAATACATCCCAGTAACTGCTGAAGGCAGAACCGATGTTGACGTTCTGGTTTCCAAGTTGGACAAGGAAGTCGCCGGTGTTTTGATGGCCAATCCGAATTTCTACGGAATCGTGGAAGATTTTTCCCAGATCACCGATCCAGTTCATGCCAACAAATCATTATTGATCCTACAGGTCGATCCGCTTTCATTGGGTCTTTTAAAGACACCGGGTGAAATCGGAGCAGACATTGTCTGTGGCGAAGGCCAGTCCTTAGGACAGAACCTCAACTACGGCGGACCTGCTTTGGGATTCTTGAATTTCACGGAAAAACTGATGCGTAAGGCTCCGGGCCGGATCATCGGACGCACCACGGACATTGAAGGAACACCTGCTTATGTATTGACCCTCCAAACCAGAGAGCAGCACATCCGCAGAGAGAAAGCAACTTCCAATATCTGTTCTGACCAGACTTTAAATGCCGTTGCAGCCGGTGTATACCTGGCAACCATGGGACCTGAAGGAATGAAAGAAGTTGGAATGCAGTCTGCTCAAAAGGCTCACTACCTTGCAAAGAAACTTGTTGCAACCGGAAAGTTCAAGCTGAAATACACAGCACCATTCTTTAAGGAATTCGTAATGGAGACCGATCTGGATGTAACCAAAATGAACGATGACCTCTTTGCCAATAAGATTCTAGGACCATTGGATCTGGCTCCTTGTGGAGTGCCAGGCGCCGTTCTCTTCTGCGTAACGGAAAATCGTTCCAAAGAAGAAATGGATAAGCTCGTTGCAGCTCTGGAGGTGCTCTAAATGTTTGATAAATACGGAAAAACCATATTTGACTACTCTCAGGACGGCAGACGGGCAACCATCCTCCCGCCCCTTGATGTAGAAGCAGTTTCAATGGATGAACTCATCCCAGCAGAACTGCAGCGTAAAACCGAGTTGGATCTACCTCAGGTCACTCAGCTCGATGTAATGCGTCACTACACATTATTGTCCAAATTGAACTACTCCATCGATGCCGGATTCTATCCTTTGGGATCCTGTACCATGAAGTACAACCCTAAAATAAATGAAGACATTGCCGGATTGCCTGGCTTTGCCAGGATCCATCCTTATCAGGACTCCAAGACCGTTCAAGGCGCGTTGGAAGTCACCTACAAATTAAGCAAAGCATTATGTGAGATCGTCGGAATGGATGATATCACCCTACAGCCTGCGGCTGGTGCTCATGGTGAAATGACAGGTCTATTGCTGATCAAGGAATACCACACCAGACGTGGGGACACCAAGCGGACCAAGATCATTGTTCCGGATGCTGCCCACGGTACAAACCCTGCATCCGTTCAGGTTGCTGGCTTTGAAGTCATCGAAGTTCCTTCCACATTAGAAGGGGACGTTGATCTGGATGCACTAAGAGCAGTCGCTGGTGATGACATCGCCGGCTTGATGCTGACAAACCCATCTACTTTGGGTATCTTCGAATCCAACATCATGGAGATCACAAATATTATTCATGAGTGCGGCGGCTTAGTATACTATGATGGAGCAAACTTAAATGCCATCATGGGTAAAGTAAGACCTGGCGACATGGGCTTCGACGTAATGCATTTAAACCTACACAAGACATTCTCCACACCTCATGGTGGCGGCGGCCCAGGATCAGGACCAGTTGCTTGTAAAGCAATGCTGGCACCTTATCTACCACGTCCAGTCATCAACTACAACCAGGCTGAGAATTTCTATGACTGGGATTATGACCGTCCCGAATCCATTGGTAAGATCAAGGGCTTCTTTGGAAACTTTGGTGTTTTCCTCAGAGCTTATGTCTACATCCTGTCCATGGGTAAAGACGGCCTCAAGAAGGCTTCAGAAGATGCAGTTCTAAACGCAAACTACCTGAAGTTCTCCCTGGATAAAGACTACAAGTCCATCAACAATCATCCCACCATGCATGAAGTTGTCTTTGCCGGAATTAAGGATAAATCAACGGGTATCACGACATTGGATATCGCCAAGCGGTTAATCGACTATGGCTACCATCCACCTACGGTTTATTTCCCACTAATTGTTGACCAAGCCCTCATGATCGAACCCACTGAATCAGAATCCAGAGAAACAATGGATGAATTCATTGGCGCAATGAAGATGATTGCTGAAGAAGCTAGAACCAATCCTGAACTTTTGAAGTCTGCACCGCATAATACACCGGTTCGTAGAGTCGATGAAGTTGGCGCAGCGAAGAATCCGATCCTGAGATGGACACCGGAGATGAAGAAAGACAGGGGGGAAGCTTCAGTCAAGAAGCCGAGAGATTAGTAGATATGAGTAAAAAAATCGCGATTATAGGTGCCGGTCCCGGCGGATATGTTTGTGCCATTCGGTTTGCTCAATTGGGTGCGCAAGTCACCTTATTTGAGAAACTCCGGATCGGTGGAACATGTTTAAATCGCGGCTGTATTCCAACTAAAGCGCTGCATCGCAGCGCCGAAGTTTTTCAGGATACGCTGCATGCTTGGGATTATGGCATAGTAACAGGTACTCCAACTCCTGACGGAGAGAAGATATTCGAGAGAAAAGCCAATGTCGTTGAAACACTGGTATCCGGTGTGGAACAGTTGGTCGTTCAAAATGGAATTAAAGTAATCATCAGTGAAGCCCGTCTATCCGGCGATATGAAAGTTGCCTGGACCGAAGGGGAAGAACAGTTTGATAACATCATCATTGCAACGGGAACCGTTCCGTCAGCCCCACCCATAGAGGGTGCAGACTTGCCAGGTCTTTTAGATTCTGACTCGTTATTGGCCATGAGCGAAATTCCAGAATCCATGATCGTCCTAGGCGGATCTGTCGTAGCCTTGGAGTTTGCATCAATTTATGCATCTTTGGGCACAAAAGTTACACAGGCAGTCCGGTCCCAGATCTTAAGAATGGTTGACACCGAAATTGTAAAACGAGTCAAGCCGATCTATAAGAAACAGGGCATTGAGATCAATGAAAAAACCTCTCCTAAGAAAATCGAAAAAACTGAAACCGGCTTTAAAGTCACCATGGACAAGGGCGGCAAGGATTATGTCGTTGAAGCTCAGCATGTCCTGTTGGCACTTGGCCGTTCCCCAGTATCCAAAGGTCTGGGTTTTGAAGAAGCCGGAATTCTTATGGAAAAAGGGTCCATTAAGGTCGATGAAAACCTTAAAACCACAGCTCCGGGCATTTATGCCATTGGTGATATCAACGGCATTGCTTTATTGGCACATGCAGCGGAACATCAAGGAGTTGCTGTTGCTGAGTACATAATGGAAGGAATTCCAGTTGAACACGTTCCAGTTCCCAACTGCATCTTTACGCTTCCTGAGATCGCCACGGTTGGCGTATCCGAGGATGAATTAAAGGCAGCGGGCAAGGAATATAAAACCAGCAAATTCCCCTTCGCCGCCAACGGAAAAGCTTTGGCGTTGGGTGAAACCGAAGGTCTGATCAAAATTATTACCGACATGGACAATGTACTCATTGGTGTTCATATTTTTGGACCTCATGCGTCAGACGTCCTGCATGAAGGTATTTTGGCTGTGACCAAGGGAATGACCGTTAATGACATCAAATCCACCATGCATGCTCACCCAACACTTCCCGAGGCTTTCTATGAAGCAGTACTTGGAATTGACGGGATCATGATCCATGGTGTCAATAAAAAGAAGAAATAAGACGGTGACATCAACGATGGCAATCATCCAGCGGGCAATTAGCTCAAACTGATTCAATTGCAATGGTTCGATGGATCTTGACTATTCTAAGTTGGGCCAAGCTTTTTGGTCCAACTTTTTTTAAGGTTTTTTGAAAGTTGATTGACCCAAACACTTTTTCTGGATAATTTGGATCCTCCAAGTTTAATAGTGTGGTCAACGTGGTCCGTGGACTGGATTTCAACTGACCTTCCAGTTGGAAGGGCGGGGTAAAAACAAGAAAACTTTCATGTTAGGACCTTGTCAGACAAATTAATTTGTAGTAAGCTTAACTAAGACAACGATGGGAACGAGTAAATTCTGGATCTGACCAAAGAGAAAGAGGCAAATGCTGAGAGCCGCTTAGAATGATCGAATTGAAAACCAATCCCGGAGTCTTCGGCAAGCCAATGCCGACGCAGGATGAGTGCGTTACAATCATAGAAGCTATAAATTTAGGTGGAACCGCGAATGATCGCCCTATGTGGGACGGGTCATTTTTTTATTTTTAAACACAAAAATATTAGGGAGGCAATAACGATGATTAAAGTAACATTACCAGATGGATCCGTTCGTGAATACGAAAAAGGCGTCATGATTTATGACGTAGCCAAGAGTATCTCTGAGGGACTTGCCAGAAATACACTGGGAGCTGTTGTGAATGGGCAGAACCGAGGATTGCAGGAATCATTGACTGCAGATAGTACCGTTAAATTCGTCAATTTTGAAGATAAAGAAGGCAAAGCCATATTCTGGCACACCAGTGCTCATATCATGGCATTGGCGGTACAGCGGCTTTATCCGGACGTTAAGTTCGCCATCGGACCTGCCATCGATGATGGATTTTACTATGACTTTGATACGGAACATCGGTTTACGCCAGAGGATCTAGCGGCCATTGAAGACGAAATGAAAAAGATCGTCAAAGAAGGCCATGAATTGATCCGGACTGAAATGAAACGGGAAGAAGCCATTGCTCACTTTGAGCCAATGGGTGAAGTCTATAAAGTGGACTTGATTCAAAACCTGCCCGCAGGTGAGATCATTTCATTCTATTCTTTAGGTGAATTTATTGACCTTTGTCGAGGACCTCATCTAAAAGACATCTCTAAAGTAAAAGCCGTTAAACTCATGTCCATTGCCGGAGCCTATTGGCATGGGGATGAGAAGAACAAGATGCTCCAAAGAATTTATGGAACGACGTTTGAAAAGAGCAAAGATCTTGAAGCGTATCTGCATCGCTTGGAAGAGGCAAAACGCCGCGACCACCGCAAGATCGGAAAAGAAATGGATCTATTCTCCATCCAGGACGAAGGCCCCGGCTTCCCATTCTTCCATGTTAATGGAATGGTCATCCGCACAAAGCTTGAAGAGTACTGGAGAGAAGAACATGTTAAGGCCGGCTATGGGGAGATCAAAACACCAACCATCCTCAATGAAGCCCTCTGGCATCAGAGCGGTCACTGGGATCATTACAAAGAAAATATGTACTTCACAGAGATCGACCAAGAGGAATATGCCATCAAGCCAATGAACTGCCCTGGTTCAATTCTTGTCTACAAAAACGGCATGTACAGCTATCGGGATTTCCCAATGCGTTGGGCTGAGCTTGGACTGGTCCATCGTCATGAATTATCCGGTGCATTGCATGGCCTCATGAGAGTGCGGGCCTTTACCCAAGATGATGCGCATTTATTCGTAACACCCGGTCAAATAAAAGAAGAAGTCAAGGGCATCATTGAGCTCTGTGACAGAATGTATAAAACCTTTGGATTTGAATATCATATGGAACTTTCGACAAAACCTGAAAATTCCATGGGCAGCGAGGAGCAATGGGAATCAGCAACCACTCAGCTGCGTGAAGCCCTTGAAGAAGCTGGCGCTAAATACAAACTAAACCCCGGCGACGGCGCTTTCTATGGTCCCAAAATTGACTTCCACCTGTCTGACGCCATTGGCAGAACCTGGCAGTGTGGTACGATCCAGCTTGATTTCCAGATGCCGGATCGGTTTGACATGTTCTATGTGGACGAGCACAGCAATCGGGTACGTCCCGTTATGCTGCATCGCACCGTATTAGGCTCCATTGAACGGTTCATGGGGATCTTGATCGAACAGTTTGCCGGCAAGTTCCCGCTGTGGATCGCACCAGAGCAGGTTCGCCTGATCCCGGTCACAGAACGCCATGCGGATTTTGCCTATGATATCAAAAAGCAATTGGAGAAAGAAGGCTTCCGCGTTCACCTGGACGGCCGCAATGAAAAAGTCGGATATAAGATCCGGGCCGCTCAAATGGAGAAAGTTCCTTATATGCTCGTCATCGGTGACAAAGAAGTGGAAGAAAATAATTTCACGGTTCGTCATTTCCTGGCCGATGAAAAAGGCAACAATCAGCAATATGAACTGTCCTTGCCGGAATTAAAAGAACGACTCCATCAAGAAATTGATACAAAACAGTTTTTCCTTTAAAACCGTTGGACAAACCCTGGATATAATTTAAATAACCAGAACAGAACAGCTAGCCCCTCACCAATAAAATGGTGAATGGGCTAGCTGTTTTTTAGGGGGACCGCTCTAAGTCAACCAGACTCACCAAAAGAAATGAATAGGCTGGTTAAAGAAGCTTGAGTAATGAAATTGATGTAAGCAGACGAAAGCAGATGGAAGACGACCAAAGAAGACGACCAAAGAAGACGCTAGAAGACGACAGAAGATTTCTGAGATTTAAAGAACAGAGCCCAAAGGGTCTGATATAATGAACAGAGTGATTTTATTTTTAACAAGCAGATTAATTAGGAGAAATTGAATGATAAAAGCAGTGATGTTTGATCTGGACGGAACCATCGCCGATACCAATGAGTTAATATTCAAGTCCTTTCGGCATACCTTCCATACCCATGGCATTGATCATGTCGCCGACGCGGAGATCTATTCCTTTTTCGGTGAACCGCTTCATAATACAATGCACCGCTATGCACCGGATCAGGCAAAAGAATTGACCGATACCTATCGAGATTATAACGCGATTCATCATGATGAATTGATCCGACACTTCCCCATGGTCAAAGAGACGTTGAACCAACTGATCGGCATGGGATTGCTGCTGGGGATCGTGACGTCGAAGCGGGGATCGGTGGCTCAAAAAAGTTTGGATGCATTGAATTTAACATCGTTTTTCAAAGTCATCGTGACACCGGAGTTGACCGTCAAGCACAAGCCTGAACCAGATCCAGTGTTGCGGGGGGCTGAGCTTTTAGGCGTTTTACCCAATGAAGCGATCATGGTAGGGGATTCGCCCTATGATCTATTGGCTGGCAGAGCAGCAGGATGCATCACCTGCGGTGTGGAATACACCCGCCTTGACCTTAACGTTCTGCTACAAACTAACCCGGATTATATGATCTCTGACGTATCACAGATTATTGGGATCATCCAACAACTAAACCAGGACGAGGAGGCACTAAATATATGATCGGATCAACCAACCACTTGCCAAACCATTATGTCCCCACGTTGGTGGTGGATTATGATAAAAATCAAAAACTCAATCGGCGACTATTGATCATGGCCATTGTCCTCTTCATCGGGTTATTCCTGTTAGGAAATACCTATCTCCCCATCTATTTAATGGGATATGACGCCCAAGGTCAGTTCCTGCCCATTCCGGTCATCGGATTGAAAGTGGGGATCCTGGTAATAATTTTCGTGTTCTATACCTTGATTCATGAAAAAATCCGAGGGATCTTGATGAAACGCTTCTCAGGGCGTGAATCCAGCTTGGAGTTTAGAGGGTCGACTGCTTTTGCAAAATCCGAAGGTTTTTTTTCCAAACGAGATTTTCGAATCATTTCCTTGGGACCGGTTCTGATTTTAGCATTCTTGATTTTCCTTGTGACAATTATTCTCCCCATGGATTGGTTTTGGGTTGGATTTATTGCTCAGATCCTAAATTTAGCAGGCTCCTTAAAAGATTTTTACGGTGCTTGGCAAGGCATCAAACAGCCCGCGGATGTCTTGATCCAAGACAATGGTCAAGTCCAAACCTTTTATACACCAGATCTAGAACGACTGGCAAGATCGGTCCATCGCAGCAACTCTGCCCCCACCAGTTCTCGATCAAAACAAAACAAGAAGATTTATCCAAAGAAAAAGAAGTAGAAAAAGTAGAAATCGAAATTTAAAGAAAAGTGGAAATCGAAGTGGAAATCTTTACGGACCCAAACTAATGTCCAAATTGAAATTGAAGTGGATTTGGTCCTCT
>JBAQDU010000171.1:0-5357 GCA_049294805.1 Clostridiaceae bacterium
CGTTTGGCAATGGCACTGCTTTTTACTTGAACTTCTTGGTACAAGTTCTTATCTTGGCGCAACTGCAAGAGGGTATTTACAAATTGATCCCCAGGAACCAGTAATGCATCCCCCTTAAAGGTTTCGGTGTAGTCGGGAATATCCCGCAGTACCACCGGTAAACCGGCTGCAGCCGCTTCAACAATGACCAGGCCAAACGTTTCCTGCTCGGAGGGCAAAAAGAAGACATCAGCGGCTAAATAATAGTTCTTGACTGACTCAAATGGAATCACGCCAGTAAATATCACATTTGTCGGTGTATTATTCATGATCTGGTTCATTTGAACATGTTCGGCTGCAATGTTTCCGAACGGCATCCCGCCGACCCAGATAAATTTCATATCGGGCAAACTTTTAGCGGCCGATATAAAGTCATCGACTCGTTTACGAGGCTGAACCTGGCCACAACAAATCACGACCCAGGCCTCCGGTTCAATTTCTAGCGCTTGTCGAGCTTCGGCTTTGATCTGTGCCGAGTTTGCATAACGACTGGTATCAACCCTAGATTCCCGTTGAATTATAACGTGGAAAGCAAATATTCACTGATATCACTACATTCAGGTCCCTTTTCCTATTGAAAGCACTTGTAAAACACGTTATAATTATAACGTGAGGTGGACTATGAATATCATCCATGTAAAAAACAAGAAAAATGGGATTACCTATGTATATGAATCAACTAACTATTGGGACAAAGCTAAGAAACAGTCACGAAGCAAGCGGGTTTGCATTGGTAAACTTGATGAGCAAGGCAATCTGATTCCATCAAAGCGACTCATTGATCCGCCGATGTCTGCCGTAATTAAGCCAGGACCGGTAGCATCGGTCTCAACTAGGCACAGCTATTATGGCGCTACCTATTTGTTTGATGCGATTGGGGAAGAACTTGGAATCACCCAAGACTTGAAAACTTGCTTTCCTGAAATCTATAGACAGATTCTCTCTGTGGCCTATTACTTAATCCTAGAAGATCGAAACCCGCTCCTTCGTTTTCCCAAGTGGGACAAGACTCATCATCATCCGCATGGAACCTGCATCTCTTCCCAAAGAAGCAGTGAACTATTTTCAACTGTCACAGAGGAAGCGAAAGAACATTTCTTCCGACTTCAGGGCAAGCGGAGAATGGAAAATGAATACTGGGCCTATGACACTACCAGCATTTCGTCTTATTCTGAGTCTCTCAATCAAGTGAAGTATGGCATGAACAAGGACCATGATCCGCTTCCTCAGATCAATCTGGCATTATTGTTCGGGGAAGACTCAGGATTGCCGTTCTATTATCGGAAGCTGGCCGGCAACATCAGCGATGTCACGACTCTGAAGAAATTACTGGCAGACCTGAAGAGACTGGATCTTGGTAAAGTGAACTTAGTTATGGATCGGGGATTCTACAGCGAGGACAATATCAATGCCCTATATCAGAACAATCTGAAATTCCTAATAGCTACCAAAGTATCCCTCAAGCTAGTGCAAACGGAATTAGACAAAATCAGAGATAGCATTAAAACAAGGAGCAACTACAATTCGACTTACCAGCTGTATAGCCACTCCGCTGCGATTGAATGGAACTACTCTCAAACAAGACCTCGCAAGAGAGATGTTATAAAGGATACTCGCCGCATGTATCTGCATATCTACTACAACAGTGAAAAAGCTCTGGAACATGAAAGCCGCTTCAATGTGATGCTGGATCAGCTAGAGGCCGAGTTGAAGAGTGGTAACAGAAAACAAGAGAATGAGAAGCAATATGCCAAGTACTTTGACATAACAGAAACTCCGGTGCGAGGTATCAAGATTACTTCCAAACAGGATGTTATTTCGAAGGCTGAGAAGGATTATGGATTTTTCGCATTGATGAGCAATGATATTAAAGATCCCATCAAAGCATTGGAGATCTACCGCAACAAAGACCTTGTTGAAAAGGCATTTGGGAACCTGAAGGAAAGACTCAATCTAAGGCGGACCGCAGTGTCATCCGAGGGCTCACTTGATGGAAAACTGTTCGTTCAGTTTGTGGCCTTAATCTACATGTCCTATCTCAAAAAGAAAATGTCTGATGAACGACTCTTTGAGCGCTACACAATGCAGGAACTATTAGACGAGTTAGATGTCATCGAAGTATTTGAATATCCCGGGAATGCACTGAAAGTGGGCGAAGTTACAAAAAAACAGGAAAACCTGTATAAATCGTTAGGAGTCAACTCTCCAACCACGTTATAATTCGTCGGGAATTTAGAATCAACGATGTTGTAGAAGATCTCAATTGGTTTGGTCACACCCATGCTTTGCAATTCGCGTTTGGTTTCATCTGAAACGGCCAACACTAAATCGGCTCGATTATAAAACCAACGCAGATAGATATTGGCTAATGGTAACCAATATTTGGCTCCGGCTAAACTGCCAATAAAAGACTTGGGGACAACATGAGCCGATACGACTTTTTTGCCACTCCCAAATAAAAGAAAAAACAGGCTATACAGCCCGACTGTATGGATATGAGTTATATCAACTTTAGCTTTTTTATTGATAATGACCGTTGTGTCATCTCGCTTAGCCAGTGCATTGGATAATTCTTTAAAGGCGGTGTGAACTCCGTGCCCTTGCACCGTGAATTCACTTTCCGATATTTGGCGAATACGTAATTTCATGCTTACCCCCATGGATGTTGATGATCTGACTGTTGATACTACTTGAGGATCGGTGACCGAGACTTCAAACTGATTAACAACTTGAAAATCACTGTATACTATTTCCAGGACAATATTATTTAGAGAATCTATCTAAAATGGCACACTCACCGACTCGGATGGATGAAAGAGGACCAGACTTATCTGGTCCTCTTTCATCATAACAAATTTTAGACAGCATTCGTATACTATCCTCATTGGGAATAACCGGTCATTTTCTTAAGCTCAAAAGGTTTAGGTAGGATTTACCTAGATTTCACTTAGGTTTTTGAATAACTTTATAACTCAATACTTCAATACTTCAATAACTCAATTCTCTATCCTGAATAAACTCAAAAGTTTATCCCAATTCTCTGGATAGTTATTATCCCCTTCGTATTTTTCACCACGCAATCCCTCATAGCGGACAAAGAGAAGCCATTGGTCTGCATCATAAACTAGTGGCCAGATCTTGTTCGGATAGTCCATTTCCCAATAATGGGTTTTGATCTCATGCCAATCCGAAAATAAGGAATCCGCAGCCATTTTTAAATATAGACTAGCGGTTGATGGTCCATCGAGAATCTTATATTTATATAAACTGGCTTCCTCATCCTCTACTACAATAGAGTAGGCAACGGTATCTTCGATTTTACCAATTTCTAAATAGATCTCCCTTAGTTTTCTTGAAGAAGACTGCCAGTCAATGTCCTTGAGTTGCTTTAGCCAGTTTAACATCGTACCATTGCGAAAATACTCCAAGACGGTTTCTTCATTGTCCGAGCCAGTTTGAATGGCCTGGCTGATCAAGGCCAGAATATAGTTTGCACCACATTGGGAAGGTTGGCTTGAGTCGATTGGCCTTTCGGTGGTTTCCTGATCACACTTCTTAATAATCGTTTCATAGTTATTCATTTCATATTCAGGATGAGCCTCCGAGAATTGATAAACTTCTTCGATAAAAGAAGATACTAAACCCCCATTGGCGGCTGTTGGTAATTCTTCATCATCTTCTGGATCTTCATCTTCCTCGCCATCATCGAATAACCAATCATTTTCTGCCTGGTCTGCAACTTGATCAAACCGATCAACATCTGCGAGTTTACCGATATACTTTGTCAAAAACTTGAATTCTTCTGTTGTTTCACCGATGAACTCATCCCATTTTGCAGCGATCAATCGGAGATCGTCATCTAGATAACTCAAGGCGAATGCCCTGATGTCCTCCGGTATTCCATAATAAGCTCCGGCAATGGAGCCGGCGATGGCAGCGATGGTATCGCTGTCTCCGCCTAAGGATATGGCCAGCCGAACTGCATCTTCATAGGAATTTGACTCCAGAAAACATTCAATAGCTTGAGGAACTGTCCCCTGGCAAGTTGCACTAAACTGGTAGTCGGGTCTGATTTCATCGATGGTAAAATCCAGGGGATAGTAATTCAATGCGATCCGGTTTCGGATGTCATTTTTAAGGTATCCCTGATTTGCCATAAAGATGGCAACTGCCACCGCCTCAGCTCCCATTAAACCTTCTTCTGAATTATGAGAAACTTCCGTTATGACGCGGGATAAGCTGATTGCTTCCGCTTCGGTCCGAGCAGCTAACCCCGCCGGGCTGATTCTCATGGCTGCTCCGTTACCAATACTCTCATAGGGTCTTGGCTTCTCGCTGTGGATCCAAGCTTTGAACTTGTTTCCATAACCACTGTCGGGATAGAGTCGCCCGAGTTCCTGCATATATTTTATCGTCAATTGACTTAAAAGCGCATCATACTTGATATCAAACCCAAATCCACTGACGGCCGGCTTGATCTGCTTCTCAGTTTCCATGATCGCTTTGGCTACAGCCAAGGTCATTATGCTGTCATCCGTTGGTTGACACTGTTCATCAAAAAAATCAAACTCTTTACCTTTACAATTATTTCGTTCAAAACGGGATCCTACAATATCTCCAATAATAGCTCCAAGCATAATAATCTCCCTGATCCATCTTTGATATATTTTTCATTCGAATTTCAATTTGTTTGTTTCCGTCTTACTCTAACAATACATCAATAGTTTAGGGTAAGACGTGAAACTATTGGCTTCCCCAACATCTTTCACGTAAAATCCAGTTTAAAGCTAAAGTTTAGCCGCCAATTGGGATAGTTATCCACAGGTACTGGCCAAAACCCTGTGTGATTAAGTGAGTTATCCCAATCTATAAATTATCCGCAACAATGTATCAATTGTTTCGTTGATTTTCCTTAGATCCATTGAATCATTTAGAAATTTCTATTTATTATTCTTTAATCATATTGAACAAAATCGCTACGCGATAGTTCTTTGTTAGAATTTTATACTTATGCCTCTTGTATTAATAGAGGCTTATTCGTGCAAAAAAACAAATAGTAGCTACACCGCCATTTATGGTTTATTGTGGATTCACGACAAACTACAAATAACCAAGGGAGAGCAACTACTATTTGCACGCCTATGTTACCATATTTTAGCCACCACAACAACTTAACTTTTTTACTCTTTCTATCCAGGTCTCCACCCAAGGTGCTGATGCCCAAGGCTTCACTGCGCTTTTTGAAAGGAGTACCTCGATGGATCAATTTATTTTAAAATCCTATCTTTCTCAAATGGAATATTATCTCGAACTCAGAG
>JBAQDU010000172.1:0-5454 GCA_049294805.1 Clostridiaceae bacterium
TATTAAACAAAATTCAAGATATTTTTGAAGTAAAGGTTTTACATTGCATATATTCATTGTTAAATGAATTTTTATTAATCTTATTTAGCTAAATTTCGGGTTATTTTTTGACTATTCAATAACCCACTACGGGTTTAACTGGGTATTTGTGGAAAATAAACCTTGACCTAAGCCTATCGTTATGTATAATTATACATATATTGTTAATTATATGAATTGGAGTCCTACTATGTATTTTATAACCGCATCCAAAATAAACATCGATTTTACCAAGTTGATTCCCTGGACCAACGTATTCATCCAAGGAACCATCGTTACCATTGTTTTGTCATTGGTCACCGTCGTTCTGGGAAGCATTTTCGGATTGACTGCCGCCATGATGAAGCAAAGCCGGTATAAACCGCTTCGACTCTTAGCCGACTTATATACTCAGCTCATCCGTGGAACCCCTATGTTGGTCCAGCTATTGATCTGGTTATATGCCCTTCCCCAAATTGGGATCAAATTCCCTGCACTCCCCTTTCTGGGTAATGTTTATGGCTCCCGTGAGTTTATCACCGCCGTCATCGCCCTGTCGATCAACTCCGGCGCCTACGTTTGCGAACTTCTGCGCGGCGGTCTGCAGTCCATCGACAAAGGTCAGATGGAAGCCGGTCTGTCCCTGGGGTTATCCAGACGTCAAACCATGCAGAAGATCATCGTCCCCCAGGCCATCAAAGTCATCTTGCCGGGGCTGGGCAATGAATTTATTACAATGATCAAGGAATCTGCCATCGTCTCCACGGTGGGTATTTTCGACGTGACCTACAGTAGCAATATTATCAAAGCATCCACTTATTCAACGTTTGAACCCCTCATCGTGGTAGCTATGATTTATCTGTTCCTAACCTTGATAACAACCAAGCTCATGGGCTTAATGGAAAGGAAGTTAAAAACTGATGTTGACAATTAAAAATTTATATAAAGACTTTGGAAGCTTAAAAGTCTTAAAAGGCGTTTCCACAACCATTGAAAAAGGCGAAGTTGTCGCCATCATCGGACCGTCAGGTTCCGGTAAATCAACGCTTTTGCGCTGCATCAACTTAATGGAATTTCCAACGGATGGCGAGATCATCTTCAAGGGTGAAGTACTAAATGCCTATGACCGAGATTCGGCTGCTCTCATCAAAGCCCGTGGCAAAATGGGTATGGTGTTCCAGCATTTTAATTTATTCCCGCATATGACTGTTCTGCAAAATCTCACCATGGCTCCGATGCTGGTCAGGGGAATTACTCAGACCGAAGCGGAAGTTGTGGCTGATAAACTCCTCCAACGGATCGGCTTATCGGATAAACGGGATGTGTATCCCCAGAGTTTATCAGGAGGCCAAAAACAGCGGGTAGCCATTGCCCGGGCGTTGGCTATGGAACCGGACCTCATGTTATTTGACGAACCGACCAGTGCCCTGGACCCTGAAATGGTCAAGGAAGTACTGATGGTAATAAAAGATTTGGTAGCAGACGGTATGACTATGGTCATTGTGACTCATGAAATGAATTTCGCAAAAGACGTCGCCGACCGGATCATCTTCATGGATGACGGACAGATCATAGAGGAGGGACCCCCGGTGGATGTCATGGACAACCCCCGGGAGGATAGAACCAGGCAGTTCCTTAATGTGGTCAACTATTAACAAAACAGTTTCAATCACTTTAACGGTCGACCAGACATTGGTCAGCAGCTTAAGGTCAATGGATGATCAAACCTAAACAAAATAACCAAGCAAAAATAACCAAGCAAAAATAACCAAGCAAAAAAATAATAATTAAAAATGGAGAATTAATATGTTCAACAATCAATTCAAACAAATCGCG
The DNA here is from genome assembly GCA_049294805.1 of Clostridiaceae bacterium. Lineage (GTDB taxonomy): Bacteria > Bacillota > Clostridia > Clostridiales > Clostridiaceae > JG1575. The sequence continues at coordinate 1,855 of JBAQDU010000172.1, forward strand.
ATCAAAGCAGCTACTATGCTGTTGGGTGTTTCCTTATTAGCCGGCTGTACCCCGGCAACGACCACAACGACTACAGCCGGAACAACGGCTTCAGGAACTATTGCAGCAACCACCACTGCCGGTACCACGGTCGTTGCAACTACTGCTGCACAAACCACAGCAGCCGCAACGACCGCTGCCAATGACTCCCTGGCTAAAATCAAAGCAGCCGGAGTTATTGTCATGGGGACCTCACCGGATTACCCACCCAATGAATTCTATGTGTTAGATGCCAACAACCAGAAACAGATCGTCGGTTCAGATATCATGTTAGGTCAGGCCATTGCCGATAAGATCGGTGTCAAGCTTGAGATCAAGCCCACTGATTTCCAAGGTGTCCTGTCTAATATTCAGGCTGCTCAGGTGGATATGGCCATTGCCGGCTTCTCCTACACTGAAGGCAGAAAGTCTGCCATGCAGTACTCGGATGGGTATGCCACTGAATCTGAAGTAGGCTGGCAGGGAATCCTGATGAGTAAGACCAATGCCGCCAAATACACTTCATTGGATCAAATCAAGGCTGCCAAGCTCAAATTTGGAGCGCAAAGTGGTTCTGTTCAACAGGAAATGGCTGCTAAGCTCACTGACCCCATGAGTCTTAAAATAATGGGTACTTTAGATGCCTTGGCTTTATCCTTAAATGCCGGAGACATTGATGCTCTGGTTATCTCCACCGATAACGCCACCAATATGCTGAAGACCTTCTCTGATTTAATGATCCTTCCCAAAGAGACCTTTAACTTAGATCCTGAAAATTTGTATGCCCAAAATGTTGTAGCTTTCCCATTGGGCGATCAGCATAAATCATTAATTGAAGTTGCCAACGAAGTAATTAAGGCGGCTAAGGCAGACGGGTCCATGGAAAAATGGCGGGCTGAAGCCTTGGAACTGGCAAAGAAAGCTGTCGAATAGGAGCAATTTAAATGGAGCAATTGAAAACCCTAGAGATCCAAATCAAACAAGATTTAGAGGCGCATCTGGGATCTTATCAATCCCTGGTCAAATACCTCTATGACAATCCGGAGCTGGGCAATGAAGAATTCCTGGCTCAGGCTGCCCTGATCAGTTATTTGGAACAGGCAGGCTTTTCAGTTCAAAAAAGCGTAGCTGTCCCAACTGATTTCATTGGAGTCTATGATACCGGCAAGCCCGGCCCGACACTAGCCTATATGTGTGAATATGATGCCCTGCCCGGGGTCGGTCATGGTTGCGGCCATAACTTGATTGCTGCAATCTCTCTGGCAGCCGGCTGTGCCTTAAAAAACGCAGCCGATCAAATTGGCGGAGTCATCCAGATCATTGGAACACCGGCTGAAGAGAATTTCGGCGGAAAAGTCAGTTTGGCCCAAGCCGGCGTCTTTAACGGTGTCGATGTGGCCATGATGCTCCACCCCGATTCGGAGAATGGTTTAGGCGGACGATCCATGGCACTTATCCCAGTCCGGTTTCAGTTCCACGGCAAGACCGCCCATGGTACCAGTCCCTGGGAAGGCGCTTCTGCATTAGATGGAGCCGTCTCAACTTACAACCTGATCAATCAGCTGCGCCAATTCGTAAAACCCGGTTCGTCCATCCACGGTATCTTCAGCGATGGCGGCAAAGCTGCCAATGTCATTCCCGATTTTGCCCAACTTGATTATTACTTCCGGGCCTCCACCATGGCCTATGCAAAGGAAATTAAAGAAAAGGTCGAACTAGCTGCCAAGTCCGCAGCTATGGCAGCTGGAGTCACCGTGGAGGCTTCCCTTTATGAAACAGCCTATGATGACTGCTTGATGAACTACAGCTTGGGAGACCTTCTAAAAACTGCCATGATCAAGGCGGAACTCAATAATATCGAAGCCATCACCGAAGGCCCCCGTGGGTCGACCGATGTGGGTGCCGTATCCTACCAATGTCCGACAATCCAGGGTCGCATCAAGATCTGTGATGAGGATGTAGCCGGCCATAGCCGAGAACTGGCTGATGCGACTATTTCCTCAGTGGGGACCGAAGCCCTCTTCAAAGGATCCTACTCCCTGGCCCTTCTGGGACTTGAGCTGCTATCCAATCCTGACGCATTGGCTAAAATCAAAGCTGAATTTGCACAAGCAACCAAGTAAACTAGATCAATGATTCCAAGAATTCACAAAGAAAAACAAGCAGATCAGCCATGGCAGACTCGCTTGTTTTTCCTTGTGTTTTTTCTTTGTATTTTTTTCTTTGAGGTGGTTAACTAGTACCGCGTAACATCTTAATCTGTATTAATCACAGGATACAAATGCTTTAGTTTGCATCGAGCTTCTCCCAGGTCAAACTGCCAATCAACGGATTTCTGATTTAAGTTTCGTTTCGTCGCCCATGACTTAACTTCGTTTCGCATTTTGGACAAAGATGCAATTCTCCGATTCAAACATTGAGATGTCAACGCACTAAGCTCATTTCGGCGATGTTAAGCCAACTACCATGCTTTGGAGTATAGTGAATCTCTAGTCTTTGGGCTAAGCGAAATGCTTGTGGAGCCGGAAATCGTTCGTATAATGCTGAGATTGTGTGTGTGTTCAAATTATCTAGCACGATGATCACCTTTTCTACATCAGGGTAATCTTCCTCCAGCAGAATTCGGATCTGTTCAGCCCAATCCCGCTTGGTGTGCCGCTCATTGGCGTTACAACGTCTCCATCCACCTAATGGTTCTGTAAAAGAAAGATACGACAAGTCCCATTTCGAATATATTCGTTATCTTCTTTTCGAACACGGCCAGGTTTTGCCGGAATTGATTGGCGAGTTTCATCCAGAAGCTGACAGGGCTTTTCATCCATACAGATAACTGGTTTAGTCGGATTAAATGGTAGTGAGTAGACTTCTAATACGTCTTCCATATTTGCAACGAACGCTGCACTTTGTTCAGGAGCAATGCACCAACATTTCTTTAAGTGAGGCTTAAATTCGTTTTTTTTAGGATCCGATCAACCGACATATGAGAGATCGAATCAACAATCTCAAGTTTCACTACTTCTTCAGCAACAAGACGTAACGTCCATCGACTATAACCAGCTGGTGGATTGCCACAGCAGATTGCGATAATTCGCGCTTCCACGTCACCAGTTAACTTAGGATTGATGGGCGGTTTTTTCCTTTTTTTACGATCTAGTGCTGATTCTAAGCCACTTAGTGAATAAGTCTTCCTAATTGTTTGAACCGTTTGACGATGAACATGAAAGCGTTCGGAAATAACAGGTGAACTTACCTTTACAGAGTTATTTTCATCCAAAGCCAGTAGAATATTGGCATGTAAGATACGTTTTGCAGTTGATGTCCCTTTGTTGACGATCTTCAATAGCTTAAGTCGTTCTTGATCACTCAGATTAACAATGTATGATACTTTAGGCATAATCTGTCGAGTAGACAACACTCGACTTTCACCTCACTTTTCAATTGATTTGTTGTCTGTGAGGTTCCTGTCTGTGCCCCTCACGGAACCCGTCGTGCCCTATTAAGGCAACGGGCTCTTCATTCAATCCTTACAGTGCTTGCCAGATATCCACATAAATCTTGGGCTTGATGATTGGATGTTTCTCC